>JBIIEL010000043.1:0-14561 GCA_044237845.1 Rickettsiales bacterium | reverse complement strand
TTTTGCAGCGTGACGGGCTGTTTGTGATCATCGGCATTCTATGCGCTATAGCCAGCATTGTCGTCGTTGCAGGTGTATTAAGCACCATCATCATGGCCGTGCTGCATTTCTGGGGGCTGGGGTAATTTATGGAACATGCCGCACCCGCTGCACATCATTTGGCACTGATACTCTCGAACATTCTGCTGTTCTTCGGGATTGCGGGGATTGCTGTGCCGCTACTGCAACGGCTTCACGTGTCGCCAGTGCTTGCCTATCTCTTGTGCGGTGTGGTCATTGGTCCTTACGGTCTGGCAGCACTGGCGGATAGCTACCCGTGGCTTTCAGTTGTCACCATTGATGACCTAAGCACGGTACAGACGCTTGGCGAGCTTGGCATCATCACGCTGATGTTCATGATTGGGCTGGAGCTTTCGTTTGGGAGGTTGAAGGAGCTTCGGCGCTTTATCTTTGGTCTGGGCTCCGCGCAGATTGTAGTGACGGCACTGGCTATTTTCCTGATTGCCTCTTGGTTTGATAACGCGCTGGAAGCAGCCATTTTGCTGGGTGCATCTTTTGCGCTTTCTTCCACGGCCATCGTCATGAAGCTGCTGGAAGAGCACCACTTAAGCAACCGCCCCATCGGCATTTTGTGCTTCTCCATTCTGCTGATGCAGGATCTGGCGGTAGTGCCGATTCTGGTGCTGGCGGCATCCTTCACCGGTGCATCTGAGGACAGCATTGGCATTACCTTACTGTCTGCCTTGGGCATTGGTCTGTGCACTGTGCTTGCCATTATGTTCCTCGGCAAGCGCATCCTTGCGCCATTGCTACAATCTGTAAGCGCCTCACGTAATGCGGAGTGGCTCGCGGCATTTATTGTATTCGTGGTGATAGCGTGCGCTGCGATCACCGAAGCGGCAGGGCTTTCCTTGGCACTGGGCGCGTTTCTGGCAGGTTTGCTGATTGCCGAAACAGAATTCAAACATGAAGTTGAAGTCATCGTCAGCCCGCTGAAGGGACTGCTGCTTGGTATCTTTTTTCTCTCCGTTGGGATGATGATCAATGTCGAGGAAATACTGCGTCAACCGTTCCTGCTTGCGCTCTCTGTGGTGGGTATATTCACACTGAAAGCGGCGATTATCTTTCCGCTTTGCCTGTGTTTCAAAGTGCCGCACCGGCAGGCAGCCGAAGCGTCGGTGTATCTGGCACAACCGGGCGAGTTCGCGCTGCTCATTTTGGGTGTAGCAATGGCAGGTAATCTCATGACTGCACATAATGTGCAGTTCTTTTTGCTGGTGACGGCGTTTGCGATGATGGTAACGCCACTGCTATTTAGATGTGCGCCTCTGGCTGCCAAGATGTCGGGCTATCTCTCTAAAAAACCGGCGTTAGAGCAGGATATTCCACAACTGGGCGAACGCGTGGTGATTATTGCAGGTTTTGGTCGCGTCGGAAAACTGCTTGGGAATGCGCTGGCCGAACAGCAGATTGCCTATATCGGGTTTGACCAGAATGCCGAGCGCGTACATTCGCTGAAACGCAACGGATTCCGTGTTATTTATGGTGATGCGAAGAAACTGGAACTATGGCATCGGCTACATTCCGACAATGTTATCGCCGCTGTGATTGCCATTGATGACCACGCTGCTACTCATAGCATTCTAAAATCCATTCGCGCGGAGTGGCCACTGCTCCCCGTGATTGTCCGCGCTAAAGATACTGAAGATATGGCTGCTCTTTACGATCTCGGTGCAAAATATGTGGTAGCAGAAACGCTGGAATCGAGTTTAAGTGTGGCGCGCTTGCTGATGCAGCAGGTTGGCACGGAAGATGGAACCATAGAAAAAATCATCAAAAAACTAAGGGATCAAAATGCACTCACCGGCGCTTAAGCAGGAAATCGCCGACCTTTATGAGGGCGATTCACAAACCGCACACCGGTTTCGCTACGCATTGCTGGTGCTCGATGTTGTTACCATCCTGTTCCTGATTGGCCCCACTTTTTTCTATGGTCACGCCGTAGTAGACAGATAAATTACCTGAATTTGATCGCTATCCTCCACAGGGGTAGCGTTGCGAATGAAGGGAATAAGGAAACGAGTGAATTGTGCTGAGGAATAAAAAAAGATTGGTAGTTGGTATCGCTAACGATGCGTCGATTGCATGGGGATACGCCAAATAATGTTCATTCGACCAAAATGGGCGTTGCGATGGTGGTGGTGAATCGCTAAATTTTGCCGGAATCGGCCACTCTTTCGAGTTCTCTCGCTAGGGATATGTTCGAACTAGGAAATGCTGGCTGCGCAAAGAGAGAACCCAGCACAACGCTCTCAGCATGCCCTTACCACTTCCTTACGCGTCAACGCTTAGCTCGTATCGCATCCTTACCACATGCATGGCATGACCATCACACGCTGCCGTTGGCGGCGATAACCAAAGGAGACATGTATGAATAAGGAACAAGTACAAGGCAAAGCGGAACAGCTCAAAGGCGAAATCAAAAAAACCTGGGCCAAGCTGACTGATAACGACATCATGCTGCTCGAAGGCAACCGCGATAAGTTTCTCGGCAAACTGAAAGAGCATTACGGCCTCGCCAAAGAAGACGCCGAGACCAAAGTGAAAGCCATAGAAGATGCATGCCGTTGCGATAGCACGAGCAGCAAGCCCAAGGCGGCGTAGTTTTACTAACCTTCCCTGAACTTAGGTCGCCCGGCGGCAAAACCTGCCCCGGGCGATTCCTTTTGTGAAGTGACCATTTTACGCGTACAAGAGCTCAGCCACCGCGCATACATACCATTGGGGAATCCCGGATATGCATCCTTTCCATCGTTTCTGTTCTATCGTTGCCGCATGCCTTGTACTGCCGCAGATCACCTCTGCGCAGGAGGAACGCGCCGAGCCCGACGATAAAGGCATTTTCAACGTGGTGTGGGAGAATGACAAATTCGCCGGCACCGATCGGGATTATACCAACGGCGTGCGTTTCTCGTGGCTTTCGGCGGAAGAAAATATGCCCGCATGGTCGCGCAACGTGGCGAATAATTTGCCGCTCGCGCCTGATGGGCATAAGCGCATCAGCCTCGCGCTTGGCCAAAGCATGTTTGCTCCGGAGAATCTCATCAGCACCACGCCGGTGGCGGGTGAGCAACCCTATGCAGGATGGCTCTATGGCTCGGTTGGTATGGTCTCGGACACCGGGCGCACGCTCGATAATGTGATGCTGACCCTCGGTGTCGTCGGCCCGCTTTCCGGCGCGGAGCCAACGCAGAAATTCATCCATCGCGTCACTGATAGCCAGGACCCCAAGGGCTGGGACAATCAGTTAAAAAATGAGCCGGGGATCATTCTCACCTATGAACGCAAATGGCGCGGCATTATCGAAGCTTCGCCATTTGGCATCGGGGCGGATGTGACGCCGCATGTGGGCGTGAATCTGGGCAACATCAACACCGATGCCTCTGTCGGCGCGACATTTCGTTTGGGCTATGACTTGCCTGCGGACTATGGCCCGCCGCGCATTCGCCCTAGCTTGCCCGGCTCGGACTTTTTTGTGCCTGCGGAAAATGCGGGCGGCTATTTATTCGCCACCGTGGGTGAGCGCGCTGTCGCGCGCAATATTTTTCTCGATGGCAATACGTTTCGCGATGGGCCGAGCGTTGATAAGGAAAATTTCGTAGGTAGCTTACAAGTGGGCGTCGCCGCCACTTACGCGCAGACGCGCATTTCCTACACGCAGGTCTTAATGAACAAGGAATATAAAACGCAGGCCGATGGTTCGCAATTCGGCGTCGTCACGGTTTCCTATCGCTTCTAACCCTCACTCCGGAGAACCCTATGCGTAGCCTTATCATGCATTTTTTCGGCGTGCCGGTGGTGCTGATTATCTTCTACAATATGTTCTTCTAGCCTTACCGTTTTTTTATATCCCAGCCCCTTTTCCCTGCTGCATTTTTACGCGACAGGTGAGAGGCAACAATCATCCTTCACCTATAGAGAAAGAGCCTACCATGACCACTCAATCGTTCGAAAAAAACCTCCTCCTCGTCGCCGCAGTAGCGGTGATTGCAATCGTTGGCTACAGTGTGCTGTATGCGCCGGATCGTCGCACTGGCGGACAGAAAATAAGCGATGCTGTCAGTGAATTGCCAAACGGCGTTGATAAAGCGGCGCGGCAGCTGGAAGACCGTACACCTGCAGATAAACTACATGATGCTGCTCAAGATGCGAGCGACGATGTGAAAAAAGCCACGAATCAGCAGTAGTTTCACGCGCCACAGATAGGATGCACCATTGCCGAATCGGGCGATGGTGCATTTTTTGTATCTATCTTGCGCAAAGCGGCAGAGAATAGGCAGATGATGGACAACTCCTCCGAGTTTGAACGTGAACGTGCAGCGATGCAGGCGCGCGTTTTTTCATCCATAGCGCATGATTTAAAAACGCCGCTCGCCTGCATCATTGGCGCGCTTGAGACCATCGACTATTTGAAAGACCAGCTGCCTAGCGAAAAGCGTGATGCGCTTATCGCCTCCGCACTGGGACAAGCACACAGGCTAAATGCACTATTCGATGCCATGCTCGATAAAATCGAGCCGAAATAACCATCCTTACGCTGCGCTTATCAAACCTTCGCGATGCCGTATCGCATCCTTGTGCGCGTTCATTCAAACCATCCGTTACGGAAACCACGTACCCAAAGGAATTTTTATGAAAAACAAAACCATCACGATCATTGCATTATCCGTACTGGCGCTTGTTCTCAACGCCTGCATGGATATACAAAACGCCATGGATACACCTGAACGCAAATACGAGAACAGCAGCAGCTCGACAGATGCTAAGGGCACGAAAACCACCCGCCAATCCTCAAGTGAGATTGGTACAGATGCGCAAGGTAACAAACACAGTGTCACCAAGACGAAAGTAACCAAAGACCCTGAGGGTCTGCTGAATAAAAGTACCACCAGCCAAACCCGTGAAGAAGCACCACGTAACTAGTGCTTCACCCTAACCACTTAACCCAAGGAGAGTACGATGTTTGAGAAAAACCAGAAGGCTGAAAATGTCAGCATATTAAAATCGGCAGACCATTCCTATACCGATGGCTTGCATGAAGCGGCGCACAAAGCAGGCGAAAGCGTACGCGGAATGTATAATTCCGCAAGCGACGAGTTGACGCATGTGGGTGACCGCATGAAAGCGGAAATCCGCAGCAACCCTATTCGTTCGAGCGCGATTGCACTTGGCGTTGGTGCGCTGCTTGGCATGCTGATTCGTCGCTAGAAATGTCATCCATGGAAAAGTTGCTTGTCATCGCCACGCTCGGCCGCAAGGCGTATGGCACGTGGCTTTTCCAGCGGATGCTAACCCGTGCGGTGGCGGTCGTCGGAATTATTTTTATCATCGCTATCTTACTCAGCGCCTTACTGATAGGGTTGCTGTACGCTACCTATACGGCCTTGCTTTCTGGTGGGGTCGCGCCGCTCGTGGCGATATTCACGACCGGCATGATTACGCTTTTGATTATCGGCATACTCACGTTGCTGGCACAGCATTTCATACGCCAGCTGCCGAGCATGTTCGCCCCACAATCCCCTATCACCGCGCGTATTACCGATACCATCAATGCGTTTATGGATGGCTTCATGGAGAAATAAAATGCCGACAACCCAAGCAGTGCTCGCCAAAACAAGTTTCGCGGGCTTCAAGCAATTTCTGCTCGATTATTGTTTGTATATTATTTTGCTCCTCAGCATAGGACGCGCCGTGCTCACCTATATGGACAGCGGTGTATACCGCAGCGAGGAGCTAGTGGTTGCTTCCGCCTCGCTTGTTCTCATTCTCCTCTTTATCTATATTCAGCGGGATGCAAAAACATCCGCCTCGGCACATGCATTGGGTTTAAGCCAAGTGGCGCATGATCTCGAACAATCGAACCTCACCATCGCCAAAGATCTCGCGATTGTGAATGTGCTGATTGCGGATGATTTGGCGCGCACCAACCTGACCACTGCCGAGGAATTAGCTGAGTATAATCTCAAGCGCGCCTTTGAGCTTGAGAGCCTGGCCTGTGAGCAGAAAGAAATGGCAAACAAAGAACGCCTGTCGATTGAAGCGGCTATCAAACTCTCCGAAGATTCACGCGCTGCGGCGGATGCGGCCTTGCTGGTGGCTGAAAAGTCGAACAAAGCGAAGTCTGACTTTCTGGCGAATATGAGCCACGAAATCCGCACACCGATGAATGCGATTATTGGCCTCGCGCATATTCTGCTCACTACCGAGCTCGACGAAAAGCAAAAAAAATGCGTCACCGTGCTGCAAACCAGTGCGGATGGATTGATGCTGCTGATCAATGACCTGCTCGACATCGACAAGATCGAGGCCGAAGCGGTGGAGCTTGAAAGCGGCCCGTTTAACATGACGGCGCTGATTGAGCGCGTGATTAGCGTGATGTCGGTCGCCGCGCAGGAAAAGGGCATTCTGCTCAACGTGCATTACGAGGCGGGGCTATTCAAAACCTTCATCGGCGATGCCGGGCGCATCCGCCAGATTTTGCTCAACCTCGTGGGCAATGCGGTGAAGTTCACGGATGTGGGGAGTGTGTCGGTGTCCCTCGCCAATGGCGGCAAAGGCAATGGCAAACGCCATATCCGCATTTCGGTGACGGATACCGGTATTGGCATCGCGCCGGATAAACTCGATCAGGTGTTTGATAAATTTATTCAGGCAGATTCCTCCATCACCCGCCGCTATGGCGGCACGGGGCTGGGCTTAGCGATTTCTAAATCCCTTGCCGAGCAAATGGGTGGTTCGATCAGTGTGACGAGCACGGAGGGCGTTGGCTCGACCTTTGTGCTCCACCTTGCGCTGCCGGTGCAAGCCAGCGAGAGTAGTAGCTTGCCCTATGAAGAGAACACCATCTATCTCGACAAGCAGGCGAATATCCGCAACAGACCCATTCTGCTGGTTGAGGATTACGAGCCGAATATTCTCGTTGCCACCAACCTGCTCGATAATTTCGGGTACCGCTACGACATCGCCCATAACGGACAGGAAGCGCTGGATCGCTACACGCCGGAGGCATACTCGGCGATTCTGATGGATGTGCAGATGCCGTTTATGGATGGGTTGGAAACGACGAGCCATATCCGCGCGGTTGAGAAAAACAAAGCGGCGGCGCGCGTGCCGATTATTGCGATGACCGCGCATGCGCTGAAGGGCGACCGCGAGCGCTGCATAAAGGCAGGCATGGATGACTATATCACCAAGCCCTTCAACCCGCATCAGCTGCAAGCCGTGCTGGTGAAGCATCTGAAGGGGTAGTGCCCAAGCGCACGCCATAAAAAAGGGAAGCCGGAGGGCTTCCCTTTTTCGTATCAACCGCCGCTTTTACAAGGGCGGTATGTTTGCCCGGCGCCCTGTTATCACGCTGTAGACGAGGCTCGCCATGAACAGTACCACGAACACCAGCGCCAGAAACTTGGCGATTTCAGCAAAGCTAGTCGCGAGTCCGCCAAAGCCCAGAAAGGCTGACAGTACGGCCAGAATAAAAAACGTAATCACATAACTCAACATCAGAATTCTCCTTTATATCGTGCGTCTAGCGCCAAACGGGTTTGCCGAGATTGATATCTTTTTTCTTGGTGAGGCCACCGGCTGCGGCACCGACAGCGCCGCCAAGAATTGCACCGCCCACTGGGCTGCCACCGAGAACAGCGCCACCAACAGCACCGGCGCCGGCACCAATGGCACCGCCGCTGAGCGCGCGGTCACTTGCTGTATCACCACAGGCGGTGAGGAAGGCGAGTGTGGTCATCACGGCAATCGTATTTCTTATTACATGGTTCATAATGTCTCCTTGGGTTGATTTCACCCGAGCAGGCTACCCGGGCAGGTGTAAACTTGCCGCACGACAAAGGGGATTAGGCGTAAAGAGGGCGTAAATATGTGCTACGCCGCTTTGGCGGTGCTCAGCACTTCCATGCGGTAGCCGATGCCCGGCTCGGTGGTGATAAACGCGAACGCATTGGTTTTATCGCCAATCTTCTCGCGAATCTGGCCGATATAGACGCGCAGATAGGTCGTGTCCTCCGCATGAGCATTGCCCCACACGGCTTTCAGGATTTCTTTGTGGGTGAGCATTTTTCCGCGATTGACCATGAAGAAGCGTAACAGATCATATTCCTTGGGCGTAAATGGAACCCGTGTATTGCGCAAAAAGACTTCATGGCGCACTAAATCCATACGTAGTGCACCATTATGAAGCTCGGCTTCACCAGTCTCCTTTACGGCGGCACTGCGTAAGCTAGCGTTGATACGCGCGAGCAGCACCTCCACATTAAACGGCTTGGTCACGTAATCGTTCGCGCCCATGTTGAGCGCGGCGGCAACTTCTTCATCCATGGCTCGTACACTCAGCACGATGATAGGCACCTGCGACCATTCGCGAATGGCGGTAATCACCGCTTTGCCGTCCATATCCGGCAGGCCTAAATCGAGCAGAATCAAATCCGGTTTGGCCGAAGCGCATAAGGGAATCGCCTGCTTACCGCTCAAGCTCTCGACCATCTTGAAATGCTCAGCATCCAGCAAAATGCCCAGCATCTTTTGGATCTGCGGTTCATCATCGACGATTAAAATCGTGTTCTTTTTCTCATGCACGGGAAATCCAAACTGCGGCAACGCCGCCTGTAGTCAAGCCCGCACAACACTGGGGCTAGACGAACATTTATAGCCCGAATGGGTGGGATTAGATAGCACCATCGCTTTCATGCCATAACATGTTGAATCCCGTGCATTATAAAAGCATCTGCGCAAGAGTGTATGGGCGATAAGAGTCTCATTCATTGCTGTGAGGCCTTTTTTATAAAAATGAGATTCTGCTAGCTAATCCGAACAAGCGAGCGGGTATGGCGGTGAAGTCCGCAATAGCGGGGGAACTCCCCACTATTTATCGCTCTCAGTTCAAACCAATGTTCGAACTGGCAAATGTTGGCTGGGGCGCCAGGATTCGAACCTGGGATGGCGGTACCAAAAACCGCAGCCTTACCACTTGGCGACGCCCCAACACTCATCGGTGAAAGCGCTTCATAGCGAAGCGCATGCGCGAGGTCAATCGCGGAAAATCACTCTTTTGCGAGAAAATAGGTTTCCGCGCCGACCCACCCGGCGAAAGCGGCGCTGGCATTGGCGTCAAGGGCAAGGATGGCGGGGCATGCGTAAGGGTGTAGTTCAGCGATGCGGGCGGAGGCGGGGGCAGCCATTTCCGGTGTGGTTTTGGCGAGCATGAGCACTTCTTCGGCACGGGTGAGGGCCCCCTCCCACCAGTAATGCGACTCCATGGCGGGGAGGATATTGCAGCAGGCAACGAGGCGTTCGTTCAGCAGCGCGGTCGCGGTGGCGCGCGCGGCCTCCGCGGTCGGGTAAGGGATGTAGAGCAGGGTAAGGGTCATGATACTAGCCTAGCGTAGTGCGTAGTTTTGCCAACAAAAAAGCCGCGGGGGTGAGCCCGCGGCTTGATTGTTTGCGACTTCCGAAGAACTAGAAGGAAGTACGGATGCTGAGGCTACAGTTGATGGCATCTGGCCCGCCACCGGAGGTGCTGGTGTTGTAGGCACCGGCGTTATTACAATCAGTGGTCGCAGAGCCACCAGTGATTGCAGTATTCGGAACGGGCGCTGCAACAGCAACACTCACCACCTTACCGATGTTTGCAACACCATCATCCAGTTTAGTATCGAGGTTAAAGGCGTCGATTACTGCTACACCTGCCGTAGCTGCACTAAGTGCGGCTGTAATAGCAGCAGTTCCGAAGTTGCCCAGTACATAGTAGTTGCGACCAGTGCGCGAGCCGATCGCAATACGCGCGCCACGGCCAAGCTTCGATTGAGGGATCGTAGTATCACCCGGAGTCACAGAAGCGGTAGCGGTTGAGAGAACGGTATTGGTTGGTTCAGATATGAGGCCAGCCAAGCTAAGTTCGGTCCAGAACAAAGCCCCCTCACCCGCCAGACAGAGAGCCGCCGAGCATGCGGTAGTCGTGTTGCCGACTGAGTCTTCAACCAGACCATCATTATCACCCTGCGCGTTACCACCAGCAGCGGTAACAGTAGCGAAGAAGTTCCCCGCGTTCTGCAGGTCACCCGGTAGGCCGCTATATTTGCTGTGGAAGGTGTTAGCTGCGGTGTCGTATTTCTCGATCTGGCTGACAGCAGAGCGCACGGTGGCGGCTTTAATGAGATCCTGGCCGACGAGTACCCCGCCGACGATGAGACCGATGATGACGAGTACGATGGCCAATTCCACCAGCGTAAAGCCTGAACGATTATTTCCTTTAGTCATGATACGAACTCCCGAATGGTTAAGGGTAAGCTTGCACGAAGCACCAAGCTTCTTAAGCACCGCGATGGCGGCTAGGCAACAGGTTTATGAGTGAAAAAGAGGGAAAAGTGCAGCTTCCTGTGGATAGAAACATTTTTGACACAACGGCAATAGCCAAGGATAACCAGTGCCGACGGGTTATCATGGCATAGAAAGGTTAATAAATGATTAAGATTTGTGCGGTGCGTTAGGAATTTTTGTGGAGGGTAGGTAAGTGGGGCTGCCGCTACTTACTTTTTCCTCAATTCCTCAATTCGTCCCATCTCAATTCGCTTGCGCTGCTAATTCCCTGCTGCGCGTTTGATAATCCCCGTGGTGCTATAGCCGTCTTTGAGCGGGAGGAGCTCCACCCGGCCACCATAGGATTCAACAAAATCATAGCCCACCACTTGCTCGCGCGTGTAGTCGGCGCCTTTCATCAGCAGGTCGGGCTGGAGGATTTTGATAATGTCGAGCGGGGTGTCCTCGTTGAACAGCACCACCGCATCCACCGCTGCCAGCGCGGCGATGACCTGCGCGCGGTCCATCTCGGCATTCACCGGGCGGGTGGGGCCTTTCAGTGCGCGCACCGAGGCATCGGTGTTGAGCGCGACGATGAGTTTGTCGCAGCGCGCCTTGGCATCCGCCAGCAGGCTGATATGCCCGGCATGCATGATGTCGAAGCAGCCATTGGTGAAGCCGACGGTGAGCCCCTCACGCTTCCAGTTGGCGACGGTATCGCGCGCGGTTTCGGTCGGCAGAATTTTCTGTTGCAGCGTCATCGCTCGGTGGGTGTAGAGCGCGGCAGTGAGGTCTGTGCGGTGGACAATCGCGGTGCCGAGGCGGCCGACGACAATACCACCCGCGAGGTTGGCGAGTTCGGTGGCGTTGACCATGGTCGCGCCCGCAGCATAGGTGGCGGCGAGTGTGGCGATGACGGTATCGCCCGCGCCGGAAACGTCGAACACCTGTTGCGCAGCAGCGGGGAAATGACGGAGCAGACCCTCGGCATCCACCAGCGTCATGCCGCGCTCGCCGCGGGTGACGAGTATATATTGAAAGCGATGCGCAAGGCACAGCGCACGCGCAGCGGCGATGATGGCGTCGTCGTCTGCGAAACTATCCACCCCGGCGGCGAGCGCCAGTTCTTTGAGGTTGGGGCTGAGCACGGTCGCCCCGGCATAGACCGAGACATCGCGCTGTTTGGGGTCCACGAAAACGGGCACACCCGCGTCGCGTGCGGCATCAATCAATGCGCGGCAGAGGGCAGGGGTGAGTAGCCCCTTGCCGTAATCCGAGAGAATGAGGGCGTTGGCGTTTGCAATCTCTGGCATGATCTGCGCGGTGATTTTGGCGATGGTATCTTCGCGCAGTGGCGCGCGGGTCTCGTGGTCGGAACGCAGAAGCTGTTGGCTGCCCGCCACGAAGCGGGTTTTTTTGGTGCTCACGCGACCGCGCTCGGTAATCAGCGTAGGGACAAGGTTGGCCTCTGCCCCCACCAGCGCAGTGAGATGGGTGCCGGTGGTATCGTCGCCAATCACCGAAGCAAACGAAACGTGCGCGCCGAGGCTGAGCAGGTTGCGCACCACGTTTCCCGCGCCGCCCAGCATGCGCTGTTCGCGGTTGGTGGTGAAGACGGGAATCGGTGCCTCGGGCGAGATGCGATCCACCTGGCCGTAGATGAAACGGTCGAGCATGATGTCGCCCACGCAGAGCAGGTGGACATCGCTGAGGCGCTCAAGCGCGCGGGTGAGTTCGTGGGTGGAGTTCATAGCGTAGCCAATTGCGGGTGGTTAGCGTTCACGCTAACCTTAACCAACCACAGGCAACGTACAACTAAAAACTACGCCGCGCTGCTATCGTCTTCGGTGATGACGGTTTCAGGCGCGCCGGCAGGGCGGAATTTCTTCGCCACCGCGTCGAGGCTGGTCTGCATACACAGGCCGAGCAGCACGGGGTCCTTCGGCTTGATGTTGGCGATGTTCCAGTGCGTGCGCTCTTTAATCGAGTCGATGGTTTTTTTGGTTGTCCCGATCAGCTTGATGATCTGCGAGTCCGGAATATACGGGTAGTGCTTCACGATGAACGCGATTGCCTCCGGCTTGTCCTGACGGCGGGCAACAGGGGTGTAGCGCGCGCCTTTTTTCTTCGCGTTCTGCATTTTCATGTGCGCGATGGCGTGATCGGTCATTACCATGCGGTAGTTTTCGTCTTTCTCGGCCTTGGCGATTTCGTCCGACGCCAGCTCGCCACCCTCGATTGGGTTCTGGCCCATGATGCCGGTCGCCACTTCACCATCCGCGATGCCCTGAATCTCGAGCGGGTGCATGCCACAGAAATCACCAATCTGTTCGAAGGTAAGGGTGGTATTTTCAACGAGCCAGACGGCGGTGGCTTTAGGCATCAGTGGGGTAGGCATGGTTCTTACTCCTCGTTAATCAGGATGCGGTGGGGCACCATCATCCAAACAGGCTGTGGCCTGTCTTATGGTTATTTCGCGGCTACTTCTAATAGAATCTTGCCCAGATGCAAGCGTTCTTGCATGCGGGCGAGCGCTTTTTCTGCCTCGGCGAGGGGAAAAACGCTATCCACGATGGGGCGAATGGCGCCGCTTACCACATGCGGCAGCACGCGGGCGGCGACGGCGTCGATGATGGCGGATTTCTCAGGCGTGCTGCGGCTGCGGAGCGTCGTGCCCGTCCATTGCAGATGGTGGGTGAGCAGGCGGCGCAGGTCGAGATTTTCGGCTTTTGCGCCTTCCATCATGGCGAGGCTGACCATGCGCCCACCTCGGCGTAACAGGCTGAAATGGCGTTCTAAATAGGGTGCGCCGAGCGTGTCGATAATCACATCCACACCCTCGTTTTTCGTGGCGGTCATGAGCTGCTGCTCAAACGGCGCGGTGCGGTGGTTGAGGGCGGTGACACCATAGGGCGCGAGGAAGGCGATTTTTTCATCGCTGCCGACGGTGGTAAACACCTCTGCCCCCCAGGCGCGGGCGATTTGGATGACCATGAGCCCCAGCCCGCTGGTGCCACCATGGATGAGCAGGCGCTCGCCCGATTTGAGCTGTGCAATATCGAGCGCCATGACGGCGGTGGCGGCAGCCTCGATGAGGGCGGCACCCTCCTGCAGGGTTAGGGGAGCGGGGAGTGCGAGCACCTGACCAGCGGGCACGGCGACATATTCGGCGTAGCCACCGCCTGCGAGCAGGGCGACGACGTCATCGCCCATCTGCCAGCCGTTGACGCCTGCGCCGATGGCGGCGATGCTGCCGGATACCTCAAGCCCCGGCAGTGGCGACGCCCCGGCAGGCGCTGGATATTTGCCCGCGCGCTGAAGGATATCCGCGCGGTTGACGCCCGCATAGGCCACGCGGATGAGCAGCTCGCCTGCGGCGAGGGGCGGTAGGGGGAGCTGCGCTTCGTGCAGCGCGCCGCTGCGCACTTCCATCGCGCGCATGGTGGCAGGCAGAGGTGGGTTGGGTTTGTGAAAGGAAGCCATGGGGGCAGGTTACAGGTTGCGGGTGCCAGGTTCCAGTAGATTGTTATGCCGATGCAGTGGGGTGACAAAAAACGAATGCTGCATTAGGATGGCGCGATGGAGGCCATATGTTCGACGACGAAGAATTGCCCAAACATAAGCACCCGCAGCCTTTTCCGAGGAAGCTCGAAGGCGTGTCGGTGATGCATATGAAAGAATACCGCGCCGAGCTGGTGGCGGAGATTGCCAAAGTCGATGCCGAAATCGGCTCGCGCGGCAACGTGAAAGCGGCGGCGGAGAGTTTATTTAAGTGAAGGGGGCTCTTTGCCCCCTACGCTTCGCTGACCCCAGCCGCTTCGCGGCTCGCGCCTCCGGCATTCGCCGGGGCAGGCTCCAAGCGCTACGCACGATAATCGGTGGCACCGAGCAATAAAAAACCCCGCGGCGAGGCGGGTTTTTTCGTATTGGCGTGGTTTGCCTGCACGCTTATGCAGCGTCGCCTTTTTTCTCTTCTTTTTTGCCAGCGTTCTTGCCCGCATCGAAATTGATGCCCGCGAAACGGTTGTTGAATTTCTCCATACGACCCGTTTGGCGCAGGTTTACGCCGCCAACCCATGCCGGGTGGGTTTTCGGATCCACGTCGAGCGTGATCACATCGCCTTCTTTACCGTAGGTGGAGCGGGTTTCGTAACGGGTGCCGTCGGTCATCTGAATGGTGACGGTGTGGTAATCCG
>JBIIEL010000041.1:0-17109 GCA_044237845.1 Rickettsiales bacterium | reverse complement strand
ATCTCTCCTGAGCGCCCGACCGATTTTGCGGTTGGGCTTTGATTAGGGGCGGGTAATTACCTCTTGGCTTGCCGATTGGCAAGCCTTTTATTGCGTTCAGGCGCCACGCAGGCTTTCGGCCTCAATGGCCGTGGGCACTCGCCGCCCGCGCTATGCGCGGCGAATGCCACCAAAGGATAAGTAAATATCAATGCCCTAATGGCCCATGACCCGCGCCGAAGCCCGGTGCGCGGGCGATGGCGGCCTGAATATAGGTGTGGGCGCGGGCGACTGCCTGCGGCAGGGGCATATTTTGAGCGAGGCCGGTGGCGATGGCGCTGGCGAAGGCGCAGCCGGTGCCGTGGGTGTGGCGGGTCTCGATGCGGGGGGTGGTGAACCTAAGGGTGACAGGTGACGGGTGGCGGGTGACAAGCACATCGGTGAGGATTTCGCCGCTGCCATGGCCGCCTTTGAGCAGCACGGCGCCGCAGCCAAGGGCGAGCAGCGCGCGGGCGGCGTCTTCCATGCCGTCCTCCGCGATGGGGCGACCGAGCAGCAACTCCGCCTCCGGTAGGTTAGGGGTGATAATGGTCGCGCGCGGAATGAGCAGGGTTTTGAGCGCTTCGAGCGCCGCCGCCTCGAGCAGCGGGGAGCCACCCTTGGCGACCATGACGGGGTCGACGATGAGGGGGATATCGCGGGGGAGGGAATCAGCCACTGCCTCGATCACCCCCGCCGAATGCAGCATGCCGGTTTTGATGGCATCGGTGCCGATGTCGGTGAGGCACATGCGGATTTGTTCGGCGATAAAGGCGGGTGGGACGGGATAAATGTCGCTCACGCCGAGCGTGTTCTGCGCGGTGAGTGCGGTGATGGCCGTCATGCCATAGCCGCCGAGTGCCTGCACGGTTTTGAGGTCGCCCTGAATGCCCGCGCCGCCGCCGGAGTCGCTCCCGGCGATGATGAGCACGCGGCCGCGTGGAGTGGATGCCATGCTACGCACTTGCCTTTTTCGCGGCGCTGCCGGCGGTGATGAGGGTGGCGAGGTTGTCGGCCATCTGGGTAATCGCCGTTTTATCCGCGCCTTCGATCATGATGCGTAGCAGCGGCTCCGTGCCGGAGGGGCGGACGACGATGCGGCCAGCGCTGCCCAGTTTCTTCTCAATATCGGCAATCGCCGCGGTGACATCCGCGCGGGTGAGCGGGCTTGCGCCGGTGAAGGAGACATTCTTGAGTAGCTGCGGTGTCGGCGTAAACAGCTTCAGTGCTTCGCTCGCCGGGCGGCCATCCGCAATCAGGCCGGAGAGCACATGCAGCGCGGCGATCAGCGCATCCCCCGTCGTCGCGTAGTCACCCAGGATGAGATGACCCGAGGGCTCGCCGCCGATATTGAGGCCGCGCTCACGCATTGCCTCCATCACGTAACGGTCGCCGACGGCGGTGCGGATGAGGCCGATGTTTTTTGTGCGCAAGAATTGCTCGAGGCCGAGATTGCTCATCAGCGTGGCGGCAATCGCACCACCGCGCAGCGTGCCCATGGTGGCGGCGCGCGCGGCGATCATCGCGATCAGCTGGTCGCCATCAATCACGTTGCCTTTTTCGTCGACGATAATCAGGCGATCCGCATCGCCATCGAGCGCGATACCGAGGTCGGCTTTTTCGCGCAGCACCGCTTCTACGAGGGATTCTGGATGTGTGGAGCCGCAGTCGCGGTTGATGTTGGTGCCGTCCGGCTTCACATGGATTTGCACCACTTCCGCGCCGAGCTCGTAGAGGATGATGGGGCCGACCTGATAGCCCGCGCCGTTCGCGCAATCGATGACGATTTTCATGCCATCCAGCCGCTGGTCTTTCGGGAAGGTGGATTTGACGAATTCGATATAGCGCCCCGCCGCGTCATCCAGCCGCTTCGCGCGGCCGATTTTCTCCGGGTCGGCCATCAGCGCGTTCAAATCGTCGTCCATGTGCGATTCGATTTCGAGCTCCACCGCATCCGACAGTTTAAACCCATCCGGCCCGAAGAGCTTTAAGCCATTATCGCGGAACGGGTTGTGCGAGGCGGAGATCATCACCCCGAGGTCGGCACGCATGGCGCGGGCGAGGAAGGCAACCGCCGGGGTGGGCATGGGGCCGACGAGCAGCACATCCATCCCGACGGAGAGGAAGCCCGAGGTCAGCGCGTTCTCGATCATGTAGCCGGAGAGGCGGGTGTCCTTGGCGATGACGACCTTGTGCCGATGGTCGCCGCGGTTGAAATAATGCCCCGCCGCCATGCCGAGGCGCTGGGCGATGTCTGGCGTCATGGGGAAGCGGTTCGCCGTGCCGCGAATGCCATCCGTGCCGAAATATTTGCGTTTTTGGGTCATTCAGGTTCCGGGTTTCAGGTTCTAGGTTTCAGCAGGCGCGGGAAACCCCCTCCCCCATAGGGGGAGGGTTGGGGTGGGGGCGTTATCTGGGCGAGGCTGTGCCTAAACTACGTCCCCCTCCTAACCTCCCCCTTACAGGGGGAGGGACTCTCGCATTCGCGGCCATCTATAGCCCCCCACGCGCGCGCGGGCAATGAAATGAATGGTTAGATTTTGTGAAGACTGCGGCTTAGGCGTGATTCTGCATTTAATGAGGGACTCTCCACCCGTCATCGCCCGAGTTGCTTTAGCAACTATAGGGCGATCCATGTGATAGAGGAAGGAAAGATGGATTCCCCTATAGTTTTGCGGGCAAAACTCGGGGAATGACGCGTTCATAGCCCATTGTCACAAAAACTTCACAAATCTTAACTTGTGTTAACAAGGGGGGGGGGTAAAATGACCTTTGTAAGCTATTTTTTGTAGGAGATACCGATGGCTGATGTCAAAGTTAGGAAAACATATAGTAGCCGCAAAGACGATTCTATTGATTGGACACGGTGTGAGACCAAGCTTGAAGCGGCTGATTTCAGCTATGAGAATAATCGACTATTGGATGAGAAGGGCAAAGATCTCTCTTCGAAAGAAGAAATTGCGCAAGTAAAAATCGGCAACAGAATCTTTTCGTTAGAATTCCGTCAACATTACGATGACGATGCAGGCGGTGATCCACAATACAATATTCGAATTCTAGATTCTAAAGGGCAACAGATTCCCTACAAAAATTACTATTACACGGGCGAAAGAACCAGTGCGGTTAGTCGCGATGTCATTGATGCTTATAACCGTGCCTTAACGGATGGCGTGCTATCGAATAAAGAAAATAATCAAATGAAAAAAATCGGAAGCACGCTGGAAAAAGCACTTATGGACGACAAACTAGATGCTTCAGAAGCGGCAAACATCCAGGCGTTGGCCAGGCAAGTTGCGCCCGGAGCCAAACGCACGGCGTATTGCAAATAGTTATTCTGCTGACTCTTCTTGTTTTCTACTACTCGGCAACTTGCTGCGCACGGGTTTGGGTGCTTCGGCTGCCGGGTCGGGGCGGGATATTTTCTCGCCGCGGATGAGTTGTTTGATTTCGTCACCGGTCAGGGTTTCGTAGTCAAGCAGCGCGAGGGCAACGCTTTCCAGTTGGTCGCGATGCTCGGTGAGAATCCGCATCGCCGCCGCGTGCGCGTCGTTCACCAGGCGTTTGATTTCAGCATCCACCGCGCCTGCCGTCGCCTGACTGCGCAGCAGTGACCGGCTGGTATCCTCCGTCTCCTTATAAAGCACGGGCCCCAGCGTCTCGCTCATGCCCCATTCGGTGACCATGGCGGCGGCAAGGCGTGTGGCATATTGAATGTCGGAACTCGCGCCGCTACTGACTTTTTCCGCGCCGAAGATAATTTCCTCCGCCGCGCGGCCACCCATGGCAACGGCGAGGTCGGCATGCATTTTCTCGCGCAGGTAGGAGATTTTATCCGACTCCGGCAGGCGCATCACCATGCCGAGCGCACGCCCACGCGGAATGATGGTCGCTTTGTGGATCGGGTCGGAAGACGGGTAATGCAGCGAGACCACGGCATGTCCGCCCTCGTGATAGGCGGTCATTTTTTTCTCCTGCTCGCTCATCACCATCGATTTGCGCTCAACGCCCATCATCACCTTGTCCTTCGCGGCTTCGAGCTCGCGCATCGTCACCACCTTGCGGTCGAGCCGGGCGGCGAGCAGCGCTGCTTCGTTGACGAGGTTCGCGAGATCCGCACCGGAGAAACCGGGCGTGCCGCGGGCGATGGTTTTTGCGTCCACATCCGGCGCCATCGGCACCTTCTTGAGATGCACATTGAGGATTTGCGTGCGGCCTTCAATATCCGGATTCGGCACGGTGATTTGGCGATCAAACCGGCCGGGGCGCAGCAGCGCCGCATCCAGCACATCCGGGCGGTTGGTGGCGGCGATGATGATGACGGATTCATTCGCCTCGAACCCATCCATCTCGACCAGCAATTGGTTGAGCGTCTGCTCGCGCTCGTCGTTCCCGCCGCCGAAGCCCGCGCCACGATGGCGACCGACCGCGTCGATCTCGTCGATGAAAATAATGCAGGGCGAGTTTTTCTTGCCTTGCTCGAACATGTCGCGCACGCGGGAAGCACCCACACCAACAAACATCTCCACAAAATCTGAACCGGAAATGGAGAAGAATGGCACCCCGGCCTCGCCCGCAATGGCGCGCGCGAGCAGGGTTTTGCCAGTTCCTGGCGGACCTACTAAGAGACATCCACGAGGTATCCTGCCGCCGAGTTTCTGGAATTTCGTCGGGTCTTTCAGGAAGTCCACGATCTCGTGCAGTTCTTCCTTCGCCTCATCAATCCCCGCCACATCGGCGAAGGTTTTTTTCTCGGTGCTCTCGTTGAGCAGTTTCGCGCGCGATTTGCCGAAGCTCATCGCTCCACCCGCTCCGCCGCCCTTACCCTGCATCTGGCGCATGAAGAAAATATAGACGCCGATGAGAATGAGGAATGGCAGCCACGAGGAAAGGAACACGCCCCAGAAGGAATCCATGCCCGAGCTTGCTGGAGCGGCTGAGAGTTTCACGTTATGCGCGCGCAGGGTTTCAACGAGGCGCGGGTCGTTCACGCCCTGCGAGGTGAAGACGCTGCCGCTTGCCAGATGCCCCTGAATGCGCGTACCCGCCTCCGCCGATTCGCGGATGGTGACCTCGGTCACTTCCCCGGCCTCGACCTTGTTCAGGAACTCGGAATAGGCGAGCCGTTCGCCGGCTGCTTTGCTGCCGCCTTGCTGTGCCTCGCCGCCCTGTATGGCAGTGACGAGGAGGAGCACGGCGAGCATGATGCCGATCCAGAGGAGGATGTTTTTTGAAAGTGGAGGCATAATATTCCTGATCGGTGCGGCGTGGCGCACCTCGCGTTGGTGGTTTATGTATCTCTATCGTTCAACCACCAAAACGGTGCAGCGGCAAGGGGTTTTGCGGGGGCGAAGCATTCGTGTGCATGGGCGGGTTCACGGGTAATAGATAGGACGCCGCCCTTCACCGTCAAGAGGCAGCGATGCAGCGTGCGACGCAAACTTGGTGCCTGATGTAATGCTGCGCATAACCGCACGGTCTCATGCGCGCGGGGGCGATGGGTGTGGCCGCCGATGGTGGTGAGCAGATCGGCGATGAGTTGCGAGGCAAGTGCGGGCGGCAGGGCGCGCCAGCTATCGATCGGCAATTCGGCGCGACCCGTGGGGTGAAAGACGACCAGTCGTGCCGCGGCCTCGGCGAGAGCGTTGTCGCGCGCGGTGCGTGCTTCGCCTTCTACGCGCGCGGTGGTGAGCAGTGCCGCGCGTTCTGTCGCGTTGGCGGACAGGTTGCCGCGCATCCGCACCCGCGCGAATTTCGGATTTTGATTGGAGGGGTCTTCCACCCACGTCATGGCGTGCGCATGCAGATATTTTTTGAGGTCTTCTTTTTCGAAGCCGAGCAATGGCCGCAGGAAACGCACGCCGCGATAATTGCGCAGCGCCGACATGCCCGATGCACCATCCGCCGTGTCACCACGTGCGCGCATCAGCGCCACGGTCTCGGCCTGATCGCCCGCGTGATGGGCGAGCAGGCAGTGCAGCACGTCATGCGCGCGGCACCAGTCGGCCAGCGCGTCGTAGCGGCGGGTGCGCGCGGACTCTTGCATGTTTTTGTGATGGTCGAGATGGGGCGGCGTGAGAATGTGATGCGCGATGCCGCGCGCCGCCATCCACGCAGCGACTTGCTCGGCCTCTGCGCGCGATTCCGGGCGAAGCCCGTGGTCAACAGTGAGGGTAACGATGTGGCCACCGCGCGTGCGGACGAAATCATCGGCGAGCAGGGCGAGTGCCATACTATCCGCCCCGCCGGAGAGCGCGATGGCTAAGGGAGAGTTCAAGGAAGGAAAAAGCAGGGAATTTAGGGTTGCGGTGAAATCCGAAAGATGGATCCCCACCCGCGCGGGGATGACGGGCGCGTACGCAGCAAAGCTGCTGCTCAAACCCGTCACTTGCATTGCATCGCGAGGCGTTCGTCCTCGGCGAGTTTTACGGTGCGTGGCGCGGCATCCGGGTATTTTTTGATGATCTGCGCCAGCACCAGACACGCCTCGTTCGCGCGCTTCACCTGATTCAGTGATTTAGCGAGCTTATAGAGGTTATCCGGCGCTTTCTGGCTGCTGGGGCCAGTTTCAAAGCCTTTGCGGAAGCTCTCGGCGGCGCGGGTGTAGTCGGCACGCGCGTAGTAGCTCTCGCCCAGCCAGTAATAGGCGTTGCTGGTCAGCGGGTCACTCGGATATTTTTTCACGAACCCGTCGAAGCTGGTCGCGGCCTCGGAATATTTTTTCTCGTTTAGCATTTTGAAGGCCGAAGAATAATGGGCGTTCGCATCCGGAAAGTCATTTCCGGTGACAGCGGCAACCGGCTTTACTGTCGGCGCTGCGGCTTCAGGTTTTTTCACTGGGTCGAATTTCGCAGGTTCCTCGACCGGTGACGTCGGCATTGGGATTTGCGGGGCGGCCGGAATCGGTGCAGGAGCGGCGATGGTCGCTGCGGCGGCTTGTTTTTCCTCCAGCGCGCGGAGGCGGTATTCCATATCGTCGGAGAGCTTTTTCATTTCGGTGGCGAGCTGACGCTCGGTGAATTGCTGTTGTTCGATGACGCCGCGCAGTGCTCGGATTTCCTGCTCGAGCTTGCTGATGCGCACTTCCATCCGTCCACCGGACGCGATGGGGGCAGCGACAGGAGCAATGCTCTCTTCGCCATCATCGTCCTGTGCGAACGCCGCGCCTGAGAAAGCAAGTGTAAGGGTGGCAGCAAGGGCGAGGAAGGAATGACGCATAGATATCTCCAAGGTTGCTGCTACTTAGCAAGTTTCTTAAGCTGCTTCAAGCGGCAACAAAAAAGCCCGCCCGGTGAGGGGCGGGCTTTCTGATTGGTTAGGAACGAACTAGTTCGCGATGACCGTTACCGCGCGGCGGTTTTGGCTCCATGCAGAACCGTCGTTACCGAGCACCGCTGGGCGCTCTTTACCGAACGAGGTGGTGCTGATGCGGTTTGCGGAAACGCCGCTGCTGACGAGGAAGTTTTTCGCAGCCGTTGCACGACGCTCGCCAAGTGCGAGGTTGTATTCACGGGTTCCGCGCTCATCCGCGTGGCCTTCGATCAGTACGTTGGTGCCGCTGTTTGCTTTCAGCCATTCTGCTTGATTCTCAAGCGTCGCCTGACCATCGCTGTTGATGACCGAGCTATCGGTTTCGAAAAGCACGCGGTCGCCCACGTTCTGGCCGTCTGCGGTTTGGCCGAGGATGCCACCGCCTGAACCGATGCCGTTCATGCCGTTACCGCCGTTTGCAGCGCTATCAAAAGAGGAGGAATCGCACGCAGCAAGAAGAAGCAGCGCAGAAGCCAGTGCCAATGCAGTTTTTTTCATTTGTAACTCCTAAAGGTGTGAATTCGTCTGGCCCGCGTGTGACGCAGGCTTGCCCGCGTGGTGTTGCATAATGCCAGAGAGAACTCAAGTCGGTGATGGCTGTAGAGCGCTGCCGCAACAAAATAATCACTCACTGTGGCAGGAATGCGACAGGTAATAAAAATCTGCGGTAAACCGCTGTGTTACTGCGCGAGCAGGGGCGACCAAGCGGGGTCGCTGGCGTCCGTCGGGGTGGGAAGCTCGCGCAGGTTGAAGCCGGTAATGTCCACCGAGTAGAGGCGGCCACGGTTGCCGCCTTTGCCACCAGGAGATTCCCGGTTAAACACGATCACACGGCCGTTGGGCGCCCAGCTTGGCCCCTCATCCAACCAGCTTTGGGTGAGCAGGCGCTCGCCCGAACCATCTGGCTTCATGACACCAATGAAGAACTGCCCGCCATGCTGTTTGGTGAAGGCGATGAGGTCGCCGCGTGGGGACCAGACGGGCGTGGAATATTGTCCTTGTCCGAAGCTAATACGACGTACGCCGCCGCCGTTACCATCCATGACGTAGAGCTGTTGGCTGCCGCCCCGGTCGGAGTTGAACACGATCGCGTGCCCGTCCGGCGCGTAGGAGGGGGAGGTATCGATCGCGCCGGTGGAGTTGGTGAGGCGACGCATGGTGCGGCTGCGCAAATCCAGCTCGTTGATGGTGGTGACCCCGCCGCTGGCAATGGACATCAGCATGCGTGAGCCATCATGGTTAAAGCGCGGCGCGAACGAGATGCCGTCGAACTTGCCCATCGATTCCTCACGCCCGGTTTGCAGGTCGCGCAGGAACACGCGCGGCTGACGGCCGGAATAGGACATGTAGAGAATCTGCTGTGTGTTCGGCGAGAAGCGCGGCGTGAGCACGAGGCTATTGCCATCGGTCAGGTATTTTAAATTCTCGCCATCCTGATCCATGATCGCAAGGCGCTTGGCACGTTTTGTTGCAGGGCCGGATTCAGCAACGAACACGATACGCGAATCGAAATAGCCCATTTCGCCAGTGAGGCGCTTGTAGATTTCGTCGGCAATGAGATGCCCCACGCGGCGCCAGTTGCGGCCAAAGGTGTTGTATTCCTTGCCGGAGATTTGCTGTTCACCCAGTGCATCCCATAGGCGGAAGCTGACGCGTACGCGGTCGTTCCCCACCGGAGTGATGGTGCCGGTGACCACGGCCTGCGCGTTGATTTGCCGCCAGTCGGCATAGCGCGGAATCGCATCGCCGTTGGTTACGTTCTCGATGAAGGCCTGCTTGTTGATGGGGCGGAAGAGGCCAGAACGTTCGAGATCCGCCGCGATGACGGCGCTGATCGCCGCGCCGCTGGCCTCGTTGGTGCCCATGCCAGTGAGCGTTGTAATCGCAATCGGCATCGGCTCGATATTGCCTTTGGTGATGTCGATTTTCAGTTCTGCCCTTGCAGGGTTTGCAAGCATGAGTGCGGTGAGAATAGCAAGGGCAATGCGCGAACGCAGCATAGAGAGTCTCCATGAAAAAATGTTACGTTCACGGATGACGTGCGCCGTATAAAATATCAAGGGGAAAGTTTTTGCGTTGACCGCCCTACAGCATATCCTTCGGATCGAAGTTTAGCTCCATGGATTTCCACGAGCCGAATTTATCGGCGGGAAGATTTTTGAGCGGGCTGCATTGATGCACGGCGCGCAATGCACTATCCGCCGCGGCACGGAAGAAGGGATCGCTCGTGTAGCGTCCCTGCTGGTCGGGCGAGATCACCGCGGTTTTCACCGAAGCATCCTGCGCCAGTTCAATTTTGACACGCACGGCGAGCGACGCACCGTCCTTCGCCCCTGCTGGCACGCGCCAGCAGGCAACAAACTGGCTTTTGATGGCGTCTGTCTCGCTTAGTGAAAGCGGTAGGCTGGCATTATATGGCGCGTCTGACTTGGTTTTGTTTTCTTCCGTGTTGGTTTTGTCTTTCGCGTCCTTACTTGTATCTGTCGTGTTTTCCTGCTTCAGCTTGTTGAGTAGTGCGGCGAATTCATCCGGCGTGGGCTCGTCTTCATCTTTTGGTTTTTCCTCAGGCTTCGGCTCCGCGCCTTCGGTCGGATCGAAGTTGCTTTCGGTGGGTTTTGGCGGTGTCGGCTCTTTGGGTTTTGGCGGTTCTTTCGGCTGCTCTTTCACGCTTGGCTCCACCGGCTTCGGCGTTTTGGGCGTGGGGGCTTTTTGCTCTTTCTGAATCTGTTTGTCCGACGGTTTTACGTTGCTGATATCGCCAATCGGCAGCACTTCGACCGTCATCACCAGCGGGGTGGGGTCTTCGCGGTCCGGCAGAATGGCAGGTAGGCCCACAAACGCGAACAGCAGTGCCAGCACATGCAGCGCGACGGACGTATGTAGACTGCGCGGTTCAACGAATTGCATGGGTGGATGTGTTATTTCTCCTTCACGCCCGACTGGTCGGTGAGCAGTGCGACTTTGCTGTAGCCCGCGAGCGTGATCTGGCTGATGATTTTCATCACTGCGCCGTAATCAACCGCAGTGTCGCCGCGCACAAAAATCCGCGTTTCGACCTTCTCGCCGAGGATGGCTTTCAGTTTCTCACCCACCGTATCGGCAGGGATCTCACTGTTCTGGATATAAACGGTGCCGTCGCGCTTGATGGTGACGCTGATAGGTTCGTCGTTGCCGCCAAGGGCGGTGGATTTGGTCTTCGGCAGGTCGACCGTGATGCCTGAAGTCATCATCGGCGCGGTGACCATGAAGATGATGAGCAGTACCAGCATCACATCCACGAAAGGCGTGATGTTGATGTCGTTAAAGCCGCCCGCTGCACGGGTGCTGCGCCGCCCGCGTCGCCCGCCGCCACTGTTCATGGAAGCACCCATTAGTGGCTACCCTTATCGAGCTGGCGCGACAGCAGCATGTGGAATTCGGTCGAGAAGTCTTCGAGCTTACCGGCGAGGCGGTTGAGCTCGCCATTGAAGCGGTTGAATGCAATCACCGCCGGAATAGCGACGAACAGACCAATTGCGGTGGCAAACAATGCCTCCGCAATACCCGGCGCAACGACGGCCAGCGAAGTGTTCTGCGAGCTGGCGATGGAGGTGAAAGAGTTGATGATACCGATACAGGTGCCGAGCAGGCCGATAAACGGTGCCGACGACCCGCAGGTGGCAAGGAAGCCAAGGCCTTTTTCGAGCCGTTCCATCTCGCGGTTGCGGGTGACGGACATCATCTGGATGATGCGCTCTTTGATGGAAATGTTGAGCTCGTTGCTGCTTCCGCTCGTGCGCCCAGGCACCACGCGCTCCTGCGTTTTGCTGCGGCTACGGAACCATTCATCCATTGCGGCGGTGAACATGAGTGCCAGCGGGTGCGATGATTTACGCTTCTTCACGCGCTCGTAATATTTGTCGAGCGCTTCGGCTTGCCAGAACTCGGTTTCAAATTGGCTGGTGCGCTCGTTCACGCTACGCAATGCGAGGTATTTCTCGATGATGATCGCCCAGCATGCCACCGACATACCCACCAGCGTGAGGGTGATGATGAGCACCAGCGGATGTGCGTGCAGCATGAGGCCGATCAACGACATATCCGACGTACCGGCCATTGCGACGTTAGCGGCGGTTCCTGCGACGTCGGCAGCGTTGACCCCTGTGACAGGGGCGGCGGTACTCAGTGGCATAGGTTACTCCTTATGTTCTCTTTTTTCTTCAATTCTGTCCGCTGCAGGCAACTTGGCAAGCAGCGCGGCAGGCAGGGCGGTTGGGATGATATTGCGGTTCACCGCTACCATTTCAAGGTCGATGACACACAGCACCGTATCGTCGCGACGCACCGTATGGCGCAAGGTAATACGCACTTTACCGATGCCTGACAAGCGGGTTTCAATCATCAGCTGGTCGTCGAGGCGCGCGGGTTTTATCCACTCGATTTGCGAGCGGCGGGCGACGAACATCACCCCATGCTCATCCACCAGTGTTTGGTTGGGGATGCCTATGGCGCGTAGCCATTCCGTCCGCGCGCGCTCGCAGAGTTTGTAGTAATTCGAATGATACACCACGCCGCCCGCATCCGTGTCCTCGTAGTACACACGGGTGGGGTAGAAGAAGCTGTCGTCTTTGAGATGGGGGGTCATGATTCGCTGTCGAGTAATCCGAGCTGCTCGGGCGTAATGGGTTTGCGCGGGGGTTTGAGGCCGAGATGGCCGTAGGCGGTGGCGGTGAGCATGCGCCCGCGCGGGGTGCGCTGGATGAAGCCAAGCTGTAGCAAAAATGGCTCGATGGTTTCTTCGAGCGAATCGCGCGCTTCACTCAGTGCGGCGGCGATGGTTTCGATGCCGACGGGGCCGCCCTCGTAATGCTCGGCGATGAAATTCAGGTAGCGGCGGTCGGAGGCGTCGAGGCCGAGTGCGTCTACATCGAGGCGCTTCAAGGTCGCATTCGCCATTTTCGCGGTGATGGTGTCCTCGCTGTTGGCGTGGGCGAAGTCGCGCACGCGCTTGAGCAGACGCACGGCGATGCGCGGTGTGCCACGGGCACGGCGGGCAATCTCGTTCGCGCCATCCGCCGCGAGGTTGACGTTGAAGAGCGCGGCGGCGCGGCTGACCACTTTTTTCAGCTCCGCGACGTCATAAAAATTGAGCTTGAGCGGAATGCCGAAGCGGTCGCGCAGTGGCCCCGTCAGCAAGCCAATCCGCGTCGTCGCGCCGACGAGTGTGAAGGGCGGCAAATCAATCCGCACCGTGCGCGCGGAGGGGCCTTCGCCGATGATGAGGTCGAGCTTGAAATCTTCCATCGCCGGGTAGAGCACTTCCTCCACCGCAGAATTCAGGCGGTGGATTTCGTCGATGAACAGCACGTCGTTCGCCTGCAGGTTGGTGAGGATGGCGGCGAGGTCGCCCGCCTTGGTGAGCAGCGGTCCCGAGGTGGCGCGGAAATTGACGCCCATCTCGCGGCTGACGATGTGGGCGAGGGTAGTTTTGCCGAGGCCGGGAGGGCCGTAAAGCAGCACATGGTCGAGCGCCTCGCCGCGTTTTTTCGCAGCACGGATGAAGATGTCGAGATTCTCGATCACCTGCGGCTGGCCGGTGAAATCACTCAGCGCGGTGGGGCGAATCGTGTGTTCGACCACGTCGCTTTCGATTTTCTCTGCAGTGGTGAGGGAGGTCATGCCGCCAGCTCCCGCAGAGAGTCACGAATCAGCTGGTCTAATTTCGCCTCAGGCGCAGCCTGTTGAATGCGCATGACGGCCGTGAAGGCGTCCGAACGGTTATAACCGAGATGGACAAGTGCGGAGAGTGCATCTTCGATGACCGTTCCGGTCGAGGCATTTGCTTTTTTACCTTTCGTGGCGCCCGCATGCGCGGCTGGAATGCTGAAGCCCGCCGCACCGAGCTTCACGGCTTGGGATTTCAGCTCGGTCACGATGCGCTCCGCCAGTTTGGGGCCGACGCCGCTGACCACGGTGAGCGCCTTTTTATCCTGCGCGACAATGGCGGTGAGAATCTGCTCCGGCGCCATGGCGGAGAGAATCGCCATCGCCATTTTTACGCCGACGCCCTGCACCGTGGTGAGGGTGCGGAACCATTGACGCTCGGCCACTGTGGCGAAGCCATACAGGTGAATATGATCTTCGCGCACATGGGTTTCGGTGAGCAAGGTTGCGGCGCCTCCACGCGGGGGAAGTGCACCCAACGTTTTGCCACTCGCGAACACCAGATAGCCCACGCCGCCCACATCGAGAATCAGGTGATCCTCGGCGACGTCATCGACACGGCCTGTGAGTTTTCCAATCATGCGTCGAGCATTACCGCAATTTAATGGGAGAGTCGAGTGGGACGCATGAGTTATTAAGTGGCAGCTTCGCTGCGATGGGGGCGAGCCCCGTTAAACATGACATTGAGTCATGGTTAACCCCCTCGTTCGCTTCGCTCCGGCTCGCCATGGAAGGCTACGCACCGCTAAATGTCACCACTTTGCCTGATGGGCATGGCAAATCGCAATCGCCAGTGCATCGGCGGCGTCGTGCTTGCAGGCTTTGAGCGGTTCGCGTGCGGCGGGGAGCAGCACGCCGACCATCTGCCCCATCTGGTTTTTATCCGCCGTGCCGGTACCGACGATGGCTTTTTTGACGAGGCGGGTGGCGTATTCCGCCACGGGGAGGTTGTTCGCAGCGAGGGTGACGATCAGCGCGCCGCGCGCCTGCCCGAGCTTGAGGGTGGATGCGCCGTTCTGGGTGACGAAGGTTTCCTCGATCGCCGCCGTCTGCGGCTGATGCTGGGCGATGATTTTGTTGAGCTCATGGTGCAAAAACGCGAGACGCTCCGAGAGCGGCAGCTTCACGTTCGGCGCAATCGTGCCGCAGCCGATGAAGCTTAAACTTGCGCCCTTACTTTCGATGATGCCCCAGCCGGTGGAGACAAGACCCGGGTCGATGCCGAGAATGCGCTGCGTGTAGCTCATTCTTTCGGCGCGGGGAGTTTGGTGATGCGTTCGCGCGCGCGGCGGATGAGGTGGCGGCGCACTGCGAGCAGCACCAGGTTCAGCAGCATATAGGCGGCGACCATGTCGATGCCGAAATCGGCGAATGCCTCGGCCGATTGACCGGGCAGGAGGGTGAACATCACCACCATGTAAATCACGCCAGCAAACATCAACGCGGCGTAGAAACCGAACCAGCGCGCTGGCACTAGAAAGGTGAGGATGGGAATGAAAAAGAGAAGAAAACGCGCCATGCTATGCGCCCCTTTTTAATCGGCGGCGGCGAAGGATGACGATAACAAAATTGAGTACAAATAGACCGCCCAAAATCAAAAGCGGCGCCATGTTATACTTATACCAACTGTCCATTTCTTCATCTCTCCTTCCAATACCTTCTAATACAATCATAAAGACAGCTAGTGATCCGGGTACAAAAACAACCAGTGTTGCTATTGCAGCATGAAGCCAACTGAAGCCTAGCAGAAATCGGTAGAACCTGAGTATCAAGACAAATAAGGCAAAGGGAATTATCAAAAAGAAAAGGCAGAAAAGTAAAATTGCTGTCATCTCACGCACTCAACTTTGCCAGCACTTCTGGCGAGAAATCGGCATTGGTATAGACTTCCTGCACGTCGTCGTTATCTTCCAGTGCTTCCACCAGTTCCATGAGTTTTTCGGCGTCGTCGAACGACACGCTGTTGGTGGTTTTGGCGAGGAAGGTGTGTTTTGCGCTCTTCGCATCGCCGAATTTTTTGCTGAGTGCGTCGCGCACCGCGGCGAGGGATTCAAACGTGGTGGTGATGGTGTGGATGCCCTCCGCCGTCTCGCAATTCTCAGCGCCGGCCTCGATGGCGGCGTCGAGCATCGCGTCCTCGAGCACGCGCTCGGCGGGGTATTCGATGATGCCGACATGCTCGAACATGAAGGCGACAGAGCCGGATTCGCCCATGTTGCCGTGGTTTTTGGTGAAGACGGAACGCAGATCAGCTGCGGTGCGGTTGCGGTTATCCGTCAGCGCGTCGACAAACACGGCGATGCCACCCGCGCCATAGCCTTCATAACGCACGGTCTCGTAATTCTCCGCCGTGCCCGCGCCGGAGCCTTTGGCAATCGCGGCGTCGATGCGGTCTTTCGCCATGCCCGCCTGACGCGCCTTGATGACCACGGTGCGCAGCTTGGCGTTGAAGTTAATATCCGGCCCGCCTTTGGCCGCGACGATGATTTCGCGGGCGATTTTGGTGAAAATCTTCCCGCGTTTAATGTCTTGCGCGCCTTTGCGACGGGCGATGTTTGCTGCGTGTGAATGACCGGCCATGGGGAGTTTTCAGTGGTTAGATGTGAGCTTTTAGTAGCTTTAGCCTTAGTTCGCGCAGAGGTCAATTCGTGAAGCGCTGTAACCTACGCGCCGCGCCCTCAGAGGGGGATAGGGGGATACAAAGATAGTATTTCCAAATCGTGAGGATTCGGGCATAAGCGGGCGAACTTACAAGGAGCCGCGTGATGGAACTGTTATCCAGTATCAGCAACAACCTGCTTTCGCCGGGGGTACTGTTTTTTACGCTGGGGATTATTGCGGGGCTGGTCAAGTCCGACCTCAACGTGCCCGACAGTATCAGCCGCTATCTCTCGCTCTATCTGATGATGGCGATTGGCTTTAAAGGCGGTGTGGCGATTGCCGCGACGGAAGAATTCACATCGCAGATTATGCTGGTGATTTTTGCTGGATTCATGGTGAGCCTGTTGCTGCCGTTTGTTGCCTATAGCCTGCTGCGGTTGACGACGCGTATCGATAGCCCGACAGCGGCGGCGGTGGCGGGGCATTATGGCTCGATCAGCATGGTGACATTCGTGACGGGCATGGCGTTCCTGAAAGAGCATGATATCGCCTTCGCGGGGTATATTGTGGGCGTGCTGGCGCTGATGGAGGCGCCGGCGATTGTCTCGGCACTGTTTATTGCGCATCGCGCCGCGCCGGAAACGCGAACCCACGCGCAGGAAGAGAAAAAACTCAGCCGCGAGATTTTTACCAACGGCTCGATTCTGCTGATTTTTGGTGCACTCATTATTGGTATTATTACCGGCGATTCCGGCATGGAGAAAATGGAAGGTTTTCTGGTGACGCCGTTTCAAGGCGTGCTGGCGCTGTTCCTGCTCGATATGGGGCTGCTGGTGTCGAAGAATTTCCACGAGCTGCGGAATTTTACGTGGAGCCTCGCCGCGTTTGGTATTTACATGCCTGTGATTGGCGGGGCGATCGGGCTTGCGATATCATCGCTGCTTGGGGTTGATGTGGGCACTGGTACGCTGTTCATGATTCTGTGCGCCAGTGCGTCCTATATCGCGGTGCCCGCGGCGATGCGCCTCGCACTGCCGGAGGCCAAAGCGGGGGTTTATGTACCACTTTCACTGGCGATTACGTTTCCATTTAATGTGATTGTGGGGATCCCCGTCTATCACACATTGGCTGAGATGTTTTTAGCGCAAGGCTAACGGCGGTTACGTCTTCACCCGCGCATAGCGCCCGGGGGCTGGCTCAATGGGTTTGTAGCGGGCGTTGCCGGGTTTGCGGGCGGGCACCATTTTGCCGACGCGGGTTTTTTGCCATTCATGCCAGTGCGGCCACCAGGAACCGGGAATTTCCTTGGCGCTCGCGAACCAGTCATCCGCTTTCGGCGGGGTTTTTGCGTTCGTCCAATAGCAGTATTTCTGCTTGGCGGGCGGGTTGATGACCCCCGCCACATGCCCGGAATCGGCGAGCGTGAAGGTGGTGTCGCCGTCATAGGTTTGCGTCGCCACGTAGCAGGATTTCCACGGC
>JBIIEL010000022.1:0-31974 GCA_044237845.1 Rickettsiales bacterium | reverse complement strand
TATCGTCTTCTGTTGGGGCTATTAGGCCTGGCGGCAGAGAATCCTGAGATGTAATCGTGACGCGGCTGGTGCGAATAGTGAGGGTGCCGCCGTCTTTCATCGCATCACGCGCGTTGACGGCGAGGTTGATAATCACCTGCTCGAGCTGACCTTGGTCGGCCTTCACCATGCCAAGATCGCGCCCATGCTGCATGTGCATCTGGATATTTTCACCAATCAGGCGGCGAATGAGGTTCGAAAGCTCGGCCAATACTTCGGTGAGGTCGATGCTCTTGGGTTGCAGGGTTTGCCGGCGCGAGAAGGCGAGCAGTTGCCGCACGAGGTTAGCCGCACGGTTAGCGTTCTGCTTAATTTGCATGATGTCAGCAAAGCTTGGGTCGCCCGCCTGGTGGCGCATCAGTAACAGGTCGCAGAAGCCGATCATGGCGGTCAGCAGGTTGTTAAAGTCATGCGCCACACCGCCTGCGAGTTGGCCTACGGCTTGCATTTTCTGGCTATGGGCAAAGCGCTGCTCGAGATTTTTCTGCTCGGTTTGGTCGATGAGGTGGAGCACAGGTATAGGCTCAAACCCAGGGGCGGCAGGATCCATAAGCCGCATCAGTGTCAGTGCGACGAGCGTGGTGCCATCCGGGCGGACAACTGTCAGGGAAAGGGGTGGGGCGGGCTCGTTACGGAGTAATTGTGCGAAGGCTTCACGAAAACGTGGGCGATCGGTCTCTTCTATCATTGCTTCAAAACTGCCGACCCCTTTGGTGGGAATCCATCCATGCATCAATTCGGCAAAACAGGGGTTGCATTCAACAAAGACACCGCTGAGGTCGAGCCGTACCAGCGCAATGGGAGAGAGTTCCACAAAACGTTGAATTGTAAGGCCACTTGGGACGGGAGGGGGAAGTTGCATAGAGATGTCTACTGCATGACGTTGGCGATGACAATGCTGCCGGTGGCGCCGGTAGCTTTGCCACGCTCATCGCGAATGATGGTTTGGAACAACAGGCAATCAATCAACTCGCCTTCTTTATTAGCGATAGTTGCGTGGCCCGCAAAATCGGCGATGGTGTAATCATACGACAGGGATTGACCAGCCAAACGGCGGACAGCAGAAGTGAGCGTCAGACGTGTATCAAGCACCTCGCCGGGAAAATAGCCCAAGCAGGTTTCAAATGCCTGATTCACATATTCAAAACGGCCAAACGCATCCGTCGCGTAGTGGGCGACAGGCGTCGTTGCAAACATATGGTCAAGCTTATCGGCCGAAGTGGAGCGGAGCATGTCCGGCAACATCTGTGTGCCCATGCGGTCACCCCGATATTCACGGCCGCGCAAAAGTACGTAGCCGCTTGGTCGCGCAAAAGGTTCGAGGGTAAGGATATAGGTTTGCTCCACACCATTCGGTAGGGTGAGATGGAATACAATGCGATCCGTAACGTTGTTGTAAATCGCGCCGAGGATGCGTTCGCGGTCGGCTTTTCCTACGCCGCCGTTGGAAAAAAGCGTCTCAAGTGCGGCGGATTTGGAATAGCCCGTATGGCCGAAGATATCGCCTAATCCATCGCCTGCATATGTAATTGTTCCATCGCGCTGCACGATCATGCAAAAGGTAGAGCCAAGCACCATGCCTTGTGAGAACAAGAGGTTTTGAAATTCCGTGTGCATCAGCAGATCAAGCGCCTGCTGATAACGGTAAATCACATAAAAACAGAGGCTGGCTATAGCAATCACTGTTAGGATTGGAGTGATAGCCATGTCACGCAGCGCGGGCACATAGCCAAACAGTAGGACAAACGCGATAATGAGCAGAGAAAAGGTAACAAGCTGTTGCCCTTGATTGCGGCGCTCGCGCGGCACGAAATCCAACCGACTGGGCGCTGAGTTGTCGCTTTCTTCAAAACGCATAGATTCCCCTGTGTTGTCAGGAGAATAACGAACGATAAGCGCTTGGCAATAGAATTTGGGGTTTTGCTAACGCTAAACCGCGTGTTGGATAATCACATCCGTCGGCAGTAGTTCTTCGATGCCAACCGCGGGCAGCTTGCTCACTTCCTCGTAATATGGCGTGAAGTCTGGCCGTGTGCTCTCCAGCAGCTGCTCGAAACTGTCGATCACGAAGTAATGATGCTGGAAGCTGTCGATGCGGTATTTCTGGCGCATGATGCGCTTTACGTCATAGGCCACATGGGTGGCTTTTTCACTCAGGCAATGCACCGACTCGCCAGGGGAGGAGGTGATGCCACCACCATAAATCCGCCGCCCATCCGGCGTGTTGATGAGGCCGAATTCGATGGTGTGCCAATAGAGCGATTCGAGATAGGGCAGGTAGCCAAGCCGGTGCGCCTTGGTGCCGCCCTTGCCGAACTCGCAGGAATAATCCGCAAACAGCGGGTTGGCGAGCATGGTGATATGGCCGAACATCTCGTGGAAGAGGTCGGGCTCCTGCAGATAATCCACCTCGTGCGGTTTGCGGATAAACGTCGTCATCGGGAATTTGCGATTGGCGAGCATTTCAAAGAACGGCTCCGGTGCGACGAGGCCTGGCACCCAGACCATCTGCCAGCCGGTGAGTTTCATCAGCTTTTCGTTCACCCGGTCGAAATGCGGAATGCCCGGCTCATTCTCGAAGTCGAGCGCCTTGATGCCGTCGAGATATTCCTTGCACGCCCGCCCGGCGATAATCGGCATCGAGCGGTTATAGAGAAAGCGCCACATGGCGTGGTCTTCCTCCGTAAGGCGATCCCACGAGAAATCAATGGTGCCATCGGCGTTAGCGTGGGCATAATCGCCGCGTAGCTGAATATTCACTTCCTTAAGCACAACCATACCGTTCTCCGGGCGAATGTAGCACAAGACGCTCCATACTGGGAGGCAATCAGGGGTGCTGCATTGACTTTGCTCAAGCCATGCCCGGGGTGAGATGTTAAGCCTTAACTCCTTCGACTATAGCACTACGGCACCTGATATCCAGCGCTTTTGCACCCTTTTGGGGGTTGCGCAAGGCGGGCGCTGAGGCTATGGTGCCTGCCACTTTCACGCGTAAGGAGAACGTCATGGCGCAAGCAGCAATGAAAGAAATCAACGACAGCGATATCAACCCCATGGGCACCGACGGATTTGAATTCGTCGAATATGCCAGCCAGAATCCAGCAGAGTTGGAAAAATTATTCACCACGCTCGGCTTCGAGAAAATCGCCAAGCACCGCTCGAAAGAAGTGTATCTCTGGCGTCAGGGCGATGTGAATTTCATCCTCAACGCGCAGCCGAACAGCCACGCGGAAGCGTTCTATAAGGCGCATGGCCCCTCGGCGAATGCGATGGCGTTTCGGGTGAAGGACGCAAAGAAAGCCATTGAGCGCGCGAAATCTCTCGGTGCGGAAGTGGTCGAAAGCAACGCGGGGCCGATGGAGCTGGCGATTCCTGCCATCGTTGGTATCGGCGGCAGCTTGATTTATCTGGTCGATCGCTACGGCGAGCAGAGCATCTACGACATCGACTTCGTGCCACTCGCAGGCGTCAATCAGCGCCCGCATGGCCATGGCCTCACCTATATCGACCACCTGACCAACAATGTGGAACGTGGCAACATGGAGAAATGGGCGGATTTCTACGAGAAGCTGTTTAACTTCCGCGAGATCCGTTACTTCGACATCGAGGGCAAACTCACCGGCCTCAAATCAAAGGCGATGACCTCGCCTTGCGGTAAAATCCGTATCCCGATCAACGAATCGTCGGACGACAAATCGCAGATCGAAGAATATCTGCGCCAGTATAAAGGCGAGGGGATCCAGCATATCGCGCTGGCGACCGACGATATTTACACCACCGTGGAAACGCTGAAGGAGCGCAATGTGGCCTTCATGGTGCCGCCGCCGGATACGTACTACGACGGTATTACTAAGCGTCTGCCTTGGCAGAACGAGGACCTCGCGCGCCTCAAGAAAAACGGCATCCTCATCGACGGCGCGCCGGAGAGCAAACCGGGCGCGAACGATGGTGGAATTCTGCTGCAAATCTTCACCAACACCGTCATCGGCCCAATCTTCTACGAAATCATCCAGCGTAAGGGGGACGAAGGCTTCGGCGAAGGCAATTTCCGCGCGCTGTTCGTTTCGATTGAGGAAGACCAGCTCAAGCGCGGTGTGATTTAAGCCAGAGTCATTTATTTTGTCATCCCCGCGAAAGCGGGGATCTCCTTCAAGTAGATTCCTGCTTTTGCAGGAATGACAATAAAGAGAGGATAGCATGAGAAAATACATCACTTTCCCCCGCGTGGCGGGTACGGCGTCGCGCCAGTCGCACTGCGATCTGCCGAAGGGCACGTATGAACGCGAGTTCGGGCGCGAGGGGTTCTTCGGCCCCGTCACCCAGCTGCACCACACCCATAAACCTACGGGGTGGATTGCGTGGGAGGGCGAGCTGCGCCCCCGTGCGTATGACCTCACCAAATTCACCGCGAGCAGCACTAGCCCTTGGGCAGCAGTCCCAATGTTCCATAACGGCACGATGAGCATGCGCTACTGGCAGATCTCGGGCGCGATGGATCATTTGGTGACCAATGCCGATGGCGACGAACTGCTGTTCATCCACGCAGGTGAGGGCGACCTTTACTGTGATTTCGGCCATATGGCCTTCACGGCGGGGGACTACATCACCATGCCGCGCGGCGCCAAATGGCGCGTGACTGCGAAAGGCACGGCGCAGATTATTCTCATCGAGTCGAAGGGCGATGGCTACCGCCTGCCGGATAAGGGCATGGTGGGCGAGCACGCGATTTTCGACCCGGCGATGCTGGATGTGCCGGAGCTGAACGAGGCCTACCGCGACCAGATGGACGAGAAGGAATGGAAAGTGGTGATGCGCCATCGCGGCCAGTTCTCCACCGTGACCTATCCGTTCAACCCGCTGGATGTAACGGGCTGGCACGGCGATAACCTGCCGGTAAAAATCAACTGGCGCGAGTTTAGGCCGCTGATGAGCCACCGTTACCACCTTCCGCCATCCGCACACACCACGTTTGTGGGCAACCGCTTTATCGTGTGTACCTTCGCGCCGCGCCCGGCGGAGATGGACCCCGGCGCACTGAAAGTGCCGTTCTACCATTCGAACAACGATTTCGATGAGATTATTTTCTACCACCACGGCCAGTTCTTCAGCCGCGACAATATCCACCCCGGCATGGCGACGCTGCACCCGATGGGCTTCGCGCATGGGCCGCACCCCAAGGCGTTCCGCTTGGCGGAGGAGGCGGATAAAAACCGCAAACCGACCGACCCAATCAAGATGCTCGACGAAGTGGCGGTGATGGTCGACACGCGCGATGCGGTGGATATCGCACCGGAGATTGAATCCTCCGAGTGGAAGGGCTATACGGAGAGCTGGAAAGAATAACAGGAGTCACTCATGAAACTTGCTACCCTTAAAAATGGCACGCGCGACGGTGCGCTGCACGTCGTCAGCCGCGACCTCACCAAGGCGGTGAGCGCCGCCAGCATCGCGCCGACAATGCAAGCCGCGCTTGATGATTGGGCGAATCTCTCGCCGAAGCTTGGGGTGCTTTATGCTGACCTCAATGCAGGTAAAGTAACGGGCGCGATTGTGTTCGACACAACCAAATGCGCCGCACCACTGCCGCGCGCCTATCAGTGGGTGGATGGTTCGGCCTACGTGAACCATGTGGAGCTGGTGCGCCGCGCGCGCGGTGTCGAGATGCCGCCGAGCTTTTGGACAGACCCGCTGATGTATCAAGGCCTGTCGGATAGTTTTGTCGGGCCGACGGACGATATCGAACTGGCGGATGAATCCTGGGGCATCGACTTCGAGGCCGAGGTGACCGTGGTGACGGACGACGTGCCGATGGGCATCACCCCGGCAGATGCGCGTAAACACGTGAAGCTGCTGATGCTGGTGAACGATGTGTCGCTGCGCTACATGGCGAAGGAAGAACTGCAAAAAGGCTTCGGCTTCGTGAACTGCAAACCGACCTGTGCCTTCTCGCCGGTCGCGGTGACTCCGGACGAGCTGGGCGACGCGTGGGACGGCGGCAAGGTGCATCTACCGCTCATCACCCATCGCGGCGATGTGCTTTTCGGTAAGCCAAATGCAGGCGTCGACATGGTGTTCGACTTCCCCACGCTGATTGCACATGCCGCGAAAACCCGTCGTTTGACGGCAGGCACGGTGGTCGGTTCCGGCACGGTTTCGAACAAAGACACCTCTGTTGGATCGTCGTGCATTGTGGAGCAGCAGACGCTGGAGAAGCTCAGCACGGGCGAGGTGAAAACGCCGTTTATGAAATTTGGTGAGCGCGTGCGGATCGAGATGCTCGACAAAGAAGGCAAAAGCATTTTCGGTGCTATCAGCCAGAAACTGGTGCAATACGCCTACGCGAAAAAGGCGGCGTAGGTGCAACTCTACAGCTTCTTCCAGTCCTCCACCTCCTATCGGGTGCGCATTGCCCTGAACCTGAAGGGGTTGACGCCGGAGATGCATTATGTGGACCTCACCAAGGGCGAGCAGAAATCCGACGCCTATGCAAAGGTGAGTGCGCAACGCAACGTGCCGACGCTGGTAGATGCGGGGCACCGAATCAGCCAGTCGCTTGCGATCATGGAATATCTCGACGAAGCCTACCCCAACACGCATAAGCTGCTGCCCGGCGACGCGCTCGACAGGGCGCATATTCGTGCGTTGTCGTTGTGGGTGGCGGCGGATATTTCGCCGCTGGGCAACCTCAAGGTGCGCAAATATCTGCAAGGTGAAATGGCGCAGAGCGAAGAGGCGGCGGTCGCCTTCATCAAGCACTGGATCAAAGAAGGCTTCGACACGCTGGAGCAGATTCTGGCGACCTCGCCCTATACCGGAAAATTCTGTGTGGGCGATGTGCCGACGATGGCAGATTGCTGCCTGGTGCCACAAATGTTCGGCGCGCGTCGCTGGAAGCTTGACCTTGCGCCATACCCCACCATCAATCGCATCGTGGAAGCCTGCGAGGCACTCCCTGCATTTGTCGCCGCGCACCCACTACAACAGGCAGATGCACCTAAATAGGTAGCAGTCTGCGTATCCGCCGTTCGAGATTAATCCATTTGCGCTTAGGCGAGTAATCCACGCGCTTCAGGTCGATCAGCGTGACATCCCCGCAGGCGGAAAGCGTGTGCAACCCATCCGGGTAGGCAAAGTAAACGCCGTCTGGCGATAGGCGCGTCACCGGCGTTGCTGCAAATGTGGTTGGTGTGAGTACGTCGATACGCAGCATGGTAATCGCATCACCATAACTTTTCCGGCAGTCCTGCGTAGGTAAATAGAGCTGCCCCTCGTGATGAAAGGGCGTACCTCCGGGGCGCGAAGATTCGAGTCCCGTGCGTACCGGATTGCCGGAATGCATTGTCCATGGCCCCATTAGCCTATCCGCATAGGCCACATGAAGTTCACGCAGTGGTCGGTTATCCTCGCCGGGCAGCGTATAAAACATCCACCATTTGCCATCCTGCTGAATGATGCTCGCGTCAATCGCGGGAATATCAAGTAAGGTCGCGACAGGTTCCCACTGATCGGGGAATCGCGCGGCACGATAGAGCGTCAGCTTGCCGCTCTGGTGTTGCTCCGGCAGCATATAGACCTCGCCCTTTTCCTCAATCAGGTAGGGGTAGGAGAGGTGGAAAGATGTTTTAAGCGCGGTTCCTTGCGTGAGCAACTGATAGCTCGCATCGTAGCTGTAGTAGTTTATCCTTCCGTGCTTTGTACGATAATCATAGGTTTCTACAAAAACAGTGGTTCTTCCGTCCTGCTGAAGAGCAAACGGGTCGGCGATGAAACAAAAGTTTCCTGGTTCTGGAAGCCACGTAATCTTGGCTTTCAGTAATGCATTGGGTGCAAGCAGCGTCGCAATCGGCAGATGTACGATGCCGGAGTGCCATAAGTCCGTGGCTGGGTAACGTAATTGGATTTTTTGATTGATTGAGGGCTGCATGAGATGTAGTGATGCTAGAAATCACGATTCACGCAAGAGATTTATGCTCGCGGCTCTTTTTTATACCTTGATTATTGCCACGCCGCTTGTTGTTTTTTTTAGCGGCATGGCGATGACACCTGTTTTGGTGCTACTCGCGCTACTCGTGCTGCTCCATGTGCGCCCGAGGAAAAATATTTTGGCTGGGCTTCGTCAGTCACGCTATTTTTTGCCTCTAGCTGTGCTCACTGTGATGGCAGGGTGGGGACTACTGAGTGCAGCTTGGTCCATTACGCCAGAACGTAGCGTTGTCACGGCATTGCGGATTTTCTTGATGGGCGTCATCGGTATTCTGGCCTGTATTCATGTCAGGCAGATGCCACCACTTTCGCTGCGGGGGCTGCGCTTCGCGGCCTACGGCATGGGACTTGTTAGTCTGCTGATGCTGTTTGAACTGTTGCCGAGTGGAGGACTGATGCATCGTGCCTATAGTTTTGCAGGCGCAGACTACGAAAGGTTTATAGAGAAAAACATCAATCGAGGCCTCTGTGCTTTGGTAGTTTTTTTCTGGCCACTGGCATTGGGGTTAACTCGGTTGGGTGCCAAGCGCCTTGCAGTGGGGCTTCTGCTGTTCTTGGCAGCGGCGCTACTCACCAGCAACAGCTTATCTGCCCAGTTTGGCCTGATGGCGGGTGGAGTCGCCTTCTTTCTTATACGTCGTTGGCCTGTATTTTCGGGGCGTGCCCTGATCATTGCGCTTCCCTTATTTCTGCTCAGCTTTACAACGCTCTTTGCACAGCTTGAAAAACCGTTTTTAGGTGCGCGGGAGGTAGAGCATATTCTGCCGCAATCCAGCCAACATCGTATTTATATCTGGCATATGACACTTATTGCGGCGGCAGAGCGGCCACTGGTCGGATGGGGGCTTGATACTGCACGTGCTGTGCCTTTATCGCAGGACAAGAACGCACCGGAATGGAAAAAAGTTTCTCCGTTACACCCTCATAGTCCCGCAGTGCAGATTCAGCTAGAACTCGGATGGGTAGGGCTTATCATTTTCACGGGCGGCCTTTTTCTACTGCTCAGGCATTGGCGTGAATATGAGCGCGATCACATGGCATGGAGCGGAGCGATGATCAGCAGCTATTTTGTTGCGGGTTTGTCTTCGTTCGGTATCTGGCAGAACTGGTGGATGGCTACGCTGTTTATTGCCCTGCTGCTGGTGCGTTATCTGGGCGGTTTGGCTAAAGCTGACTGAGCAGTGTCTCAAGTTCTTTCTCTGCCTCGGCGAGGGATTTCACTATCTCCGCATGGGTTTTGTTGAGTCGGCCAAGCTGGCTCGCGTCCCCGCTGGCGCAGCAGGTGGCGATGTCGTTTTCCAGCGTGTCTTTGCTTTCCACCAGCGCGAGGATTTTTTCTTCCTGCTTGGCGATTTTCTTTTCCACGGCATTGCCGCCGGATTTCTTCTCGTTCTTGGCTTTGCGTGCTTCCTGCTTTGCACCTTCGCGCTCGCGCTTGCGTTGCTGCACGACGAGCCTGCGGTAATCGTCGAGGTCCCCCTCATACGGCACGCAGGTCGCATCGGCGACGAGCCATAAACGGTCGCACACATTTTCAACAAGGTGCGGGTCGTGGCTGACGAGAATCACTGCGCCGGTATAGTTGTTGATGGCCTGGGTAAGCGCCTCACGCGCGTCGATATCGAGGTGGTTAGTCGGTTCATCGAGCAGCAGAATATGCGGCGCGTCGTAGCTCATGAGGCAGAATAGCAGCCGCGCTTTCTCGCCGCCGGAGCAGCTGCCGACCAGCGTGTCGGCCTTGTCTTTATCGAAGCCGAAACGCCCCAGCGCCGCGCGCACGCGTGATTCATGCAGGCCGATCATCGCTTCCTGAATGATCTGGTAGGGGGTTTTGGTCACATCGAGCTCATCGGTCTGGAACTGCGCGAAGTAACCGACTTTGAGCTTGCCGGATTTGACAATATCGCCACCGAGTTGCGGCAAGCGGCCGGAGAGCAGCTTTACCAGTGTCGACTTCCCGTTCCCGTTCGCGCCGAGCAAGGCGATGCGGTCGTCCATATCAATGCGCAGGTTGAGTTTTTTGAGGATGGGTTTACCCGGCACGTAGCCCGCATCCACATGGTCGAGGGTGATAAGCGGCGAGCGCAATTCCTGCGGTTCAGGGAACTCGAACGCGGTCACGCGATCGGCCATCACCGCATCCACAATGTCCATTTTCTGGATGGCCTTGAGGCGGCTCTGTGCCTGACGTGCCTTGCTCGCCGTGGCACCGAAACGATCCACAAATTTCTGCATATGCGCTTTTTGCTTGAGCTGCTTCTCGCGCAGCGCGGCTTGGTTCAGTAATCGCTCGGCACGGCGACGCTCGAACTCGTCATAGGTGCCGGTATAGGCGTTGAGTTTTTTGTCTTCCATATGCAGAATATGGGTGACGGTTTTGTTCAGAATATCGCGGTCATGCGAGATAATGAGCAGCGTTTCCTTATAGCGCATCAGATAGTTCTCAAGCCACACCATTGCTTCGAAATCGAGGTGGTTGGTCGGCTCATCGAGCATCAGCAAATTGGGCTGACGAAACAGCGTCGCCGCGAGCGCCACCCGCATACGCCACCCGCCGGAGAAGTCTGAAATCGGGCGCAGCTGGGCGACTGCATCGAAGCCAAGCCCTGCAAGAATGGTCGCGGCGCGGGCGGGCGCGTCATAGGCGTCGATCTCATCGAGGCGGGTGTAGATATAGCTCATGCGCTCCGGGTCGTGCACGGTTTCAGCCTCGAGCATCAGCGCTGCACGTTCCGTATCCGCCGCCAGAACGATGTCGATCAGCGGCGTGTCATCCTCCGGCAGATCTTGTCGAACCCAGCCCACGGTTGAATTTTTGATGAGGTTGATGTCGCCGCCATCGGCCACCAGTTCCCCTGCAATCAGCTTGAAGAGGGTCGATTTGCCGATGCCGTTTGGCCCCACCAGCCCGACGCGTTGGCCTGCGCCGATCGAAAGCGACGCGCGTTCGAGCAGCGTGCGTCCGCCGACGCGGTAGGTGAGGTCGTTGATGGTGAGCATGAGAAATCGCATGTGTAAGAGGTGAAACGGGCGACAGCCATAGAGGCGGCTGCCGCCAAGGTCAATCAATCCGGTGAAATAGACGCCAGATCGCCCTATTTTTGCCAAAAACACGCGCTTTTGGCTTGAAATCAGCCATCGCCGGGTCTAGCAAAAGGCAACAAAACTACGAGGATGTTATGGTCGCGATTTTTCATGAATTTACAGTTCCCAGCGCCATGCGCCCATCGCCGACGATGAGTGCGGGCAAACTGGCGGATGCTGCCAAGGCGCGCGGTAAGTCGGTCGAGATGATGACCATCGGCGATCTCTTCCCAAAACCGCCGGAAGCGGAAGTGAATGGCTGGCTTGCAGCGCTTTATGCGGATGCAAAGAAGCCAGAAAATAGCACGAACCCAACCTTCAAAACCCTGCGCGACCCCTCGCGTCTTTATGCTTATTCGGAAACGGGTGGTCTTCCGTCGCTGCGCGCAGCAGTGGCAGAAACATTTCTGACGGATACCGGCATGACTGTCACCGCCGACGATGTATGCGTCGGCACCGGTGGCAAAGGTGCGCTCAATGGCGCGCTCTGCGTGTTTAAGCCGGGTGATGTGGTGTTCCTCGCTGCGCCGGGTTGGCCCACGAACTACGACATGTTCCCCGCGGGTGTGAAGCTCATCGAGATCGCGACGAAAGACGGCATCATGCGCGCGGAAGATTTCAAGGCCGCCAAAGCGAAATACGGCGAACCGGCGGGCGTGCTCATCAACGCGCCAAGCAACCCGACGGGCGCAAACTATACACCAGCGGAGCGTGAGGCGTTCTTCACCGAGGTAAAAAACACAACTGAAAAAACGCTGGTGGTGAACGATGACCCGTACGGCAAACTGGTGTTCGACCGCCCCATCGAAACGGCACTGCGCCGCGGTGCGAACGAGAAGGCCGTGTTCGAAGCAGGCCGTCAGGCGGTGTTCCGCACGATTTCGAAGGAGTATGGCCTCGCGGGGGAACGCGTGGGCTATGTGGTCAGCAAGAATGCGGGCATGGTGAAAAGCCTCCAGCTCTGGAATGAAAGCAAGGGCGGCGGCATGGGTGTTGAGAACCAGCTGAAAGCCCAGGCCGCGCTGATGTATGGCGACGGCTTCATCCGCCAGACGGTGGAAACGCTCAGCAAAAAACGTAAGATGATGATCGACGGTATCGCCGCGCTCAACACCGCGTCGGTCGACGCGCCGGCTGCGACGATTTATGGCTGGGTGGATTTCTCTGGTCTCAGCGGTGCCACCGTGCCCGCCAGCCTTTCCGAGACGGGCGAGGCGTACAGCATCGACTCTCCCGCCGCGATGATGCGTTATCTTGTGAATGTGGCGGGCGTGTGTTGCGTGCCCGGCGCGCCGTTTTATGCGCCGGATTCACCCGCTGCGCAGAAAGACTGGCATGTGCGCATGACCTTCTGCGGCGAGGAAAAATCGCTCGCGACGGCACTTGCTAATCTCAAAGAGGCTGAGAGCCAACTCGAAGGCGTAAAAAAAAATAATCCAACGGTGACGGTTGGTGGTGTGCAGACTAATGGGACGACACTGGATGGCGGCAATGTAAAAGTTGTCGGCGGTTAGTTCTTCACCGCTTTCAGCTCTTCCTTCGCAGCCTCGAGTTCGCGCTGATAGGCCTTGCTTGTGCGCATTTTTTCATACACGGCTTTGGCAAGTTTTTTGCCGCCTTCCACATCATGCGGGAAATGCGCACCCGCCTTGATGCGGTTACCAGCGACGCCATAGGCGCGAGTCAGCAGCGCAGAACGTTTATTGGGGAACAGGTCGCTGAGCACATGCGCCCACACGGTGTTGGTGGTGGTGTGGCCGCTAGGGTAGCCAGGACGCGCGAGTTTTTTCGCTAACGCCTCGACGCGCGGATCGGCATTCCACGGGCGTGGGCTTTTCCAGTATTCCTGCGTCATATCGCAGATGCGCCATGCATCCGACGCGGCGTGGCGCAATAGCGTATAAAGCGCCGGATATTTCTCGGCTGTGTATTTCTCTCCGAGCACAGGCAAGACAATCATCTCCGGCGAGATATGGTCTTCATGCAGGATGGCTTCTTTCTCCTTCGCGCTGAGTTTCTTTTGCAGGGCAATGATACCCTCCAGCGAGCGTTTGAACTCGGCAGAATCTGGTGCTGGTGGTGGCTTCAGCGTATCCATCGCGATGTCGCGTGGTTCCACGAATTGTGGCGGGAAGGGGAATTTATCCGATGTGTGCAGCGTGAGATAGGCCAACAGTGCAATGAGGCCACCGATAATCCAGCGCGTTGTTGTCATACGATTCTCCGCAACAAAATGAAGTTAGGCATTGCTCTCAACCAGCTCCGAACGGCGCAGGTTGAGATAGACAAGGATGGTTGACGACACATAAATCGACGAATAGGTGCCGACGATGATCCCGAAAATCATCGCTGCGGAGAAGCCGAACAACACATCGCCACCGAAGGTGACAAGGCCGATCAGCGCCATCAGCAGCGTGCCGCCGGTCATGAAGGTACGCGCCAGCGTTTCGTTGATGGAAAGATTGAGCACATCCGGAATGGATTTTACTTTGAACTTGCGCAGATTCTCGCGCACCCGGTCGTAAATCACCACGGAGTCGTTGATGGAGTAGCCGATGACGGTGAGCACTGCCGCGACCGAGGTGAGGTTGAACTCGATGCCGGTAACGGAGTAGAAACCAACGGTGAGAATGGCGTCATGCAGCAAGGCGAGAATGCCGCCCACGCCATATTGCCATTCGAAGCGGAACCAGAGATAGATCGCCATCGCGCCCATGGCGACGATGAGCGCTATAAAGCTGCCGCGCACCAGCTCCCCACCCACTTGTGGCCCCACGTAATCGACGCGCAGATATTCAATCGGTGCGCCATAACCTGCATCCAGCGCGCTTCGCACGGCCTGCGCCACTTCGTTCTGGTTTTCATTGCCCTCGGGCTTAAGGCGGATCATCACGTCGCGCCCCTCAGTGCCCACGGCTTGCAGGCTGGCGTTCTTGGTATGCTCTGTTTCAAGCAGCGTGCGCATTTTGCCGACATCTGCGGACTGTTCAGTACGGATTTCCATTACCACACCGCCTGCGAAATCAATGCCGAAATTAAGGCCATTCACATAAAGCGAGACAAAGGTCGCCAGCGTGCCAAGAATCGTCAGCGCAAAGCCTGCCTTGCGGTAGCGGATGAAATCGAAGGTGGGGACATCGCGGAAAATACGGAATGGAAATTTCATAGTTATCTCTTAGGCGTTATAGGTTTCTTTGTTGAGGGTATCTTCCGTCGCGTCGATAATCAGGGTAATCGCGCAGTCTCCGGTGATGTTAATGGTGGTGCGCACCATGTCGAGTACGCGATCCACACCGAGCAGCAGGCCGATGCCTTCGATTGGCAGGCCCACCGAGTGCAGCACCATACCCATGAAAATGATGGAGCCGGAAGGAATGCCCGCCGCGCCGATGGAGCCGAGCGTGCAGGTTAGCAGTAGCATGGCGTAGTCCGCCGTTTGCAGTTCGATACCGAAGAATTGGGCGAAGAAGAGGGCGCAGATGCCGAGATAGATCGCCGTGCCATCCATGTTGATACTTGCGCCGAGCGGCAGCAGAAAATGGCTTGATTGCTCGGATACGCCGAGTTTGGTCTGCACCTCACGCATCGCGGTGGTGAGGGTTGCTTTCGACGAGGAGGTGGAGAACGCCATCAGCTGTGTGTTGACGAGCTTGCGGTAAAAAATGAGTGGGTTGAGGCGCGCAAACACCAGAATCATCACCCCAAAAAGTGCGTATTGGAAAGCGCAGGCGGCGAGCACGGCCGCCACGAGGTTGATGAGCACCTGGAGAATCTCGACCCCCTGTGTGCCGACCGACCATGCCATGAACCCAAACACCGCGAGCGGTGCGAGGCGCACGATATACTCGATCATGCGGAAGATAATCTGGCTGAAATCATAGATCATCACACGGGCGCGGACGGATTTCTCGCCCATCATGTTCATGGTCACGCCAAAGAAAAACGCGAACACGATGACTTGCAGCAGGTTGCCCTCGGCAAAGGAATAGAAAATATTGGTTGAGATCAGGTTGAGCAGGAAGTCTTTCACCGACATCTGCGGCGTATCGGCGGCGGCGGCAGGTGCGGTGCCGGTGAAGTCGCTGATATTGATGTCAAGCCCCACGCCGGGCTGGAAAAGGTGCCCCGCTGCAAGGCCGATGACCACCGCGAGCAGTGCTGTAAACAGATAGCTGCCCACGCCCTTGATGCCGACGCGCTTGAAATTCGCGCTGTCGCCCATGCTGGTGATGCCGGAAACCAGCGCGAGGAAAATCAGCGGAACCACCACCATTTTGATGAGGTTGATGAACACCGTGCCGAGGATTTTAAGCCCCGCCGCGTCCTCCTTGAAATAAAGCCCGGTCGCTATGCCAAGAACGAGGCCTAGCACCACCTGCTGCCACATTTTGAGGCCAAATACGGTGAATTCCTTGACGTCTGCACCAGCCATGGGAGCTCCTGCCCTATCGTTGAAATGGCGGCTACCATAGCAGCGCAAACCCTATTGGCTAGTGATTTTCGAGGGTTTTTCAACAGCTCATGTGAGAAGCATAAACAAAAACGCCGCTCGGTGAAGTGCGGCGTTTCGTGTTTGGAATCAGCGGTTGCCTATGCAAACATCTTGGCGAATTCGCGTTTGGTACGGGATTTCCAGTGGTTGCGGTGGTAGGCGTCGCTGGCGAGCAGGGGCATGACGCTGCCAGCCTCGGCGAACACCATTTGCTCGAGCGCGGTATCGACCTTGCCCCAGCTGCAGGCTTCCTTGAGGGTGCTTGAGCTGCACGCGCCGTCGCGCACATCCGCCACGGTGATCTGGATCGCGTAGGCGTGCATTTCTACGTCCTCGTGGCCGAGGATTTCGGCGCAGACGACGGTGTCCTGCGTAAAGTTTTTCGGCACGCCGCCGCCCACCATCAGCAGGCCGGTTTTGCCCGCTTTGATTTTGATGTCGGTCAGTTCGCGGAAGTCGGCAATCGCATCGAGCACCATGTGCTTTTTCGGATTATCCACTTGGTGCTTCACGAGTCCGAACCCTGCCGAGCTATCGACAAAGGCCGGGCAGAAGATCGGCACGTTATGCTCATACGCGAGCTGCACGAGGCTGTCTTTTTTCTTGGCGTTGCCAGCGGCGAGCCATTTACCCATCTCGCGGATGAATTCACGTGATGAGTAAGCTCTTGGCTCTAAGCTATTGGCAATCTCGAGAATTGTACCATCGCAGGCTTGCAGTTCTTCCTCGTCGATATAGGTGTCGTAGATGCGGTCGATATAGAGCTCGCGCAGGTATTTGTCGTCCTGCCCGCTCGCGCTGCCATGGTAGTGCTTGAAGCCCAGCGCCTCGAAGAAGTCCATGTCGACAATGCTTGCGCCGGTCGCCACAATCGCATCCACCATGTTGAAGCGGATGAGGTCGGCGTAGAGTTTCATGCAGCCGCCCGCGCTGGTGGAGCCGGCGAGGGTGAGGATGATGGAGCAGTCTTTATCTGCCAGCATCTGGTTATAGATGCCTGCGGCGCGCGCGAGGTCGCGGCTGGTGAAGCTCATGTTCGCCATGCCGTCGATGATCGGGCGGGCATCGAAGCTGGTGATGTCGATATGCTCGACGGTTTTGCCCAGCAGCTCGGCTTTGGCGTTGGTTTTTTGTTTGATGGCAGCGGTCATGGTGGTCTCCCTTATTTTTTCTAGGCGTGCTTTAGTGAATTTGTCATCCCAGCGCAAGCTAGAATGCATCTTTTCTGTGAGAAATATCAGGCGAAGCCTAGGCTTTACCGCAGAGCTACCTTACGCATCGGCACCAGCTCGTGCGTGCCCGCGTACATGCTCATCAGCGGTTCGTCCTTCACCGATACGACCTGATGCGCGACGGAGAACCCATTGAAGCGGGTCGCCATCGTGCGGCCATAGGCGCCGAGTTGGCCGATTTCGAGATAGTCGCCCTCGCGAATGTCCGCCGGAAGGAAGAACGGGCCGGGCATGAAATCGAGCGTATCGCAGGTTGGGCCGTAGAAGCTGAAGCCTTTTTCCTCTTCCGCGCCGGTGCGCCCAAGCAGGCGGGCAGGGAAGATGAATTTCGGCACGCCAGCATCGAACAGCGAGCCATAGGTGCCGTCATTCAGGTACAAGAAATCGCCTTTGCGTGCTTCCACGCGCACGATTGCAGCGCCGGATTCGGCCACCAGTGCACGGCCAGGCTCGGCCATCAGTTCGCAGCCATGCTGACGGATGATGTCGCGCGTTGCGTCGTGAATGGCGTTGAAATACTGGCTCATGTCCGGCGGGGTCATGCCCGGGTAGATGGACGGGAAACCGCCACCGACGTCGAACGAGTCAATGCGCACGCCGGATTGCTTCACCACTTGCTTGGCGAGCTTAATCGCCAACTTGTAGGCGTCTGGGTGCATACATTGGCTGCCCACATGGAAGCAGACACCCGCATGCGCGGCGACGCTGCGCGTTGCAACGAGGAGTTTGGGTGCCATGTCCAGCGTGGCGCCGAATTTGCCGGTGAGGGCAAGTTCTGCGTAGGTATTCGGGATGGCAATGCGCACATGCAGGCCAAGGTCGGTCGCATTCTGGGTTTCAGCCAGAATTTTGGCGAGCTCCTCTTCGCAGTCGAGCGAGAAATGACGCACGCCGTAGGTGAAATAGGCCTCGCGGATCGCCATGCGCGATTTGATGGTGTGCATGAAGAAAATTTCTGCCTCTGGGAAGAGGCCGCGCACCATAGCCACCTCGTGCAGCGAAGCGGCGTCGAAACGGCGCACGCCCGCAGCCCACAGGTCCTTGAGGACATGCTCGTCGGGGTTGGTTTTTACCGCAAACATCACCTTGCCGCGGAAACCGGACAAGAAGACATCCACCGCGCGTTTTAAGGCGTGCGGACGGTAGGTGAAGACGGACTGTTCTGGCTGTAAGTGCTTTACAGCGGAATCGGACGAAGTGTAGCTTCGCATGTCATAAACCCTCATTGATACGTTAACCAAAACGCACCAACCGAACCTTGCGACGGATTTATGACAGGGGTGCCAAGGTCACCTTGCTGGATCGGTCATAAGACCTACCCCTCTAGGGATCTCTACACGCCATGGGATTCAGCGGTCGAGGCTAATTATAGAGTGATTTCACGTTTGTAAAGTAAAAATATTACTACGGAATATAACAAAACCTCCCCAGCGGTCGCAGGGGAGGTTTTGCGTGTTCTTTAAATCACAGAAAAGTGATTAGGCTGGCTTGTGTTTCCGGCGGATCAGGCGCGTTAGCCGACGTTCCGGGTTAATCACATCCGTACGGTCAACACCCATGTTGAAGATACCTTCATGCTCGTAATAATCTACCGAGGTTTCGATTTCTGGTATTTGCACCGAGTTGTTGTTGGTGATAAACGCGTGGTAGGGCAGCTTCACCACATGCAACATCAATACCGTGGCGGCGAGGAAGAAGGTCAACGCCGAGGCAATGAAGAAACCATAACCGTAGTAGTGGTAACCCATCTGTAGGAAAATCAGCGTGAGGATGGCATTACTCGCGAAATAGAAGGCAAAGATCCACATATTCGCGCGGCGACAGTCAAAATAATAGAGGATAATCGTCGCGAACAGGATGAGTACCTGGAAGAACGATCCGAGCGCACCGAGGCGGAAAATGCCAAGATGTACGAAATACATGTGCATCCACTCGAAAATTTGTGGGGCGAGAAGGATAACGAGGAATGCGATCACGCCCTGCAATAGCACGAGGTTACGTACGCCTTCGGTGATCGAGTCTATGATTTTCTGGTGGAACTGGCGGATACGGCGCATCGAGGCATGGGCCAGAATGTTCCCGTAGAAACGGCGGTAATGGTGGAAGAAGTCCGTCTCGATGGAGAACACAAACAGTGCAATCGTTGGTAAAATGGTCATCGCTGCGAGGAACATCGCCGCGTCATAGTCGGGGAAGAAGCGGATATTACTATCGAGTACAGTCGCTTCTGGCGCGAACCACATGATCCATTTATCGATCCAGAGTGCGCAGTTGAAGAAGAATCCGCCAACGGCGAGCTCCCAATATTTTCTCCAGTACGGGCGAACGGCGAGTTCTTCCGTCAGGTGGTAGGGATATTCCGAGAACACGCGCGCGGCGAGCATAAAGACAATCACCGCGAGGCCAATATCATAGCCGGCGACCATGCCTGCCGCCTGACCATCACCGAGATACTCCGCCGCAAGCACGGCAATCGTCATACCGATGATATAGCTCCATGTCACGGCCGCGAAGTCTTTCAGCGCAGTGAGGTAGACCGAGAGCAGCCATACGCCGGCAATAAGGAACATATTCGCAAAGCCCGCAAGACGTAGTGGGAGGCTCATATCGAAGTAGAACACGTAGAAAAAGATCGCGAGGAGGATATTGAACAGGAACACTACAATCATGCTCTCAAGCATGGCAGTCGGTACGCTAGTGACGTTTTTAACGTGTATCTGATCCGCGAGATAACGGGTCATGATCATGTATACCGGTGCTGATAGCGCCAATGAGAACGAGAAGTTATAGACAATCACACCGCGGAAATTGAGCAGTTCGACACTGTCAGAATCACCGTACAGATAGGTGGTGATGGCGAGCGCAATTACCGTGAAGAGCCACGGCCCTGCAATCGCGAAGGCCGAGTTGAGGTATGCACCCACGATGCCCATCAGGTCGTCGCGTCGTGCGAGTCGGTTCAGTTCAAATCCAATACCAGCCATAAATTCCTCGTTTTACGTTAACCGTGTATCAACTGCGGTGAACGGTTATGCGCGTTTCAGATGTTGGGCGTAAAGGGTACGATACGCCTGTTGTTGGATGTCGCCATTATAATAGTGACGCACGCGCTCGCGAATGGCGGCGCTGGCTGCGTCATAGAGCTCTTTGTCGGAGAGAAGCGTGTAAATCGCATCCGCCGTTGAAGCCGGGCTGGCCAGTGGGGTCACAATGCCACCCGCACCAAAATTGGGTGTTTCGTCATCGCGCCCTTCAATCAGTTCACGGCATGCGCCGACATCGGTTGCAACCACAGGAATTCCCGCAGCACCGGCCTCAAGCAGCACCAGTGGCTGCGCTTCTGAGATGCTTGTCAGCACCACGAGGTCGAGCAGTGGCAAGTAATCTTCCACCCGCACCTGACCAGTGAAAGTGATGGTATGCTCAAGCCCCATGAGCGCAACCAGGTTCACGCATTCGCTGTAATACTGGCGGTCATCGTCGATCGCGCCCATGATGTAGGCTTTAATATCCGGTACATTTTGGCGTAACAGCGATACCGCACGGATGAAAGTTTTGATGTCCTTGATCGTCACCACGCGGCCAATGAGACCGATAGTCGGCGTCTGTTGGCGGGTATGGGATAGGGAAGAAAAATAGTCTACATTCACGCCGTTGGCGATCACCATCATCTTTGCGGCATCCGCGCCATCTGCAAGCTGCGCATGTTGGTTGCCACGGAAGAGGGTGATAACATTGTCGCTCGCCTGATAACATACGCGTGAGAAATTATGGATCGAATCAATCCACATATCACGCAGGTCACGGCGTGGCTTATCAATCGTCAGTGCTTTGGAAGCAGTGGTTTGCAGCCAGTCGGCCGAGGTCACTTCCACACGCCGCTCGTTGGTGTAAATACCATGTTCGGTGACGAGTACCGGCTTGCCCGTTTCCACTTTCGCGCGGGCGGCCATAAGGCCTGCATATCCGGTTGAAATTGAGTGATAGACGTCTGCTTGCGGCAGTGGCGCGAGCAGGATCGAGTAGAGCCCGCCAACCAACGAACGGTACGACCAGAAATAATCAAGGAATGAGTGGTCGTTGAACGAGGTCTCGTACAATGCAACCAGTTGTTCCCACGCTTTTTCATGGTCGAGCAGCAGGTTTGTACCGATATGTGCATGGGTGCCCGAAAGCACGTCCATTACCTTTTTCAGGTCAGCAAGCTGCATCGGTTTTTCGGTGGTCATCGTGCCGAGCGGCTCGCGTAGCGCCTGATGAATGCGGCCAGCCAGTGGACCGTTAATCTCTGAGCCCTTCGGCAAATCGTTGAGGCGAACGGTTGTCAGCCCGATGACGTTGCTCGGCAGGGTGTATTTTAGCTCAAGTTCGCCGTCGCGCGGCACAATCGCGCAGAGATGGAACGTGAGGTGGCTTTGCTCTTGAATGAGCGCATGCGTCCACCCGGCGACACCGCCGGTGGCGTAGGGGTACGTGCCTTCAAGAATCAGGCAGATATCCGCTTTTTGGTTTAATATTTGCATGGGTTATGCTCTCAGTTTCAGCTGTTGGGTTGCCATGATTACGCTACCTGCATCCACATCGAGACAGCGTTGCGCACGTCTGCAGGCATCTCCTCTTTGTGGACAATGCTGCGGCCATATTCGAGCAGCGCGCGGCGCAACTCACGGTATTGGCCGAGGCGGAACAGGCATTCAAAATACCACATCAACATCGATTCCGAACGCCAGCCGCGGTCAAGTGCCGAACGGAACCAGTCTGCGGCTTCTTCCCATTGCTGGTTACGGAACATCAGGCGGCCAACGGCCGTCCACGCTTCCGCCGAATTCGGGTCTTGCTGCAGGTAGGATTTATACGTGCCGATCGCCCGTTCGCGGTTAAGCGCTTCCAGCTCGGGGTCAAGCACGCCGATGAAGGCATAGTCGTCGTAGAACTTAGCGAGCGCCATTGTAATGAGGGCGTTGCGAGGTTCTTTTACCCGTGCAGCTTCTATTTTGTTCAGTTTAGCCGCGAAGTCACGCTCGATTTTAGCCACCGACGTCGCTGCCTGCACGCGAATGGAGTTGCTCTTATCCGACAGCCCAATTTTGAATGCAGGCGCGAAACGCGGCGAGAAACGCGTAGTCATTTTACCCAGTGCGCGGCGTTTCTGGTTTTCCGAACCAAGGCGCATCACATCCGTAAACGGCATCACGGAATAGCGGCTTGGGTTTTCGTCGATACCCTCGATGATCTGGTCGTTGATCACCTCAGGCTCGAACAGGTGGTCGGTCGGGAAGATGCTTTCATACCACTCTGTGAAATGCTGTGCGCGACTGCGGAAGATCGCCGTAGTAAAAAAGCCAAACAGCGCGCCCAGCGTGCCGAAGATGCCCGTGGCGGTCGAGACAATCGTCATCAGCCCGAGATGCTGTACATCCAGTCCTTTTTTATATTGGCCATAGGTGATAACAATCAGCACCGCAGAAAGCACCAGATGAAACAGGATTGGGATGATCGTCCACACGCCGGTTTCGAGGAGTAAATATAAGTTGATGCCGTGTAGCACTGTAAAAATCAGAGCGAGGATGATAAACAGGCCGTTTGTGGCCGTTGCCTCGCTGATGGTGTTCGCCTCGTGCACATCCTCAGGGGCGAGGATATCCTCCACCACCTGATAGTGATTCATTGTGGGCGCCTTCGCGGCGTAATTAGCGGACTTCATGAATGGCCTGCACAATATAGTTAAAGCTTACATCGCGCTTGCCGCGGAGGTTTTTCTCCATGTCTTTCGCGATTTTATCACGCACGATGGCCGCACCACTTTGCGAGGTCGCAGGCAGCAGTACTGAATATTCCTCGCCGTCTGTCTGGTAATCAAACGCAAGGTCAACGTTACGCAGTACACTGCGCACCGATTCACCAATCTGGCGGGCAACGGTCACACGATCTGCATCCATCATCGCTTTTGGGTTGTTGAGTTTGATCACAATCATCGACACATCAAAGCCTACGCGTTTTGCAAGCTTTGCAAGATAGTCACTCTGACGCTTGAAGTAGTTATAGGTGAGAACATTGCGTTCTGGGTTTAGCATCGCTTCCGACTTCGCCGTCTGATAGTTGCGCGCATTGACGAGTGCAGTGCCGATCCAGTCACAAAGTGCGCGGAACGTTTCTACTGAGCTGAGCGAGAGGGAGACGAAATCCATCTGTTCAATTTTCAGCATACCGAGCACGCGGCGTGATTCTGGGTCAACGATGGCCCCAGCTATGATGCCCTGACCATCGAGTGCGATTTCATGCTGCTCGTTGGCAATCACTAGCGTTTCCTGATTTCCTACGGTTGCCTGATAGAGGGGGCTGTAGGAGTCAATCTCCTGCGTGAAACGGTCCGTTGGGCTCCAGCCATGGAGGATGGTCGCCGTCAGTTTGCTATCATGCAGGATATAGAGCGAAAATTTTTGTGGCCCAAGCACCGATTTTACCAGGCGCTCAACGCCTTGCATCACCGATTTAGGGTCGAGCGTTTCGACCGACTTTGCGGCACGGTAGGCTTCAATCGATGAAGCCAATTGGCCAGATACTTGCACCTCAAGCGCTTCTTTACGGCCACGTACAAATTTATACGAATCCGAAATCAGCTGCTCGCGTTGCCGCGAGTCTTCTACCTCACGGCGCAGGCGATCACGCTCGCGGATATGGCGTTGGCGCAGTTCGCCTAGCAGCCAGCCTACCACAAACCAGAGGATGGGATTGACACAGATCGCGTAGAGACGGTCATAGTGGTTGAGCTCCTCCGAAAGCGGTGGAATATTGCCGACGAGGTAGAATAGTGTGGCAAGGGCAGCCGCAACCAGCGCCTCATTGGTGCCGTATTGCGCGGCGATGAGCAGCACCGGAATCCAGAACGGATGTGGGTTGACGTCCCAGAATCGATGGCCACCGCCGAAAATCGCATCGATCAGCGTAAGGACAATCAGAATGCCCAATGCTTCCACGATAGCAGAAACGCGAATGCCGAGGATACGGGCAGGTTCTGGAGTGTTGTGTAATTCGTTCATGACGTAACCCTTTTAGTGCTTAGAATTTGTAAAGGAGGCTAGCACCGGCATCAAGCTGGTGGTTGTCTGTATTGGAGGTTTCCATAGAATAGCGACCATGCGCCCCGATTTGCCATGCATTGTTGAGATCGTGGTCGATGCGGCCATCCACCAGCGGGCTGAACGCGCCACCAAAACGGTCATACGCAGCGCCACCCACGAGGCGCACATGATTCACCTTGTCAAAGTCGTTCTGATAGATACCCGTGAGGGAGTGAATTTCGCGATTAACCAGTGGGAAGGGATGGAATTCGTTGTTGGCGAAATCAAGACGGGTTTTGGGGGTGCCCATTTTATATTCACCATCGAAGCCGTAGCCAACGCCCCAGTAAGGTTGTTCTGCGGTTTGTGCCTGTAGTTGTTCTACCACTGAGACGCGCAGCAACGCTGTCTTGCGGGTATCATCCTGTACCTTAATGTTATAGTTGTTCAGCGATGCTTCAAGACCAAGCGAGGTTGTTGGCGTCAGGTTTGCAAAGTCTTTCACACCTACACGATCGCGGGTCGCGTGTTCTGCGACAGCTTCCACGAAATCCCAGTAGGGGCGCTGGTATTCAGCAAGCAGTTCCATGCGACCCAACGGAGACGAGAAGCCGAGATAGCCGCCCGCACCCAGAGTATCGTTATTCGCAAACAGAGATGTTTGCAGACGCTCGCCACCGATAAAATTATATGCACCGTAGAGCTCTCCACGTTGGCGGCTCATGCTGTAGTCGCCGAATGCTCCATCCGATGCCCGGCGTGTATTGTCGGTGTCCAGCTCGTTGTTCTGCGCATTAAAGCCCAGCTCGACATGGTCGCTTGCACGCACCGCGCCGGAGAGCGTAGTGATTTGCTCGTCGTTTTTACCCAGACCGCGATAGGAGTGATCGAGCTTCACGAAATTATTGCTTGCGCCAAGGCTTGCGCGCTTCACGTTCGTCAACAGGCTTGCAATATCCTCGTTCTCCGGTGACACCGATTGCGCCTGACGTAGCAGCGAAATCGCTTGCGTGTTATTGCCTGAAGCGCTGGCGAGCGATGCTTCGTAGCTCATTAGTTGGAGGTCTTGCGGGTAGTATTGTTTGAGAATAGCAATGCGCTGTTTCGCACGATCCGTTTGGCCGGAGTCCTGCTCAATACGCGCGTAGAGCAGTTGCAGACGCAGGTCCTGTTGGCGCTGTGCTTCTACGGAAGGTGAATATAGCGGTGCCGTGCTTGGCACCACGGCGAACTGCTGTTGCGCCGTTGGAATGTAGCGCACCACATAGCCGGGCTTTGCTGATAGGCTGACGCTGTCGTAATCTACAGAGGCATTTTCAATCCAGTCCATTTTCTGTGCATCCTTCAGGTTGATGGGCGATGTTTCACCAATTGGTTGATTGAACGAAATCTTCATTTCGCGCCCGCCGCTAAGCTTCTCTACCGAAGCAACATGGGGCGATTTGCCCATCAGCGACACGCCCTTCTGATAGTAAGGCGAAGTTTTGTCGTACTGGTTGGCAATGCGTGTTGCGTCGCTGATATAGCGGTATTCAATCAGCGCGCTCATGTAATCTGCGAGGATGGATTTATCATCCGGATGCTGGGCGAGTAATTGTTCAAACCCCGCTTTTGCAGCATCATGTTGGCCAAGGCGGAACTGCGCGGTGTAAACTCGTGAGAGTGCGTCTGGCGCGCGGGTGCCGGATGCCGTAACCATCTGCACTACTTTGCGGAATTCCGCTTCCGAACCAGCTTTGTCGCCGTTGCGGCGGAGCAGCTCGCCTTTGTAGAAATGGGCCTGCTCTTGGTTCGACTCATCGTCCGGTTGCTGAGCCTGCACCGCCATGTATTGGTTCAGGTTCTTATCCGCTTCACTGAACTTGCCCTTCGAGAACTGTAGGGCAGCGGTGGCGCTTAGGGCTTTAGCGTTGTTTGGGTCGAGCGCGAGCACGCGGGCATAACCATTCGCGGCGGCTTCACGGAAACCATGAGCTTGGGCGGTGGCAGCGTAATCGTTCAGTGCTGGAACATCCGTCGTCTGTGCTACCCAGCCGCGCATTGCCTCGTCATAATTCTGGCGACTGCCGGTAGCAGCGAGAATGCGGAAATATTTCTGACGCAGCGGGCGGTTATAGAGCGCATCTGGCGTGGCGCTCACATAACGCATTACTGCTTCATCATCCGCTGAGTTGTTGATGAGTTCTGCCCAACGCGCTTTGTCATAAGGCGAGGCAGCTGCTGCGCGGTCACGTACCCATGCGAGCTGCTCATTGTTCAGTTTGCCGCCCCACAGATACAGCAGATCTTTGACCTCTTGTGAGTCAGGCGCTTTGTTTCTAGCGAGATCTTGGAAAATGCCCGCAGCGTCGGCCTTATAACCATCGTTTAGCAATGAAAAAGCGATCTGGCGCTTGTTGGCTTCGCTGATATTTTTTGCCCGCGCCATTTCAAGCAATTGTTCACGCGTGAGTTTTACTGGCGCTGCACCCGCTTTGCCAGGTTTCTGTGTGAGCTGGGCATACATTTTCTTCCACTCGCCACCATGCTCAGCAGCGAATGCGCGCGCGTACGGGATCGCTGCTTCCTTACGCCCATTATTGATCATGATATAGGCGTAGTTGAGTTGTTGGCGAGCATCGCCACGGCGTGCTTTCAGCGAAGCCTCGGCGTAGTCGGTCAACTCCTTGCGGAAGCTGGCGTCCTTGCGCGCCAGTTTAGTGAGGGTCGCGAGATAAAGACCATCGTTTGTGCCGGACTCTTTTACTTGCTCGCGCAGCAGCGTGATCGCGCGCTCGTTATTGCCCGAAGCGACCAGTGCGCCGGTGAGAATATCCCGATTCATCGGCGAAGGGTCGCGCGCATAGAGGCGCTCCGCAACATCGCTTGCCACTTCGCTCTGCCGATGGTCGTTGGCAATGTAATACAATTCCTGCACCGAGCTCAGAGGGGCAGAGTTTGCATTTGCTTCCAGCCACGGCTTGAGCAGATCAAGGCGGCCAGCGGCAGCAGCAAGGCGGCGATGCGCGGTTTGCACATCGGCATGTGCATTGGCAACGGCTGCACGGGCACCGACGGGGTCAATCACATCGGAAGGACGGTTGGCAATAATGTAGAGCTGTGCATATTCGAGCACTTGTGACGGTGTCATTGCGTCGATGGCAGGAAATTGTTTCACAATCGCATCAAAACAAGCGGTTTTTTGCGCTCGTGCGCACGATTCGGCGAGGCGAATGCGTTGAATACTCGACAACTCGACATTGAGTGCTGTCTCAATTTTTGTGTCTTGTGTTTTGTCGTTCTTAACAATCGCGAGCACTGCTGCAAGTACCGGCTTTCCCTCAAGAACGGTAGGTGTATCAAAACGGGTGATCAGGATTTTGTGAACGCTCGTTGCGTTATTCGCGCGGGCGAGCTCAATGATATTGAGCGCTTGCTCTTCGTTAAACACGGCAACGTCGAGCTTGTTAGCGATGGTTTCTGCGGCCGCGACGTCCTCGCGCTTGAGGGCGAGGTCGAGATAGATCGGATAGAGCATCGGTGTCATGCGCTGCGCTTCATCGATTTTTTGCAATAGCGCATAGGCGTGGTCGGCGCGGCCTGCGGTGACATTGGCATTCACATACGCAACGATAAGGTCTTGTGAGCGTTCCAGCATGTCCAGATGCGGCTCCACCAGCGCTACAGCTTTATCCGCATGGCCGCTATAATGGAGGATGTTGCACAAATCGGCGAGCTCGTTCGGGCGCGGGTCGGCATTTTCGGTTGCTGCAGGAGTAGGCGCTGTTTTATCCGCCGCTGACACAGGTGTGGCCACGGCCACGGGGGTTTTTACCCAGTCCTGCGCAAGTTGGAAGGCGCGATCTACTTCACCTTTATCCGACAGCACGGTTACCATAATGCGGGTGAGGGCGTAGCTGTTAAAGGTTGGATGTTTAGCTTTTAGCTCCTCAGCGGTTTTAAGGGCGCCATCTTTGTCGTTGATTACGAGTTGCATGGTCGCCAGATCAACATAGGCTTGCGGATTTTTGCCCTCGGTGATGGTCACGATTTTCTTTAGGATTTCGACCTGATTAACGTAGTCCTTGCTGGAGTTGTAAACATCCGACAGCAGGCGCAGATTAGCTTCTGTTGGTTCCGCGTTAGCGAGAGCGACGAGCTCTTTGTTATAGTCTTCCTGGCGGCCAGCGAGCTGGTATTGCTCGGCCAGCTTCTTGTGGCCTTGACCATCCTTCGGGTTGGCGGCGACATATTCCTCAAGTAGCTTAATGGCGGCAGGGCGGTCACCATCCGCCACGCGTTTGTCGGCCAGTGCTGCGATAATCGGGAACGTGCGCTGACCTTTGGTGTATTCTGCCTCAATATCGACTTTGCTGAGGTCAATCGGTGCAGAAGATGCGGTCGAAGCCGTTGGGTTCGCAGGTGAATGTTGCGTAGCCATGTCGGCGTTATTGGTCAATAGATACAGCCCGCCAGCAACGCCAACGGCGGCAACAACGACGGCGACAACAACATACTTACGCATTGTATTTTCTTCCTTTCACCGTCGCAGCTTGGCTATACGCCGGGTGCTGACGGTTCATGTTTCGGTTTTTCAGGAGTAAAGCGCGTGAGCTCGGGAGTCGTAACGTAGGGGATGAAGCCATGTGCACGCTGCTGCTTGTATATACGTTCCACACCATCGCCATCATCCACGTTCCAATAATCAAGCGTCAATACCTGAAGCTTCTCTGTGCGCGCGATTATTTGGTGCAATTGTGCCACTGCATCCGCGTAAGCTTTTGCCGACAACCATCTAAATTGTCCAGTAAAATTATCTTTTTGGGTGAGGATGCTTTCGGCTAGCACGTAATCCAAATCAGGCGCAGCCTCATTTAGGATGCTAAAGCCATGATTCAACATTATTTTTTTGTCTGGATACTTGATGCGAATTTCGTTAATTATGTTCACGGCAGCGGCGCGCATGGTATCGCATCGGTCGGGTGATACCGCCCTTGCCCAAGCCAGCGGGCTATCGACTGTATCGAGCATCACGCCATCGAACCCACGGGCGATGGCGTCGTCGACATACTCCATGACCATCCTGCGCCAGAGGGGGGATGTCAGGTCTACTGCATGACTGTTCCACACCTTATTTTTAAAAAGCAGCAGGTTGTTGTTCTCTAAATCGACTTTTTCCGGTACATCTTCATAGACTTCGCCCATGCTCACATAGGCGAGCACCAGTGTATTAGGCTGTAAAACAGCGAAATCAGGATGATAGCGCCGGTCGAACACCACCAAATCAAGCCCGGCAAAGTCAGCGGCGGGGAGCGTGTTGTTATAATAGACTGCCCAGTGCTGAATGCCCTCTGCCTTACTCACCTGCGCGCAGCCAGTGAGACAGCAGAGCATGATTAGAAAATTTTTGTACCAACGGCGCGCCATGCGCCCGTGATACTGGCTGGTAGGAGCGTTGGCAAGTGCGCTGCGTGATTATCATTTGGCTTGCGCGGATGCGATGGTTCCTTTCTATTCACCACTCACGATTCACCATTCACTGGAAACTATGACCTCAGCCCTCACACCACTTCTCACCCGCCGATCGACCTCGGTAAAAGATCTCATCGACCCGGCGCCAGAGGGCGATGTGCTGACGCAGATCCTCACCGTAGCGACGCGGGTGCCGGATCATGGTAAGCTCGCTCCGTGGAAAATTGTGGTGCTGCAAGGCGAGGGGGCGGCGAAGCTCGGTGCACTGGCGGCGGAGATTTTCGCGCGCGCCAACCCGGAGGCGACCGAAGCGCAGCTCGCCGCCGAGCGCACCCGTTTCGCCCGCGCGCCGCTGTGCCTTGCGGTTATCAGCACCCCCAAGCTCGGCACCAAGCCGGTATGGGAGCAGGAGCTTTCCGCAGGGGCGGTGTGTATGAACATCCTCCACGCCGCGCATGCGCTGGGGTTCGGCGGCAAATGGCTCACCGAGTGGGTGGCGTATGACGCCGACATCCTCGCCGCCCTCGGCGCTGCCCCTACCGACAAAATCGCTGGGTTCATCTATCTCGGCACCAAAGCAGTGGAGACGGAAGATCGCGAGAGGCCGAAGTTGGGAGATGTTGTGGGAGAGTTCAGATGAAAAAACTGAGCACAGAGCAATCAGGTATTGCTGGAGAGTATTTTGTAGCTGCCGAATTATCCCGTCGTGGATATTTGGCCGCAGTCACCATCAAAAATACTAAGGGTGTAGACATATTAGCGTCCAACCGCGATGCTACAAAAAGTGTCGGTATTCAGGTAAAGACCAATCAGGCACGAAAGCCGGAATGGATGCTGAACAAAAAGATAGAGGGCGTTGATTCTACCAATCTATTCTTTGTGTTTGTTCTTCTAAACCAGCTTGATCAACCTCAATACTATGTAGTGCCTTTCGCAGAAGCTGCTAGGTATGCGAGCGAAAATCATAAACAATGGCTGGCGACTCCCGGCAAGAAAGGACAGCCGCACAATGAAAACTCAATACGCTGGTTCAGAGATAAAGATGGTGATTATCTTGGGCGTTGGGACTTATTGGGGCTCGACTAAGGATTTGGTGCCAGTGTCACTTCCAGCCCCTCGAGCTCGGGCGAGAGGAGTATTTGGCAGGAGAGGCGGGAGTTTGCTTCCACCGCCATCGCATCGTCCATCATCATCGTTTCTTCGGAATTGGCGGGGACGAGTTTGGAAAACCATTCCGGGCTGACATAGACATGGCAGGTGGCGCAGGCGCAGGCGCCGCCGCACTCGGCCTTGATGGGCAGGCCATAATCGCGGATGACTTCCATCAGCCGCCAGCCCTCAAGCCCCTCGAGCGTGTGGCGCTTGCCTTCAAAGTCGGTGATGTGAACGGTGACGTTTTGCATTCTTTCCTCTTTGTCATTCCCGCGAAAGCGGGAATCTCCTTTGAAGTGGATCCCTGCTTCCGCAGGGATGACAAGTTAAAATCCTTTACGCAACCCCGAGCTTCTTCTGCAAATCGCTGGAGCTGGTGGTGTATTGAAAGCGCAGCTTCTCGCCCGGGCGGCAATAGCGGAAAGCCTGCTGCGCCATCAGCGCGCCCTCGTGGAAGCCGGAGAGGATGAGCTTCAACTTGCCGGGATAGCTATTGATATCGCCAATCGCGAACACGCCCGGCGTGCTGGTTTCAAACTTCTCCGTATCGACCGGAATGAGATTCTCGTGCAGGTTCAGCCCAAAATTGGCGACGGGCCCCAGCTTCATGGTGAGGCCGAAGAAGGGCAGCAGCGCATCGCACGCGATGCGGGTCGCGTTCTTTTCATTGTCCGTCATCTGGATGGCTGTGAGCTGACCATCCACACCTTCGAGGCCGCTGACCTGCCCAAATTTAAGGTCGATTTTGCCTGCTGCAACCAGCTCCTTCATCGCGGCGACGCTGGCTGGTGCGGCGCGGAATTCGTCGCGGCGGTGGATGAGGGTGAGGTGCGAGGCGAGCGGCGCGAGGGCCAGCGTCCAGTCGAGCGCCGAGTCGCCACCGCCGACAATGACGAGGCGCTTACCGCGGAACTGTTCCATGCGGCGCACGGCGTAGAAGACGCTTTTATCTTCGTATTCTTCGATACCCTTGATCGGCGGCTTCTTCGGCATAAAGCTGCCGCCGCCAGCGGCAATCACCAGCACTTTCGCGGTGATGGTGGTTTCGTGGTCGGTGGTGATTTTCCATTCACCGCTTTCGAGCTTCCCGAGCTTCTCCGCCATCTGTGAGAAATGAAATTCCGGCTTGAATGGCTCGATCTGCTTGAGCAGGTTGTCGGTCAGCTCCTGCCCCGTCACGATGGGCAGCGCAGGGATGTCGTAGATCGGTTTCTCGGGGTAAAGCTCCGCACACTGGCCGCCGGGGCGGTTGAGGATATCGACTAGGTGGCAGCGCAAATTCAGCAGCCCCAGCTCGAACACGGCGAACAGCCCAACGGGCCCGGCGCCGACAATGGCAACATCCGTCACATGCGCGCCGCCGGGCGTATGAATGGTGAGTGGGTTGGTCATGCGCTGGATATGCGTATCTTTTGCCGGTGATGCAAGTGTTTTTCGCTCCGCGTGTCATCCCGTCGTACGACGGGATCCCTCTGTCAAT
>JBIIEL010000021.1:0-32097 GCA_044237845.1 Rickettsiales bacterium | reverse complement strand
CGCCAGTACTTTCGTAATCGCCGCCGTCAGCGACGTCTTCCCGTGATCCACGTGCCCAATCGTACCAATGTTGCAATGCGGTTTCGACCGGTTGAATTTCTCCTTAGCCATGACTTCTCTCCTTCAATGTCTTCGTTACGTTACTGCTTACGCAGCTTTTTTCTTAATCTCGTCCGCGATGTGCGATGGCACTTCCGCGTAGTGACCAAATACCATGCTGTAGCTTGCGCGACCTTGGCTCATCGAGCGCAGGGTGTTCACGTAGCCGAACATCTGACCCAGCGGCACCAGCGCGTTGACCACGCGGGCATTCCCGCGCTGATCCATACCCTGTACGTTACCGCGGCGTGAGCTGAGATCGCCGATAACATCGCCGAGGTAATCCTCAGGGGTCACCACTTCGACCTTCATGATCGGCTCAAGCAGTTTCGGACCGGCTTTCGCCAGACCTTCACGGAAGGCCGCACGGGCTGCGATCTCGAACGCCAGTGCGCTCGAATCCACATCGTGGTACGCGCCGTCCACCAGCGTTGCCTTGAAGTCGATCATCGGGAAGCCCGCGATCACGCCCGAACCGAGCATGGACTCGAGACCCTTTTGAACGCCCGGGATATATTCCTTCGGCACCGAACCACCGACCGTTTTGTTTTCGAACACGAAGCCCGAACCCGGCTCGAGCGGTTCGAAATCGATGATGACACGCGCGAACTGACCCGAGCCACCCGACTGCTTTTTGTGGGTGTAGTCTTCCTGGTACGGCTTGCTGATGGTCTCGCGGTACGCCACTTGCGGCGCGCCCACGTTAGCATCCACTTTGTAGGTACGGCGCAGAATATCCACCTTAATGTCGAGGTGAAGCTCACCCATGCCTTTCAGGATGGTTTGACCGGTTTCATGGTTGGTGCTCACGCGGAAGGACGGATCCTCTGCCGCGAGTTTGGAGAGCGCCACGCCCAGCTTCTCTTGGTCGGCTTTCGATTTTGGCTCTACCGCGAGCTCGATCACCGGCTCAGGGAATTCCATACGCTCGAGGATCACTGGCTTGTTCGAATCACACAGCGTGTCGCCGGTGCGGGTCTCTTTGAGGCCTGCGAGCGCCACGATATCGCCTGCGTATGCTTCTTTGATATCTTCACGGCTGTTCGCATGCATGAGGAGCATACGACCCACGCGCTCTTTACGGTCTTTGGTCGAGTTCGTAAGACCCGTACCCGAAGCCACCATACCCGAGTAGATACGGCAGAAGGTGATGGAGCCGACGAACGGGTCATCCATGATTTTGAACGCGAGCATCGAGAGAGGCTCGGAATCATCCGGCTTGCGCTGGATGATGTTGTTCTCTGGGTCTTTCGCGTTCGGGTCGATCCCGTCCATCACGCCGCGGTCGAGCGGGGTTGGCAGGTAGTCAACCACCGCATCAAGCAACGGCTGAACGCCTTTGTTTTTGAAAGCAGAACCGCAGAGAATCGGAACGAATTTGAACTTCACCGTACCTTTGCGGATACATTTTTTGAGGTCGGCCACGCTTGGCTCTTTACCATCGAGGTAAGCTTGCAGCAGCGCGTCGTCTTGCTCAACCGCCAGCTCAACCAGCTTCTCGCGGTATTCTTTGGCTTTCGCAGCATACTCTGCCGGAATTTCCACTTCGTCGAATTTCGCGCCGAGCTCTTCGCCACCCCAAACAAGGGCCTTCATTTTCACGAGGTCGATCACGCCCTGGAAATGCTCTTCGCCACCGATTGGCAATTGAATCACCAGCGGGGTCGCGCCGAGGCGGTCGATAATCATATCCACGCAACGATAGAAATCAGCGCCGATACGATCCATTTTATTGACGAAACAGATGCGCGGTACGGAGTATTTATCAGCCTGACGCCATACGGTCTCGGACTGCGGCTCCACGCCAGCAACGGAGTCAAACACGGTCACTGCGCCATCCAGTACGCGCATCGAGCGCTCTACTTCGATGGTGAAGTCTACGTGGCCGGGAGTATCAATGATGTTGATGCGGTATTGTTGGCCGTCAGCACCGTTCCAGAAGCAGGTCGTCGCTGCGGAGGTGATGGTAATGCCGCGCTCTTGCTCCTGCTCCATCCAGTCCATCGTTGCGGCACCTTCGTGCACTTCACCGATTTTGTGGGATTTGCCGGTGTAGTACAGAATACGCTCGGTCGTCGTCGTCTTGCCCGCATCGATATGCGCGCAGATGCCGATATTGCGATAGTGGTCTAACTGGGTAGTACGTGGCATAACTCTCTCAAATTTCCTGTGCGATGTTCTTAAAAACTACCAGCGGTAATGGCTGAATGCTTTGTTTGCTTCCGCCATACGGTGGGTATCTTCACGCTTCTTCACCGCGTTGCCACGGCCGGATGCTGCATCCATCAACTCGCCTGCCATACGCTGACGGGTGGTTTTCTCGCCGCGGTTACGCAGCGCGATGATGAGCCAGCGAATCGCGAGCGCCTGACGGCGCTTGCTGCGCACTTCGGTCGGCACCTGATAGGTTGCACCACCGACGCGGCGGCTACGCACCTCAACGGTTGGGCCAACATTCTCGAGCGCCTCGTTGAACACAACGAGCGGATCTTTGCCGGTTTTTTGCGCGATGATATCAAACGCACCATAAACGATTTCCTCAGCCGAGGATTTCTTCCCATCATACATGATGGTGTTCATGAACTTGCCCACGACCACATTGTGGAACTTGGGATCAGGAAGCGTTTGGCGCTCTTTAGCAGCGTGACGACGTGACATAGTAACTCCTTATTTCGGACGTTTCGCGCCGTAATGCGAACGACGCTTGCGACGTTTTGGCAGACCTTGCGTATCCAGCGTACCGCGGATGATGTGGTAACGGACGCCAGGCAAATCTTTTACACGGCCGCCGCGGATGAGCACCACCGAGTGCTCCTGCAGGTTGTGGCCTTCACCCGGGATGTAGCCAATCACCTCGAACCCGTTGGTCAGGCGAATTTTCGCGACCTTACGGAGTGCGGAGTTTGGCTTTTTCGGGGTAGTGGTATAAACACGGGTGCATACGCCACGCTTTTGCGGGCAGGCTTCCATCGCAGGAACTTTATCACGCGCTTTGAGCGGCGCGCGGCCTTTGCGAACCAACTGATTGATTGTTGGCATGGGTCAATCCTCTTTCTTATCCGTGGGTATTCCGGTTACTGTGCCGGAGCCACGATAATTAGGTTAATATCGAACCGATGAAAAGCCGCAGAAAAGCAGGGTTTTTTGTATTCACAAGCCGAGCTTTTTTTGCAGACGCCTAAACGTCGGGACGCGCCTTATAGGAGGGGAAACCCTACGCGTCAAGCATGAAATTGAGAAAAAATGCGAAGATTTCTTCTGCACGCCCCCAAGTAACGCGCACCGTCGTCACGCATCGATTGACGCGAGCCGCGCTTTGCTTTTATCTCAGCGCACATTAACGGAGGGTTCTATGAAGCGATATGCACGGGTTGCAGCATTGTTTTTAATCACCGCAATCGCCGCGGCAGCGCACGCGTCAAACCCCTCAGCGGTGATTGATAGGCTGATGAGTGGCGCACATGTTCCTCGGGGGGAGTTGTACCAGACGATGCTAGAATCGCCGAATGTTTTTCGTGAGCACCCGGACCCGGCAGTGAAACAACGGGTGTTCAAAGAAGCGGGTACACGCCTGCACAAAGACGATGCCGAGGATATCGCCCTCAAAAACCGCGCGCTTCAGCAGGTGGGCTGGTTTGATGAGTGGCTGTCACGCTCTCTCGATGAGTTGCACGGCTACGCATCGGAAGGGATAAACGGATCCTTCACGCACGATGAACATGCTAAAATGCTCCTCGCGGCACTGGAAGAGGCCGGCGTTGCAAACACGGCGTTTGCATCGCGATATCTCACTGAGAAAACACGTTTTTTAGGCCCATACGTCTTGATGCGCCCCGGCTTCGACCCGGATGGCGCTATTACGGCAATGCAGCAAATGCCCGCATCCATTGTGGCAAGTGTTGAACAGGAGCTGCTCGCCAGCCCGCCTGCGGGCTACTGGTTGAGTGGTGCAGAATGGCAAGGCGCGCCCCTTGCTGCGGTTGGCCGGCTTTTCCCACAAATTTATGCTGCGGTTACTAAAGAATGCACCGAATATGGCCGCAATCGACAGGCTTATCCGCAACGCCTGCAGTCCGCCAACATCTGCGTACCCACATTCATTCCCCATTTTCCCGACTACAACACAAGTAGTGGCGATTAATGGGTTAAGAAACCGCACCACGCAATCATTATTCTATTGCATTTTTGGGTGAGGTAACTAGATTATAGCAAACGCCGATGCGCCATTTATGGCGCCACACTGAACTGGCGTAAAATACTCTCGCGCACGGCAAGTGAGCACAGAAAAAGAACCCGTTTCTTTCTGAGAATGAGTAAATAACAAGGGCATCTCTAGTAATCTGCTTTTGGCAAAAAAGCGCGATGCGATGGATACTGAGGAAACGAGTGTACACTAAATACATGACGTTTCCGAAGAGGGTTCATCGCAAGCAGATTTGAAGCCAAAACAGATTAATAGAGCTGCCCAACACAGGATGGTAGATGCCTAAACACCCCCAGCAAAGCCCGCTGATGGTTTCGCGAATCCCGGATATCACCGTCGGGCCCATTTCGCGCGCCATGTCGCTCAAGCGCCTCTCTCGGGTGCGGATGAGCTGGTTTGCGCTCGGCGCGGTGGTGGGCATTGGTGCGTCCTTCTTCATGAAACTGCTCGTCACCACGGTAGTCATGCCGGAATATCGCCAATTTATCGGCGGTGGTGGGTCATCCGCGCCACAGCAGCAGCTTGCGGCCAGTCCTAACGCGCCTGCCCCTGGCCCTGCCCTCATCGCGGCCGCGCCGGCATTTACGCCCGCGCCTGTTAAAACAGAAGTCGCCAACACCGCGCCCGTGGCGCAACCACCTGCCATCAGCTATCCGCGCAAACTGGCGCTCAAGCTCGGTAAGGGCGACACTATCGCCAGCCTGCTCACGGCCAATCATGTGCAAACCAGCGAGGCGCAGGCGGTGATGAAAGCGCTGAAAGCCCGCCTCAACCCCACGGATCTCAAGGCGGGGCAGAAAATCTCCGTTACCCTCGCCCGTCATGAAACGCTTGGAGATGCGGCAGCGGTGAAGGAGCTCGCCATCAAGTTGCCGAATTTCGACACAATTGCGCTCGAACGCAAGACTGGCGGAGGCTTCAACGTAGCCGCTAGCAAGGAGCCGGTGAGCGACAAAACCTACCGTAAATTCGGCAAAGTGCGTTCGAGCGTCTTTCAGGCGGGTGGGGATGCGGGCATTCCGCAAGTCGTGATGAACGACCTCGTGAAGGCCTTCAGCTACGACATCGATTTCCAGCGCGAGATTCATCCGGGTGACAGCATCGAGGTGCTGATGGACCGTAAAACCGCGGCGGATGGACGAGTCGGCGCGGGTGGTAATGTGCGCTATGCAGCGCTCACCCTGCGCGGAAAGAAGCACGAGATTTTCCGCTTCCAGGCCAACAAGGGCGGCGACTACGCGTGGTACGACGCCAAGGGTAACAGCGTGAAAAAATCACTCATCCGCACCCCGCTCGATGTGGCTCGGATTACCTCGGGCTTTGGCATGCGCACGCACCCGATTATGGGCTACAACAAAATGCATAAAGGGGTGGATTTCGGCGCGCCGACGGGCACCCCCATCATGGCTGCGGGAGACGGCACGGTGGATTTCAAAGGCTGGAAGGGCGGCTACGGTAATTTCGTCGTCATCAAGCACAACGCCACCTACGAAACCGCCTATGCGCATATGAGCCGCTTCGGCAATATCAGCGTCGGCAACCGTGTAAAGCAGGGGCAAATCATTGGCTATGTGGGGTCAACGGGCAACTCCACTGGTGCGCATCTGCACTATGAAGTACGGCAGAATGGCGATCAGGTGAACCCCGTCGCCAAGCAGTTCAACCTCGCTTCTGGCCTTAGCGGCAAGCAGCTTGCGGCGTTTAAAACCGCGCAACAATCCTCAATGAACGAGCTGGCGATCTTGAGCGGCAAAAAACCTGCCGCCAGCACCCTCGCGAAGGCAGAGAAACCGGCGAAGGCAGGCAAATCCAGCAAAGCGAGCAAGTCCTCAAAGCCTAGCAAAACGGCAAAAGCTGAGAAGTCCAAACCGCAAAAACTCGCGAGCCGGTAACACATGCGCCGCCGCGCCCTTCGCTTTGCCGCACTTGCTCTCGCGCTGTATGTCGCCTTTGGCGGGGTGATGGCGCTCACCCAGCGTTCCTTCATCTATGTGCCGTTTGACGGGCCAACGGAGCCTGCCGCGGCAGGCCTCAGCGGCTTCACGCGCGGCAGCACCCAAGCGGCGGATGGCACAGCGATCACCTATTGGGAATCCGACGCCGCGCCCGGCGCGCCAACCCTGCTCTATTTCCACGGCAATGGCGGCGGGCTGCATATGTTCACCCGCCCGCTCGCCTACCTCCATGCACAGGGCTTCCACGTCATCGCCATGGAATATCGCGGCTACCCTGGTGCGCCGAAGGGCAAGAGCGAGCAAAACATCGTCGCCGACGGCATCGCACTGTTTGATCATTTCGCCCAGCGCCGCGCGCCGGTCATCTGGGGCTATTCGCTCGGCTCCGGGGTGGCCACGCAGGTCGCCGCCGAGCGCCCCCCCACCGCGCTGGTGCTCGAGGCGCCGTTCACCGCCGTGGTCGACCGCGCAGGCGAGCTGTTCCCGCTCCTGCCCACCACCCTCATCGTGCGCGATACCTATCTCTCGCGCGAGGCGGTCACCCGCATCCACGCGCCGTTATTCATTATGCATGGCGAGGACGACCACATCATTCCCGTCCATCATGGCCGCGCCCTCTTCGCCGCCGCCAACGCACCCAAAACCCTCAAAACCTATCCCGGATTCGGCCATCTCGACCTCATGGATTCCCCCGCCTTCGCCGATGCCATGGCGTGGTTGGGAGGCTACACAATCCCATGAGTATTTGATTTCACTGGCGTTCTGGAAGAGAGCGTCTGCAGCGTTACATCATTCTGATCGAGATGTTCGAGATACTCCAGCCTTGGCAGTCCACTTGGAAGAGGCGGGTTGTAAGACACATCACTCTTGCCATTTACCTTCTCAGTTTTGATAAAGTTGGTCTGGCAATGCACGCCCGAGTCCCTGATCTGGTAGGGGCCTTCAAATAATCGGTAACCGTGTGCTTCAACGAAGGTCTTCATTTCAGGCACCAGTGTGGGCGTAAATACATTGCCGTTAATCGTGATGATGTTCGTAGAAAGCGCGCGTTTATCATGTTCTTTCAAAAAATAACCGCCACTAACATCCCAAGGCTCTTCACCGATATATTTCATCTCTAACACATCTGAAGGTGGTACTACTGAATGGATATTGGCAAGCCCAGTAGCATCCGTCCCTTCAGGGATAACAATGATTTCTCCACCCGGCAGAATACTCATAAGCGTATCCAAGTGATAGTAATCCCCTCCCTTTTTTCTCTTTTTGGGCACCAATTTTAGCTGCATTCCCAACTGATTAGCCAGTTCTTGCGCATAACGTACATATTCTTCGTTGGAATGCTCATCTCCACGTATGCCAACGAATACCGTATTGGATTGCCGATGCTGCAGAATATCCCCGCCCTCAATCTGGGAATCAATCTGCTTCACATGAATTCCTCGATTACGAAATTCTTCCATCAGCTTTAACGAGGCTTCATTACGCTCACCATCAAGGGCACCAGTCAGAGGCTTGTGGAACAACGCTGTGCCATCCGGTGCGATGACATAACGATCGCGCGTCCACTGTTGATACAGATTACTGGAACTTTCATATATTTTGGGGGTTTCAACGTTTGCCCCTGCCGCCTCTAAATGCATCCGCAGCGACAGGTAAGCGAACCGTTCCCATTGGTTCTCATGATAGTTTCCTTCAGGTTCTGCCATTAAAATGGATGGGGTTGTCTCACGCGGCAATGCCGCCAGAACATCTTTGGTGTGATTGACGGTTACGACCATTCCATCAAGCCGCTTGAGAACCGCCTCTACAAAGGCTGCATCGGTTGCTGGGTCTTTGGTCTTCCTTTCCTCAAGGATTTTATCCTTCAGAAATAGATCGCCGCGCCCCTCTGACTTAACCAAATGCGGTATATGAATCTTCCCATCGACCATTTCGATTGGCCAATTAGACGGAACATAGTGCTTAAAGAACAGCTGATCCGGAATATCTTTGAGTGTATCAATATCCTCTGGCATAGATAGACCATACCACAGACTCATTAATTTTCTCTTAAAATGAGCTGAATACGCGCACCTTAAGCCGCCTTCGCCTCAATCTTCAGCCCCAAATCATGCCCGGTGATGGTGACATGCGCGCCATCGGCCACCTTGCCTTCGAGGATCATGGTCGAGAGCCAGTCGGCGACCTGTTTCTGAATCACACGCTTCAGTGGGCGTGCGCCATAGACGGGGTCGTAGCCTTGGTTGGCGAGCCAGTTACGCGCCGCATCGTCGAGCGAGAGGGTGATCTCACGGTCTTTGAGCAAGCGTTCAAGATGCTTGACCTGAATGTTGACAATCGCCCCCATTTGCGCCCGACCGAGCCTGTGGAAAAGAATGATTTCGTCGAGCCGGTTGAGGAATTCCGGGCGGAACGCCGCGCGCACCTCGTCCATCACCGCCTCGCGCACTGAATCGACCGGCTTACCCTCGGCCAGCTCCACCAAGTGGCGGGAACCAAGGTTGCTCGTCAGAATGATAATCGTATTACGGAAATCGACCGTGCGCCCCTGCCCGTCGGTCAGCCGCCCGTCATCGAGCACCTGCAACAGAATATTGAACACGTCCGGATGCGCTTTTTCCACCTCGTCGAACAATATCACCTGATATGGCCGCCGCCGCACCGCTTCCGTCAGCGTGCCGCCCTGATCGTAGCCGACATAGCCCGGAGGGGCGCCCACGAGGCGCGCCACCGCATGTTTTTCCATATATTCGCTCATATCGATGCGGATCATGGCTGATTCGTCATCGAACATAAACCCAGCCAGCGCCTTGGTCAGCTCGGTTTTGCCCACGCCGGTCGGCCCTAAAAACAGAAAACTGCCGATGGGTCGGTTCGGGTCTTTCAAGCCAGCCCGCGCACGACGCACGGCCAGCGCCACGGCCTTTACCGCCTCTTCCTGCCCCACCACGCGCGCTCCGATGGCCGCCTCCATGCCGAGCAGTTTGTCGCGTTCGCCTTCGAGCATTTTGCTTGCCGGAATCCCCGTCCAGCGTGAAACAATCGCCGCAATATCGGCCTCGCGCACCGTCTCCCCGGCGCTCGTTTCGCTTTTTTCCGCCGTCGCGAGCTTCTTTTCCAGCTCCGGAATCACGCCGTATGTCAGCTCGCCCGCGCGCGCATAGTCGCCTTTGCGCTGCGCCGCTTCCACTTCCACCCGCGCGGCTTCGAGCTTCTCCTTCACCCCACGAGCGCCCGCGAGGCGCGCCTTATCCGCCTGCCATGCTTTGGTCAGCGCGGCAGATTCCGCCTCGAATTCCGAGATTTCGTCTTCCAGTTTGCTCAGGCGATCGCGCGAGGCCTTATCCGACTCTTTCTTCAGCGCCGCGCACTCGATGCGGCGTTGCAGCAATTTTCGGTCGAGCTCATCGAGCGCTTCGGGTTTGCTATCCACCTGCATGCGCAAACGGCTTGCCGCCTCATCCACAAGGTCAATCGCCTTATCCGGCAGAAAGCGATCGGTGATATAGCGATTGCTGAGCGTTGCCGCCGCCACCAGCGCCGCATCGGAGATGGTAATCCCGTGATGCAGCTCGTATTTCTCCTTCAGCCCGCGCAGGATGGAAACCGTATCCTCCACCGTCGGCTCGCTCACATAGACCGCCTGAAAACGCCGCGCGAGCGCTGCGTCTTTCTCGATATATTTGCGATATTCTGCCAGCGTCGTCGCGCCGAGGCAATGCAGGTGACCGCGCGCCAGCGCCGGTTTCAGCAGGTTACTTGCATCCATGGAGCCTTCCGCAGCACCCGCGCCAACCAGCGTATGCAGCTCGTCGATGAACAGCACCACCTCGCCTGCCGCCGCATCAATCTCATTGAGCACGGCCTTTAACCGCTCCTCGAATTCACCACGGAATTTCGCCCCCGCAATCAGCGCACCGAGGTCGAGCGCGAGCAGTTTTTTGCCCTTCAGCGCTTCCGGCACATCGCCGTTGATAATGCGCAGCGCGAGCCCTTCCGCAATCGCGGTTTTTCCCACGCCCGGCTCACCGATCAGCACCGGGTTATTCTTCGTGCGCCGCGCCAGCACCTGAATGGAGCGGCGGATTTCCTCGTCCCGCCCAATCACCGGGTCGAGCTTGCCCTCCGCCGCGAGTGCGGTCAGGTCGCGCGTATATTTCTTCAGCGCCTCGAATTGGTCTTCCGAATTCGCGCTCGTCGCCGTACGCCCTTTGCGTGCCTCGTTAATCGCCGCGTTGAGCGTCTGTGCCGTGATGCCGGATTCTTTGAGGTTCTTGGCCGGTGCCGCCTCCGTTTCGAGCGCAAGCGCTTGCAGCAAACGCTCCACCGTCACGAACTGGTCGCCCGCTTTTTTGGCGATGTCTTTCGCGTTCTCAAGCACCCGCGCCGTATCAGCGCCGAGATACATCTGCGCCCCCGCGCCATCGACTTTCGGCAGCTTGGTAAGCGCCGCCTTGTTGCGCTGCAATATGGTCGCCGCATCCCCACCCGCCGCTTCCAAAAGCTTAAGCGTACTTGGCTCATCGAGCAGCGTTGCGAACAGATGTTCTGGCGTAAAACGCTGATGCCCGCTACGCAGCGCCAGTGCCTGCGCTTCCTGAATCACGCTACGGGATTTTTCGGTGAATTGTTCCAATTCCATAAATAGTTGCCCACCCTTACTGGTTTGCTATGCTGCTAATATGGTACCGCCCCGCACGAGTTACAAGATCGCCGTTGCAATTCTGCTGTTTAGCCTGCCTTATAGCGCAGCAGCTGGGGAGTTCGCGCCACTCGCGCCGCTCACCATGGAGGGCAAATACAGCGTCGCCTGGAACGGTGTTCCCATCGGCCGCATCCGCCTCACCGCGCGCGAGGATGCCAGCCATTACCAAATAACCGTCGATACCAAAACGACCGGTGTCGCCGCCCTGTTCTCGAAAGAGCAGCGCGTGGCCGAGGCGAGCGGCAATGTCACCGCGGCGGGCTACACACCATCGCGGTTTGAATCCCGCCCGCACAACAGCGACAAAACCGACCTGACCACCATGACCTACGACGCGGCAGGCCAGCTCACTACCCGCATCCGCAAACCGGAGGACGACACCGCTTGGCGCCCCCCCGTGCCGACCGCACAAGCAAGCACGGCCACCGACCCTGTCACCGGCGGTCTCATCCTCCGCCGCAAAATCCATGAGGCGCTAGCGGGTGGCAGCCCCCATATCAGCACCAAAACCTACGATGGCGCACGGCTGGCCGACATGCGTGTCACCCTCGCCGCCAAGCCCGTCACGCTCGAGATACTGGACAAAGACATCGCCGCCATCGACGCCAGCATCGCCCGCACGCCGATTGCGGGCTATACGCCGAAAGAGCTCAAAAAATTCAAAGCGGGCGACCCGGATATCCATATCTTCTTCGGTGCCGACGAAAAAGCGCTGCCGCTACGCGTCACCATCGACGCCGTCGTCGGCCACCTCACCGCCACGCTGGTGGAGTTGAAGTAGCTCGCTTCGTCACGCACTCAGCGCGTGTCACCCCGGCGGACGCCGGGGTCCATCTGTTTACGTGAGAGAAAAGGAAGATGGACCCCGTGGTAAACACGGGGTGACAGGCTTTGTTATGTGATGCCGTTTTTGCCTGACAACTAGCCCTATAGCGACTAGTAGTGAACCGCTAAATCGGCGGTAAAATATTCCCCGGCAGCGGAATTTCTTCCTTGTTGGCATTGGCTTCCACCGCACCATTATCACTCGCGGGCGCGCTGTGATGCCCGTGTGCGCGGTGGCGGTGATGGCGCTGGCGTGGCTGATAGCTGCCCTGCCCTTCGCTGCCTTCATTATTTGTCGTCGCAGCATCCGCATTGCCTTCGCTGGTGGGTTCTGCGTTCGCCGCTTCTCCGCCTGCCACATCGCCCTGCGGTGCATATTGCTCGCGGCTATGCGCGAAGCGCTCCGCCTCCACACCCGCGATTTCCGCCAGTACGCGGCTATAATGCTCCACATGCTGCAGGTAATATTCGACATCGACCCTGTCGCCGTTGCTTTGCGCGTTGCGCGCCATATCGCTGAATTTGCCGAGCATCTGCGTCGCGTGGTGCTTCTGCCGCGCAATATTCTGCCCGTCATTATGGCCGCCGCGATTACCGCCGCCATTGTTGTTATAGCGCCGTCCGCCGCCGCTATTGCCGCGATGTTTATTGCGGTTGCCACCGTTATTATTGTTCTTGCGCATCATAAAAAAATCCTTCGTTAGATGGAGTATTGAAAAGCGACAATGCGGGGGATTCCCGCAAGGTCAGAAGTAATCGAAATAAGCGTTAATCCGTGCGCGACCCCAAGCGCTGCCACGTCATCTGCCTGCCCCGCGCCGACTTCAAATAGCAGCAGCGCGCCGGGGTTGAGATGCGGCAGAATCTGCGCAGAAATCGCGCGGTAGCAGTCCAGCCCATCCACGCCGCCATCGAGCGCGCTGTGTGGCTCAAAACCTTGCACATCCGTATCGAGCGTCGCGATTTCCGCACGCGGAATATACGGTGGATTCGAGAGCACCACGTCGAATGTGCCCTCCACATTGCTGCACCAATTGCTGCACTGCAGCGCGGCGCGCGTACCCAGCCCTAACGCTGCAGCATTTTTTGTTGCAACCGCCAGCGCCGCTTCGCTGGCATCCACCCCCACACCGCTCGCATTCGGGTATTCCCCTAGTGTAGAAAGCAACAAACACCCACTGCCCGTGCCGAGGTCGAGGATGCGTAGCGGCGCAGCCTTATCCGTCCGCAAACGCAGTAATTCCTCGATCATCGTTTCGCTATCCGCGCGCGGGGTCAGCACGTCGCGCGTCACCGTGAATGTCTGTTTCCAGAAATCCTTGGTGCCCAGAATTTGCGCGACGGGTTCATGCCGCAAACGTCTTTCTAAAAGGTCTCCAAGCGCAGCTTGGTCGCGGGGTTCGGCGCTATGTAGCACCAGCGCTTCCGGCGTCATGCCCCAGGCATGAGCGGCGAGCACACGTGCTTCGAGCGCCGCATTGCTGCCCGCCACGGCACCCAGTGCCTCCCGCGCTTCGCTCAACTGTGCCGCGATTGCCTTCATTATTCCTTGATCTCCGAGAGTTTGCTCGCCTGATCTTCCTTGATGAGCGCGTCACAATACGCCCCAAGCCCGCTGCCCTCGATCACGCGGTCGAGGTCATAGGTCGTCATGTTGATGCGGTGATCCGTCACCCGCCCTTGCGGGAAGTTATAGGTGCGGATGCGCTCGCTACGGTCGCCCGAGCCCACCTGCCCTTTACGGCTCGCCGAGCGTTCCGCCTCGCGCTTCTGGTACTCCGCGTCATAGAGGCGCGAGCGCAGAATTTTTAGCGCCTTCGCCTTGTTCTTATGCTGCGATTTTTCGTCCTGACACTGCACGGTCACACCCGTCGGCACATGCACAATGCGCACGGCGGAATCGGTCGTATTCACCGACTGACCGCCGGGGCCGGAGGAGCGAAACACGTCGATGCGCAGGTCGTTTTCGTTGATCTGAATATCCACCTCTTCCGCCTCCGGAAGCACGGCCACCGTCGCTGCGGAGGTATGAATGCGCCCCTGCGTTTCCGTCGCGGGAACGCGCTGCACGCGATGCACGCCGGATTCCCATTTGAGCTTTTGGAACACGTTTTTGCCACTGATGCTGGCGCTTGCGTCCTTGTAACCGCCGAGGGTCGAATCGCTCACTTCCAGCACTTCAAACTTCCAGCCGTTGAGCTCCGAGAAGCGCTGATACATGCGAAAAAGCTCGGCCGCAAACAGCGCCGCTTCGTCGCCACCCGTGCCGGCGCGCACTTCTAAAATCGCGTTCTTTGCGTCGGCTTCGTCCTTCGGCAGCAGGGCGATTTGCAGGTCTTCCGTCAGCTTCGGAATCAGCTTATCAAGCGCCGCTTTTTCTTCCAGCGCCAGCTCGCGCATGCCTTCGTCCTTACCGTTAATCATGACCTTGGCGTCTTCCAGCTCCTGAGTGGCCTGACGCAGGGCCAGCGCGGTCTCGATGATGGGGGTGAGGTCGGAATATTCCTTCGAAAACTTCGCGTAATCGCCGCCCTTGAGGGTATCCGGCGAGGAAATCGCGTCGCGTAATTCACCATGACGCTTCACCAGCGCATCGATTTTTTTATCAAATGACATGTAGTTCAGTCTCCAGTCGTCAGTCGTCAGTTTTCAGTTTTCAGTGCGGCAATCACCCCATCACGCATGATGGTTTGCTGCGCCCCCGTGGATAGGTTTTTTAAAGTAATCACCCCGTTTTTTAGCTCGTCCTCGCCGATAATCAGGGCGAACTGCGCGCCGATTTTGTTCGCACGCTCAAAGCGTTTTTTGCTGTTGCCCTTATAGGCGATATCGCTGCGGATGCCTTCTGCGCGTAGTGCCTGAACAAGGCTCCATGCCTCAGCTTCCGCCGCTTCACCCATCGGGATCACCGCCGCAATTGCTGCAGCATTTTTTGGCGCGCCCGCTTCGGCGACCAGCGCCGCGAGACGCTCCACACCGGCCGCGAAACCGATGCCCGGCGTATCCGGCCCACCCATCAGTTTCACGAGCCCGTCATAGCGCCCGCCTGCGAGCACAGTGCCCTGCGCGCCCAGCTTGTCGGTGGTGAATTCAAATACGGTGTGTGAATAATAATCGAGCCCGCGCACCAGTTTCTCGCTGACGGTGAACGCGATGCCAAGCGCCGTCAGCCCTGCTTTCACGCGCTCAAAATGGCTGCGCGACGCGTCGTTGAAATAAGCATGCAGCGTCGGCGCGCCCGCAATAATTGCGCGGTCACCCTCGCTTTTCGAATCCAGAATTCTAAGAGGATTCTTAGTCAGGCGAAGCCTGCTGTCGTCGGATAATTTATCCTCATACTGCGAGAGATACGCGACCAGCGCGTCACGATACGCCGCGCGCGACTCCCCATCCCCCAGCGAATTCAGCTCAAGCGTCACCGCATCCGAAAGTCCAAGCACCCGAAGGGTGTGGGCGGCGAGTGCAATCATTTCCACATCCGCACACGCATCGGCCGCACCGAGCAGCTCTGCGCCGATCTGGTGAAACTGGCGCATACGGCCCTTTTGCGGGCGTTCATAACGGAAGGCCGGGCCCGCGTAAAAACATTTAAACGGCAGTTCTTGCGTCAGCTTATTGCTGATGAAGGCGCGCACAATCGCTGCCGTAAATTCCGGCCGCAGGGTGAGGGATTCTCCCCCGCGATCCGTGAACGTATAGGTTTCCTTGCTCACGATGTCAGACGTCTCACCCACCGCGCGGTGGAAGACTTCCGAGAACTCAAACATCGGCGTGTCCACACGGTCGAAGCCGTAAAGCGCGGCCACGCGCTGCGCGCCGCCAATCACGCGCTGATGCAGAGCGTACTCAGCGGCTAACAAATCATGCGTCCCGCGCACGGGCTGTAATTCTTTGGTACTCATGCAGTGGTAAAATCTCGCTGTTACTGCTTTGTGCAACGGCATGTCCTTCAGACTGCCCAGATTCGCGGCGCAACGGCGCGGCGTATGGGGCAGTGTTAGCGCCCCACGTGCCATTACGCAAGCAGAAAGATGGGGTTACGCCACTTTCGCGTAGCTGCGCGCCACATAGGCCTCGAGCCGCGCTTTGAACTCAGCGGCGATGGTATCCCCGCGCAGGGTTGCGACCTTCTCGCCGTCCTCAAACACCGGGGCGACGGGGGATTCGCCCGTGCCGGGGAGTGAGATGCCGATATTGGCGTGTTTGCTTTCGCCGGGGCCGTTCACAATGCAGCCCATCACCGCCACATGCATCGCCTCGGCGCCCGCAAATTCCTTCGCCCAGACGGGCATGCGCGCGCGCAGATAGTCCTGAATTTCCGCGGCCAGCTCCTGAAAATAGGTGCTCGTGGTGCGGCCACAGCCGGGGCAGGCCACCACCAACGGCGCGAAATTTCGTAGCCCCATAGTCTGCAGCAATTCCTGCGCCACGATCACCTCGCGCGTGCGGTCGCCATTCGGTTCCGGCGTCAGCGAAATGCGGATCGTATCGCCGATGCCTTCCTGCAGCAGCACCGCCAGCGCCGCGCTACTCGCCACGATGCCTTTGCTGCCCATCCCCGCCTCGGTGAGGCCGAGATGGAGCGGGTACTGGCAGCGCGCCGCCAGTGCGCGATACACCGAAATCAAATCCTGCACGCGGCTGACCTTGGCGGAGAGAATAATCTGGTCGGCACGCAAGCCCACCGCCTCCGCCTGCGCCGCACTTTGCAGTGCGGAAACCACCAGCGCCTCCCGGGCAATTTCTTCGCTCGCCTTCGGCGCAGCCGATGCAGCATTTGCGTCCATCAACCGCGCGAGCAGCGCGTTATCCATCGACCCCCAATTGACGCCGATGCGCACCGCTTTGTTGCGCTTAACCGCCACCTCAATCATCTGCGAAAACTGCGCGTCCTGCTTTTCGCCGAACCCCACATTCCCTGGGTTGATACGGTATTTGGCCAGCACTTCCGCCATCTCGGGAAAATTCGTCAGCAGCCGATGGCCATTATAGTGAAAGTCGCCAACTAACGGGGCGGCGGGGCCGCCAGCCAACAACTGATTATAAATCTCCGGCACGGCCTTCGCCGCCGCTTCGTTGTTGACGGTGATGCGCACAAATTCGCTACCTGCATCGGCTAGCGCGCGAATTTGCGCCACGGTTGCTGCCACATCCGCCGTGTCGGTATTGGTCATGGATTGCACGCGGATAGGCGCGTCGCCCCCCACCATCAGGCCGCCAACCATCACGCCAACGGTTGCGCGCCGCTTAATCATCTGCCGCCTCTTCGTCATAGGCAGCGGCGAGCGCCTCATTCACCGCAATCATATCAATTGCCACCGGCTCATGCGTGGCAAGCAGCGCCTCAAAGTCGCGCTGGTCGCGCTGCGCAAACAAGCAAGAGAGCAGCAAATCCCCGCCGAGACAGTCGATATTTTGCCCTGTCGGCATCACCATGCTGCGCACACTGGCGAGGAGATTTTCTGGCACTTCCGCCACGCGCGCCGCGGGCTCTTCGCGCACCGCATCCGGCGTTTTTTCGGCACGCAGTACCGAGAATGCAGCAATTCCCACCAGCGCGAGTGCGGCCAGCGGCCAGTGCCAGCGCGGGCGTTCGGCCTTCAGCGTTTCGAGCGTTTGCGGCAGCGGCTTGGGTGTATAGGCCGCCGGGCGCGGTGCGGCTTCCGCCCGTTTCACTTCTTCTTTCGCCTCCGGTGCAACCGGTTTCGCCTCCGACGCAGTCGGCGCAGCGGGCGGCGGGGCAAAACATTGCTGCACCACGCGTGCAGCATCAAGCCCCAGAAACTCCGCATAGGTCGCGAGATACCCGCGCGCATAGACGGGCGCGGGCATGTCGTCAAACCGTGCCTCCTCGAGCGCCGTGAGATAGCGCGGGCGGATATGCAGCCGCTCCGAGACGTCCTGCACGCTCAGCAAAAATTCCTCGCGGCAGGCGCGCAGATGCGCCCCGATTTCCTTCGGGCTCATGGATTCTGAAATCGCCTTAAGAGATGCTGTGCTTGCCATTCCAGCGTTTTAGTGAATGCCGCCGCGGAGTGCAAGAAGTAGTCCATCAACGCAGATACTTCAGAGAGATTTTTGAGCGAAAACGGCTGGCTTTCAAGAAGCCGGAGCGCAGCGTACATTTGGAGTACGTGAGCACCGGAAGTCGAGAAAAAGCCGTTTGCAGCCAAAAATGTCCTGAAGTCACCCTATCTCCACCCCATGATCCTTCGCGAAGCGCTCAAGCTGTAGGCGTAGCGAGTGGAGCGGCTCGGCGGCGATGTAATCGACATAGCTGGTGAGTTCCGCGAGGTTCACGCTACGCAGCATCGCCTTCACCGGGCCAATCGCCGCCGGGGGCATGGAAAGGGAGCGGATACCGCAGGCGATGAGCGCCATCGCGTCGAGCGGGCGGGTCGCCATATCGCCGCAGAAACCGACATCCACTTTATGCGTCGCCGCCGTGCTCGCGATGGTTTTGAGCAGGCGAATCACGATCGGGCTCAGGGTGTCATACCGTCCGCTGATGCGCGGTGAGCCACGGTCACACGCGAACAGGAACTGGAACAGATCATTGCTGCCGATGGAGATGAAATCCACCCGTTCCATCAGCTCCGGCAGCTGGAACATCAGCGACGGAATCTCGAGCATGGTGCCGACGCGCAGCGCCGTCGGCGGCGTAATCCCTTCGTCGCGCGCGCGAGCGATTTCCTTCATCAGCAGCGCTTTCATCGCGTCGAATTCGGTAATTTCCGCAATGAACGGGAACATCACCGAAAGCGGCTCCCCCGCCGCTGCCCGCACCAGCGCGCGCAGCTGCTGACGCATAATCACCGGGCGGTCGAGACCGATGCGCGTCGCGCGCCAGCCCATCGCGGGGTTTTCTTCATCACCCACCTGAATATACGGCACCTGTTTGTCGCCGCCGATATCGAACGAGCGGAAGATGACCGGCTTGCCTTTCGCTTTTTCCAGCGCGTCGCGGTAAATCCGTTGCTGGTCGGCGATGCTCGGCAGCTCACGGCTCGCGAGATACGGCAGCTCGGTGCGGAAGAGGCCGACCCCGTCCACATCGCTCGCCAAGAGATGCTCCGCCTGCACAAACAGACCGAGATTCAGGTTCAGCGAAATGCGCACGCCGTCTTTGGTCACCGGCGGCAGCGCGCGCGTTTCCGCATAAACCGCCACTTGCCGCGCCCGCGCCGCGATTTCTGCATCGGCGGCCGCCTCGATATCTTCCGGCGGGCGGATATAAATCAACCCCTGGTCGCCCTGCACAATCGCGAGATCGCCGCGCGTCACCACGTCGAGAATATTCTCCACCCGCCCGACCATCGGGATATCCATCATCCGCGCGATGATCGCGACATGGCTTGTGACCCCGCCCTCGGCAAGGATGACGCCTTTCAGGCGTTTGCTGTCATATTCGAGCAGCTCCGCGGGCCCCAGATTATGCGCCGCGAGAATAAACGCCTCCGGCAATTCGCCCAGCGCTGCCGAGGGTTCCACGCCCTGCAAATGGTAGAGCAGCCGCTCCGAGAGATCCTCAAGGTCATGCACCCGTTCCTGAATATAGGCGCTGGTAATCTGGCTCAGGCGCGCGTGCATTTCCTCCTGCACTTTGCGCACGGCCGCCTCGGCGGTGAGGCCGGTATGAATCGCCTCCGCAATGCGATCAATCCAGCCGCGATCCTGCGAGAACAGGCGATAGCTCTCGAGAATTTCGCGATGCGCCGAGCCTTCTTCGAGGCCCGACTGCGTAATCATCGAATCCACCGATTGCTGCAGCGAAAGCAGCGCGCCGTGGAAGCGCATTTCCTCGTCTTCCGGCGATTCGCTCACCAGCGTTTCGATCTCGATTTTCGGCCGATGCAGCACGATCGGCGCCTTAGCGATACCGCCGGAGAGCGTGTTGCCAGAGAGTTTTTGCGATTGCAGAGTAGGGTGCGCGCCGCCGGTAATCTCGTAGAGATCAACGATTTTATTGCCGACCGCAAGCTCCGCCACCACCATCGCCACCGCGTGCAGAATCTCCGCGAGGTCGTCCGTATAGGTGCGCGCAGCCTTACTCTGCACCACCAGCACGCCAATGGTTTTATGGCTATGCAGCAGCGGCACGCCGATAAACGAGTGGTACTGCTCCTCCCCCGTTTCCGGGCGATGCACATATTTCGGATGCTGCTGCGGCTCGCTGAGATTGAGGTCCAGCCCCGTCGCCGCGATTTCACCAACCAGCCCCTCGCCCATGCGCAGCCGCGTCACATGTACAGATTGTTGGTTGAATCCGTGGCTCGCGAACAGCTCGAGAATATCGCCCGGCCGAGCGAAAAACAGTGAACACATATCCGCATGCAGCCCCGCCGCTACCGTTTTCACCAACGTGTCGAGGCGGCTTTGCGCGCTCGCCGTGCCGGTGGTCATCGCGTCGCGCACCTGACGCAGCAGCGCAATCGGCGACGCTAAGGCCGATTGTCCGGGGTCGATGGGAATGATGTTTGCCATGCGCGAGGGTTCTTTTTTAGTGGATTTGCCCCACTATACCATCACACGCCGCGATTACCAACCGTTCGCTGAAAATTCGATGCTGCGCTGCAAAATACTGCGCTTATGCTGCGGATGTACGGCTCAGGAAAGCCATGGCCTGCCCCACCAGCTCGTCAATGATTTCCTGCGCGGTTTGGATACCGCTGACCATGCCGACCGACTGCCCCGCCATCAGCGAGCCGCGTTCCACATCGCCGTCGATCACCGCACGCCGCAGCGAACCCGCCCAGAAATGCTCAATCGCGAGCTGGCCTTCGTCCTTGCTCATCTGGCCGCCGAAGACCTTCTCCACCGTCTCCTTCTGGAAGCGGGTGAATTCCTCCGACGCATTATTCACGATCGCGCGCACCGGAATCACAGGGAAATCCGGGTGATATTGCACGCTGGCCATGGCGTCGCGCGCGTTGGCGTTGATGAAGGCTTTCTTGAAATTCGCGTGGGCGATGGATTCACTCGCACACACAAACCGCGTGCCGAGCTGCACCCCACTCGCCCCCATTTCGAGGTAGGAAACAATCGCCTCGCCGCGGCCGATGCCGCCCGCCACAAACACTGGAACGTCGCGAATAACGGGCAGAATTTCCTGCGCCAGAACAGAGGTCGAAACCGGGCCAATATGCCCGCCCGCTTCCGTGCCTTCAATCACCAGCGCATCCACGCCCATGCGCACGAGTTTTTTGCCAATCGCCGCCGTCGGCGCGAAGCCAATGACTTTGCAGCCGCCCTCCTTCAGGCGGTTGATGGTTGGCGCTTTCGGCATCCCGCCGGCGAGTACCACATGGGTCATTTTTTGTGCAATGCACACTTCGACCAATTGGTCGAGCTGCGGGTGCATCAGAATAAGGTTCACGCCGAAGGGTTTTTGCGTCAATTTCTGCGTTGCAATAATTTCTTTTTCGAGCAGTTCCGGCGGCATCGAGCTGGCCGCAATCACCCCGAACGCGCCCGCATTACTAAGCGCCGCCACGAGGTTGCGCTCGCTCACCCAGCTCATCGCCCCGCCCATGATGGCATGTTCGCAACCGAGCAAGTCCCGCCCGCGCTGCCAGAGTTGTTGCAGTGATGTGGTCATATCGCTTCTCACTTTCTTCCTACGATTGTCAGAGTGGGCCAGATGCTAGGAGCGCTTGCCGCTTTCGTAAACCGCAGCGTAGCAGCGCTACGTGAGGATTTGCGAAAGAGGACGCGACGACGCAGATGGTCCGCTATGGCAATCGTTATTACTCCTCTACCGCATCAAGCCCATAGGTCGTATGCAGCGCACGCAACGCCAGCTCCAGATAGCTCTCGTCAATCAGCACCGAGATTTTGATTTCCGAGGTTGAGATGACGATAATGTTGATATTTTTCTCGGCCAGCGTTTTGAACATTTCCGCTGCCACACCCGCGTGGCTCTTCATGCCCACGCCGATGGCGGAGATTTTCGCGACGCCGATATCGCTATGGTAACTGTCAAATTTCGGGATGCCCGGCGTCGTTTTCAAAATCTCCAGCGTACGGTTGAAATCCGCCTTGCCGACGGTAAAAGTCACGTCCGTTTTCTCGCCCACTTCGTTGACGTTCTGAATGATCATATCGACGTTAATCCCGCGCTCGGCGAGCGTGCCGAAAATCCCGGCCGAGACACCCGGCTTATGATCGACATTGACGAGCGTAATGCGCGCTTCGTCGCGGCTATAGGCAAGCCCAGTCACCCGTTGCTGTTCCACTAATTCCTCCTCATCCACCAGAAGCGTGCCGGGCAGCGAATCCGCCGGGCGCTCGTCGAACGTCGAGAGCACCTGCACCTTCACACGGTAATTCATGGCAAGTTCGACACTGCGCGTTTGCAGCACTTTGCTACCGAGCGACGCCATCTCCAGCATCTCTTCGTAGCTCACTTTATCGAGCTTTTTAGCCTTTTTCACGATGCGTGGGTCGCTGGTATAGACCCCATCCACATCCGTATAAATATCGCAGCGCTCAGCCTTAAACGCCGCTGCAATCGCCACCGCCGAGGTGTCCGAGCCGCCACGCCCGAGCGTGGTAATCCGCCCCTCGGGGCTGATGCCCTGGAACCCCGCGATCACCGCCACGTTGCCCGACGCGAGCGACGCAAGCAATTCCTTCGTTTCGATATGCGCGATGCGCGCCTTGCTATACATGTCATCAGTCGAGAGCGGCAGTTGCCAGCCCGCCCATGCCCGCGCTTTGAGGCCGATGGATTCAAGCTCCAGCGCCAGCAGGCCAGAGGTAATCTGTTCCCCCGCCGCGACCACCTGATCCGCATTCGCGCGCGCCTCGTTGGTCATCAGTGTGCTCACGCCGTTGCAATATTCAAGCAGCTGGTTCGTCACGCCCGCCATCGCCGAGACGACCACAATCACCTGATGGCCGCCCTCCACTTCCGCCTTCACGCGCTGCGCCACATGCTTGATGCGCGCAATATCCGCCACCGACGTGCCGCCAAATTTCTGTACAATAAGTGCCATAACTCCCGCGGGTTATAAGGCCCGCCGCGCAGGTTGGCTAGTGGAAAATGCTCAGACGAGAATGCCTATCCACACACCGATAGCTAATAAGAATGCAAGCAACACAGCTGCACTACCGACATCCTTTGCCTTCTTGGAGAGCGGATGGATTTCGGGTGAAATACGCTCAATAATCGTCTCAATCGCTGTGTTGATTAACTCAACGATCAACAACAGAACGAGCGAAGCGAGCATAATGCTTCGCTCCACCCATGTAACGTCGACAAGGCAGGCGATTAGTGTCAGTACCGCACAAAGCAATATTTCCTGACGGAAGGATGCTTCCGTCAGCCAGGCGGCGCGCAGGCCATCACGAGAATAGCCAAATGCCTTTATAATTCTTGTTAGTCCTCGGTTTTTCTTTTCCACGTGCCTCTACCGCAAATGATTGCGAATATTTATGAAACCAGTCGCCACATGCACAGCGAGTAGTATATTGAAGACCAGAAGCAGCGTATTCACTGGCACTACTGCGCCACCATATGCCCATTCCAGACCAATCCACGCATAATAAAAGAAGCGTGGACGGATAAGAAAGCGGTACGGAATACCGATATAGTTACGAATCATGGCAAAACCAACCACTACGGTATAAAGCAGCGCAAACACACCGCCGATGACAGCATCAATCCATCCAAGGTCGATAAGCACAAACGTCACCGCTACAAGCACGGTTTGGTCAGTTGCGGTATCATAAAACGAACCACGATTGGACTGCGTGCCTGCGACGCGTGCCAGTGGGCCATCCATACCATCGAACAACACATGCAGCGCAATGCCAATAAGGCCCCAGAAAGGATCGTCATAAAACGCGGCTGCTCCGAGCAGCCCCACAATCAAGGAAAGCAGGGTGATATGCTGCGCCGAAACATCGCATTCGACCAACAAACGTAGCATCGGTTTAAGCAGCTTCTGCCGTACGCGCTGCCCCCAACGCATCCAACTGAGTTCGCCGCGAGAATAACAATTGTTACTGCGCTGTTCCTGTTGCATGCAACACCCTCATCTCCAGATGTTTAATACCCGAACCTGTATTGTGGAAGTAATACCCGCGATACTCAAAATCGCTGAATGGCGCATGCGTGTGGCCAAAATAGATATGCTCTACACCGCCGAGTTTATGAGCATCATGCTGCTCAATCGCCTGCAAAATAGTGCGCGCACATAACGACGGGGTGTAGAGCTTGGCAGCGCCTGCATGCACGCGAGTACGCACGGCAAGGTCGTAAAGATGGTGCAACGCAGCATGCTTGGGCGATGCTGTATGCCGCAACTTACGTAGAAACGGATTTTTGGCGCTGAGCGGCAGGTCTCCATGAAGAAACAGCGATGGCCCTATGGTTATATAAGCCGGATGCCAGGAGAAATTCGGCAGCGATACATCTGTCAACGCTTCTGCTAGAGCTGCAATATTATCGTGATTGCCCATAATATAATGCACCCGGCACTCTGGGTTGCTGTGGCAAATGCGCCCGAGAAAAGCAACGCTTTGCTCTACTGTTGCCGCGAGTGAACCGTGTGTTGACCAGGCAAAATCAAAGATATCGCCGTTGAGAACCAGAAAATCACGCCCCTGTATGGCGTCTATAATTGTGGATTCGATCTCCGGTCGAGCGCGGCGAGCAAAAAGATGTAGGTCCGAAACCACAACTCCGCGCATAGCTTTTATACCAACGCCTTTTTCATGCAAATCGCATCGGCGCGGGTGCCGTCGGCGTTGGCGTAATAGTCCTTGCGCACGCTGAATTTCTCGAACCCGTGCGCCTCGTAGAGCGTTTGCGCAGCGGTGTTGTTGACGTTCACCTCCAGCACCATCGCCTTGCCGCCAAGCGAGGCGGCGTTTTCCATTGCGTAGTCGAGCAGCATCAGCCCCACCCCGTCACGGCGATGCTCCGCCAGCACGCCCATCGAGAGCAGGTCGCACTGGTCCTCGATCAGCCAGCAGAGCACAAACCCCACCTCGCCATGATCCTTGTGATGCGCGACGGCGGCGAACACGCCCTTGCGCTCAAAAAAACTCTCGAACTCGAGATGGCTCCAGCCCTTCGCGAAGCAGCTTTTATGCAGATGAGCGAGCGCCTTGGCGTGCTCCTTCCCTACCGAACGGATGCGGTATTGCTCCGGATGATGCATCATCATGCCGCGCCACCTTTACGGAAAATAAGCAGCTCCGCCGAGGTCTCGGGGTAGAGCGCGGTTTTCATTTCCTTCACCGGAGTGAGGCCAAGCGGTGCGGCAATCTGCTTCACATAACTCGCCGTATGGCCGAAGCGGCCCGAATCCACCACAATACCAAACCCGTCGCCGCCGCTGTAGGGCTCCACCGTCAGGGCAATAAATCCACCGGGCTTCACGATTTTCGCGGCACTGCCGAGCACCCCATTCAGCGCGCCGACAAACTGCACCACGTTGACCAGCAGCACCAGGTCGGCCACGCCCTCACCCACTGCCTCAGCGGCCGCCGCAATATCCGCCTCCACCACCCGGTCGAACAGCGGTTTGCCCGCCACCATTTCTCGCTGCGCCTGCGCGACCATGCTTGCAGTCACATCCACGCCAATCATCTGCGCCGCCGCCGCGCGAAACGGAATCGACGTAATCCCCGTGCCGCAGCCGAGATCCACCACCGTGATACCGCTCGCGGGCAGCAGCGGTTTCACCTGTTCGGCCACGGCCGCACCGCCGCGATATTTATTCTCCGCCTCAGCCTGATTATACCCGCCCGCGATGCTGCTGAAAAACTTCGTCACCAGTTCGCGCGGCATGGATTGCGGGCGTTGGTTGGGCTCCAGCGCGCTCGGGTCGATCGCAGCGAGCATAAACACCGCATCCGAATTACCGGGGTTTTCGCGCAGCACCTGCTTCAGTGTATCGCGCGCTTTGGCGCGGTTGCCGAGGCGAAAATAGCAGCAGCCGAGATTATATAACGCCTGCGGATAGGCCGGTTGCAAATAGAGCGTGATGCGAAAGCGGAACATCGCGTCGTGCCATTTTCCTTGGTCGGCGAAGCGGCAGGCGAGGTCGAAATTTGTCTTTGGCAGGTCGCGCATTTTTTCACGCGCGTCCATCAGCCATGCGCGCGGATTGTCGACAAACACCTCGCGCAACGCGCTTTCCGCATCGCCGAGGATACTCATGAAGGATCGTCTCTTGCCTGTGGGTGCCATCGCGCCTATGATTTCCGAGTTCCACCATTTTATAGCATGAAAAACAAGAGAGTGTAAATGCCAACCACAGCCACACAGCCCAAGCCCACCACCATTGATGCGGCGGATGTCGCGCGTTTCTCCGCAATTGCCGAGGAATGGTGGGATGTGGGCGGAAAATTCGCACCACTGCATCGGCTCAACCCAGTGCGCATCACCTACCTGCGCGAGCAGATAATCCGCCATTTTGCAGGGCGCACGGGGGTGGATGGCCAAAGCGCCACACCGCTCAACAATCTTTCGCTGGTGGATATTGGCTGCGGCGGCGGCCTCATCGCCGAGCCGATGGCGCGACTCGGTGCCAGCGTCACCGGCATCGATGCCTCCGACACCAACATCCGCGTCGCCGCATTGCATGCGGAGGCAAATGGTTTAACCATCGACTACCGCGCCACCACAGCGGAAGACCTCGCCGAAGCAGGTCAGCAGTTCGATGTTGTGCTCGCGCTTGAAATCATCGAGCATGTGGCGGATGTGGAGCTGTTTTTCGATGCCCTCCGTGCACTCGTCAAACCCGGCGGGCTACTGATTCTCTCCACCCTCAACCGCACCGCGAAGTCGTATGCCATGGGCATCGTCGGCGCGGAATATGTGTTGCGCTGGCTGCCGCGCGGCACGCATCGCTGGAAGCAGTTTATCCGCCCGAGCGAAATGGCGCGCGCCCTCACCACCCGCGGCTTCACCGTGGCCGATACCTGCGGTCTCACCTTCAGCCCACTCACATGGAAATTCGCCCTCAACCCACGCGATCTCGACGTGAACTATATGATGGTGGCGGTGAAGTAGAGAGCTAACCCTACTTCTTTACTCCCCTTAGCGCGGACGCCCTTCTTTTTTAGAGGCCGCACGTCTTTGGTTTTCCTCTAGGTTTTTTTCTAGTATTTTCTCCAGTTGTTCAGGCGTAACATCATACTTCTTCAACGAATCCTCATTCACACCCTGGCTATTGGCTTTCGCGCGTGCCGTATCGAGCCTTTCCTTTTCATCCGCAGCGAATTTAGAAAAATCTCTGCCATCGCCATTGAGTAACGCCGTAGCGTAGTTCGCTAGAATCGAACCGTTGCCATTCTTAATCGCCGCACTTAATTCATCGGTAGGCACTTCGCCTAATTTTTTGCCATCACTGACGATAACAATGGATGCGTTTTCAGGAAATTTTTTCTCAAATCCATAAGGAATTTCATGATATTTATGTGCTTGCCCGTCCTTGTCGCCTCTTTCTACACTAACCACCGTATGATCTGCGGATACCCCCATTGCTACACTGAAAGTCCCTCTCCCCCCTTGTGGTGGGGTAACATCAAGAATCACTTCATTTGGCATAAAAATCTCCATCCTTTTTGTTGGCAATATTTCTGTGCCCATACTGTGTGAGCATTCATGCAGTATACCCTCTCCCCAGTTAATTTTTCATTAACATTCTATGCTTTTTGGCATTTTTGAAGGCGGATTGGGCAAAAAATCCGCCCCATTGTCATCAAACTGTCATATTTCACCTGTAGAATAGGTGCATGGGAAAGAATAAACAGACCGCCGATACGGACATCGCCGAGCAGCGCTATCGCGGGCCGAGTGTGGCCTCTGCCGCGGCGGGCGAGAGCGTGCTGCATGGCAAGTTTCTGCTGCTGACCGGCATCTTGCTCGGCGGCATCGCGGGCGCTGTTTTTCCGTCAAAAACTGCGGAATTTACTAGAAATAGCCGCGAATATCTCACCAAATGGGAAGCGTCTGAGAATCATTTCGTGCATGGCGCGGGTGGGCTATTAAACTGGCTCCTCGGCATGGGCGAAGGCTTTGTGAAATGGATGCGCGGCATTAAAACGATTGATGGTGGCCTCGCCAAGCTCGAGAAAAATGACCCCTATAAGCGCGTCGGCACGGCCATTGAAGGTGCCATCGTCGCCTCTTCCGGGCTTTCAACCGTCGGCTTCATCACCGGCATTTTTAGTGGCTCGCGCGCCTCCCACCGTGGCAAAAAGCAGTTCGAAACGGCAAAGGACGAAATCATCACCCTGCGCGAGACGAACGAGAAGCTGCGCAGCAAACTCATCGATACCGAGCTGGCGCTCGACGACCTCAAAACCGTCTCGGATGCCAAGCACGGCAAACTGCATGTCACGCCGGACGACCATGCCCGCACCACGCCCAGCCCGCATATCAGCACGGATGGCGCGACCACCAGCCGCGCGCTCGACCTCACGTCAGATGTTGCTCTAGGCTAATCACCCAATCGTTTTATGATGCGCGAGGACGGGAATATGTGCCCGCACCTCCGCCACCCGCGCCGGGTCAATCTCGGCATAAATCACCTGAGGCACGTCGCCGCTCGCCTCCGCCAGCACGGTGCCCCACGGGTCGAAAATAACGCTATGGCCATAGGTCTCGCGCCCGCCCGGGTGGGTGCCGCACTGCGCCGGAGCGATGACGTAGCACGCATTCTCAATCGCCCGCGCAGTGAGCAGCGTATGCCAGTGCGCCGCACCCGTCGGCCGCGTAAAGGCGGCAGGCACCGCGAGCAGCGTCGCGCCGGAAAGTGCCAGTTGCCGATAGAGGTTCGGGAAGCGCAGATCATAACAAATACTGAGGCCGAGCGTCGCCCCCGGCAGCGCCGCTGTGACCGCCTGATAGCCCGCCGTCGCCTGCGAGGATTCGCGGTATTCCGTGCCGTCCGCCAGTGTGACGTCGAACAGATGAATCTTGTCGTAATGCGCCGCAATATCGCCCGTCGGCGCGATGAGCACGCTGCGGTTAAACGGCTTGTCCATCCCCGGCTCGCGCGCGCGGATGGAGCCGATGAGCAGCCACACGCCGTGCTGCTTCGCTGCACCTTGCGCCCACTCGATGCCGGGATGGCGCAGCATCGGCACATCGTTCATGCGCGCCGTGCCCTCGCGCCGCATGTAGAATACATTCTCCGGCGTGGTGATGAGCGTCGCCCCGCGCGCCGCCGCTTCTGCCACCATCGGCGCGAGCGCAGCAATATTCGCGGCGATATCGTCGCCACTGGTCATCTGAATCGCCGCTGCGGTGAATTTTGTCATATTTCTCTCCCTTATTCTTTTACCGTTCGCGCCAACGCCAGCACACGCACTTCCTTCGCACCCGCTTTCAGCAACGCTTTGGCGCAGGCTTCCGCCGTCGCGCCCGTCGTCACCACATCATCCACCAACACGATCACCTTGTCTTTTATTTTTGCCGCCGCCGCAGGCGGGACGGCGAACGCTTTCGCCACGTTGGTCAAACGCTCCCTGCGCGTGAGCTTCATCTGCGGCGTGGTATGGCGAATGCGCTGCAGCAATTCCGGCGCACATGGCAAACTGGTTTCCGCAGCAATCGCATAGGCGAGCAGCGCCGATTGGTTGAAGCGGCGGCGCAGCAGCCGTCGCCAATGCAGCGGCACCGGCACCAATGCATCCGCGCCTTTCAGCACTGTGCTGCCCGCGCCCGCCATCATTTTCCCGTGGCGTTTTAACCCCGCCCATTGGTCGGCAAATTTCAGTGCGGAAACCAGCGGCGCACTCACTGCGTCATAGACCATCGCCGCGCGGGCTTTGGTGAACGCGGGCGGTGCTTCCAGGCAGGCGGGGCATTGCATGTCATCCTCGATCGCCACCACAAACGGAATGCCGCAACAGGCGCAAAGCGGTGCCGAGATCATCCGCAGCTTCGCAAAACAATCCGCGCAGAAATTCCCTTCCGCCTCCACCGCGCCATGGCACGAAGCGCAGCGCGGCGGAAACGCCATATCCATCAGCATCTGCGAGGCCGCGCGCACACTACTCAAAACCGCTAATGACAATGGTTACCGTTCCCTAGTATAGAATATTCATGCAATCTTCACCGCCCATTCTGTTCGATCGCGCACAACTTCGCAAGCTCCGTGCGCGCCGCGTGGCCGACTTTGCGCGCGCCGATTTTCTGCATCGCGAGGCGGTGGAATCCGTCGCCGAATCGCTGCATTTCATCGCCCGCGCCTTCCCCACCGTCGTCGAGCTCGGCGCCCATAGCGGCCTGCTCGGCGAGGCGGTTTCGCTACGCGCAGGAACGCAGCATTATATCGCCTGCGACCTTGCGGAAGCCGCGCTCAGCCGGCTCGAGGGCGCACGCATCTGCGCGGATGAAGAACTGCTGCCCTTCGCAGAAAACTCCGTGGATGCGGTGCTCAGCATCCTCTCGCTGCAGTGGGTGAACGACCTGCCCGGCACGCTGGCGCAGATTCACCGCATGCTCAAACCTGACGGATTATTCATCGCCGTAGTTCCCGGTGGCGAAACATTGAGCGAGCTGCGTGCCACCTTTGCCATGGTCGAGAGCGTGCGCACCGGCGGCATCCACCCCCGCGTCGCGCCGTTTATCGATGTGCGGGATGCAGGTGCACTGTTGCAACGCGCAGGCTTCGCGCTGCCGGTGGCCGATAGCGATACGCTCACCATCACCTACCCACATCTGTTCGGATTGATGGACGATTTGCGCAGTGCAGCACAAACCAATATGCTGCAGCAGCAAGTGCAGCATTTTACCCCGCGCGGATTCTTTGCGGATGCCACCGCGCACTACGCCGAGCACTACAAAAACGCCGAAGGCGAACTCACCGCCACGGTCGAGCTCATCACCCTCACCGGCTGGAAACCCGCGGCCAATCAGCAGCAACCCGCCAAGCGCGGCAGCGGAAAAATATCCTTGGTGAAAGCGTTGCAGTAAAAAGCGACGGCCCACCAAGCCATCTTTTTGTCATTCCCGCGAAAGCGGGAATCTCCTTAAGGAAGTGGATCCCTGCTTTCGCAGGGATGACAAAGCATGTTTACGCGTGAATGCTATCCATCAGCGCCGCGACGAGCGGCACATCCGCGGGCGGCATCGGCAAGGTTTTCATCTCGTGCGGAAATTTCCAGGTAAGCGCCTGCCCCTCCAGCGCGCGCGGAATCCCCTCCCATTTGCGGCACACATACAGCAACATCAGCAGATGAAAGTTCTCATACGCATGGCTGACAAAGGTCAGCGGAGAGGAACAACGCTCGCAGATTTCAACGCCCAGTTCCTCGCGGATTTCGCGGGTGAGTGCGGCTTCCGGCGTTTCGCCCGCCTCCACTTTGCCGCCGGGGAATTCCCAAAGCCCGGCCATCGCCTTGCCTTCGGGCCGTTGGGCGAGCAGCACCCGCCCATCTGCATCGAACAGTGCCACCGCAGAAACGAGAACGGTTTTCACGACCGGTAATTCCCGTTGATGTCGATATAGCCATGCGTCAGGTCACATGACCAAACCGTCGCGCTACCGCTGCCGAGGCCGATATCCACCGCAATATGAATATCGCGCGTTTTCATGTGTGCGACGACAGGCGCTTCGTCATAGCCCTCAACGCGCTCGCCTTTCTCGGCAATCACCACGCCACCGATGCTCACGCGCAGCGTGTCGCGGTCGACGCGTTCGCCGCTTTTGCCCACCGCCATCACGATGCGCCCCCAGTTGGCGTCTTCCCCCGCGATCGCGGTTTTCACCAGTGGCGAGTTGCCGATGGTGAGACCGATGCGGTGCGCCGCGTCGTCGCTCTCCGCACCCGTCACGTCAATCGTCATCAGTTTTTGTGCACCCTCACCGTCTTTGGCAACCAGCACCGCAAGCTCGATCATCAGGCTATCAAGCGCCTCCGCAAACGCGGCCTGTTCGGGCGAATTTTCTGCAATCGTCACACCGCTCGCGCCGGTCGCAAACAGCAGCGCCGTATCGCTCGTCGAGGTATCGCCGTCCACCGTCACGGCGTTGAAACTTTTTGCGTTGCTGCGATGCAGCATTTTTTGCAGTGCAGGTGCAGCAATTTTGGCATCCGTGAACACAAACGCCAGCATCGTGGCCATGTCCGGCGCGATCATGCCGGAGCCTTTAGCGATGCCGTTAATCGTCACCGTTTTACCACCCAGCACAACGCTGCGCGTTGCGAGTTTGGGAAAGGTATCCGTCGTCATAATCGCCGCCGCTGCACCTGCCCAAGCATCCGCGGTGAGTGCCGCTTGAAGCGTAGGCAATGCCTGAGCAATTTTCGTGTGGTCGAGCGGTTCACCAATCACCCCG
>JBIIEL010000020.1:0-33660 GCA_044237845.1 Rickettsiales bacterium | reverse complement strand
GGTCTTCCCGCGTCGCGAGAATATAAGTCGGCGTGGTGATTTTGCTGAGGCTGATCGGCGTGTCGAGCAGCGTCAGCCCGTTCGGCTTGATGAGGTTATTCTGCTGATACATGTTGCGGAGGTAAAAGGCATGCATGGTGGAGGGCATGCGCGTCGCATCCGAATTCCAGTAGAGCAGATCGAACGGATAAAGCGGTTTGCCGAGCAAATAATTATTCACCACAAACGACCAGATAAGGTCGTTGCTGCGCAGCATGTTAAACGTCGTCGCCATCTCCGACGCTTCGAGATAGCCGCGCGATTTCATGCGGTCTTCGAGCGCGTCGAGCTGGCTGTCGTCGATGAACACCGACATGTCCCCTGCATCCGTAAAATCCACCAGCGTGGTGAGATAGGTGGCGGAGGCGATGCGTTTATCCGCCCCGTTCGCGCGCAGATAGGCGAGCGTGATCGCTGTCAGCGTGCCGCCGAGGCAGTAGCCGATCATCGCGGTTTGCTTCGACTTGGTGATGTTCTCCACCACATCCAGCGCGGCGAGCGGCCCTTCGCGCAGGTAATGATCGAAACTTTTACGCGCGAGTTTTTCGTCCGGGTTCACCCAGGAAATCACGAACACGGTGTAGCCCAGCTCGGTGAGCGCACGCACGCAGGAACGCTCCGCCGTGAGGTCGAGGATGTAGTATTTGTTGATCCATGCCGGCACCATGAGGATCGGCGTTTCGTAAACCTGTTTGGTGGTCGGCGCGTATTGAATCAGCTGCATCAAATCGTTTTCATAGACGACCTGCCCGGGCGAGGCGGCGATGTTCTCGCCCAGCGCGAACGCGCCTTCATCCGTCATCGAGATGCGGAAACTGTCGCCGTCTTTTTCGAGGTCATGGAGCAGATTGGTGAGGCCGCGCACGAGGCTGTCGCCGTTGGTTTCCATCATCGTGCGGATGACCTGCGGGTTGGTGAGCGCGAAATTGCTGGGGCTCGCCGCGTCGATAAACTGCTTGGTGTAGAAGCTGAGTTTGCGCCCGGTTTGTGCGTCCACGCCGTCGATTTCGCCGACGAGATTCTCAAGCCAGCGCGCGTTGACGAGGTAGTTCTGCTTGATGTAATCCGCCGCGCCGCTGTTCCATGCGTCATCCGCAAAGCGGCGGTCACGCGCGGGCGGTTCCACATAGGCGCCTTCCTCGCGCCCGAGCATTTTGCCCGTCCACCACTGCCAGAGCTTGAGATGTTCGTTCACCAGCCCGAGATGTGCGTTCGCCAATTTTTGTGGATCGACCGAGATATGCCGCGCCGCGTGCAGCAGCGATTCCGCCATCGTCATCGGGTCGGTATGCCCCAGCGTCGCTGGCTTAGCCAGCGCTTTCGCCGCGCCGTTTTGCATAATGCGCTGCCATAAATCCCCCGCCTTCGCCATGTTCTCGGCAAACACCTGCGGATCAAGCGCCGCTTGCAGCGGCGGCTGGTTTTGGGGTTGGGTGCGTGGCGCGGCCTGCGCCTTTGTAGCGGCAGGCTTGCCTGTGGGTGCCGCCGCTTTCGCCGCAGGCTTTGCCGCTTTCTTTTTTGGTTTGAGAGGAACCACCACCGCCCGCTTCTTCGTGGGGGGAGAGGGTTTCTTGCGTGTGGATTTTGTGACCATGCCGTGTTGGTATAGTAAATCCTCCGGAGATGCAATGTTCTGCGTATAGAGGCTAAAAAATGAGGCGATTAGCGCGCGTCCACCACTCATCCACAGGCCGTGCAGATTTTTGTGGGTGGACTGGACAAACGTGGGGGGCGTGGGTAACGTCATTGGCAATAAAAAAAAACCAAAAACATATCGGGCAAGCTATGGGTTACCTCCAGAAGTTCATGGTTGTTGGCGCGTCGGCGCTTCTTCTCTCCAGCCTATCCGGCTGTACCTATATCATCCCCAAGGACCCCTCTGTACCGCGCTATAATACAGTGCTTGGCGAACGCCGTCTGCCGTCCCGCAACAAGGCATCTATGGATGCCGCGCGTGAGATCAACGCTGTAAAACCGTTGTCGGATGCAGGTTTTGCGCCCGTAGAGGCGATGCCCGCTACGCAGACGCAGGCGCTCGCGCCCGTTGCGGAAGTGCAGGTGAACAACCTGCCGCCTGCGGCGTCTGCGCTGCCATGGACGTCACCCACAACTGCTATGCCCGAATTGCCTCCGGTGGATGCTGCGACGCGCGCGGCGGCGGAGCGTATTGACCCTAGCATTCGTCAGATTCCGGCTGAGAATTCGCCATATACTGTGGCCGAGAACAGCTTTAGCACCGTGCCGCCCTATCCGGCGATGCCGGGGAGCGATAGCCCGCAAGCGCGGCTGAATAACGTGCGTCATGGTCTGGAGAGCGCGCGTGATCAGGCGGCCGTTGCACGAGATCAGTTGGCGCGCGATGCGGCGGCAGAACCGTCGATGCTCTCGCCACTGCCAAACGCACCACGCACCATGGTGCCTACGCAGCCTGTGCCTGTGGTGCCCGCGGTGATAACTCCGCCCGCCCCACCGCAAGTGATGTATACACCTGCGCCACCCGTGCCGCAGCAGCAAGGCTATATTGCGCTCCCACCACCACCGATGATAGGTGCAACGCTGAATACACCGGTTGCACCGCCCGCCCCGGTTGTAATAGCCGCGCCTGCTGCACCACAGACATTTACTTCCGCGCCGCAAGTGCCTCTGAACCCGCCGACAACTGCACCAATTCAGCTTCGTGCGCCGCATGCGTTTGACCCGATGGCCCCAGTCAGCAGTGCGGTGGTTGCCAGCGCGCCGGTGAGCCAACCGATTCAACTCCGCGCACCAGTTACTATGCCGCAGACTACAGTGGTTGCACAGCCGGAACCGATGACGATTCCGGTAACGCCACAAATTGCCTCGTCGAGCAGCTTTAATCCGATGGCCGTTCCAGCGGGATCTTCTGCGCATGCGGGCTATGCCGGCAACGGCTTTCTGGAGCCCTCGCGCTACATCACACGGCGGAATTAGCTTCGCGTGATTGACTTGTGCGGCTGAGCCTCTAAGCTAAGGCGCACCACATTGTTACGAGCATCCCATGGACGAATTTTACCGCATCAGCCGACTCCCCCCTTACGTGTTCGCCGAGGTGAACAAGGTGAAGGCCGCGCACCGCGCTGCGGGCCGCGATATTATTGATCTCGGCATGGGCAACCCGGATTCGGCGCCGCCGAAGCACGTGATCGAAAAACTACGCGAAGTGGCGCTGGATGAAACTGCGCATGGATATTCCGTCAGCCGCGGTATTCAAGGCCTTCGCAAGGCGCAGGCAGGTTACTACAAACGCCGCTTCGGCGTGACGATCGACCCGGAAACGGAAATCACCGCGACGATCGGCTCCAAAGAGGGGCTCTATAATCTCATTCAAGCCATTACCGGCCCGGGTGATGTAATCGTGACGCAAAATCCGTGTTACCCCATTCATGCGTTCGGCCCCGTCATCGCGGGTGCATCGATCCGTTACTTGCGCATGGAAGACGGTGCGGATTTCCTCGAACTGCTCGAACGCGCGATTAAAAACATGACGCCCAAACCGGTGGCGGTGATTGTGAACTACCCCGGCAACCCCACGGCGGAAGTGGTGGATGTGGCATTCTACGAAAAGCTGGTCGCGCTGTGTAAAAGCTACGGCGTGTATATTATTTCCGACCTTGCCTACTGCGAAATTTATTTCGACGGCAACCCGCCGCCGTCTATCCTGCAAGTGGAGGGCGCGAAGGATATTGCCATCGAGTTTACCAGCCTCTCCAAAACCTATTCGATGGCGGGCTGGCGCGTGGGTTTCGCGGCGGGGAACCAAAAGCTGGTTTACGCGCTGACGCGAATTAAGTCGTACCTCGATTACGGCATGTTCACGCCGAGCCAGGTGGCGGCGACCGCTGCGATCAACGGCCCGCAGGACTATGTGGACGAGATGCGCGCCATGTATAAAGAGCGGCGTGACATTCTGGTGAAGGGGCTGGCCGAGGCAGGTTGGGCGATTCCGTCACCCAGCGCCAGCATGTTTATCTGGGCGAAGCTGCCGGAGAAATATGCCGCGCTTGGCTCGTTCGCGTTCAGCAAGCTGCTGCTCGACCAGGCCGAGGTGGCGGTTGCACCCGGCATCGGCTTCGGCGAATATGGCGACACGCATGTGCGCATCGCGCTCGTTGAAAACAAACACCGCCTGCGTCAGGCCGTGCGCAACATCAAAGCCTTCATGGCGAAAGACCCCGGCCAGTTTTTGAACGCCGCGTAATACCTCACAGGAGCACCGCATGACCGCCACACCACATCGTAACGAGCCTGCCAACAAAGACTGGATCATGGACCGCAATTTCGCGCTGGAAGCCGTGCGGGTGACGGAAGCGGCGGCGCTCGCCAGCAGCCACTGGACGGGGCGCGGGCGCGAGAAGGACGCTGACCAAGCCGCGGTGAATGCGATGCGTGAGGCACTCAACGGCCTTGCGATTGAGGGCACGGTGGTGATCGGTGAAGGCGAGCGCGACAAAGCGCCGATGCTTTACATTGGCGAGAAAGTCGGCACCGGCGAAGGCCCGCGGATTGACATCGCGCTCGACCCGCTGGAGGGCACCACCCTCTGCGCCACCTGCGGCCCCAACTCGCTCGCGGTGATCGCGATGGCCGAGCATGGCGGGTTCCTCCACGCGCCGGATGTGTATATGGACAAAATCGCCGTCGGCGGTGGGCTGCCGGACGGAGTGATCGACCTCGACGCGACGGTGGCGGTGAACCTGAAAAATCTCGCGAAGGCGAAAAGCAAAGACGTGAGCGACCTGACGGTGGTGATTCTGAAGCGTGACCGACACGAACAGAAGATTGCCCATCTGCGTGAGGCAGGCTGCCGCGTGCAGCTGATTCCGGATGGCGACGTGGCAGGCGTGATCGCGACCGCGACGGCGGCAACGGGCATCGATATGTATCTGGGCATCGGCGGTGCGCCGGAGGGTGTGCTGGCGGCGGCGGCGCTGCGCTGCATCGGCGGGCAGATGCAAAGCCGCCTGCTGTTCGACGGCGAAGACGAACAGAAAGAACGCGCGCGGCGCATGGGCATCACCGACCTCACCCGCAAATACACGATGATGGACATGGCCGGGGGCGACGTGATGTTCGCCGCGACGGGCGTGACGGATGGCAGCATGCTGAAAGGCGTGAAACGCTGGCCGGGCGGTGCTTCCACCCACTCCATCGTGATGCGATCGGCCACCGGAACGGTGCGCTGGATTGAAGCGACGCATAATTTTGGGCTGAAGACGGAGATTTAACCATTTGTTAATGGTTGCGTGATAGGATAGAATCATCGCCTACGTGAGGAGGAGCAACGCATGCCGGACATTCTTGAGAAACTGAGAAACGACCCTGTGCTGCTGCGCCAGGTGATTGAAGAAATTGATAGCAATAGCGACCATAAACTCAGCAAAGAAGAACTCGCAAAATGGATGGCAAAGCACGCCACGGAGTTAAACATCCAAGGTCGCAATCTTGATACGGATGTGAAGGCAATGGGCGCTGAGGCGCTTAAGGGCGCAAAACCGTTCAATTTCGATGATGTAAAAAATCCTGCTGGTAGTTCTGAGGCGGTGAATCAGGAAAAAATGAAGGCGCGGGTTGCTGCGGAGGAGAGCAGGGATATCCTGAATAGCAGAATCGCAGGGATTGTTATCGAAATTAAAGACGCGATTGAGGCGAGCCAGCCCTCGCAGGCTGATCTGGTACGTAATGCGTCGCACAAGAAAACCAAGGCCGAGATTTATGAAGATGAGGATGATGAGCCCAAGGTGGGCAAGAACACGCGCGCGGTGATGGAGGCGATGAAGAAAAATGATCCCTCCCAAGCGGATGATGATGACGAACCGAAAACAAAGCCCGCGATGAAGTTGAGCCCGCAGCAGCAAAAACTGGCGGATGAAGCGCGCGCTGTGCTTAGCCAGTACAGCACGGGGGATATTAAAACTCCTCAGGTTCAAGATCTGGTGCCGCTTATGACCACGAATCAGGGCGCGCCATCGAAGGACATCAATCAGCGCTAACAGCGTGCTCCCCTAAATACATCGTGACTGTGTCGCACGACGCGCTACACTCGCGCCTATGCAGCACTCCTTCACCACCACCGCTTCTGGCCTGCCGTGGCGCCTGCGCCATGAGGATCATCGCACCGTGACGGCGATGGCGCAGCAGCAGGGGATGAGCGAGTTGCTGGCCAGTGTGCTGGTGGGGCGGGGCGTGACGCTCGATGACGTGCAGCAATTTCTCAACCCCACCCTGCGCGACGCGCTGCCCGACCCGTTTCATTTACTCGATATGGACAAAGCCGTGGCGCGGATTCTCACCGCGCTCGAACGTGGCGAACGCATCACGGTGTTTGGTGATTACGATGTGGATGGTGCAACCTCGACCGCGCTGCTGATGCAGTATTTCAGTGCGCTCGGTGTGGCGCTCATTCCCTACATCCCCGACCGGATGATGGAAGGCTATGGCCCGACGATCGAAGGATTTAAGAAAATTATCGCTCAGGGAGCGACGCTTATTATCACCGTTGATTGCGGCACCTTGGCACACGCGCCGATTGCGTTTGCGAAAGAGCAGGGGGTGGATGTTATCGTCCTCGACCATCATTTGAGCAGCGGGGCGCTGCCGGATGCGCTGGCGGTGGTGAACCCCAACCGTGCAGATGAGGCTTCGCCGCATCGCAACATTGCGGCAGTGGGGGTGACGTTTTTGCTGCTGGTGGCGCTGAATAAAACACTGCGCAACAACGGATTTTTTGCGCAGCAAAAGGAGCCCTCGCTACTCTCGCTGCTCGATATTGTTGCGCTGGGCACGGTGTGCGACGTGATGCCGCTCACCGGCCTCAACCGTGCCTTCGTGGCGCAGGGGCTGAAGGTGATGGCGGGGCGCACCAATCTCGGCCTCTCGGTGCTGGCGGATGTGGCGCGCTTGAACGAGTTGCCGAACGTGTATCATCTCGGGTTTTTGCTCGGCCCGCGCATCAATGCGGGTGGGCGGGTTGGCAAGTCGAGCCTCGGCGTGGAACTGCTCACCGCGGAGGATGCGGATGCGGCGCGCGGGATTGCCCAGCAGCTCGATCTGCACAATAGCGAGCGGCAGGCGATTGAGGCGGACGTTAGCGCTGCGGCATTTTCTGCAGCCGAACTGCAGCAAAATATGCCGGTGATTTTGGTCGCGGGCGAGGGCTGGCACCCGGGCGTGATCGGCATTGTCGCCGGACGTCTCAAAGAAAAATTCAGCCGCCCGGCCATGGTGGTTTCGCTCGATGCGGGAAGCGGTAAAGCCTCGGGCCGTTCGGTGACGGGCGTGGATATGGGCGCGGCCATTCACGCGGCGATTGCGGAGGGGTTGATTGCGAGCGGCGGTGGCCATGCGATGGCGGCGGGGTTTTCGGTGACGGCGGAACAAATTCCAGCGCTGCATGATTTTTTCATTCGGCGGATGGAAGCGGCGGTGGCGGCTTATAACGAGGCGCGGGTGCTGAAGTTTGATGGAACGCTTTCCGTCGGCGGGGCGAATCTCGACACACTCGACGACATCGCGCGTGCGGGGCCGTATGGGCTCGGCAACCCATCCCCACGGTTTATTCTGTCGCGCGCGACGATTCTGCACCGTAGTGTGATGAAGGAGAAGCATCTCAAGCTGGTAGTGGGGGATGCTTCCGGCACCACGCGGCTCAACGCCGTGGCGTTTGGTGCGGTGGGTAGCGTGCTCGGCGAATGGCTGATGGGTGAACGCGAGCTCCATCTGCTCGGCGAGCTGAAGCGCAATGTGTGGCAAGGCAACGAATCCGCGCAGTTTATGATCGATGATGCGGCGCTTGTGTAGCGCGTTCGTCATTGCGAGCGATAGCGAAGCAATCCAGGCATTTCTGTAGAAAGGGATATTCGCTGCAGACGCAGCGCGCTGGATTGCCGCGGCCTAAAGGCCTCGCAATGACGGAGCCTCAATATTCTCAGGTTCTTTGCTATCGCTCGCTTCTGCATCGGGCACATGAAACCGCGCTTTAAGATCAGCGATCACCGCCTCGCGCACCTGTTCGAGATGGCTGCCGCACCAGGTTTCCGGCACGGGTAGCTTGGGTGCATGTGCGGCCTTCTGCCCCTGACGAATTTCGTAGATCATGTCGTTGAATTCGGGGAAATGCTGCTCCAGCCAGTTGAGCGCCGAAGCAACCTGGGTGCGTTTGTCTTGGGGCAAGCCGTTCAAATCGAGGCAGCTTTGCCATGCGTGGATCGTGGGCAGAGGGGTATCCTTTGTTGGAATTTACGTTAGGCTCTTCTCATTGCATTGTAACATCAGAAGGTTAAGCAATCGTTAACGCGGGGTGGGGTGGGGAAAATGGTAAAAAATCCTTTGATTTTCAGGTGGGAAGGGGTATGGGAGGCCATTCTTGTCATGCCGGGTTTATCCCGGCATCCGCCTTCGCTGAAGCTTCGTCGGACGCAGTCCGCGGGTTTTTCTTTGAGGCGCAGACCCCGGCATGAAGCCGGGGTGACAGCAGGGTGATGTGACAACGACAGGAGAAATTATGAATCTGGCAGGGAAAAAGGCACTGATTACGGGCGCATCGGGTGGCATTGGCGGGGCGATTGCGAAAGCCTTGGTCGCCGCAGGGGCGAGCGTGGCGATCTCTGGCACGCGTCAGGAAGCGCTTGAGGCGCTGAACGCGGAACTCGGCGGCGTGGCGAAGGTGCTGACCTGCAACCTGACCGACGCGGCGGCGGTGGAAGCCCTGCCGGGGCAGGCCGAAGCCGCCTTAGGCGGTTTGGATATTTTGATCTGCAACGCGGGCGTGACGAAGGACGGCCTCGCCATGCGCATGAAAGATGAAGACTGGCAGGCGGTGATCGACATTAACCTCACCGCGACGTTTCGTCTCAACCGCGCGGTGCTGCGTCCGTTCATGAAGGCGCGTGCGGGGAGGATTATCAATATCTCCTCGGTGGTCGCGGTTATGGGCAACCCCGGCCAGGCGAATTACTGCGCGAGCAAAGCGGGGATGATCGGCATGAGCAAATCCCTCGCGGCGGAGGTGAGTAGCCGTGGCATTACCGTCAACTGCGTGGCGCCGGGCTTCATTAAAACGGCGATGACGGATAAGCTGAACGAAGAGCAACAGAAACGCATTACGGATAATATCCCCGCCCAGCGTTTTGGGTCACCGGAAGATGTGGCGGCAGGTGTGGTGTTCCTCGCGAGCGATGCGGCGAGCTATATCACCGGGCAGACGCTGCATATCAACGGCGGCTTGTTGATGGTGTAGGCGAGGGCGTGCGGTGAAAATGGCGCACTGCGTGGTGACTCGCGGCGTTTTAACGCCGCTCACCCTGCGGGCGCCTTCGGCGTCAACCGCCCTTTCGGGACGGTTTCACTCCGTGCTCGGTCAATCACGTAGCGCTGCTACGCTCATTCCCTGCGCGCGGGCGCTCCTCGCATTGCATCCATTTTGACCGCCCGCACTTCTTACACGTATGTTGAAAATACAAAATGGCGAAACCGCCCCTGTTATATACGGTAATATTTTTCTAGCCAAAGGCGCGCGGGGTGTGCTAATCCCGCAAAACGTTCCCAAGATGGTGGCCGACGAAGGCCGCAAAAAACCATCGGTAACACTTAACGAACCTATGAGGATACCATGTCTGATATTGCTGCACGCGTAACGAAGATCGTTGTTGAACATCTCGGCGTTGAAGAAGCAAAAGTCGCCCCAGCATCGAACTTCATCGACGACCTCGGTGCGGATTCGCTGGATACTGTTGAACTCGTGATGGCGTTCGAAGAAGAATTCGGCGTGGAAATCCCGGATGAAGCAGCGGAGAAAATCCAGACCGTGCAAAACGCGATCGATTTCATCCAGAAAAACGCGGCCGCTGCTGCGTAAGCACGGTGTGTTCGCCTAATATAAAACCACCGTTTGCCTTCCGGTAAACGGTGGTTTGTTCTGTAAGGGAGAAGTTATGAGCCGTCGTGTTGTTGTTACCGGGATGGGAATTGTGTCGCCGCTGGGTTGCGGCATTGACCATGTATGGAGCCGCCTGATTGCGGGCGATTCCGGTATCACCGCCATCACGCGGATGGATGTGTCCGACATCAAGGCGAAAATTGCAGGGCAGGTGCCGCTCGGCACCGGCGCGGGCGATTTCAACGTCGACGCGCATATCGAACCTAAAGAACAAAAGAAAATGGATACGTTCATCCACTTCGCCATCGGCGCGGCGGATGAGGCGATTGCGGATTCCGGCATCGACCTCTCGACCGAGGAAAAGCGCGTGCGTGCCGGGGTGATGATTGGTTCGGGCATTGGCGGGCTTCCGGCGATTGAGGAAGTGGTGCTGATGATGAAAGAGCGCGGCGCGAGCCGCGTTTCGCCGTTTTTCATTCCCGCTTGCCTGATTAACCTGGCGTCCGGCCAAGTGAGCATCAAGCACGGCCTCAAAGGCCCCAACCACTCGGTGGTGACGGCATGCTCCACCGGCGCACATGCGATTGGTGACGCCGCGAAAATGATCATCCGTGGCGACGCGGATGTGATGGTGGCCGGTTCCGCCGAGGCGACGATCTGCCGTACCGGCATGGCGGGTTTCGCTGCGGCGCGTGCGCTGTCGACCGGGTATAACGAAACGCCGACCAAAGCCTCCCGCCCGTGGGATCAGGGGCGTGACGGCTTCGTGATGGGCGAGGGTGCGGGTATTGTCGTGCTTGAGGAATATGAGCATGCGAAAGCGCGCGGTGCAAAAATCTATGCCGAGTTCGGCGGCTATGGCCTTTCCGGCGATGCGTATCACATCACCAGCCCGGCGGATGACGGGGATGGTGGCTTCCGCAGCATGAAAATGGCGCTCGCGGATGCTGGCCTCGCGCCTGAGGCGATTGGGTATATCAACGCGCACGGCACGAGTACGCCGAAGGGCGACGAGATCGAGGCGGGCGCGGTGCGCCGCTTGTTCGAGGGCACCAACGTGAGCATGAGCAGCACTAAATCGGCCATCGGGCATCTGCTCGGCGGCGCGGGTTCGGTGGAGGCGATTTTCTCCATCCTCGCCATGAAGCACGGCGTGCTGCCACCGACGCTGAACCTTGAGAACCCGTCGGAATCCGTGCTCGGCATGGACCTTGTGCCGCTCAAAGCAAAAGAGAAGAAATTCACCGCCGCGCTGAGTAACAGCTTCGGCTTCGGTGGCACGAATGCAAGCTTGGTGTTTAAGGCGTTAGCCTAATTTTACCGATTCGTTCGCACCGAGTGATGTAAAAAGTGGCACCAGTTCAGCGCCTTTAAGGTGAACGTACTTTCCGCTATGTGTAACGCCTTTATAGTCAAGCAGCATGCCTATTACTTTGGCTAAAGCCTCGGCGCGTTTTGCATCGTAACTTTTTTCGTGATTCTGCCCACCAAGTACGATCAAACTGGCGCCGGGTGGGTGCACATCCACCTTATGAGAGAGAGAAATATCAGATACTTGGTGAATCTGCTGCTCGACATAAGATCTGATATTGGCGCTGAGCTCCCCTTCGTTTGATTGCAGCGATGCGATGATGGCTTCGCGTGTTGGTACGTTTTTGCCAATCGCGCTCTGTTGGGGATTAATAAGGCGCGCAAGCTGTTTATGAAAGCCAAGGAGTTGGTCAGTGGCGGCCTCTATATCGGTAGCTTTTATGCACCAGTTATTTGCTGCCTCAGATGCAAACACGGCGTGCAATAATGTTGCCGCAGTGAGGGTAGGCTCTTCTACCACGCGGCCTTGGGGTTGTGCAGGGGCGGTGGGCGCTTGGGGGATATGAAAAATTGCTGCAGTATCAAGACTCGGGTTCTCGGCGCGCTCCTTAATCTCCGAGAGGACATCTGTCTCGGTGGTATCATGCAATGGGTCAAGCTGCGCGCGTAGTAGTTTTAGTACCTTTTTGCGGCTGCCATCGGGCACGCGGATGGTGACGTGGTATGGATCGACATTCGGTTGGGAAATGTCAAGATAGGCAAGGGTTTCCTCGAATATACCTTTGCGTATGGTACTCTGCTCTGTAGTGCTGTCAATTTCGTTAAGATTGATTTCAAGCTCTAGCAAGCCACGTGCATTAAGCACCTGGCGATAATAAAGTTCGCGATTCAGGCGCGTGGCTTTCTTCGACTTGCCGTCTTTGTGCTCTTTTTTTCCCATAACCATCACATCCTACCCCCTTTTCCCTCCAAGAATTATGACAGTTTTGTGAAGATTTTTGCGGTTGCATCCGTGGGCGGGCACCGATACGAACGGGGTATGCGGCGTGTGATTTGGGTTCTTGTGGGGGTGGTGCTGGCGGGCTTCGGCTTTGTCGCCAGCAGTAGCTATGTCTATCGCACAGCCACCGCGCCTATGGAAAAAACCGTTATGATTCAGCCAGGTAGCGGCGCGCGGGCGATTCTCGCGCAGCTGCATGAAGCGGAGCTCACCCCACCGCCGCTGATGCTGATGGTGCCAATCTATGGCTCCGGCGCGAGCCGAAAACTGAAGGCGGGGGAGTATCTGTTTGAAGCGGGAACGACCCCGGCGCAGATCATCGGCAAAATCACCCGAGGCGAGGTGGTGGTGCATAAGCTGACGATTCCGGAGGGCTGGAATGTCTATCAGCTGCGCGCGGCGCTAATGGCCGAACCGCTGCTTACAGGCGAGCTTCCGGCGGTGATTGCGGAGGGATCGGCCTTCCCCGACACGATGCATTTCGCGCGGGATGAGCCGCGCGCGGCCGTGCTGGCGCGGATGCAGAAGGCGCAAAGCGAACTGCTCGCGAAACTGTGGGAGACTCGCTCGCCGAACCTGCCCGTCACCACGCCGGAGGAGGCGCTGATTCTGGCCTCCATCGTCGAAAAGGAAACCGGTGTGGGCGACGAACGCGCGCTGGTAGCCGGGGTGTTCACGAACCGCCTGCGCCTCGGCATGCCGCTACAGACCGACCCGTCCGTCGCCTATGGCGTGGTGGTGGCGCAAGGCGGCGCGGCGATGACGCGGGCGTTGACCAGGGTGGATTTGCGCCGCGACACGCCGTATAATACGTATACGCGCAAAGGCTTGCCGCCGACCCCCATCTGCAACCCCGGCCGCAAGTCGATTGAGGCCACGCTTAACCCCGCGGCGACGGACGCACTCTATTTTGTGGCCACCGGCACGGGCGGGCATCGTTTTGCGGCCACGCTCGCCGAGCATAACGAGAATGTGGCGGATTACCGCCGCGCTATCGCTAAAAATAATTAATATCAGATGGTTATATGGGGGGAGAGGCCGCCCCACGTCTGTTGCAACTATGCCACAGTCCGGGCTATTGCGGGGCTGTCGTGCTAAAATGGCAACAGAACATTTGCATTGCCCAGGGCTTTTTGACAGGGATGTGCCGATGCATTGTCTCGCGCGCGGGTACGATGTAGCGATCAACACATACTAGCTTAAGGAACTCATCATGAAAAACTTCAAGACATCGACGATTCTGGCAGCCGCTGGTGCGCTGCTCCTCGCCGCATCGGCTCACGCAGCAGCAAACGAAAAAGTAGTTCACAGCACCAACGGGAACGTTGTGGTTGACCGTCAGGGTGACTGCGTTGTGACCAAATGGGAAGCAACGACCAACGAATGTAAAGGCGGCAAGGCAATTTCGGCTTCGGAACTGCGTACCGTTTACTTCGGCTTCAACTCTTCGGCTCTCAGCAAAAAAGAGAAGAACGAACTCAACATCCTTGCTAAGTCCCTCAAGTCGGACAACGTATCGGCTGTAAGAATCGTTGGCTTCGCAGATGAAATCGGTAGCGAAGGCTATAACGACAAACTCAGCATGAAGCGTGCAAACACCGTTGCTGCATACCTGCGTAACAAAGGTATCAAAGTAAACGGCAACGCGGAAATCCGTGGCCTCGGCGAGACCTCGTCGGTATCGGATTGCGAAGGTAAAACCGGTGCAGCACTGCGCGCTTGCCTCTGGCAGGACCGCCGCGTGGAAGTTGAAATCGTAGAGTAATACTCTCGAATCAACTTGCATCGTGTAAGAATTAAGGGGCGGCTTTTAGCCGCCCCTTTTTTGTGTTCTTTGTGATGCGACTCGTGGTTACTGTTTATCCGTCGAGATTTTCAAAGGTACATATACCGGGCACCAGCGAATATAGCCGGTGATGAGGGGTACAAAACCAACCAGCCCCAGCAGGCTGCCGGTGGCAAGGCCATAGGCAATGAGCGCCAGTCCGACCAGCATCCGTAGGGAGCGATCGGTTTTTCCAATATTGCATTTCATGATATTCTCCTTGGTTACGCAGGTTGAGAAAGGGCTTTGAATTGTTCGTAGGCCAGCATGGCATCTGCGGCATACATAAGCGAAGGGCCGCCCCCCATGTATACGGCCATGCCCAGCACTTCTTCGAATTCCTCGCGGCTGGCACCCAGTTTCACCAGCGCTTCGCTGTGGAAACCAATACAGCCATCGCAACGGGTGGAAACACCAATGGCGAGCGCAATAAACTCCTTCGTTTTTTTGTCTAGCGCGCCGTCTTTCGTGGCTGCCTGCGCCATGGCCGAGAAGCCTTGCATGGTGTCGGCGATGTCCTTGCGCAGCGTTTTCATGTTGCTGCTGATGCGTTTGGTAATGTCGGGGTAGGATTTGGTCATAGAAGCCTCTTGAAGTGAATGATTCGCTTGACTACGTTAGCAACTTCTAATAGATTGTCAATATGAAGAATGCCAATAACACCCTCTCTCTAAAACAGATGCAAAAGAACGCAGCGGCGGCGGAGTCGCTGCTGAAGCATCTTGCCAACGCCAACCGACTGATGGTGCTCTGCCATCTTGTTGTGGGCGAAAGAGCTGTGGGAGAACTTGCAGAAAATATTGGTTTATCACAGTCTGCGTTGTCGCAGCACCTCGCGCGGCTGAAGGCTGCTGGGTTGGTGGAATCGGACAAGCGCGGAGTGATGGTCTATTACCGCGTTTGTAGCATGGAGGCGCAGGCTTTGCTTTCGGTGCTGCATCTTATTTACTGCCAGAAGTAGGCCAATTAATTTAGGAGTAACTAACATATGGCGCTTAAGATTGTCGATGTAAAGACGCTGAAATGCTGGCTGGACAACGGTGAGGCGGTGTTGGTCGACGTGCGTGAGCCTGCCGAACATGCCGCGGAAAATATTCAGGGCGCGACGTTGCTGCCTCTGGGGAGCATATGCACATCCAGCCTGCCGCCATGCGCTGGGAAGAAGCTCGTGATTCACTGCCGCAAAGGTGGGCGCGGCGGTTCGGCCTGTGAGAAGCTGCTGGCGGAAGACCCTAGCCTCGATATCTACAACCTCGAAGGGGGGATTGAAGCCTGGAACGCTGCCGGGCTTAACGTTCTTTCCTCGGGCAAGGCATTTCTTCCGCTCGACAGGCAAGTGCAGCTGGCCATTGGCCTGATACTACTGGCGGGAAGCTTGTTGGGTGGATGGTTCACGCCCAATTGGTTTTTGCTTACCGGTGCTATTGGCATGGGGCTGACGGTGGCAGGGCTCACCGGTTTCTGTGGGCTGGCGCGTGTGATGGCAAAAATGCCGTGGAACCAATCTAAAGCGTAAATGCCACGCCGTGGATGGCGCAGGCGGCTTGCAGCGTGTTGCGCAGCAGGCAGGCGATGGTCATGGGGCCGACACCGCCAGGTACGGGGGTGATGAACTTTGCGAATTCCTGCGCCGCTTTGAAATCGACGTCACCGACCAGCGTGCCGCCGGAGGCATTCGCTTCGCCTGCAGGCGAAGCCTGCCGGTTTATTCCCACATCAATGACCGTGGCGCCGGGTTTGATCCAGGCGCCTTTGACGAATTTTGGTTTGCCGATGGCGGCGATGAGAATGTCGCCGCGGCGTACTTCCTGCGAGAGGAACTCGGTACGTGAATGGCAAATGGTGACGGTGCAGGATTCGCGCAGCAGCAGTTGCGCCATCGGCTTGCCGACGATGTTGCTGCGGCCAAGAATGACGGCGTGCTTACCTGCGAGATTATCGCCGAGTGCGTGTTTGAGTAGCAGCAGGCACCCGTAGGGCGTGCAGGGCACGAGGCCGGGCTGGCCGACGGCGAGGCGACCCGCGTTGATGACGTGAAAGCCGTCGACATCCTTTGCCGGGTCGATGGCGTTGATGACGGCATCGGCATCGAGATGGGCGGGCAGGGGCAGCTGCACGAGGATGCCGTGTACCGACGCATCCGCATTGAGGCGCGCGATTTCGGCGAGTAGCGTTTCCTGTGTGGTGGTGGCGGGGAGGATGGTTTCGAACGAGGTGATGCCCGCTTCGCGGCAGGCTTTGCCTTTGTTGCGGACATAAACGGCGCTGGCCGGGTCGTCCCCCACCAGGATGACGGCGAGGCCGGGGGTGAGGTGGTGTTTGGCTTTGAGGTCGGTCACCGCTTGGGTGATGCTCGCCCGCAGTGTGGCGGCGATGGCTTTGCCGTCGATCAGCTTGGCGGCGGTCATGCCGGAACGCCTTTGCTGGTGGAATATTCAAAATGCAGCGGGGTATCTGGGTTGAGGCGGTTGTAAATGGCGTGGGCAGCGTGGGCGGCCTCGGCAAAGCCGCAGAGAATAAGCTTCAGCTTGTGCGGATAGGTGGCGATGTCGCCAATCGCATAGATGCCCCCGGCGCTGGTTTCGCAGGTGCCATGGGCGACGGTAATGCGGTTGGTGTCGAGCGCGAGCCCCCAGTCGGCCAGCGGCCCCAGCTCCATCGACAGGCCGAAAAACGCGAGCAGATGCTGCGCATCGAGCGAGCGAATTGTGCCATCCATATTTTTTACGGTCACGGCGGAGAGTGCCTTGCCGTCGCCCTCAAGCGCTTCGAGCTGGTAGGGAACCACCATCTCAATCTTGCCCGTCCCTGCAAGGGACTGCATTTTGCTGACCATCTCCGGCGCGGCGCGGAATTTGTCGCGGCGATGCACGACGTAGATTTTCTCGGCAACTTCGGCCAGCGACACCGCCCAGTCCACCGCGGAATCGCCGCCACCGGCGATGACGAGGCGCTTGCCTCGGAAATCCTCGCGGCGGGCGACCATGTAGTGGACGCTAGTATTTTCGTATTGCTCGATGCCTGCAAGCGGTGGGCGGTTGGGCCCGAACGCACCGCAGCCGGCGGCGATGATGACGGCTTTTGCCTCGATCATCGTGCCCTTATCCGTAGCTAAATGCCAACCACCCGAAGGCTGTTTTTCCAGCTTCACCACTTGCTCGCCCAGCACGTAGTGGGGGTCGAACGGGGCGGCCTGGGCTTCGAGGTTTTTGATCAGTTCCGCGCCGTCTACGCTCGGGTAGGCGGGGATGTCGTAGATGGGTTTTTCGGGGTAAAGCGCCGTGCATTGGCCGCCCAGCGCGGGCAGGGCGTCGATGACGACGGATTTCATTTTAAGCATACCCAGTTCAAACACCGCGAACAGGCCAACGGGTCCGGCGCCAATCACGGCGACATCGGTGGAGATTACTTTGTTGCTCTGCGAGACAGTCATTTGACAAACGTGAATAAAACACGCATCGTGATTAGACAAGCAGAAAGCGATGGAGACGCCGCATGACCGACCAGCCATACCCATGGGAAACCCATTATCCCGCAGGGCTGCGCTGGCATGAGACGTTTCACGGCAAACCGCTCTACACGCTGCTCGACGAGGCGGTGGCGCAGTGGCCGGAGAACATCGCGCTCGATTTTTTCGGCAAGACATACACGTATAAACGCCTCGGCGAGATGGTCGATTCCATTGCGGCGGGGATGCAGAAAATTGGCATAGGGCGCGGCACCCGCGTCGGCCTCTTCATGCCCAACTGCCCGCAATATGTGATGTGCTATTACGCCGCGCTGAAAGTGGGTGCGACGCTGGTCAATTTCAACCCGCTCTACTCGCATCACGAGATTGAATATCAGCTGAAAGACGCGCATGTGGAGGTGATGGTGACGGTGAACCTCACCGTGACCTATGGCAAGCTGACGCCATTTATCGGCAATAGTTCGCTACGCAAAGTCATCATCTGTAACTTTGCCGAGGCGATGCCGATGACCAAACGCGCCCTGTTCGTGGCCGCCAAGCAGAAGGATATTTTTAACGCGCCGAAGGACAGCTACCATATTACGCTGAATGAGATGCTGGAGAACCCACCAGAGGTGGTGAGCCCGAACATTCTGCCCGATAGCCATATCGCGGTGCTGCAATATACCGGTGGCACCACGGGTGTGCCTAAAGGCGCGATGCTGACGCATAGCAACCTCTACATCAACACGCTGCAATGCCGAAGCTGGATGGTGGGGTTGGAGCCGGGCCGTGAAACCATGCTGGCGGTGATCCCGTTCTTCCATGTGTTCTCGATGACGGTGGCGCTGAACCTTGCCATCGCGAGCGGCTATACCATCATCATCCACCCCAAGTTCGACTTGAAGCATGTGCTCGCCGACATCAACGACAAGAAGCCGACCATTATGCCCGGCGTGAGCACGCTCTATGCGACCATCAACAACGCGCGCAACTTGGATAAATACGACCTGTCGAGCATCAAGATGTGCATCAGCGGTGGTGGCCCGTTGCCGGTGGATGTGAAAGAGAAATTCGAGAAACTGACCGGCTGCGCGCTGGTGGAGGGCTACGGCCTCACCGAAACCTCACCCGTCGTCAGCTGCAACCCCTTGCAGGGCGGCGGGAAGGCAGGCTCGATCGGCCAGCCCTTCCCCGGCACGACGATGGAGATCATCGACAGCGAGGATCACGATACACCCATGCCCATCGGCGAGATTGGCGAGGTGTGCGTGCGCGGCCCGCAGGTGATGGCGGGCTACCTCAACCGGCCGGACGAAACCGACAACGTGATTCGCAACGGGCGGCTGCATACGGGTGATCTCGGGCGGATGGATGCGGACGGGTATTTTTATATCGTCGGCCGCAGCAAGGAGATGATTATCGTCGGCGGATATAAGGTTTATCCGCGCAATGTGGAGGAGGTGATCTATGCCCACCCGGCGGTGCTCGAATGCGCGGTGGTGGGGCTCGAGCACCCGACGCGCGGGCAGATGATCAAGGCCTATGTGGTGCTGCGCGAGGGGCAGACGCTCGACGAGGCGGCACTCAAGGAATATATCAAGGGCAACATCTCCGCCTATGCCGTGCCGCACGCGTTCGAGTTCAGAAGCGAACTGCCGAAGAATAATATCGGCAAGATTTTGAAGCGCGTGCTGGTGGAGGAGGAGAAGGCGAAGGGTTAGACGGTTCGCCCTGTATCAACGCTCTGAGATTGCGGCTTATAGGCAGCATAGGTCGGGGTTGATGGATCTAGTGCGACGTTGCTAAAATCGTCTTTGGAGAGGCCATACTTGCCGAGCAATGCGCCATAATCATTCTGCTGCGGCGTAGCTTTTAGCGCTTTATCTTCCGACATGATGGATGGTTCGTTCTCCGGTGCTTTGGAGGGGGGCGCTATTTCTGCGGGTTTTGCAGATTCTTTTGCCTGTTCGATGAGTTTATCCATCTCACCGGAGGTTTTGAGGTAAGCCACGCCAAGCGCGCGACGGATCCGCAACTCATCGAAATCCGGATTGCCGTCTTTATCCAGCGCGATGGGTTCACCGTTTTTTATTTTCTCCGCAACGGCGGTGATTTTATCTTCGAGATCATGTTGGGGGTCGTGCTTATGCTGATATACTAATTTGTTAAAAAACCTCATCCCATTTTTTTCAGTGATAATCGCATCAGCATCGGGGAATTTCTTTCTTAGACCGTCCAACAATTTAGTTTCTAAGGCTTTGCGCTCAGGACTTCCTTCTTTTGAAGCTTCAAACTCTTGCCAGCTAACACCTGTATCTTCCAGCGCGTCAAACATTGCGAATGTGGTCTTTGTATCAAAATGTTTTTTTACCAGTGAAATGGCGTCTTTGAATGCTGTGGGGTTCTGAGTAATTTGTGAGCCTAGTCCACCACTTTGCTTATCCAAATCAATTTCGATGGGCGGATTACCGCCGATGCCGATGATCTGAGGCAGGAGGTCTCCTCGCGAAAGAGGGATGACCTTGCCATCGTCGCTGGTATATCTGCGTACTTTGTCTATATATGTGGCGTCAATGTTATCGAGTGCCTCTAGGATAAGGGAGTTAGGATCAGTAGATTTTACTGTTTCTTCCTGAAACATTTCAGCGAACCCTGCGAGGTTAGGTGCATTCATGCCGATGAGGGATTGTAAGACCGTTCCGGCAGGCATGTCTTGCAACATATCGAGCGCGGTTTCGCCGTAGCAGCTGAGCACCGTAATGGTTCCGATGCCCCCAGGCAGCTGAGAGAAAAGTTGTCCATATTCTGGACCTATCTCATCATGCTTTGCCCAGGCAAAGGTTCCTGTTGCGTTGCCTCTTTCATAAGCTTCGCCATGGCAGGCGATGACAATATTCGCAGGGGGTTTTATTTGTTTTACGGCGTCGTCTATGGAGGGATAGTCAGAAGCGCTAAGGACAACGACGTTTTTATCCTTTTTGTAGGCCTCCACAGTGTCTGTTAGTGCGCCATTATGGTCATCCCCCGCCAACACATAGGTGATGGGTTTTTCGTGCGTGAAATGCTCTGTATCGGTTCCTGACATTTGACCTTTCAGGTGGTTCTCTCACCAGAGTAACAGAGGCGGGTTAATAAATGGTTAATTTTGTCCGTAAGGGCAGAAATACTAGGGGTTGTAATTGCCTGAAACATCGCCTAAACCACCGGGGAAACCATTTTTTAGGAGTTCCCATGTCTGCTGCTGCGAAAACTGCCCCGGCTAATTTCACCGATTACAAGGTTGCGGATATCAACCTCGCGGCGTGGGGTCGGAAGGAAATCACGATTGCAGAAACCGAAATGCCTGGCCTGATGGCGCTGCGCGAGGAATATAAAGGCAAGGCACCGCTGAAAGGCGCGCGCATTGTGGGTTGCCTGCATATGACGATTCAAACCACCGTGCTGATCGAGACGCTGACGGCGCTCGGTGCCGAAGTGCGCTGGAGCAGCTGCAATATTTATTCGACGCAAGACCAGGCCGCAGCAGCGATTGCGGCGACGGGCACGCCTGTGTTTGCATGGAAAGGCGAGACGGAAGAAGAGTATGAATGGTGCATCGAGCAGACGCTGCGCGGCCCGAATGGCTGGACGCCGAATATGATCCTCGACGACGGTGGGGATGTGACGCTCATCATGCATAACAAATACCCCGAGATGCTGAAAGATGTGCGCGGCGTTTCGGAGGAGACGACGACCGGCGTGCAGCGCCTGCTCGAGATGGAAAAAGCAGGCACCTTGAAGGTGCCGGCATTCAACGTGAATGACTCAGTGACGAAATCGAAATTCGATAACCTCTATGGCTGCCGCGAGTCGCTGCTCGATGGTATCAAGCAAGCGACCAACGTGATGATCGCCGGGAAAATGGCGGTGGTCGCGGGTTATGGCGATGTGGGCAAAGGCTGTGCGGCGGCGCTGCGCGGCCAAGGCGCGCGCGTGGTGGTCACCGAGATCGACCCGATCTGTGCGCTGCAGGCGGCGATGGAAGGTTATCAGGTGCTGACGCTGGAAGACGTGATGAAAGACGCCGACATTTTTGTGACCACGACGGGCAACAAGGATATCATTACGCTCGAACATATGCGCGCGATGAAAGACCGTGCGATCGTGTGCAATATCGGCCATTTCGATACTGAGATTCAGGTCGCTTCCTTGCGCAACATGAAATGGCACGAAGTGAAGCCCCAGGTGGATGAAATCGAGTTCCCGGACGGCAAGCGTATCATCCTGCTGGCGCAAGGCCGCCTTGTAAACCTTGGCTGTGCGAACGGCCACCCGAGCTTTATTATGTCGGCATCGTTCACCAACCAGACGCTGGCGCAGATCGAGCTGTGGAACAACCACGGGAAATATGAGCGCAAGGTCTATGTGCTGCCGAAACATCTCGACGAGAAAGTGGCAGAACTGCACCTCGCACGCGTGGGCGCGAAGCTCACCAAGCTCAGCAAAGAGCAGGCGGATTATCTCGGCGTGCCGGTGACCGGGCCGTTCAAGAAAGACTGGTACCGGTACTAGGTTTTAGCGGTTAGGTTTTAGGTGTTAGCCGGGGAGCAAGCGGATAGCACGTGACAAGTGCGCGCGGGGCGATACTATAGGCCTATGATTGCATCGTTTATTCGGAAATTCGCCAAGGAAGTGCCGCCCGCATCGCCGCCGGATGCCGAATCTGCGCGGCTGGTGACGGAGAATTCGCGGCTGAAGCTGGAGGCGCGGCGCTATGCGAATATGCTCAATATGTCGCTCAACCCCGTCTGGAACCGAGATCTCGAGCTGAATATCACCTATTGTAATCTCGCTTTCTCGGAAGTCGCGGAGGCGACGTCGGAGAATGTGATCGCGGTCGGGGATATGGAGCTCTACAAGGGCCACCGCGCGTTAGCACAGCGGGCGCTCGAGACTGGCACAGAACAGATTGAACGGCGGCATATTGTGGTCGAGGGCGAGCGGCGGCTTTACCTCATCCGCGAGGTGCCGATGAAGGGCGAGGGGACGATCGGCTATGCGGTGAATATCAGCGAGTTGGAGGACGCAAAAACCGAGGTGGCGCTACATGCACAGGCGCTGCGGGATTTGCTCGATAGCTCGACGGCGGCGATGGTGATTTACGGTCGTGACATGAAATTGAAGTTCCATAACTTCGCGTTTGTCGCGCTTTGGAAACATGACGAAGCGTTTTTAGAATCCGCACCGACTTACGCTGAAGTGCTCGAGGTGATGCGCGAAAAACGCAAGCTGCCAGAACAGGCGAATTTCAAGGCGTTCAAGCAGGCGCAGCTGAAATTATTTACCTCGCTTATTGAGCCGCAGGAGGAATTTTTCTACCTGCCGGACGGAAAAACGCTACGCGTGATTGCGATTCCGCACGCGCTCGGTGGTATTTTATTTGTGTATGAGGATGTGACCGACCGCCTCGCGCTCGAGCGTTCGTACAACACGCTCATCGCCGTGCAGCGCGAAACGCTTGACCATTTGCACGAGGGCATCGCCGTGTTTGGCGAGAACGGGCGGCTGACGCTTTCTAACCCGGTCTTCCGTTTGCTGTGGAAGCTCGACGCGGAGTTCATGATCAGCGAGCCGCATATCCGTGACGTATGGGCGCGCTGCCGTGAATTGTTTATCGCCGACGATTGGCCGACCTATCTCGACACGCTGCTCGCCAAATTCCAATCTCGCAAATTGGCGACTACGCGCTTCGACCGCAGCGATGGCACTGTCATCAGCTGCGCGGTGGTGCCGCTGCCGGACGGGGCGACGCTGCTCAGTTTTAACGATGTGACGGACTCCACATTGGTCGAGCGCAGCTTGCGCGAGCGCGCCGAGGCGCTTGAGACTGCCGACCGGATGAAGACCGAATTCCTTGCCAATATGTCCTACGAATTGCGCTCGCCGCTGACGTCCATCTCGGGCTTTGCAGAAATGCTGACGAAGGAATATGCGGGCGCGCTCAACCCCCGGCAGAAAGAATATGTCGGCGGGATTTATCAATCGGCGCAGCATCTCGCCTCGCTCATCGGCGATATTATCGACCTCGCGACGATTGAGGCGGGCTATCTCAAACTCGACATCCGGGCTTTCCATGTGCGCCAGACGGTGGATGCAGTGTTGGCGCTGCTCTCAACCAGGCTAAAAACGGACAACCTGACGATTGAAGTCGAGGTAATGCAAGGCATCGATGTGATTGAAGCCGATGAAGTGCGCTTCAAACAAATCCTCATCAACCTGCTCGGCAATGCGCTGAAACTCGCCAAAACACGGGGTAAAATCACCGTGCGTATCAGCCGCTCTGAAGCGGGACATGCCGCGCTCACCGTGCATAACGACGGTGTGGTACTCGATGATGCGCGTATCGCACAACTGTTCGAGCCATTCCAGCGCGCAGGTCAGGCACCGGGCGCGGATTCGATGCTGAGCCTCGGCCTGGTGAAACGCTTCACCGAACTGCATGGCGGCAATGTGCATGTCACCTCCACCGAGGCGGATGGCACCGCAATTATGTGCGTCTTCCCGCCGCTGGTGGCCGGGGTGAGCGGTTAGGAGTGGGAGCGGCTAGGAAATGAGGTATTGCCCGGCAGCAGCTCGGGCACATTCTTGGTGGGTAGTGCAGTACCAGCGGTGGTGGTGTTGTTGTCCATAACAATCTTGGTAGAGCCGAACGTCTCTGTCAGATATTGCGTGTACGCTACTTTATCCTCCAGCTTGTCGAGCCATAAGCCCAGCTCTGTCTTGCCTACACTGATCGTGTTTCGATTGGTATTTTGACGCAAAGACAGCCATATGAGTTTGACCACTTCCTTGTCAGAAAGAGCGAGGGCTTCCTGCATTTCATCCAGCCTGCTGTAGGTCATTGGCGTGCCATTCTTCCAGCCTTTAAACGCACTGGTATTCATCTCATTCTCAATTGTAGGATTAGATTTTCCGCTGCGCGCTTGGTAGCCTTTGAACAGGGTGGGCACGCGTTTCTTTGGATCGAGTGCTGCTACTTCATCGTCGCTTGGGATTTTTGACTCATCCTGTTGTGCGGGGGCGGTGGCAACTTTCCTATTCCCGTGTATCTTATTCTTGTGCGGAATTATTGCCTCGTCCTTAGGGCCCTCAAGAGGTGTGTCGTCGGGTATGTTAAAACGCTTCTTAACATCCGCGGGTATCTCGAGGTGATACTGGCGCGCAAAATACTGATAGTATGCACGGCTGAAAGAGAATTCAGCGCCAAATTGCAGGAAGCGCTGTTGCGATAATCCTATGCGCCCGTCTTCTATCTCTCTAATAAAGTCGGTACCCATATTGTACTTGCCCGCCAATCTTGCGATTGTGATCCCCGCCGCCTCGCGTTTTGTGCGCAAAACCACTCCCGCTGCCGCGAAGGGACGGTTTCCTTTGAGAGCCTCGAAGATTGTTCTTTTCTCTGCCATCGGGCCAGTATGGCTTCCTTGTGTGACAGTTTGATGACAATCCCTCAATTTTCTTGGAATTTTTTTGGAATGCCGCTAGACCCGCGCGGATGAGCGATAAGGTGACACAGTATATACTTACCCTCTCCTGCGCGGATGCGCGGGGGATTGTGGCGGCGGTGACGGGGTTCCTCGCCGAGCAAGGCGGGTTTATTGTGGAATCCACCCAGTTTGGCGACCCCTCGACCGGGCGCTTCTTCATGCGTGTGCACTTCCAAGCTGCGCTTGGAGGCGAAAGTTTGAGGGAAAAATTCCTGCGCGGGGTCGCTAAGCCATTTTCCATGGAATGGGAGATGGTGGAAGCGGCGGCGAAACCGCGCGTGCTGATACTGGTCAGCAAGCAGCTCCATTGCCTCAACGACCTGCTCCACCGCGTGCGCACCGGCAGGCTGCATATGGAAATTCCGGCGGTCATCAGCAACCATGAGGATGGGCGCGGCATCACCGAATGGCACGGTGTGCCCTTCTACCACATCCCCACCGAGGGCGGAAACAAGCTGCGCGTGGAGGAAAAACTGCGCGAGGTGATGGCGGCCGAACGCATCGACCTCGTGGTGCTCGCGCGCTATATGCAGATCCTGAGCCCCGAACTATGCGGCGAGCTGCGCGGGCGGGTGATCAACATCCACCACTCGTTCCTCCCGAGCTTCAAGGGCGCGAAGCCCTACCATCAGGCGCATGAGCGCGGCGTGAAACTCATCGGCGCGACGGCGCATTTCGTGACGGACGACCTCGACGAAGGCCCGATCATCGATCAGGAAGTGGCACGCGTTGACCATCGCTATTCTGCGGAAGCGCTTGCCAATATGGGGCAAGACATCGAGGCGCAGGTGCTCGCCCGAGCGGTAAACTACTTCACCGAGCACCGCGTGTTACTCAACGGTCATAAGACGGTGGTGTTCTAGATTTTGTAGAACCACGAGAAGAGAGCATCATTGATAAAGTTCAGGAGCAAGATCAGCACCACGGGTGAGAGGTCGATGCCGTTCAGCGCGGGCATGAACTTCGCGAGACGTGCGCGGATGGGGCGTAGCACCGGCTCGAACAGCTGATCGAGGATGTTCTGAATGCGGTTGATAAGCGGGTTATTGCGGTTTACGACGTCGAAATGGATGAGCAAACCGAGCACAATCCAGACAATCAATGCAATGTTGATAAGGGAAATCACTTTACTTATCAGTACTATAAATGGATTAAACATGGTGTGACATTTTCTCCTTGTCAGATGGTGCAAAAAAGCTTATACTATAATCGTAATGGTGTATCAAGCAGCAGTTAGCTGTACGAGCATTATTCGCGGTTTCCAGCAAGAGAAACCGAAAAAAAGAAGTAACCATTGGTTTAGAAGGTATTCTGAACTCGGAGCTGTACCATGACGGTAACATCAACAGTGCCTACTACGGGCGTGATACGTAGTCTCGGTGACCAGAGCGTCAAACTCTCGGCCGTATTCAACAATTCTGCACCTGCGATCAAGGAAGCGCCCGCGAACGCGGCAAGTGTAAATGTTGTCGCGCCGGATGAGGTGAAACAATTTCCGCCGCTGAGTCTGCGCGTCGAGACCTTGAATGTCGGTTACGTCACTTCGGACGTCGGCGCGGTCGATGTCGGCGCAGCGCAGGTGAATGCGATCCTCGGGCAGTTACGCAGCATCGCCGTGCGTGCGAGTTCCTCTGGCTTGAGCGACAGCCAACGTGCTGCGCTTACCGCACAATTCAAGGCATTGGCAGGGTCGATTCGTGCTGTTCCGCCTTCGCCACAGCCGAAGCTGGATGTGGATGGAACCCTTCAGGCGCTGGGCAGTGATGCCTCGGCGATTGATGCGGGCGCACCGAAACAGATTGGTTTTACGTCGAATGAATTGATCGGTGGTGCAGATGTTTCAACGGAAGCATCGGCTAAAGCAGCGCTTGAGACCATTTCGAACGCACAAGCAACCGTAGTTGCGCAGCAAGCGGTCATTGCGCAGCTTAAGGACATCGCGGATTTCGCATCCGCATCGGTCGAAAGTGCATTGCAGAACCAGGACGCACTGCGCTCGACCTTCACGCCGGACGACATTGCTGGGAAAGCCGGTTCTTCGCTGATCGATGCGCTGCGTGCGCAGTCGGAACAGGCGACGATCGCCCAAACCAGCAAACTGCCGAACGGTGTGCTGAAGCTGATCTCGTAGATCGGATAGGCAATCGTTTCTGCAAAAAAAGCCCTCTGAAATTCAGAGGGCTTTTTTGTTGTGTGGAATGCGGGGCTTCTTCACACGATGTTCACCAAATTTTTACCAATTCTATGCTAAGATAAACACATGTGGAAGTTTGTAGAGAATATCGTGCATCGCTGGCAGGGTGGGGTGGTGAAGAACTTGCCGGATGGAGGGCAGGAAGCTCATGTGGAGCGGATCAAAGATAACAAGCACTTCATCCGCCGTGACTACGCCTATAACGAGAATGAACTACTCATGCGTACGACCGATACTCTGGAGGGCGTTGGTACGGCAGTCGAGGTGTGTGTTGATAAAAAGCATCATAAGATTACCGTCTCGTATTTTGATTTGGAGGCAACTGGGGTTTCCGTGCGCGATCAGGTCAGCATCCGCTCCCACGGGCTAGACATGGTACTGGAAGATGCTTTGCGGCGTGCGATGGCCGACGGCAGTATCAAAGGTAGCCTACATGCTCTGCGCTGTTTGCAGGATGGGATTCAGCAGTCCATGGGGGATGGGGAGATCGACCGAAGCGAGGCAAAATATATTGACTCGCTCTGCAAGCCCCTCCAGCGGAAGAAACTTCCAGCATCGCACGAGCGATAAAAAAAGCCGCCCCCGCAAATGCGGGGACGGCTTATGTCAGGGAGATCTGCTCTGTTCTAGCGCTTATCGAGCGTGATGAATTTGCGTGGTGCAGCGCCGACGAAGAGCTGACGCGGACGGCCGATTTTCATCGTCGGATCCTCGATCATCTCTTTCCACTGCGCAACCCAACCCGCCGCACGCGCGACGGCGAAGAGCACGGTGAACAGCGCGGTGGGGATACCCAGCGCACGGTAGATGATGCCGGAGTAGAAATCGACGTTCGGGTAGAGCTTGCGCTGGATGAAATACTCGTCGTTCAGCGCGATATTCTCGAGCTCCATCGCGATTTTAAGCAGCGGCTCGTCTTCCTGCCCCAGTTCTTTCAACACGTCGTAACACGCCTTGCGCAGCACCGCCGCACGCGGGTCGTAGTTCTTGTAGACACGGTGGCCGAAGCCCATCAGGCGGAAATTGTCGTTTTTGTCCTTCACGCGCTTGATGAAATGCGGGATGTTTTTCACATCGCCGATTTCCATGAGCTGCTGGATAACAGCCTCGTTCGCGCCGCCATGCGCCGGGCCCCAGAGCGAGGCAATCCCCGCGCCGATACAGGCAAATGGGTTCGCGCCCGAGGAACCGGCAAGACGCACGGTGGAAGTGGACGCGTTCTGCTCGTGGTCGGCATGGAGGATGAAAATTTTCTCCATCGCATCCGCGATCACCGGGTTGACCTTGTATTGCTCGCAGGGGGTCGCGAACATCATATGCAGGAAGTTTTCGCAGAAACTCAGATCATTCTGCGGATACATGAAGGGCTGGCCGACCGAATATTTGTAGCACATCGCGCCCAGCGTCGGCATTTTGGCGATGATGCGCATCATCGCGAGTTCGCGCTCGGCGGGGTCGTGAATGTCGAGCGAATCGTGATAGAAGGCCGAAAGCGAGGCAACGGCACCGACCATGATCGCCATCGGGTGCGCGCGGCGCGGGAAGCCGCGATAGAGGAATTGCAGTTGCTCGTGCACCATGGTGTGACGGTTGATGGTGTATTCGAACCATTCTTTCTGCCCACGGTTAGGCAAGTCGCCGTAGTTCAGCAGATAGGCCGTTTCGAGGAAGTTGGCCTTGCTCGCGAGGTCGGCAATGTCATAGCCGCGATAGCGCAAAATGCCCTTGTCGCCGTCGATATAGGTGATTTCTGAATCGCACGATGCGGTGGAGAGGAATCCAGGGTCGAATGTGAAATGGCCGGTCTGCGCGTAGAGCTTGCTGATGTCGATCACGCTCGCGCCCTCGACCGCTTTGTAGATGGGGAATTCCACCGGTTTGCCGCCGTTGACGGTGAGCTGCGCGCTGCCCGTGGTTTTAAACCGGCTGGTGATGTCTTTGCGGCTCGATTGCAGTTTGGCCGGACGCTGTGGCGCGCAGCCGACGCGAGTTCTGGCTTTCGTGGCTTTCTTTTTCGCAGGGCTTTTCTTGGCGGTTTTCGCTTTTGCTTTCAGTGCTGCTTTAGCCACGGGGAACTCCTTACATGGGTGGGTTATCGGCGAACGCTAACCAGCCGCTGTTGGGGCGTCAATTTTTGTTGCATGCGGGCGCTTTTTTACGTGGCTTATTTTGCGCAGTGTGATGTTTTTCAACCAGTGCTAGAACTTTATGGTCGAGGGTTGAAAGCGGCAGCGCGGCGATTTCCTCGCGTGTGTGCCAGTCTGGCGAGTTGCTGATGCCGGTTTGTTTTTCATGCACCACCTCGCCGATGAGTTTGAAGTGCGAGTAGATGTGGGTGACAGTGCCAAGCTTTTTGAGTTGCGCCCGGCTCGGTTTGCTAACCTCGCCATGGCGCGCCGCTTCGCGGGCTGATGGCTCGCTCGGCCTACTGGCCTCGCCTTCTTGTAACATTTGCGGAAAACCCCACAACCCTCCGAGCAGCTTGGCATTACGCGGTTCGAGGAACAGGCAGCCGCGTACATCTTCGCGCACGGTGATGACCACCCTGCGGGTGGGGGCGACTTTCTTTTGCTTACGTGCAGGGTAACGCAGTGGCGATGATTTTCCTGCGCAGAGTGACGCGGCGGGGCAGGCATCGCAGCTTGGGGTTTTCGGTGTGCAGATCATGCTGCCCAGATCCATCATCGCCTGATTGTAATCGAACGGTGGCATCAAGCCATTTCTCTGGCCAACTGCGGTGTCGCGCCCGTGCTCGGAACTCACGTACTTCGTTGTACGCTCAAGTTTCTGCGCGCGGATGCTCCTAGCATTTGGCTCAGATAAATGGCTTTCAATCCCCATCAGTATCGCCGCGCCTGCCCAGAGCTGTTCGTCCGTCGGCGTTTCGAGCGCAAAGATGCGCGCGACCACGCGCTTCACGTTGGCCTCCAGAATCGCGACGGGCTGGTGATAGGCGAAAGCGAGAATCGCACTCGCCGTGTTGCGGCCGATGCCGGGCAAGCTGGTGAGTAGTGAGTGGTGAGTAGTGAGTGGTAGCGATTCTTTACAACTCACCACCCACCACTCACTACTCACGATCTGCTTTGCTGCCTTATGCAAATTGCGGGCGCGGGAATAGTAGCCGAGCCCCTCCCACGCCTTCATGACGGCGGCTTCTGGCGCGGCGGCGAGCGCCTCGACGCTGGGGAATTTCGCGAGGAAGGGGGCATAAAAACGGTCGCGCACGGTGGCGACCTGCGTTTGTTGCAGCATGACCTCACTCAGCCAGATATGGTAGGGGTCATCCGTGGTGCGCCAGGGCAGATCATGCCGCCCGTGGGTTTGGTACCACCGCGCGAGCGCCGCATGAAATGTGCGTAACTGCCCCGGTTTCATTTGCGGCAGCGCGGCGGAGATGGTAGTTCTCTTGCTCATGTTAACCCGTCATTGCGAGGCGAAGCCGAAGCAATCTATCTCTTTTGTCATTCCCGCGAAAGCGGGAATCTCCTTGAAGGGGATCCCTGCTTGCGCAGGGATGACAAACACTGGATTGCCACCCCGGCCTATGTTGGGTCCGGCTTCCTCGCAATGACGAAAATGAAGGAACTGCCATGACCCCGCCAAAGAGCAACGCTGCCACCAAAACGGCTGAGAAACCTTTCACTGTTACCACCGGTGCGATGCCCGGCAGCGCCAAAATTTACGCGCAAGGGACGGAGCGCCTGATGGGCGTGAACGTGGGCATGCGCGCAATTGCGCTCTCGCCTAAGGCGGAGGAAAAACCGGTGGTGGTGTATGATACCTCGGGCCCCTACACGGATGCGAGCGAGGTGATCGATATTCAAAAAGGCCTCGCCCCGCTGCGTGCGCGCTGGGTGGAGGCGCGCGGCGATAGCGAGCGCTACGAAGGCCGCGCCGTGAAGCCGGAGGATAACGGGCTGCGTGCAGGCCGTGCGCTGGATGCTGCACTTGCGGAAACGCTGCAATTCCCTAACGTGCCGGCAAAACCGCTGCGCGCGAAGGTGGGCATGAACGTGACGCAGATGCATTACGCGAAAAAAGGCATCGTCACGCCGGAGATGGAATATATCGCGATTCGTGAGAACGAAGGCCGCACAGAGGCGATGGAAGCAGGCAAAGGCGGCAACAGTTTCGGCGCCAGCATTCCGCAGCTGATTACGCCGGAATTCGTGCGCGACGAAGTGGCGCGCGGCCGCGCGATTATCCCCGCCAACATCAACCACCCGGAGCTGGAGCCGATGATTATCGGCCGCAATTTCAAGGTGAAGATCAACGGCAATATCGGCAACTCGGCGATCAGTTCATCCATCGCGGAGGAGGTCGAGAAAATGGTGTGGGCGACGCGCTGGGGTTCGGACACCATCATGGATCTTTCGACCGGAAAAAACATCCACGCGACGCGGGAATGGATTATTCGTAACTCCGCCGTGCCGATCGGTACGGTGCCGATCTATCAGGCGCTCGAGAAAGTGGGCGGCATCGCGGAAGACCTGACATGGGAAATTTTCCGCGACACGCTGATCGAGCAAGCGGAACAAGGCGTCGATTATTTCACCATCCACGCGGGCGTGCGCCTGCCGTTCATTCCGCTGACGGAACACCGCGTGACGGGCATTGTATCGCGCGGCGGCAGCATTCACGCCAAATGGTGCATGGCGCACCATCAGGAGAATTTCACCTACACGCATTTCGAGGAAATCTGCGAGATCATGAAGGCGTACGACGTGACCTTCAGCCTCGGCGATGGGCTGCGCCCGGGTTCCATTGCGGATGCGAACGATGCGGCGCAATTTGCGGAGCTGAAAACGCTCGGCGAGCTGACGCAGATTGCGTGGAAGCATGACGCGCAGGTGATGATCGAGGGCCCCGGCCATGTGCCGATGCATCTCATCAAAGAGAACATGGATAAGCAGCTCGAGGCGTGTCACGAAGCGCCGTTTTACACGCTCGGGCCGTTGACGACGGACATCGCGCCGGGCTACGACCATATCACGAGTGCCATCGGCGCGGCGATGATCGGCTGGTTCGGCACGGCGATGCTGTGCTATGTCACGCCGAAGGAACATCTCGGCCTGCCGAATCGCGACGATGTGAAAACTGGGGTGATTGCGTATAAAATCGCGGCGCATGCGGCAGACCTCGCGAAGGGGCACCCGAGCGCGCAGCTGCGCGACAATGCGCTTTCCCGCGCGCGGTTTGATTTCCGCTGGGAAGACCAGTTCAACCTCGCGCTCGACCCCGAAACGGCGCGGTCATTTCATGACGAGACGTTACCAGCTGACGGAGCCAAGGTTGCCCATTTCTGCTCCATGTGCGGCCCGAAATTCTGCAGCATGAAGATTAGTCAGGAAGTGCGGGAGTTTGCCCAAACCGAACGCGCACTGGGCAATGTTGCGGCGCAACAACCTGACGAAGCCACCGCCGCCAAAGGCATGGACGAAATGAGCAAGAAGTTCGTGGAAGGCGGGTCAGAGATTTACAAGAAGGTGGGTTAGATTGGGAATACCTCCTATTCAAATAAATATTGATCCAGCTTTCATCCCCATTGACGAAGCTTTTAACAGGGTTAAATATTTTTCAACGATCACGGAAACTCTTAAAAGCCAAGCGCCTAAGATTCATGATTGGAATCTACAAGTCGGCCTAGTCACGCATCAGATTAAGACACCTTCCGAGGAAGAATTAAAAAATATTTGCGATGGATTTGATAAGTGGACTGGGCGACATCTTCTCAGAGATATGCTTGAAGCATTCTATAACGTACTCGATGGAGTTTTTCAGCATTGCTTGATTTTAGAGCATGTAAAAGACGGCAAAATCAAAGCATCAGGAATTATTGATGCCAATCGTTACAAAGCTTTTTGTGAGAATGCTGTAGACCAAAAAATAAAAGAACTAAAAGAGAATGGTTTATATGTCGACAAGGCCAATCAAGGAAAAGTATTTAGTGGCTTAAAGGATATACGAAATTGTCTTACGCATGCTCAAGGCTACATACTCGAAACGGTTGGTCAGCAAGCTAAGAATGGTAAACGGAAAATATATTGGCAAGTTTTTCATATTTTCATTCAGACTGAGGATGGAAAAAAACAGAAGCTTGAATTTGGCAAAAATATGAAGCAGGGGGATTATGTTTGCTTGCAAATCAAAAGACACGAAAAAACTTTTTCCATTGGAGATGCGATTTTATTTTCTCACGAAGAAACATTCGAAATTGCATGGACTATACATCAACTAGCTGTGGACATGAAAAATCAACTGATGGATTTATATAAATCCAAAGGTGTTTCCCATACTCCATCACCTTCTTCGCTTGATATATAGGTGACGATGAAAGCACATCTCACAAAAGCCAAGGGGAGCTCTAAGCTCCCCTGATACATAGTTCCCTTGCGGGAAGCGGACACTCTCACGAGACC
>JBIIEL010000055.1:0-2612 GCA_044237845.1 Rickettsiales bacterium | reverse complement strand
ACTTTAGTTAATTATTTGTTAACGCCGCAAGCTACTAAAATGACTTGTTAATTTGGAAAATAATACGCGGGTCTGTGGGGTCTCGGTTATAAAGCGGTGTGCTGATCTCCCGGTTGAGGGGCCATGCTAAGCCCACATTGCCAGAAACCCCCGCCTCCGAGAATGCCCTGAGCCCCACCCCGGCGGATGAACCCGAAGCTTTTTTTGCCTGTCCCAGATCGTCGTTCCACGCCGCGCCGACATCATAAAACGCATAGGGCTGGAAACTGACCGGTTGCAAATCGCCCCAATGGCTGTAGCGCAATTCGAGCGAACCATTGATACCATGATCGCCGGTGATCTCCGACGCATCGAAGGCACGGCCGAAGGTCTGCCCCCCATAGCCGAATTCTTCTGACGAAAAGAGTGGCCCCGAAGCGCGTTGCATCTGCCCTGATAGGAAGAGCGACCAATCGTTGGTGAGGCCTTGTGCGCGGGTGAGGGATAACTCTGCTTTGGTAAAATCGGGTACCGCTTCGGCGCGCGAAATATCGAGCGCACCCTTTTTGCTTGCCCCCAACCCGCTGATGCCGCGGCTGATCGTGAGGTTCGCCGTGTTCGAGCCATACCAGCGGTCGGTTCCATCATAAGTTGCCGTTGCCCGCAGCGCGCGGATATGATCCCGCGTCAAGGCAAAGCCCAGCAAGTCGGTACTCGAATCGCGGCTATCGAGCGCCAGTTTCAGGGAGAGATTTTCATCGCGCTGGCGTATCCACTGATAGCCGATACTCCCACTGATAAAAGTGGAGCTGCTTTCGATTTCGTAGGGTGTCAAGGTAAACCCTGGCGTCGCTTCTGTGATGGCGCCATTGAGCGTCAGTGTGATGTCCGGCATGACAACGGCGCTATGTTCGAGCGAAATATAGTGCATGGGTCTAGTCGGAATGCTGGAGAGGCCGGAGACAGTTGTTTGGTGCAGAGGTAGCAGGCTTGTCGAATATGAAAGCGTTCCCTCGTGTGGGCCGAGGAAACGGGAGGAATTGTTATCGATGGTCAGCGTGCCGCTGCCTTCTTTCTTTAGCCGCTCCACGGTTAGTTTTACCGCCCCTTCGGTGCCGCCATTAAGCGCTGAAAGAACACCACTGAAACTGTAACCGGGCAGATCATTCAGCCGTAGCAGGAAGCTCTCCATCGCCTGTGACGTCAGCGGTTTTTGTACAGTCAGTGTATCGATATAATCGCGGATAACCGGGTTCGCACGGGCGCTACTTTCTATGTCGACTTCGCTGACATAGCCCTCCACCACCTTCAGCACGAGCACGCCGCTGCCAATCTCCTGATTGGGCACATAGGCCAGCGATAGAAAATACCCGGCATTGCGATACCGTTCCGTAATCGCGCCCGCGAACATATAGGCAATATCGAGGGTAATCTCCTTGCCAAGATAGGGGGTATAAATGTCTTCAATCTGCGTCGGTGTAAATGCCGTGACCCCATCCAGCTTCACTTCCTTGAGCGTAAAGCGAATGGCTTTTGCGCCTTTGGGGATGGGCATCGTCATCGCGCCAGAAGGCGGCGCGACAGAACTGCCCGGCGCATGAATCACACTAGGCGCTTTCTGCGCAGGTCGGATACGCCCCACATCTGCCGATCCCGGAATATCAACCGCCAGCGCCACACAAGGCGTCACGATCCAAAGGCCAACGCCAAACGCCGCACAAAGTATCTGGGTGAGCTTAAGATGGGGCATCTGTGTAAGGCTGTGTTGATGAGTATGCGTTTAGTTAAGCTGCCGTATAAACAGTTTAATCCGGTTGATTAGGGTATATTTCTCTATTTATTGCATTAAAAAAATGGATCGCACCGCAGGATCTTCAATAAATCATTAACTCACTATATCTCTGCGTGGCCTCTCTACAACAGTTATGATTATCCAACCCCCGATAGTTTAGCATGGCCCCTCACCCGCGAGATCAGCACACCGCTTTATAACCGAGACCCCACAGACCCGCGTATTATTTTCCAAATTAACAAGTCATTTTAGTAGCTTGCGGCGTTAACAAATAATTAACCAAAGTCTGCTACACTACGTGGGTAACTTAAAGGATCTTCTTCCTGCATGACATCTACCCCACGCACGCTACGCTCGACGACCTGCCTGACGGCAGCGTTGCTGTGCGTGCTGCCAGCCTCCTTATCCGCGAATCCGGTCGGTGGCACGGTGACCGCAGGGCAAGCGACGATCAACAGCGTTGGCAATACACTCAACATTCATCAGCAGAGCAACAAGCTGCTGATTGACTGGCGCGGCTTTGACATCGACGCCGGGGAGCAGACGGAATTTTTTCAGCCCGGTAGTAATTCTATCGCCGTCAACCGGGTGAATAGCAATTCGGCGAGCCAGATCCATGGCACCCTGAAGGCAAATGGCAACGTGGTCATCATCAACCAGAACGGCGTGCTGTTCGGCGCAGGTGCGCGGGTGGATGTGAACGGTCTGGTGGCCACCACGGCCGATCTGGATAACGACCATTTCATGAATAACGACACGCTGGTGTTCGACAAGGCGGGCAACCCGAACGCCTCGATCATCAACGAAGGCACCATCACCGCGAAGGACGCCGGGCTGGTGG
>JBIIEL010000056.1:0-2635 GCA_044237845.1 Rickettsiales bacterium | reverse complement strand
GGCCGCACTCGACTTGATCGAGGTCGAATACACGCTGCTGCCCGCAGTCTTTGACCCGCTGCAGACCATGCAGCCCGGGGCACCGGTGATCCACGACGAGCCCGACGCGGTCGGCATCGCCGATGTGGAACGCAACATTGCCGTCCAAATCCACGCTGCGGTCGGCGATGTCGAGCAGGGGCTGGCTGACTCCGACCATCTTTTCGAGCGCACCTACCATGTGCACCAGGTGCAGCAGGCGTCCATCGAGCCGCACATTGTGGTCACCTACTGGGACGAAGACGAACGGCTGGTGATCCGCACCAGCACCCAGGTGCCTTTTCACGTGCGCCGCATGATCGCCCCGCTGATCGGGCTGCCGGTCAAGCGCATTCGTGTGGTCAAACCACGCATCGGCGGCGGTTTCGGCGGCAAGCAGGAGATGCTGATCGAAGACCTCTGCGCGCACCTGACGATTGCCACCGGACGGCCGGTGCGTTTTGAATACACGCGCAGCCAAGAGTTCACCAGTGCCCGCTCGCGGCACCCGATGGTCGTGACCTTCCGGGCTGGTGTCAAACAGGACGGCACCCTGCACGCGCTCGACCTGCACATTGTCTCCAACACCGGTGCCTACGGCACACATGGGCTGACCGTGTGCAGCGTCGCAGGTCTGCGCGGGCTGGCGACCTACCGCGCCGCCCACATGCAGTTCACCGCCGAAGTGGTCTACACCAACATCCCAACCCCGGGAGCGTTCCGCGGCTACGGCGCACCCCAGGGTGAATTTGCTCTGGAAAGCCTGATGGAGGAGATTGCCGAGTCGCTCGCCCTGGATGCGGTCGAGTTCCGGCTTAAAAACGCGGTGCGTTCAGGCGACCCGATTCCGATTACCGCGGCACTGGGAGAGGGCGACAGCGGACGCCAGCCGCAGATCGTGCAAAGCTGTGGGCTTGAGCAATGTGTGACACAGGGCGCAGCAGCCGTTGCCTGGGACCGCCGCGGGGACCCCGCCTGGCGGATCGACCCGGCCCGCCCCCACATCCGCCGGGGGCTGGGCATGGCGCTCTGTATGCACGGCACGGCGATTCCAGGGATGGACATGGGGGCGGCCAGCATCAAAATGAACGACGACGGCAGTTTCAATGTGCTGGTAGGCGGCACCGACCTGGGCACCGGTTCTGACACGGTGCTGGCACAGATCGCTGCGGAGACATTGGGCGCGCCGCTCAACGACATCGTGATCTATTCGTCAGACACCGATTTTACCCCCTTCGACACCGGCGCATACGCATCGTCGACGACCTATATTTCGGGGGGGGCGGTCAAAAAGGCGGCCGAGCAGGTGCGCGACCAGATCCTCGAGCGGGCTGCGTTGATGCTGACCCTGCATGGCGATGTCGAGCTGACGCTGCGCGATCGGCGGGTGACCGCTCCGGACGGACGTTCGGTCAGCCTGGCAGATGTGGCGCTGCACAGCCTTCATGTGGCGGATCATCGCCAGATCATGGCGACGGCGTCCCATATGTCGATGCACTCGCCGCCCCCCTTCGGCGCTCAATACGCCGAAGTAGAGGTAGACACCGAGACCGGCCAGGTCACGGTCACCCAGCTGGTGATGGCAGTCGATTGCGGGACGGCGATCAACCCGCGCACCGCCGCAGGACAGATCGAGGGGGGGCTGGTCCAGGCGCTGGGCTATGCGGTCAGCGAAGAGATGGTCTACGACGAAGCGGGGCGTTCTCTGGCGACCCGTTTCGGGGACTACCGCATCTTCCAAGCCGACGAGGTGCCCGTCGTCCAGGCGATTCTGGTACCGACCTACGAACCAAGCGGCCCCTACGGCGCCAAGGCGGTCGCTGAAATTCCGATGGACGGTGTAGCACCCGCAGTGGCCAACGCGGTCTACGATGCGGTCGGTGTGCGTGTGCGCGACCTGCCGATCACCCCGGAAAAGGTCTGGCGTCTTTTCCATGAACTGTAAAAGGAGCTTCTCGTGGCTTTGGACCTAGAGACCCTGGTCGATCTGTACCGAGACATGTGGCTGATCCGAGCCTTTGAGTTCGGTCTGGAACGTGAATTCAAAAAGGGCAATGTGCCGGGCATGCTGCACACGGGGGTTGGCCAGGAAGCCACCCAGGCCGCGCTCGCCGCACACCTCAAGGCGACCGACTGTTTTTTCCCAGACCATCGCTGCCACGGCATCAATGCCCTGGCGCAAGAAAAACATCAGGGGGACGGCGAACGGATCATGGCGGAGCTCTTTGGCCGTGCCACCGGGGTCTGCAGCGGCAAGGGAGGCAGCCTGCACAGCGCCAATCCACGGGTCGGCAATTTTGGCGACAACGCTGTCGAAGGCTCCTACATGGCGACCGTGCTGGGGGTTGCGCTGGCGTGGCAGATGCGCAAAGAGCCCAACGTCGCCTGCTGCATCATCGGGGATGGCACTGTCGGCCGCGGAGAATTCCACGAAAGCCTGAACATGGCCGCCATTTGGAAGCTGCCGGTGCTGTACGCCTGTGTCAACAACGGCTACGCCATCTCCATGCCTGTCGGCAAGGGACACGCCTCCGCTGACATCGTTGACCTGGCGCGCGGCTACGGCATGCCTTGTGTGCAGGTCGACGGCAACGAGATCGAACTGGCCTACGCCGAA
>JBIIEL010000031.1:0-24569 GCA_044237845.1 Rickettsiales bacterium | reverse complement strand
AAAACAATCAAAAATAAAAATTAACCTTTTGGCCGAAAGATTGTCACAAAACCTTAACTTGTATTAACGCGGGGGGGGGGGGGTAAAATGAACTTGTTGTTAAACCTTATATGCTAAAACAGGAGAATTTTTATGAGTAACGATGGTAAAGTAACAACTTGGAAAGACGGTACTGTAGAAGGGACCAAACGCATTCCAAGTACTCTTGATGATGAAACAGTGATGCTGCAAAATGGTGGTGTGAGTCTATCTTATGGCTGGGTCTATAGTGGTGGCGAGGGCTCAGAGGACACGATTACAATTGGTAAAGATGGTCGAATCTTTAGCAGCGGACGTTTTGATAACGAAACCTATCCGACGAAGTTGCTGGCGACCTCCAAAAAGGTTTTGGATGCTGTAAAGATGGCGGCCACCCATGCGCTGAAGGACGAAAAGAATCCCACTAAAAACGGAATCTTTACCGAGAAAGAAGCCCAGCAATTTTACGATTTGCAAATGAAAATTTCAGCCTATGCACAAAATGGTCTGACAAAAGCCGAGGAAGATCAAATCGTCAACCTTGCGAACAATATCGCATCTGGAAAGCCGGTGCCGAGTTCTGGGAAGTTAGTACCAACTGTCAAATTTCTGACGAGGTAATCGCCTTCATTCCTACCAACCTACGAAACATGCCGTTCTGTTGATTCAGAACGGCATTTTCTTTTTTGGCGTTCTATTTGACCATTGCGTGCGGCAATGTTACTCAGGCGGCAAACAACGATAAGGAACCGCCATGACCCACGAAACCGCCAAGTTCGACACCCGCGCTATCCATGCGGGCTACACGCCAGAGCCAACCACCGGCGCGCGTCAGGTGCCGATTTATGCGACCAGCGCCTTTGTGTTTGAAAACGCGGAAGACGCGGCGGATAAATTCATGCTGAAGAAATTCGGCAATGTGTACTCGCGCCTCACCAACCCCACCAATGCGGTGCTGGAGGAGCGCCTAGCGGCGTTAGAAGGCGGCACGGGCGCGGCGGTGACGGCATCTGGCCACGCGGCGCAACTGCTTGCGTTCCAAGCCCTCATGAAACCGGGTGATCGTTTTGTCGCGAGCAAGCGCCTCTATGGCGGCACCACGGATCAGTTCCAGAACACCTTCCCCTCGAGCTTCGGCTGGCAGCCGGATTTCGTCGATGTCGATGATTTCGACGCCGTGCGCAAAGCCATCACCCCGCAAACCAAACTGATTTTCATCGAGTCGCTGGCGAACCCGGGCGGCGTGATATCCGACATCGAGGAACTGGCGAAAATCGCGAATGAACATAACATTCTGCTGCTCGTTGATAACACGATGGCGTCGCCATACCTTTGCCGTCCGCTGGAGCATGGCGCGCATGTGGTGCTGCACTCCACCACGAAATTCCTGAACGGCAACGGCACCGCACTCGGCGGCGCGGTGATCGATGGCGGAAAATTCGACTGGACGAAGCATCGCGATAAATACCCAGAGCTTGGTAAGCCGCACCCGTCTTATAACGGCCTCTGCTTTGCGGATAATTTCGGCACCATGGCGCTCGCCGTGCATCTGCACGCGATTGGCCTGCGCGCGCTGGGGCCAACCCAGTCGCCGTTCCACAGCTTCCTCACCCTCAACGGCATCGAGACGCTGAGCCTGCGCATGGAGCGCCATTGCAGCAACGCGCAGAAAGTGGCGGAGTGGCTGGAGAAAAACCCGGACGTGGCCTGGGTGAACTATGCCGGCCTGCCATCGAACAAATACTTCGAGCGCTCGAAAAAATATCTGGCCAAAGGCGCCGGTTCGGTGTTCACGTTCGGCATTAAAGGCGGGTTCGACGAAGCAAAAACCATGGTCGAAAACGTAAAACTGTTCTCCATGCTCGCCAACCTTGGCGACACGCGTTCGCTCATCATTCACCCCAGCTCCACCACCCACAGCCAGCTTTCGGACGCGCATAAAAAGCAAGTGGGCGTGATGCCGGAAGCTATCCGCATCAGCATCGGCATCGAAGATGTGAGCGACATCATCGCCGACCTCGATCAGGCGATTGCTGCGGGCGTGAGCGTGAAGCGTAAGGCGAGCTAGGGCTGGTAATTTTTTCAGTGCGTTCTATACTAGGTGGCTGTCATTCCGAACTTGTTTCGGGATCCATCTCGGCGCGTCTGCGCCGAGTATTTTGATGGATGCTGAAACAAGTTCAGCATGACACAGGGAGAACCATATGCTTGATATTCAACGCTACGACGCACTCGGCACGATGAAAATCGACTGGCTCGATGCGCATTATCATTTTTCCTTCGCAGACTATCGCAACCCGGAGCGCATGGGGCTGGGCCCCCTGCGCGTGATTAACGACGATATCGTCGCCGCTGGCGGCGGCTTTGCGCCGCACCCGCACCGCGATATGGAGATCATCACCTATATCCGCGCTGGGGCGATCACGCATGAGGATTCGCTCGGCAATCGTGGCAAAACCGCGGCGGGTGACGTGCAGGTGATGAGCGCCGGCAGCGGCATCACCCATGCCGAGTGGAACGAGGAGACGGTCGCCACGCGCCTCTACCAAATCTGGATCCACCCGCGCACAAAAAACGCGACGCCGCGCTGGGAGTCGCGCCAATTCCCGAAAGAGGAGGGGGCGCTGCAGCTCCTCGCCAGCGGGTTGGCTGCGCCAACGGGCGATAATGTACTGTGGATCGATGCGGATGCCTCCATCTACGGCGGCACGCTGCGCGCCGGGCAGGAATGGAGCCACACGCTTGAGGGCGGTGCCTATATGCTTGTTTCGGAAGGGGAAATTACCCTCGGCGGTGAAACGCTGCGTAAGGGCGATGGTGTGGCCATCACCGCGCTACCACAGCTGCAACTCACGGCGACCACCGCCGCCGAGCTGGTGCTGATTGATTTGCCGACGCTGGGCTGAAAAATTACCAAAGATTACATGGAAAACTTACGCCGGAAGACTATTTATCGACCTACTTCACCACAACCCTAGGAGAGAATGATGACTACGAAATCTGTAACGGACGGCCTCAAAAAAGTGCTCGCCGACAGCTACGCGCTGGCGCTTAAAACCCAGAACTACCACTGGAATGTGGAAGGCACGCGCTTCCGCGAGCTGCACCTGATGTTCCAGGAGCAGTATACTGAACTCGCCGCCGCGATCGACGAAGTCGCCGAGCGTATCCGCGCGCTAGGTGAAAAATCGCCGGGTGGTTTTGCTGAATTCACGAAGCTCAGCGCCATCAAGGATGGCCACAGCAACTACGACGACAACCAGATGGTGAAAGATCTCTGGCAGAGCCATCAGACCCTCGTAGCCACGCTGAAGAAAGCGCATGCTGCGGCTGAAAAAGCAGGAGACGAGCCGACGGTTGACCTGCTGGTCGGGCGCATGGCCGTGCACGAGAAAACTGCGTGGATGCTCCGCAGTAGCTTGCCAAACCAGTCACGCGTTAAGTTGGCTGTATAAAGTCGCTAACCGTATTTAACTAGGCAGCACGGTAAATTTCTAAGCCGTGCTGCCTTGTAACCGTTAGGGAAATGGCGCACCCGAAAGGAGTCGAACCTCTAACCTCTTGATTCGTAGTCAAGTGCTCTATCCAGTTGAGCTACGGGTGCGCAGATGTTTCACCTATGCGGTGAAGGGAGCGGCAACCTAACCAACTCGTGTGCAGAGTGCAAGCGGCTTTTTATGATGTCGTTCTTGCGTGCCTGTTTTTGGCATGCTAGGGAGGTTGGATGCAGAAAATTCGTTCCCTATTTCGTTTTATAACTATAGGTTGCGCGCTTGTTATGAGTGCCGTCATGCCGCTGCCATTATATGCGCAGGCATTTGTCGACGAGGTGCAGCCCCTCATGGTGATTCGTTTCAATCAGCCTCGCGTATATTATGATCAGCAGCTTTATAGTGCGGTGTCGCAAGCTGTAGCAGTGAAGTCGGATGTGATGTTCGATGTTGTATCGAACGCGCCGCTGACGGGCAATCCACAGATGGATGCGCAGTGGGTGAATACCGCAAGCCGTAACACGCAGGCAGTGATTGCAACATTAAAAAGCATTGGCGTACCGATGGAGCGGATGCACATCACTGGCAAGGCCGAGGCTGGCCTGCGATTTGATGAAACACGCATTTACGTGCGCTAATTTCCATTATGGAAGACATAAAAAAAACAGCGGCACATGGTCGCTGTTTTTTTATTTGAAGAAAACCGAAGGGCTAGCCCTGGCGCGCTTTCATGCGCGGGTTTTGCTTGTTGATCACGTACAGGCGGCCTTTGCGGCGCACAACGCGGCAGTTTTTATCACGCTTTTTCGCGGATTTGAGGGAGCTGAGAACTTTCATAACGTCATCCTATTATCATAAAGAGGCTGCCTTTTAGCCGCCATCTATAGGGGTGTCAACGGTTTTTAACGCCTAATGTGCGGCAGGCGCTGGCACTGTGGGTTTTGTGGCTGCTACGGGCGCCGCTGCGGGGGCTTTCGCTGCTGCGGCAGCCTGTTTTGCCGCTTTTTTAGCGGCTTTTTTCTTTGCCCGTTCGGCTTTTTTCACTTCGCGATAGGCTTTCATCTCCACCGGGTTGATTTTTCCGTCACGGTTGCTGTCGATTTCACTAAAGCGCTTGAGGGTTTTTGCCAGGAATTCGTCCTTGGAAATTACGCCGTCGCTGTTCATGTCGCTACGGGCAAAATATTCCGCGTGTTTTTTATCGGCATCGCCAGCGGCAGCTGCGGGGGCAGCGGCATTAGCAACGGTTGCGAGGCTGGCGGTAAGCAGGCATGCCACGAGTGCGGAACGGTTCATAAGGACTCCCATCGTCAAGGTGAGTCGCACTTAATAAAGGGATTCAGTGACAAGTTCAAGCGCCTGCAGGCAAGCTCAGGCAGATTTCGCAGGAGTGGCTGGTGAGTGGCAATACGGAAAGCTCGCCACCAAAGAGTTTCGATAGCATATCTGCCAGTTGGATGTTGCCGTGGATACGTATGGTCTCGGCAAACATATGGGGCGTGGCATGAGGTGATTGCTGGTTGAGTAAAGCCTCGCGCTCTTCGGCGGTGAGGGTGCTGGAGCATAGCTCGGTGATGGCGATACTCAGTATCGCACGGCTACGGTATAGAGGCAGCGCATGCGCAAGGTGCTTTCGTCGGCGGCGTAGCGTACTGTGCCCAGCAGAATCATCCACAACAGATGCGCCAAAATGGCGGGATCGCCGAGCGCCACAACATCTGGCTCCACCTCTACGGTGGTAAGCTTCATGCCGCGCCGGTCGAGGCTGGGAGAAAGCGCTAGCAGGGTTTGTTGCATCATCAGCGGAATGCCTACGGGGGTTGATTTGATGGTGGTTTCCGTTTGCAGCAAACCCAATGCACCAGCGATGATTTTGAGGTTAAAGCTCGACTCACTGACTTCGTCGAAGTCATAGCGTAGGGTGGGGTCTGCTGCCTGACGGGTAATGCGCTCTTCCAGATAGTTTGCGTAAGCCAGCACGGCCTGATGCGGCGCTAGCATTTCACGACTGGTGCTGCGGACAATTGTGGCTTGCTGATGGCTGATTTCGGAGACAAGTGTTCGTACTTCCTGTAATGCGCCGGTGGCCTGCTGGTGCTTCAGGTAATATTCCAGCGCCAGATGGGTCATCCGCGCGAGATCATTCACCATCCCACGGACATCAAGCATCGAAGCGGCGCGTTTGGGAACATTTTGTGTGACTACACCAAGAATTATCTGAACCTGCTTCACCACGCCAACTATTGGGCAAATCGCATAGCGGCGTACGGCAAACAGCATCACGAGCAGCAGCAGATTGGCCGTTGCCCAGAGCACGAATTTCTGCAGATCTGTGGGTTCCAGTGTCATACCCAGCGTACTCAACCACCCGCTATGTTCTCCAGTCGTAGGGCGCGCGGTTTGCAGGAAGCTGATGCCCATCAACAGGTTGGGAATCAGGCATAAGGTGCTAAGCAGCAGAATATCGACCACTACCAGTGGGCTGACACTGTGTTCCTGCATCGATACGGACTGTGGCGTAAAGCGCTGGTGCATGGGCATATCCATCACTACACTAAAATAGTTAATAAATCATTAAGATTTTGACGTGTAATTAATCATTGTGGCTTACGCGCACGGATGACACGGGGGATGGCGTTAGAATGTTGAGCTTGTTCCGTTTTTTCTGTGCGGGCGGATGGGCGCTGTGGTAGGCATAGGGGTGATGAGAGGTTTTTTCCAGCGAATGAGCCTTGTTACCAGTGCCATCCTGATGGGCTGTTCGGGTATGTATGCGCAAAAAAATCCCTATGAACTCTACGACCTACATCCCGCCTCGCAGGCTGGTAACGACAGCTATTATACCCCGCCCAAAGGCCCCTCCAACTGTATGACCATCGGCGATCTACCCTCCTGCACCGATATTTAGCGCACCAGGTCTTGGTCAAGCGTCGGTGGGGCTTCCGGCTGTGCAAGTGTACGGTAGACCTGCACATTCTCCAGCACGCGCTGCACATAGTTTCGGGTTTCGGTGAAGGGGATAGATTCAATCCAGTTGATGCTTCCCTCCAGCGTTTTAGGGGGGGGGCCATATGTCTTTAGCCATTTGCGCACCGTGCCGGGGCCTGCATTATAGCTCGCGATCCCGAGGATATAGGAACCGTCGAAGCCGCTCACCATCTGGCCGAGATAGGTGGTGCCGAGTGTAAGATTTTCTTTGGGATTGAAGAGTGAATCACGGTCATAGTCGAGGTCGTGCTGATCGGCGACATGTTTGGCGGTCGAGGGCAGAAGCTGCATCAGCCCTCGCGCATTTGCGCTGCTGACAGCCTTGGGGTCGAACTCGCTTTCCTGACGGGTAATGGCAAGTGCCAAGGCCGGCTCAATTGCAATCGGGGTGGGCAGGTCGATGCGTGGCCAGCCAGATTCGACCATGATCGCCTGTTTACGGAGTGCGTATTTGGCCACTTTGACCGCGCTGCTGATACCGCCCACCTCGCGGGCGAGGTTGCTGGCAAGTGTCAGCTGCGCCTGCGTTTCAGTGGCGTTTGTCAGGTGAATCAGGAAGCGGTCACGCTGTTTATGGGCGCCCTCCTCGCTGAGATAACGTATGATTTTTACTAACGGCGCAACCTCGAACATGTCTTTCTGCGCGGCCGAGAAGTGCGGCTCTTCGGGCAGAACAAGCGGCTTTGCGGGATGTAGTGCGAGATGCGCAAGCTGGCCGTAAAACACGGTGGGGTTGCGCGCTGCCTTGTTATACCATTGCTGCGCGATATCGGCGTTGCCGTTTTTAGTAGCAGCACGTGCTGCCCAATAGGCAGCGCGGGCTTTGCTGACCGGGGTTTTGACATGGTCATAGAGGGCATGAAAATCCTTATGGGCGGCGGAAGCGTTTCCTTTGAACTCCAGCAAAATCCAGCCTTTGAGCCAGAGCGCCTCGGCCAGATCCTCGCCCTCCAGCGCGCCGTGCGGGCTGAGCACGGATAACGCATCATCGTAGCGTTGCTTGGTGATGGCTTCACGCGCGGCGATCTGTTGATGTTCCCACCATTGTTCTGGGTAAGGCGCATGAGCGGGCACTTTCTTGGCGAGAGCGATGAGCGTATCCATCTGCCCGGATTTGCGGGCATTGCTGAGCCGCGCGAATAAAAGACCGGGTGATTTCTGCGCGTTTTCGGGCAGGGTGCGCCACAGGTCTTCCGCCGCGCGGTCGCGCGCTGCTAGCCCTATCCATGCTTCGTAAAGGGGATGATTCTCAGCAGGCAACAGCGGCAGCATACGTCGGGCAGCGGTCGGTTTCCCTTCATAAAGCAGCCGCTCGGTGCGGGCAAGATGGGCATCCGCCGCGATTTGGGTGCTATAGCGGGCGAGAATCGCCTGCTCTTCATTCTCCGAAAAATCGCCCTGAATCCAGCCCTGATGGAGCCATGCGCCACAGGATTTTTCATCTGCCGCCTGTGCGGTGGCGCAGGCGAGCATGCCTCGGCCAGAGATGGGCGGCATGATTTCGCAGAACTCGCGCATGAGGCTGCGCTCGGGCTGTTCGCTGAATGCGGCGGCCTCAGTACGCATGCGGATGGATTTCTCGTCCGGCCAGCCAGGATATTCGGTTAGGAAATTGAGCCCGTCCTCGAAACGGGGGGTGGGGGAGTCTTTATCCTTCAGGGTTTCCCAGCGTTCAAACAGGGTGGCAAGGTCGCCCGCCTGCGCTAAAGCGGGGCATATCAGGGTGGCGATGAGCATAAATACGGCAAAAACAGGACGCATGGCTACGTTCTAACTGAGGAATACGGCCTGTGCAATGGCCAGCTCTAGACACAAGTGAATGCCAATCTTCACAAAACTGTCACAAAACTATCCCCCAAACTGCGCTATACTCATACTTGTACCAATATAGGTGATTTACGCCCATGGCGAATACAGAACAGAGCAGCGACGAAAAATATGAAGGTCCCTCCAAGACGATTGAAACGCTTGGGAAGGGGAATGCTGTCGGTTGGGCTGGCAGTATTATCGGAGCAATTGTTGGTGCTGTGGTTGGTATGGTGAGCAGTTCGCATGCAGACGCAATTACCAAGTGGTTTAAAAACCTCAAGATTAGTAATACGACAGAGAAAACGGCTATTGTTATCGGTAGCGCATTGGTATTCTCACAAATTGGTCACTGGATTAGCTATGCGATCGGGTTGCGGCATGGCCATAAACATGCCGGTAAAGGCCAGAAGCAGTTTGAGCGCATCAAGCAGGAGCGTGATGCGGCCAAGCAAGAGCTTGAGGCCGTGAAAAGCGAGCTCGATGCGACCGCGCAGGAACATCACGCCAAGGACGACGCTGGTACGCTCGATCGTGCGGAGATGCCCTCATCTCATATCCATGCCGGGGTGGTAGAGGCGGGCAAAGACGCTGCGGCAGAAATCGCCCGCTAGAGTTTCGTGATATCAATAAAAAAGGGCCTCGGAATTGCTTCCGAAGCCCTTTTCATTTCGCCTGAAGGCGCAGCCTTCTACGCGCCGTGGGCGAGCAGTGCCAGCATCAGGATGGCCGAAATGTTGGCGATCTTGATGAGTGGGTTAACAGCAGGGCCAGCCGTGTCTTTATACGGGTCGCCTACGGTGTCGCCTGTCACGGCCGCTTTATGCGCCTCGGAACCTTTGCCGCCGAAGTTACCTTCTTCGATATACTTCTTCGCATTGTCCCATGCGCCGCCACCCGAGGTCATCGAGATGGCAACGAACAGACCCGTCACGATGATCCCGATCAGCATTGCGCCGACAGAAGCAAACGCCGATGCTTGACCCGCGATCGCGTTGATCACGAAGTAGAGCACCACGGGGGTTGCGATTGGCAGCAGGCTTGGCACGACCATCTCGCGGATTGCAGCGCGGGTGAGCATGTCCACCGCTTTGCTATAATCCGGCTTCGCGGTACGTTCCATGATGCCTGGGATTTCTTTGAACTGGCGACGCACTTCAACCACCACAGCACCTGCTGCACGGCCAACCGCCATCATCGCCATGCCGCCGAAGAAATACGGGAGCAGACCGCCGATGAACAAGCCAACCAGCACATACGGATCCGAGAGGAGGAACTGTACGTCAAGATCAGGGAAGTAGTGTTTGATGTCCTGCGTATACGCCGTGAACAGCACCAGCGATGCAAGTGCCGCCGAACCGATGGCGTAGCCTTTGGTCACCGCTTTGGTGGTGTTGCCGACCGCATCGAGCGCATCGGTGGTCACGCGAACATCTGCCGGGAGGCCAGACATTTCGGCAATACCACCTGCGTTATCGGTCACAGGGCCATAGGCATCGAGCGCCACGATCATCCCTGCGAGGGCGAGCATGGTGGTCGCAGCAATCGCCACGCCGAACAGGCCGCAGAGCAGGTACGGCACGAGGATGCCGCCACAGATCACGATGATCGGCATGCCGCAGGATTCCATCGATACCGCGAGACCTTGAATCACGTTGGTGCCGTGACCGGTGGTCGACGCTTGTGCAACCGAACGTACCGGACGGAATGCCGTCGAGGTGTAGTACTCGGTGATCCAGACCAGAAGGCCGGTAACGCCAAGGCCAACCATCGAACAATAGAACACGTCCATCCCGGTGAAGGAGAGGTCGCCGATCTTGTTGACGGCATTCATCCCGATCAGTTTCTCGGTGAGCTTATAGATGAACCCAGCCGAGAGTAGGCCGCTCACGATGACGCCTTTATACAGCGCCTTCATGATATTGCCAGTGGCATCCAGCTTCACGAAATAGGTGCCGATGATCGATGCCACGATGCACACGCCGCCAAGCGCGAGCGGGTAGATCATGAAAATCTCACGTGCAGCGCCGGTGAAGTAGATTGCCGCGAGGAGCATGGTCGCCACGATCGTCACCACATAGGTTTCGAACAAGTCAGCAGCCATACCTGCACAGTCGCCCACGTTATCGCCCACGTTATCGGCGATGACGGCTGGGTTACGTGCATCGTCTTCCGGAATGCCGGCTTCGACTTTACCCACGAGATCCGCGCCTACGTCCGCGCCTTTGGTGAAGATACCACCACCGAGACGGGCGAAGATCGAGATCAGCGAGGCACCGAACGAAAGGGCCACGAGTGCTTCAAGGATTTCACGCTCTTCCGTGCCGACGCTTTGCAGGTAGAAATAGTAGCCTGCCGTGCCGAGAAGGCCGAGGCCCACCACGAACATCCCCGTCACCGCGCCCGAACGGAACGCAATGGTGAGGGCTTTTTGCATGCCGCTACGCGCCGCTTCTGCCGTGCGCACGTTGGCGCGAACGGAGATCGTCATCCCGATATAGCCTGCCACGCCGGACATGACCGCGCCGATGGCGAAGCCGATGGCAACCAGCATGCCGAGCTGGCTGTAAAGGAAGCCAAAGATGACCAAGCCGACCATCGCGATGGTAGTGTATTGGCGGTTAAGGTAGGCGCTCGCGCCTTCCTGAATGGCGTTAGCGATGTCGATCATCGCGGCGTTGCCACGGCTTTGTGCCAGAATCTGGCGAATAGTGAACAGGCCGTAAACAACCGCAAGCGCGCCGCAGCCTAAGATAATATCGTGAATGTTGTAACCGTACATTTCCATGGGGAGTAAACCTCGTGTGAAGTGAATAACGGGGTGCATAAAACGTGATTATGGTTTGATTGCAAGTGAATATTTAGGTGCGGTAATGGCCGAATTCATCAATAATTAACTTTTATATGCTACCATTCTATTGTAAAACAGAAAAATTGAGTGGAGCAAGAATAGCGTATGCCGGATTCCAAGCATGTCGTTATTACGTTATACCCGCCGGGTATACAGCGAAAAATTGGTACTTGGGGTGCGTCAACGGTAAGCGATCCCACTGTCTATCATCTTGCGGATAGAACCGAGAAAGATGGCACAGAAAAAATTTATAATCAACTTTGTGAGCATGTCATGAAATATGGCACGATTCATGAAATCGTGCTCGGCGGTCATGGAAATGATAATTGGGGAATGGCGGATATAAACGTAGGTACAGTTTGTTTAGCAATTGAACGCGCTGAAAAAGAACTTCATTGTAAAGTAGCTGAAAGGGTCGTTTTTTCCGGTTGCAGCGTATTTTCTAATTTTCCAAGCGCTATCATTAAGTACATGCGTGATTATGCGCAAACCCACAAAATGGAAATGGTGGGCAGTACTTCGACAACGGGATCAACTGTCTTTGGCCGGTATGTTCAATTCACTCCAAAAGGAGAGGTAATACGTGATAAACTAGATGCCCGATTCAATCCACTAAGTTTGCATCAAGATGATGATTCTTGGGTGGGGTATCATATCGGTCGTACTCAGCAGGAGGGTGTGACCGCTCAAACGCAGGCTATTGTAGAAGAAGTGCGTACAATTATGCATCCTTATGCAAGCATACTGATGTGGCCGTTCCAAGATAAAGAGTCACTAAGAGCACATATTGCAAAAATAGATGCTTCGGACTCAGAGATCGAAGTACTTGTTAACCGTGATGGCAATAAGGCATTAATCGTCGATTCAGATGGACAGATAACTAAGTTTGGGAAATTCACTATACATCGTATGAGTAAGGAAGAAAAAGAAACTGTCGCAGATTTAAGCCGCCGCCTCAGAGTAGATATGAGCAGTGAAATGGCAGTAGAATATTCTAAAGATTATAAAAACTCAGAGCCTGTTGCGGCTATTTCCATGAAAGATGGAAAAAATATATTATTGGTAAATATGTCCGGTGGATATGAATATATATCTGTGCCGCCAAACTATAAGCCGTTCCCTCTGCCTACGCCTGTAAGCTCTCCTCCAGCTCGCAATGGGCCCGGTTATTAGTAGGGTTTTTTTGCTACCCTTTTTTAGACAGACGCTTAATAAACTGCTAAGCTGCTTTCTTTTTCGCATTCTGAATCCCCGCCAGAATCAGCTCGCGGGCCTTGTCGCGGCCAGCCCAGCCTTTCACTTTTACCCATTTGCCTTTTTCGAGGTCTTTATAGTGCTCGAAGAAATGGTAAATCTGCTCGATGAGAATAGGCGGCAGGTCGGTATATTCCTCCACGTCGTCATAGAACGGGTGCAGGCGGTGCGAGGGCACGCAGAGGATTTTCTCATCCGCGCCTTTGTCGTCTTCCATCAGCAGCACACCCACGGGGCGCGCGCCGACCACGCAGCCAGGCATCAGCGGGCGGCGGCCCACCACCAGCACATCCACCGGGTCGCCATCGGCGGAGAGCGTGTGCGGAATAAAGCCGTAATTGCATGGGTAAGTCATCGCCGTATGCAGGAAGCGATCAACAAAAATCGCACCGGAGTCTTTGTCGAGCTCGTATTTGATTGGCTCGCTGCCCATCGGCACTTCGATGATGACGTTGACATCCTCCGGCGGGTTCTGGCCGATGCTGATTTTGGTAATATCCATGGGTGTTAAGCTTCCTTCTGCGTGAGCGCTCTATGTAGCGAAGCCATGCGCGCAGGCAAGTGATAATTGTTGCAGCGCACAGCAAGCTGTCGTAATGCGGATGGATAATAATAGGGGCCGCGCATGAGCAAAAAAATCAACAAAGTCGTTCTCGCCTATTCAGGCGGGCTGGATACCTCCATCATCCTCAAATGGCTGAAGGAGACCTATGGCTGCGAGGTGGTGACGTTTACCGCCGATCTCGGGCAGGGTGAGGAGCTGGAGCCCGCACGCGCCAAGGCAGAGCTGATGGGCGTGAGGGAAATCTTCATCGACGACCTGCGCGAGGAATTCGTGCGCGATTACGTGTTCCCTATGTTCCGCGCCAACGCGCTTTACGAGGGGGTTTACCTGCTCGGCACCTCCATCGCCCGTCCGCTCATCGCCAAACGGCAGATCGAGATCGCGCGGCAAGTCGGGGCAGATGCAGTGTGTCACGGCGCGACGGGCAAAGGGAACGACCAGGTACGCTTCGAGCTTTCTTACTACGCGCTGAAGCCGGATATCCACGTGATTGCGCCGTGGCGCGAATGGACGCTGAACAGCCGCACGCAGATGATCGAATACGCGCAGGCGCATCAGATCCCCGTCGCGAAGGATAAAATGGGTGAGGCGCCCTTTAGTATGGACGCCAACCTGCTACATATTTCTTACGAGGGTAAAGCGCTCGAAGACCCCTGGGTGGAGCCAGACAGCAGCATGTTCCGCCTCACCGTGAACCCTGAGGACGCGCCGAAGACACCGGAATATATCGAAGTGGAGTTTGAGCGGGGCGACGCCGTGGCGGTCAACGGCCAGAAGCTTTCGCCTGCCTCGTTGCTCGCGAAATTAAACGAACTCGGCGGTAAGCATGGAATTGGGCGGCTCGATCTTGTCGAGAACCGTTATGTGGGCATGAAATCGCGCGGCGTGTACGAAACTCCGGGCGGCACCATTCTGCATGTTGCCCACAGGGGGATTGAGTCTATTACCCTCGACCGTGGCGCCATGCATCTCAAGGAAGAGCTGATGCCGCGCTATGCTGAGCTGGTTTATTTTGGATATTGGTTCAGCCCTGAGCGCGAGATGCTGCAAAGTCTGATCGACAAGTCGCAGGAAAACGTCACCGGCACGGTGCGCCTGAAGCTTTATAAAGGCACAGCAAGCGTGGTCGGGCGTAAATCGCCGCAGTCTCTCTATTCCATGCAGCATGTGACCTTCGAGGCCGATTCGGTCTATAACCAGCGCGACGCGGAGGGGTTCATTAAGCTGAATGCCCTACGGCTGCGTCTTCTGAATTGTTACTAGGTGGTCTTGTAATTCAAAATACTCGACCTTATATCTCGGATATTCAACTTTCAGGAGACGTATATGCTTGACCCTAAATCCTTGCTTTCCGACCTCAATGCGAACGGTCTTGTTGGTAAAATGCTTGGTGGTATGGCCACAAAACAGTTCGCAGGCGGGCTGCTTGCGGGCGGTCTGGCCAGTCAACTGGTCAGTAAAGACACAGTAGAGGGGGCAGCAAAGCTGGGTGGGCTCGCGCTTCTTGGGACGCTCGCGTACAAGAGCTATAATGCTTATCAAAGTAATAAGGCAGCGGGCGGTTCGGCAAGTGTTGTCGATGCCGTGAAGCAAGGTGCTGGCGATATGGTGACGCAAGGCAAGGCGCTCGCGGGCAATTTTAAATCGCTGATTGCCAACGCACAGGCAAGTACAGCGGCCCCAGTGGCGGCTTTGCCGGCGCCGACGCAAACCAATGAGCTGGCGCTTTCCGTCATCCGCGCGATGATTGGTGCCGCCAAAGCAGACGGCAAGGTCGATGCGGATGAAACGCAGCGCATTCTCGGTCATTTGGAGCAAAACGGGGTGGATTCGGCCGAGAAATCTTTCCTGATGACCGAAATGGCAAATGTACAAGACGTACAACAGATCGCAGCAGGCACGAAAACACCGGAAGAGGCGGCAGAGGTTTACCTGGCGGCATTGCTGGTATGCGATAGCCAATGTGCGGCAGAACAAGCTTATTTAAGCCAGCTTGCGGCGGCACTTAAGCTTGACACGGCCTTTACTCAGGCACTTCAGGCAGAACTGTTGAAATCGCAGGCGGCACAAGCAGCGTAAGCGCGCTTTGAGCATCACTTGCGCGGGCAAAAGTCGCGGGATTTGTTATTGTCATCCAATCTTCACACATTATTAACGAAAATATGTTAGTATGTGCGAATGGTAGATAACAATGACAGTCCAAAACGGCCTATCGGTAGCGATGCCACGCCCACGGGGCAGGGTCTTAATCGCGAGTTGTCAGCCATTCATCAGGCGCATGAAAACCGCACCAGTACCTTCGGAGCAAAGGATTTAGAAGAGGTGCAGCGCAAGGTTACGGCTTTAGTCAAACATCTTGGCTCTAAGGCTACTGATAATGCGTTGCTTCAGCGTGAACTCGCCAGTCTTGGCATCCCCCCAGAGATGGCGGGCGTTGCCTATCAGATGGCGCAAGAGCAGGCTGCACCGAATAATTTCAATATTTTTAGCTCGCAGCAATATGCTTTCCTCGATATGGGGAAGACCACAGAAGCGCTCAAGAACGGTTTTACGCCGGCCAGCACCAAAGATCTGACCTTCAGCACTATCGTCAAATCCATCCTCGGATAATTTGCTTAACATGCCCCCAACCTGTGGATAACTGCGGGTTTGGCTTGTTTTAGGGGGGCGTAGCCTTTAGAACGCTAGGGAAACCAATTCACCCTCTCGTTCAGGCTCGCATCATGACCAGCAACACCGCCGAAATTCTTAACATCTCCATCGAAGAAGAAATGCGCAAAAGCTATCTCGATTACGCGATGAGCGTGATCGTCAGCCGCGCGATTCCGGATGTGCGCGACGGGCTCAAGCCGGTGCATCGCCGCATTCTCTTCGGCATGCTGGAGCTGGGGGTGGAATATAACAAGCCCTATAAAAAATCGGCGCGTATCGTCGGGGACGTGATGGGTAAATACCACCCGCATGGCGACAGTGCGATTTACGACGCGTTGGTGCGCATGGCGCAGCCCTTCAGCATGAGCCTGATGCTGGTGGATGGTCAGGGGAACTTCGGTTCGATGGACGGCGATAATGCGGCGGCGATGCGTTATACCGAGTCGCGCCTTTCCAAAGCTGCGCACGCCCTGCTGAACGACATCGAATATGACACGGTGAATTATCAGGAAAACTACGACGGCGCGGAGCGCGAGCCAACCGTGCTGCCCGCACGCTTCCCCAACATCCTCGTCAATGGCGGTTCCGGTATCGCGGTGGGTATGGCGACCAACATTCCACCGCATAACCTCGGTGAGGTGGTGGATGCAACCTGTATGCTCATCGACAACCCCGAGGCGACAATCGACGAACTGATGACCTTGTGCCCCGCGCCGGATTTCCCAACGGGCGGCATTATTCTCGGTCGCACCGGCAGCCATTCGGCGATGCATACGGGGCGTGGCAGCGTGGTCATGCGCGGTAAGGCGGAGGTTGAGGTCGATAAAAAAGGCCGCGAGGCAATCATCATCAGCGAAGTGCCCTATCAGGTGAATAAGGCGCGTCTGGTGGAGCGTATCGCCGAGCTGGTGAAAGAAAAGAAAATCGAAGGCATCAGCGACCTGCGCGACGAGTCGGATAAATCCGGCGTGCGCGTGGTCGTCGAAATTAAAAAGGACGCAATGGGCGAGGTGGTGCTCAACCAGCTCTACCAATTCACCCCGCTGCAAACCAGCTTCGGCGTCAACATGCTCGCGCTCGATCAGGGGCGTCCGCAACTGCTGAACCTGAAACATGTGCTCACCTCGTTTATCAGCTTCCGCGAGGAAGTGATCTCGCGCCGCACGCAATTCCTGCTCAACAAAGCGCGCGACCGTGCGCATGTGTTGATTGGTCTGGCGATTGCAGTTGCCAATATCGAAGAGGTGATTGCGGTTATCCGCGGTTCGGCGGATCCCGTCATCGCGAAGGAAGAACTGATGCGCCGGGAGTGGAAAGCGGCGGATGTAGTTGCTTTACTTAATCTGGTAGAAGATTCAGGCAACATACTGAATAACGACAAAATTCAATTCACCGAAGCACAAGCCCGCGCGATTCTGGAGCTGCGTCTGCAACGCCTCACCGGCCTTGAGCGCGAGAAAATCGACGGTGAATTAGGGGGCTTAGCCACCGAAATTAAAGCCTTCCTTGAAATCCTTGGCAGCCGCGAGAAGCTCTACGCGCTGATGCGTGAGGAACTGGTCGAAGTGCGCAACCAATTCGCTGTGCCGCGCCGTACCGAGATTCAGGATTCCGAAGCCGAGATCGACATGGAATCGCTCATCATGCGCGAGGAAATGGTGGTGATGGTGACTGCAGGCGGCTACATCAAGCGCGTGCCGCTGGCCACCTATCGTGCGCAGAAGCGCGGCGGTAAAGGCCGTTCCGGCATCGATCTGCGCGATGAAGACGCAACGACCGAGGTGTTCGTTACGAGCACCCACACGCCGGTGCTGTTCTTCAGCTCCACCGGGCAGGTCTATAAAATGAAAGTGTATCGCCTGCCACTTAGCACGCCTCAGGCGCGCGGGAAGGCACTGGTCAACATCTTCCCCCTCAAGGCTGGTGAGACGATCGAGACCTTCATGCCGCTGCCGGAGAACGAGGAAGACTGGGATAAACTCAACATCTTCTTCGCGACGGCGAAGGGTAATGTGCGCCGGAATGATCTCGAGGATTTCAAATCCGTACAAAGCAACGGCAAAATCGCGATTCGTTTGGATGAGGGCGATAAGCTCGTGGGTGTGAAAACCTGTAATGAAGAGGACCATGTCCTCCTCGCCAGCCGCGAGGGGAAAGCCATGCGCTTCCCGGTAGATGCGGTGCGCGTGTTCAAATCCCGCACGTCGGACGGTGTGCGTGGCATGAAACTCGCGGACAAGGACGAAGTCGTGTCGATCTCGATCCTCCACGGCATCCGCGCCACGGCGGAAGAGCGCGAGCAATACCGCAAAGTGGCTTCGGCGCGTCGCCGCGCGGCAGGGCTTGAGGAGGCAGATGGCGAAGCGCTTGATCTGTCCGACATCACGCTGACGGAAGACAAAATCGCCGAGATGGCGGCGGCTGAGGAAATGATCCTCACCATCACCGAAAAAGGGTATGGCAAACGCACCAGTGCGTTTGAATACCGTGTCACCAACCGTGGCGGCTCGGGTGTCACCGGCATCGGCATCAGCAAGAAAAACGGCAATGTGGTCGGTAGCTTCCCCGTCGAAAATGGCGATCAGATCATGCTGATGACGGACAAGGGCACGCTCATCCGGACGCCGGTGACGGATATCCGCGTCTGCGGCCGCACCAGCCAGGGCGTCATCACCTTCCGGACGGACGATAAGGAGAAAGTCATCTCCGCCGTGCGCATCAAAGCGGGTATGGTGGTGGAAGAAGCCGCGGGGGATGAAGAGGCGGAAGACGCGGCAACATCCACGGAGGCATAATGCAACGCATTGGCATCTATCCCGGCACGTTCGACCCGATTACGTTTGGGCATATGGATATCATCCGCCGCGCCTTGCGCGTGGTGGATAAGCTGGTGATTGGTGTGGCACTCGATTCCGCCAAGCAGCCGATGTTTGATGTGAATATGCGGGCTGCGCTGGTGGCAAAGGATGTGGAATCGCTCGGCGTGGAAGCGAGCCGTGTGGTGGTGAAGCCGTTCTCCGGCCTGCTGGTCAATTTCGCGCAAGAAGAGGGGGCGAAGCTGCTCATTCGTGGCCTGCGGGCGGTATCGGATTTTGAATATGAATTCCAAATGGCGAGTGTGAACAATAAGATCGCGCCGGAAATCGAAACGGTGTTCCTCACCGCGAGCGATGCCACGCATTTTATCTCCAGCCGTTTTGTGAAGCAGATTGGCCGCCTCGGTGGCGATGTTGGCAAATTCGTCTCACCCCATGTGGTCGAAGCGATGATGCAGGAATTCATCAGCTAATCAGCAGATGGGCTTGCGCCCATAACAAAACCCCGCTATCACCTTTTTTCCAAAAACAAAGGAGTTTCTATGCGCCTATTTTCCATGATTGCCAGCCTCTTGATGCTTGCCAGTACTGCTCAGGCCGCGCCCGCGCGCGACCCGGAGAACACGCTCTATCTTGAGCTGAAAGACGGCCGCGTGGTGATCGAGCTGCGCCCGGATCTCGCGCCGAACCATGTCGCGCGCATCAAGCAACTCGCGCGTGAGAAATTCTACGACGGCATCGTGTTCCACCGCGTGATCGAAGGCTTCATGGCACAAACGGGCGACCCGACCGGCACCGGCATGGGCGGCAGCAAACTGCACGACCTCAAAGCCGAATTCAGCAGCGCGAAGCATGTGCGCGGCACGCTTTCGATGGCGCGCGCAGGCAGCCCAGATAGCGCAAACTCGCAGTTTTTCATCTGCTTCAAACCATCGAGCTTCCTCGATGGCCAATATACCGTGTTCGGCCAGGTGGTCGAAGGCATGGAGCTGGTCGATAAAATCAAAAAAGGCGACGCAGCAGACAATGGCAGCGTGACCAACCCCGACAAAATCATCAGCCTGAAAGTCGCGGCGGATGCGGATGGCAAGCAGGCGGCACCTGCAGCCGCAGCAACCCCAGCGAGCAAGAATTAGGAGAGAGCATCATGGCTAAGAAAGATAAAAAAGAAATCCCGCTCGATTCGCCGGAAAACAAACTGCTGATCGAGCTGAAGGATGGCACTGTGACCATTCAACTCCGCCCCGATTGGGCGCCGAAGCATGTGAAGCGCATTCGCGAACTCGCGCGCGAAGGGTTTTACGACGGTATCGTCTTCCACCGCGTGATTGAAGGCTTTATGGCGCAAACCGGCGACCCGACGGGCACCGGCACCGGCGGCTCGGGCAAAAACCTGAAGGCGGAATTTAACAAAACGCCGCATGATCGTGGTATCTGTTCCATGGCGCGCGCGATGAATGTCGATAGCGCCGACTCGCAGTTCTTCATCTGCTTCAAATCCGCCTATTTCCTCGACGGGCAATATACCGCATGGGGACAGGTCATCTCGGGCATGGAGCATGTCGATAAAATCGCCCGCGGAGAACCGCCTGCGAATCCCGACAAAATGATCAGCGTGAAAGTGGCAGCAGACGTGGCTGTGGCTGCATAGCATTCGCTATGCGCGTTGACCTGTTCGATTTCGACCTGCCGCCGGAACGCATTGCCTATGCGCCCGTGAACCCGCGTGATTCCGCGAGGCTTCTGCATGTCAGCGAGTCACTGCGTGACCTGCAGGTGCGTGATCTTCCGACAATGATCAATGCGGGTGATGTGCTGGTGATGAACAATAGCCGCGTGATTCCCGCGCGCCTTTTTGCAGAGGTAAACGGCAGAAAAATCGAAGTGCTGCTGCATCAGCCTGTCGATAATAACGCCGCACATGCAGTGTGGACTGCGTTCGCCAAGCCAGCGCGTAAGCTGAAAGAGGGGATGGCACTCGCATTCGCGGAAGATTTTTCTGCGAAGGTGGACGGGCGCACGGAAGACGGGCAGGTGATTCTCTCGTTCGCTTACGATGCGCCGAGGCTGTTTGCGAAGCTGCATGCGCACGGCCATATGCCGCTGCCGCCTTATATCGCGCGGGCAGACGAAGCGGCGGATAAGGAGCAATACCAAACCGTCTACGCCGCGCAGGATGGCTCGGTGGCAGCACCCACGGCGGGGCTGCATTTCACGCCGGAGTTGCTTGATGCCTTGCGCACGCGCGGCGTGATCACCGCCTTCGTAACGCTGCATGTTGGCGCGGGCACTTTCCAGCCGATGAAGGTGGAGGATACAGACGACCACGTGATGCATCGCGAGTGGATTGAGGTGAGTGCCGAGGCCGCAGAAACCATCAACACGGCGCGTGCGAGGGGCGGTAAGGTAGTCGCCGTGGGTACCACCAGCTTACGCATTCTCGAATCTGTCGCGGGGGAGGATGGCAATCTTGCACCTTTTGCTGGGGAAACGGGCATTTTTATCACCCCCGGCTATCGCTTTAAAATCGTGGATCGGCTGATGACCAACTTCCACCTGCCCAAATCCTCACTGTTTATGCTGGTCTCCGCCTTCGCGGGGCTGGAACGCATGCACGCCGCCTACGCCCACGCCATCGCCGCATCCTATCGTTTCTATTCCTATGGCGACACGAGTTTGCTAGAGAGAGCCTCATGAGCATTCGCTTTTCCATCAAGGCCACCGATAAAAACGCCCGCACCGGCGTCATCACGACCGCGCATGGGGAGATTCGTACACCTGCGTTTATGCCGGTGGGCACGGCGGCGACGGTGAAGGCAATGTACCCCGAGCAGGTGGCGGCAACGGGGGCGGATATCTTGCTCGGCAACACCTATCATTTGATGCTGCGACCAACGGCGGAGCGGATTGCGCGCCTCGGCGGGCTGCACAAGTTCATGAACTGGAACAAACCGATTCTCACGGATTCCGGCGGGTTTCAGGTGATGTCGCTGGCGGGCTTGCGCAAGCTGACGGAGAAGGCCGTGACCTTCCAATCGCATATCGACGGCGCGTCGTATGAGCTATCGCCCGAGCGCTCGATGGAAATCCAGCATCTGCTCGGCAGCACCATCACCATGGCGCTGGATGAATGCACGCCGTTCCCCGCCACCGAAAAACAGGCCGAAGACTCGATGGAAATGTCGATGCGCTGGGCGGCGCGGAGTAAAGACGCGTTTATCAAACGCGACGGTTACGCGCTGTTTGGCATTGTGCAGGGTGGTGTATACGAGCATCTGCGCCTCAAATCCGTCGCCGCGCTGCAAGCGATCGGGTTCGATGGCATTGCCATCGGCGGCCTCGCAGTGGGTGAGGGGCAGGAGATGATGTTCCGCGTGCTCGATTTCACCCTGCCTGCTGTCGCGACAGATAAACCCCGTTATTTGATGGGGGTGGGCAAGCCGGACGATATTCTGGGTGCGGTGGAGCGGGGGATCGACATGTTCGACTGCGTGATTCCCACTCGTTCTGGCCGCAATGCGCGGGCGTATACCAGCATGGGTGAGATCAATCTGCGCAATGCCCGCCATGCGGATGACCCGCGCCCGCTCGACCCGAATTCGACCTCGCCGACGAGTCTGCAATACAGCCGCGCATACCTGCATCATCTGTTCAAAGCGGGCGAAATGCTGGGGCCGATGCTGCTGACGCTGCATAACCTGCATTACTATCAGGAGCTGATGGCGGGCATTCGCACAGCTATCGAAAAAGGGCAGTTATCTGCGCATGCGGCGTTGTTGCGCGCGGGCTGGGCAAAGGGCGATCTGCCGCCGCTGTAAAAAACCGCATCGCACGCTTGACAATCAATAGATTATCCGTAAGTTCGCCCTTCGTTTTTGGTAACAAAAGCGGTGTGAGTCGGTAGCTCAGTTGGTAGAGCACACGACTTTTAATCGTGTTGTCGTGGGTTCGATCCCCACCCGACTCACCACTAAAAAATAGCACCTCGTTTGGGGTGCTATTTTTTTGCCTATTTCGCCAGCGTCGCCATGTAGCGATCCATCGCGGATTTGATTTTGCCGCGCAGCAGGTAGAGCGCCACGATGTTCGGCAGTGCCATGCCGAGGATGAACAGGTCCGACAGATCGAGCACCACGCCGAAATTGATGATACCTCCGACAAAGCAGGCCAGCGTGTAGAGCACGTAATACAGCCGGATATCGAGCTTGCCGAACAGATGCTTCCACGCGATTTCGCCGTAATAGCTCCAGCCGATGGTGGTGCCATAGGCGAACAGGAACACGTTCACCGCGAGCATGACGGTGAACCACGGGCTGACGGTAGCAAATGCATTGGCGGCGATGAGCACGCCGTCATCCGCCGATGCACCGAGATGCGCGCCGGTGACGGTGACCATGAGGCCAGTCAGTAGCGCGATAAAGGCCGCAAACAGCGGCTCGATGAGAGCGAGGGAGCCTTCGCGCGCGGGTTCATCCACCTGTGCGGCGGCGTGGGCGATGGGGGCGGAGCCAAGCCCGGCCTCGTTCGCGAACAGCGCGCGTTTGAAGGCGATAATCAGCATGCCGAGGAAGCCGCCTTGCACCGCTTCACCTGTAAATGCGCCATGTATAATGCTCGACAGCGCGCCGGGCAGCGCTTCGATATTCGCGCCGACGATGATGATGGCACAGGCGAGATAGACCAGCCCCTTCGCGGGCGCCACGGCCTCCGCCACTTTCGCGATGCGTTTGATGGAGCCAAACAGCACCAGGCCGACAATCGCCGCGAATGCGGCGGAGATAACCCACGCATGCCCAGCCAGTGACGGGATTTCATGGGTGAGGATTTTCACCGTCTGGTTCGACTGGAACATGTTGCCGCCGCCAAACGCGCCGCCGAGGCAGAAAATCGCAAACACGGTCGCGAGGATGCGCCCCAGCCCGCCGAGGCCTTTCTCCTTCAGCCCGTCATGCAGATACTGAATCGGGCCGCCCTGGATTTTACCGTCCGCATCCACCTTGCGGTATTGCATGGAGAGGGTGACCTCCGCAAATTTGGTGGCCATGCCGAGCAGGCCCATTACCACGATCCAGAAAATCGCGCCCGGGCCGCCGAGCACCACCGCGACCGACACGCCCGCGATCGAGCCAAGCCCTACCGTCGCCGAGACCGCCGAGAGCATCGCCTGCAGCGGGCTGATCTCGCCCTTGGCCGTGCCCGCCGCTTTTTTCGCCGTGATGAGCGAAATAGAATGCGGCAGCAGGCGGAAATTCACCCCGCGCAGATAGATGGTGAAAAACACCGCCGCCGACATCAGCCACAGCACGATGAGCGGAAACCCCGCCACCTCATAGAACAACACGCTCGAAAGCGCCGATACAAGCGGGGTCAACGCAGATTGCACGGCAGCCGAGATATCCATAAATGCTCCTGATTTTTATAAGGAATGTAGCTTGTGGTTAGCAATATAAGCCTCTTGCAAAGAAAGCAACTTTCTTCGCTCATTGTCACACGTTTGTCACAATTCTCTGGTACATTAGAAGAATAGGAGACCGCATTGACCGAACAACCCGTCACAGAAACGCCAGAGAAGAAGACCAGCTTGAAGGATAAAAGCCTCAAGATTGCTGGTTACAGCTATATGGTAGGCGATGTTTCAATGGTCGCTGCGGGCATGGCTCGTGGCAAAGATGGTAAATCAACGGTTCAAGGTGCAATTATTTGGTTCCTTGGCGGTATTTTTGCCGCGATATGGGGTAACCCAAACCCTGAAGAGCAATTAAAAATTCAAGCATCGAAGCTTGAGCATTATCTAAAACAAAAAGGCGTCGAAATTCCTGACGACGCGCGTGCGCAATCACAATTGCTGAAAAAGAAATCGTTTATGGGGCATGTGTCCCAGTTTCTTTATGAGCACCCATCTGAGATGCTGAATGCGATGTACGCGATAGGGGCGGCAATATTATTGCATGGTTCGCTCAAGAATACAGGTGTAGAGCGTGCTCCTTTCTTACCGAAGAAATTAAATCGCGATGGCCTCATTAGCATGAACAGCGATTTTTGGATTGGCGCGCTAGTGCTTGCAGGTGCAACTACAGGACTTTTAGTGAAAGAGGACCCTGAAGCGCGTAAAAAAGCAGAAGGCAAGG
>JBIIEL010000009.1:0-62828 GCA_044237845.1 Rickettsiales bacterium | reverse complement strand
ATTTATTGCTGAGAAACCCTTGCGGGTGACGGGTACGCTTTATGGACTAAACAATATTTTCTTGGGTGCCAAAGCCATGCAAGATCATGAGCTTCGCAACTCCACTTACTCAGGAAAAAGTTTAAAGCCGCACATGGCATCTACGACGCAGTTCGCTGCCTATGTATTTTCCAACATCATGTTGTTCTTGTCGCGTCGTGACCAAACCTCGGGCAAGGGAGCATCCTTGGCGGACATAGCAAAACTCGAAGATGCTGCCGCGCGTGTGATTGCCGCGCAGACGCCGGAGAAGCAGCGTGAGTTGTTAGCGGATGTGTCGGAATATATGGCGGCGCAGAAGGGCATGAAGCTGAGCGCGCCGGAGATTGCAGCGCAGCTCTCGCAGCGAATCGCGGCGATTACGGAGGAGCGCCTCCAGCCGAGCGTGAATCAGGTGAAATGGGCGCATCGTGAAGAAGCGCGCCAGCACGCGCCACACACGGATATGACACCGCTGGCAGGGCGCTAATTACTTCAACGAATCTGCAATGGCTTTGGCGGCCGCGGCGCGGTCGGGCGCTTCGGTAATCGGGCGGCCGATGACGAGGTAATCTGCCCCGCGCTTTAGCGCTTCTTTCGGGGTGAGGATGCGTTTCTGGTCGCCCGCGTCGGAGCCCTCAGGGCGGATACCGGGGACGATGAGTTTAAGGTCGGACCCGCAGGCCTTGCGGATGGGCGCGATTTCAAACGGGCTGCACACCACGCCATCCAACCCCGCGCTTTGGGCAAGGTCGGCCAATCGCAGCACCTGGTCTTGCAAATTTTCGCGGAAGCCGAGGATGGCAATATCATCCTGATCGAGGCTGGTGAGCAGTGTGACACCGATAATCAGTGGGCGGTCTTTTCCCGTCATCTGCGCCACCCGGTCGGAGGCTTCAATCGCCGCTTTCAGCATGGCTTGACCGCCGCTGGTATGCACCGTCATCATGAACATATTCATGCCCGCTGTGGCGGCGATGGCTTTGGCAACGGTGTTGGGGATGTCGTGGAATTTGAGGTCGAGAAACACCGGCACGCCGAGGCGGCTGATGTAAGCCACGCCTGCCGCGCCGTTCGCTGTGAAAAATTCCAGCCCGAGCTTCACCGCGCCGACATGTGGGCGCACGTCGCTGGCGATGGTGCTGGCTTCATCTGCATCGCTCGCATCCACCGCGCAGATGATGGGGTTGGTCAGGTTGCTCATAGTGCAAAAACCGTCTCGCCGCCCACCACGGTGCGCAGCGCGCGGCCGGTGACGTTCATGCCATCGAACGGCGAGTTTTTCGATTTGCTGCTGAGGCTTTCGTTGAGGATCGTCCACTGGTGCGCGGGGTCAATAATCACAAGGTCTGCGGTCGCGCCCTTTTTCAGTCGTCCGGCATCCGCATGAATAATATCCGCGGCTTTGTAGGTCATCGCTGCGAGAATATCGCGCAGCGAGAGATGCCCCTGATGCACGAGATTCATCGATAGCGCGAGCATAGTCTCGAGCCCCACGATGCCAAACGCTGCCACATCCATCGGCACGCGTTTGCTTTCAGTATCGTGCGGTGCGTGGTCGGTCGCAATCGCATCAATCGTGCCATCGCGCAGGCCTTCGATGAGGGCGAGACGATCAGATTCCGCACGCAGGGGCGGGTTCATTTTGCTGAAGGTGCGGTAGTCGATCACTGCTTCGTCGTTGAGGATGAAATGATGCGGCGCGACCTCGGCGGTGACATTCACGCCGCGGGCTTTGCCCCAGCGCACGAGGTCGACCGCCTCTTTGGTGCTGATATGCAGCACATGGTAATGCGCGCCGGTCAGTTCCGCGAGGAGGATGTCGCGCGCGACAATCACCGCTTCGCTCACGTTGGGGATGCCTTTGAGGCCGAGCTTGGTTGCCACCCAGCCCTCGTTCATGCAGCCGCCGCAGCTGAGGTTATGGTCCTCCGCATGCTGCGCGATCGGCACGCCGAGCGCCTTGCCCATGGTGAGCGCCTGACGCATGATCTGCGCGTTCATGACCGGCAGCCCGTCATCCGTGAAACCACACGCGCCAGCTTCCACCAGCATTGCCATTTCGGTGAGGGCTTCGCCTTTTTGTCCCTGCGTGATGGCGGCATAGGGGCGGATGTTGACATAGCCGGTTTCGATCGCGCGCTTTTGCAGGAAGGCGAGGATGCTGATGTCATCCACCACCGGTTTGGTGTTGGGCATGGTAGCCACCGTGGTGACACCGCCCGCTGCCGCCGCTTTGCTGCCGGTCTCGATGGTTTCTTTATATTCCTGACCCGGCTCGCGGAAATGCACCTGAATGTCGAGCAGGCCGGGGGCGAGGATGTTGCCGCCGCAATCCACCACCTCCGCACCATCCGGCGTTTTGCCATCGTTAAACAGCCGCTCACCGAAATCGACGATCTTGTTTCCCTCGGTCAGCAGCGCACCTTTGGCATCCAGCCCGCTCTCCGGGTCGATCAGCCGCGCATTCACATATGCAACGCGTTTGCCGTCATTTTTGCGGGTGGGTTTGGTGAATTGGGTCATTTTGCTACCTTATCATTTGCTATAAGATAAAAGGGGCTCATCTGATTGGACCGCCAAAGGACCCCAGCGATAAGTAAATTGTCCAGTGCGGATGCCCTCATTATTTACGATTTGAGTACGTGTAAGCATCCATGTCTCACCTGTACATTTGTTAAACATTATGGGTCTCAGTTCATCTTTGCTTTGAAGCATATCAAAGCACTGCGTAGCCTGTGAAACAGGTTTTCCTTCTTCGAGGCAGCCAGTGAGAGACAATGTTAAAAAAGTCATTAACGCGATTTTTCTTGTCATTTTGGAGTCCTCAACAAAAGTTCCAACACCGCCTGACGTACAGCAACACCCATTTCAACCTGGTCGAGAATGGCGCTGCGGGAGATGTCGTCGGCCACGTCGGAGTCGATTTCCACGCCGCGGTTCATCGGCCCCGGGTGCATAATCAGCGCGTCCGGCGCGGCGAGGGCGAGCTTTGCCCGGCTGAGGCCGTAGCTATGGAAATAATCCCGCACGCTGGCGATGCCGCGACCTGCCATACGCTCGTGCTGAATGCGCAGCATCATCACCACATCCGCGCCCTTGAGGCCTTTGCACATGTCGTGCGTATGGTTCACGCCGAACCCATCCACGCCCGTCGGCATCAGTGTCGGTGGGGCGATCAGCGTCACCTCCGCGCCGAGCGCCTTCAGCAAATGAATGTTGCTGCGCGCGACGCGGCTGTTGGCGATGTCGCCGCAAATGGCCACCTTGCGGCCTTTGATCTCGCCCTTCTTGAGGCGGATGGTGAGCGCGTCGAGCAGCGCTTGCGTGGGGTGTTCGTGCGCGCCGTCCCCCGCGTTGATGACGGAGGCGCCGACTTTCTCGGCAATCAGCTGCACCGCGCCCGCTGAGCCATGGCGCACCACAATCACATCCGCCTGCATAGCGTTGAGCGTCATCGCGGTGTCGAGCAGCGTCTCGCCCTTGCCGACAGACGACGTTGCCGCGCTGATGTTGATGACATCCATAGAGAGGCGCTTGCCCGCGAGCTCGAAGCTGGTGCGGGTGCGGGTGGAATTCTCGAAGAAAAGGTTAATCAGCGTACGTCCGCCGAGGATTTTATGTTTCTTGTCCACCGCGCGGTTGCGACCGACATAGGCTTCGGCGGTGGTGAGAATCGTTTCAATATCCGCTGCCGCCATTCCTTCGATCTGGATTAAATGGCGCGGCCAGGAAAGCGCGGAGTGGGTGGCGGAGTGCTGCATGCCCCCACCCATAGCCTGCGCAGCGTAAAATGCAAGTGGCCACCCGAACTTTCTGTTTCTTCAGGCAAGAGTGTGTGCTAGGGGTGAGGCATGAAAACACCTCGCCTGATTCTATCGCTTTCTCTTCTTGCACTGCTTTCGGCATGCGAGAATCCCACCGTGAAACAATGGATCGACCCAGACAAAAGCTTCGGGTCGCTGCCACAGCCTGATATCAAAGGCGTGAACGATACGCAGGAGGAGGGGGCAAAAGCCGCGCTTGCCGCAGGCGATTTCGCCAAAGCGGCACAGATTTACGAGCAGCTTGCTACCTCTGCCAAAACCTCGCCGGAGCAGCTTCTGCGCTATAAAATCGGCTGGGCGTCGTCGCTGCGTCGGTTGGGCGACTATGACCGTTCTCTTGCCATGTTCAGCGAGCTGCTAGAGCAGAATGCCAGAAATATGGATGTGGCGGAAGGCCGCGCCCTCACCCTGATGGCGATGGGCAAAACCGTGGATGCCAGCCGCGCTTTCAGCGACATCATGGAAGTGGAGCCTAACCGCTGGCGCACACTCAATGCGCTGGGCATTTTGTTTGTCAGCAAAAACATGATTCCGGAGGCTACGGCCTATTATACCGAGGCGCTGAAATTCAGCCCGGATAATCCGGCGGTGCTCAACAATATCGGCCTCAGTATGGCCATCGATAAGCAATATGGCCGTGCGACGGATGCGCTCGATCAGGCATCACGCCTCAGTAAAAGCGCGGGTCAGCGTAAGCAGATCGACATGAACACGGCGATGGTGTTCGCCGTATCCGGCGATCTGGAGCATGCGCGGGAGATTGCCGCGCGCTACCTCAACGGTGCAGCACTTGAGAATAACATGGGGCTTTACGCCCATCTGGCGAAGGACGACAACCTTGCTAAGACCTACCTCAACATGGCGCTCAGCCAGAGTCCCACGTTTTATGAGCGGGCATGGAGCAACCTCGACGCGCTGAGCGAGAACACGAATTCCCCTGGTGGCGCCGAGAAAAAACCAGCGCCTACCGCTAACCTGCCCAAAATGAAAAACTAGCCTTTAGCTGCGATGTACGGCAATACCCGCGGGTGCCTGCATCGCCGGCATCACCTCAATGCGGTTGATGTTCACATGCGCTGGCTGTGCGATTGCCCAGCGGATGGTTTCCGCGATGTCCGTTGCAGCAAGCGGGGTGAGTCCCTGATAGACCGCCCCGGCGCGTTCGCGGTCGCCATGGAAACGCACTTCGGAGAATTCAGTTTCCACCATGCCCGGCTCGATATTCGTCACGCGCACGGGGCTACCGAGCAGGTCGGCACGTAGCGCCAGCGAGAAATAGGTCACGAAGGCTTTGCATGCGCCATACACATTCGCGGCCGGATAATGGTAGGTGCCCGCAATCGACGATATGTTGACGATATGCCCCACACCGCGCGCTTTCATGCCCGGCAGAATTTCGCGCGTCAGGGTGAGAAGTCCCTTCACGTTGGTATCGATCATGGTTTCCCAGTCGCTCCACGCGGCATCATCTGCCTTCGCAAGCCCAAGCGCACCACCGGCATTATTCACCAGCACGTCGATCGTCTGCCACTCCTTCGGCAGTGCGCGAAGTGCGGCGAGGGTGGCTTCGCGGTCGCACACATCCATCACCACGCTGCGTGTGGAGGCGGACGTTTCTTTTTCGAGTTGTTGGGTGAGAGCGGTAAGCCGCTCCACCCTGCGCCCGGTGAGAATGAGGCGATGGCCTTCGCTCGCCAGTAGCTCCGCCGTCGCCCGCCCAATGCCAGACGTCGCGCCAGTAATCAGGATGGTTTTTGCTCCCGCCATCTTACGACGCTTTCTTTTTTGCCGCCGCTTTTTTCACCGGCTGCGCCACTGCTTTTGCAGCGGGTTTTTTCGCAGGTGCTTTTTTCGCGGCAGGTTTCTTGCTTTTGCTTGCCTTACCCTTCGCGCCAGCGGCGGGTAGCAGCGGCATCACCGCTTCCATCGTGCAGCTTTCCGGCGCCATTTCTTTCGGCAGGGTGATGTTCTTCCCTGCGTACTTGATATAAGGCCCATAGCGGCCTTTCAGGATCACGACTTTCTCGCCGGATTCCGGGTGTGCGCCCAAATCCTTGAGCGGCTCCGGTGCGCCGCCACGGCCGCCACCATTCTTCTTTTTCTCCAGCGCTTCGGCAATCAGCGTCACCGCACGATTCATGCCGATGGTGAGAATATCTTCCTCCGGCGGAATGTTCGAATATTTCCCCGCATGCAGCAGATACGGCCCAAAGCGGCCGATATTGGCGACAATGGTTTCGCCCGTCTCCGGGTGCAAGCCAATCTCACGCGGCAGGGCGAGCAGCGACAGTGCTTTTTCAAGATCAACACTGCTCGCGGGCGTGCCCTTCGGCAGGCTACTACGCTTGGGTTTTTTCTCTTCGCCGAGCTGCACATAGACACCATACGGCCCTTTGCGGATGGTGACGGTGAGGCCGCTCACCGGATCGGTGCCCAGTGTGCGTGGGAATTCTTCGCCCTCAGTACCCGCAGCGTTATCCGCATTGCCATCGCCCACAGTGATAATCTGGCGCGTGAAGTTACATTCCGGATAGTTCGAGCAGCCAAGGAATGAGCCGAATTTTCCGGTCTTCAGATGCAGCTCACCCGTTTTGCACGTAGGACAAATTTTGGCTGCGGCAGCTTTTTCGCCTACACCGAAAATATAGGGTTCGAGCAGATGCTCAACCCTGGTGAGCACATCACTAATCGTTAGTTTTTTACTGTCTTCCACACGCGCTGAGAACTCTTTCCAGAAGGCACGTAGCTCCTCTTTCCAGTCGCGTTCGCCGTCAGCGATTTTGTCGAGGTTTTCTTCGAGATTCGCAGTGAAATCATATTCCACATAGCGGTCGAAATAGGACATCAAAAACGCAGTCACGATGCGGCCGAGCGATTCCGCCACGAAGCGCCGCTTGTCGAGCTTCACATAGTTGCGATCGACCAGCACCGAAATAATACTCGCATAGGTCGAGGGGCGACCAATGCCCAGCTCCTCAAGCCGTTTGACCAGCGATGCTTCCGAGAAGCGTGGTGGCGGCTGAGTGAAATGCTGCGCGGCTTCGACCTTGCTGGTGCGCAGCGGCTCACCCACTTCCATCGCGGGCAGGCGCTGGCTGGTGTCTTCGGCGGATTCTTCGTCGCCGTCTTTTTTCTCTTTTTCGTCTTCTTCGACCGTCTCCTGATAGAGGCAGAGGAAGCCGTCGAACTTCAGCACCGAACCCGTCGCGCGCAACGCGTGGCGCTTGGTGGCGTCGTGCATATCCACGCCCACCTGGTCGTAGAGCGCGACTTCCATCTGGCTCGCCACCATGCGCTTCCAGATGAGGTCGTAGAGCTTCGCCTGCTCGCTATCAGTCAGCATATCCGAGCGTTTGGAGAGATCGGTCGGGCGGATGGCTTCGTGTGCTTCCTGCGCGTTTTTGACCTTGGTTTTATACATGCGCGGGCTGTCGGGCACGTATTTCGCGCCGTAATCTTTCTCGATGAATTTGCGTGCATCGGCAATCGCATCCACGCTGACGCTTATGCCATCCGTACGCATGTAGGTGATGAGCCCTTCCTCGTAGAGCTTCTGCGCGATTTGCATGGTACGCTTGGCGCCAAAGCCCAGCTTGCGGCTCGCTTCCATTTGCAGTGTGGAAGTGGAGAACGGCGCGTAGGGCGCGCGGCGCACGGTGCGCGGGGTGATGGTGGTGACGCGGAAATCCGTTGACTTCAGCACCTTCTCGACCTCTTTCGCCACATCTTCGTTGCCGAGGGCGAACTTGTCGAGCTTCACACCGTTATATTCGGTGAGGCGCGCGGCGAAGCTTGCGCCTGCGCCGGTTTGCATGGTGAGGCCGATATCCCAATATTCGCGGGGCACGAACACTTCAATTTCCGACTCGCGCTCGCAAATGAGGCGCAGCGCGACGGATTGCACACGCCCGGCGGAGCGGCTGCCCGGCAGTTTGCGCCACAGCACGGGGCTAAGGTTGAAGCCCACCAGATAATCCAGCGCGCGGCGCGCCTGCTGCGCGTTGACTAGATCCATGTCGATATCACGCGGGTTTTCAATCGCGTGGCTCACCGCTTTTTTGGTGATCTCGTTGAACGCGATGCGCTTCACGCCGATGTCTTTCGGCAGCTTCTTGCTTTCTTTTAGTGCTTCAAGCACATGCCACGAAATCGCTTCGCCTTCGCGATCCGGGTCAGTCGCGAGATAGAGCATATCTGCGCCTTTGAGGGCGGCGGCAATCGCACCCATTTGTTTTTTGGAATCGGCATCCACCTCGTAATGCATGGCGAAATCGGCATCCGGCTCTACCGATCCGTCTTTGCTCGGCAGGTCGCGCACATGGCCGTAGCTCGCGAGCACGGTGTACTCGCTACCGAGATATTTATTGATGGTTTTGGCTTTGGATGGCGATTCCACCACCACAACATTTGCTACCACGCGTCTTCTCCCATTCGTAATGCGACTCGCGCGCCGGGATGGCGTTCGAGTTTGCCCGCAAGTTCAAGTTCAAGTAAAACCGCCATCATTAGATGCGGTGTGAGGCCGGTTGAAACCAGCAGATCATCAAGCAATGTGGGGCTTGGGCTGAGCGCAGAAAGCAGCACTGCGCGGGCTTCGCCTAGCGTAGTGTCATCGGGCATCGTGGGCGCGGGTTCAGAAAATTCACGCCCATCGCTTTCGGCGAGAGGTATGTTACCCATCGGCGTTACGTTGGCGATGATGTCGCGCGCGGTTTCGACCATCGTCGCGCCTTCGCGCAGCAGTTTATTGGTGCCGTGGCAGCGCGGGTCCATGGGGGAGCCGGGCACGGCGAACACATCGCGGCCATAATCGGTCGCATATTCCGCTGTAATCAGGGAGCCGGATTTAAGCGATGCCTCGACCACCACGGTACCAAGTGTCATCCCCGCAATGATGCGGTTGCGGCTAGGGAAGGAGCGCGCATGCGGCTGCATGCCGAATGGTTGCTCAGAAATAATCGCGCCGGTGGCGATTATTTCTTCATACAGTGCTGCGTTCTCCGGTGGATAAACCGTATCAATCCCGCCGCCGATGACAGCGACGGTACCGGTGGCGAGCGCACCGCGATGCGCCGACGCGTCGATGCCGCGTGCTAGGCCGGATACGACGGTGTATCCGGCTGCACCGAGGTCGCTAGATAGTTTTTTGGCGAACACGCAGCCATTGGTCGAGGCATTGCGCGCACCCACCATGCCCACCAGCTTGGTGTGTGAGAATAAATGTGTGTGTCCGCGTACGGTGAGCATGGGCGGTGCGTCGCCAATAAATTGCAGCAGGCGCGGGTAGTTCTCTTCGCCATAAAGAACAATCTGCGCGCCGAGTTTGGTAATGGCTTCGACTTCGCGCACCGCATCCGCCTTCGGGAAAATGACGATCGGTTTTTTGCGCCCACCGCGACGGCTGAATTCCGGTGCCATTTCGAGCGCTTTGGCCACCGAGCCGCAGAATTTCACGAGGTGGAAAAACGTCATTGGCCCGACATTTTCGCTGCGGATGAGGCGTAGCGCATCCACCGGTGCCGTGCCGCGCAGCGAGGGATTGGGGATGAAGCTATGGCTCATGCAGCGCCACCTTTGCCGAATTTCAGGCGCGGTTCGAACCCGCGGCGCAGGCGGCTGATATTGCTGTGGTGCCGCCAGATGCCGATGCCGCAGCTGATGGCCAGAGTAAAGGCTGTTACACCATCGATCCTCAGCCACGCCACAAGCGGAATCGCAGCGAGGGCGAGGATCGAGGCCACCGATACATAGCGCGTGGTGAAGCAAACGAGCATCCACACAATCACCGCGGTGATGCCGACGGGCCACGAGAGCGCGAGTGTGGCACCAAGGATGGTGGCGACGCCCTTGCCGCCTTTGAGCGACAGCCACGCCGAATACATATGCCCCACGGCGGCCATCAGCACGGCGAAGGCCAGCCCGGCGTTAGTGACCTCATAGAGCTGGCCGCATACCCACACGGCAAGTGCGCCTTTGCCCATATCGCACAGCAGGGTGAGGGCGGCCACGCCTTTGCGACCCGTGCGCAGCATGTTGGTGGCACCGATATTGCCGGAGCCGATATAGCGCGGGTCGGGCAAACGGAACAGCTTCGCCAGCAGCACGCCAAAGGGGATGCTGCCCAACGTGTAGCTCAGGATTAAAATCTGCATGCCATCGATCGCGTTCATACGCGTACGAGCGTAGCGGGGTTTGCAAATTCAGCGCAAGCAGTTTTATTTTAACCCGTCGAGCACGCCCTGCAGAATGTAGCTGGCGGCGAGTTTGTCGACCAGTTCATCACGGCGTTTTCGGCTTAAATCCGCCTCGTCGATCATCATGCGGGTGACGGCGGCGGTCGAGAGGCGCTCGTCCCACATCAGCATCGGCAGGGCGAACTGGGCATGCAGGTTACGGGCGAAGGCGCGTGTCGCCTGAGCACGCGGGCCGGCACTGCCATCCATGTTGAGCGGATAGCCGATAACGAAGCCCACCACCTCCTGCCCATCCATCAGCTTGGCAATCTCCGCAGCATCATATTTCCACTGATGGCGGGTGATGGTGACGTCCGGTGTGGCGATCATGCGTGAGCCGTCGCTCATCGCCACGCCAATGGTCACCGTGCCGACATCCAGCGCCATCAGCCGACCACGGGCGGGCAGGCTGGCGGCGAATTCGGGCAGGGTGTAAAACGTGGAAGCGAGGCTCATGCGCCGTTGATACGCCTTGGTGATGCGCACTGCAATGGAATCTATTGATTTTTACCGCGAGCGCGCTACAACCCTGCCTCCGAGAGGACTGAACATGGCATTGACCGAAAAAGACGTTGCGCATATCGCAAAACTCGCCCGCATCCGGCTAACAGCGGAGGAAGTTCCGCATTATGTTGGCGAAATCAACGGCATTCTGAAATGGATCGAGCAGCTTTCCGAAGTGAATACGGAGGGCGTGGCGCCGCTTGCGAGCGTATCCGACCAGCTTCTGCCATGGCGCGAAGACGTGGTGAACGATGGCAACCAGCAGGAAGCCGTACTTAAAAACGCGCCAATGAGCAGCTATGGCTGCTACGCGGTGCCGAAGGTGATCGAATAATGACCAGCCCAACCCACATGACGATGAGCGAGGCGCTTGATGCGCTGGCCGCCAAAAAAATCTCCAGTGTTGAATTAACGCAGGCGCATCTCGCGGCGATTGAGAAGCATAACCCGGCGCTGAATGCCTATGTGCATCACACGCCGGAAATTGCGCTGGCGCAGGCCAAAGCGTCGGACGAGCGCCGCGCTAAAGGCACTGCTGGGCTGATGGAGGGGATCCCCGTCGGCATCAAGGATTTATTCTGCACCAAGGGCGTGAACAGCCAAGCCGCCTCACATATTTTGGATGGTTTTAAACCGGAATATGAATCGACCATCACCAGCAATCTCTTCCGCGAAGGCGCGGTAATGCTCGGTAAGCTGAACATGGATGAATTCGCCATGGGTTCGGCCAACATCACCAGCTATTACGGCAATTGTATTTCCCCATGGAAACGTGCGGATGCACCGGAAAAACAGCTCGTCCCCGGTGGTTCGTCCGGCGGTTCGGCAGCAGCGGTGGCCGCGCGCCTCGGCTTCATGGCGACGGGAACGGATACGGGCGGTTCCATCCGCCAACCGGCAGCATTTGTGGGCATTGTGGGCATTAAGCCGACCTATGGCCGTTGCTCGCGTTGGGGTGTGGTGGCGTTTGCCAGCTCGCTCGACCAAGCAGGGCCAATGACACGCACCGTGCGCGACGCGGCGATTTCGCTGAATGCCATGGCAGGGCACGACCCGAAAGATTCCACCTCGGCGCTACAATCCGTGCCGAATTTTGAGGCGGTGCTTGGCCTCGGCGTGAAGGGCATGAAGGTGGGGATTCCGGCGGAATACCGCATGGAAGGCACCAATCCAGAAATCCTCGCCGCGTGGGATAAGGGCGTCGAGATTCTGAAAAAAGCAGGCGCAGAAATTGTCAATATCAGCCTGCCGCACACGAAATATGCGCTGCCGACATACTACATCATCGCCCCGGCGGAAGCCTCGAGCAACCTCGCGCGCTATGACGGCGTGCGCTTTGGCCTGCGCGTGCTGGAAGACGGCGACTCCCTCGACGCAATGTATGAAAAAACCCGCGCTGCCGGTTTCGGTGCCGAGGTAAAACGCCGCATCCTCATCGGCACCTATGTGCTGAGCGCGGGCTATTACGACGCGTATTACAAAAAAGCACAGCGCGTGCGCGCCCTCATCGCCAATGATTTCACCGAAGCGTTCAAGCAGTGCGACGTCATCCTCACCCCCACTGCGCCTTCGGAGGCGTTTGCCATTGGCGAGAAGCAGGACGATCCGCTGGCTATGTATCTCAACGACGTGTTCACCGTGCCGACCTCGCTTGCGGGTCTGCCCGCAATTTCGCTGCCGATTGGCCTCTCCAAAACGGGTCTGCCGTTAGGGCTGCAACTCATCGGCCGCGCGTTTGATGAAGAAACCGTGTTCAAAGCGGCGGATGTGATTGAGCGAGACGTGAACCTCACCCTCATTCCGGCGGGGTATTGATGGGCTATTTTGAATTCATTGCGGAATGGGCGGGAATGGGATTTGTGGTTCCTATTGTCTTTGCCTTTCTAGCACTAGGTCCAGCATTGATTTACATGCTGGATGAAATGGGACCCGCTAAAGAGTTGCTAAAAAACACAGTTCTAATTTGCACAATATGTTCGGGAGTCTTTATTTGCTTAGGCACAGGAGCGTATGTCAGCAAGGCTTATAAAATCGGCGGATGGGGTATGCTGATTACAGTATTGCTAATGTTTTCCCTCTTGTGTGTTTGGGATTTAGTAAAAAGAAAAAGAACTAAAAGGTCGGATAACTCATGAGCACGCCATACATTATCAAAGGCAATACGGGTGACTGGGAACTGGTAATCGGTCTCGAAGTCCACGCGCAGGTGGTGAGCAACTCGAAGCTCTTCTCCGGCGCGCCGGTGGGCTTTGGTGCGGAAACCAACCAGAATGTGAGCTTCGTGGATGCGGGGATGCCCGGCATGCTGCCCGTCATCAACGCGAAATGTATCGAGCAGGCAGTGCGCACTGGGCTTGGCATCAACGCGCAAATTAACCTGCATTCTGTGTTTGACCGCAAAAACTATTTCTACGCCGATCTACCGCAGGGCTACCAGATCAGCCAATATCTTGAGCCAATTGTCGGCAAGGGCGAGCTGATTATCGACCTCGCGGATGGCAGCTCGCGCAGCATCGGCGTCACGCGTATCCATCTCGAGCAGGACGCGGGCAAATCGATGCACGAGCATAGCCCGAAATATTCCTTTATCGACCTCAACCGCTCCGGTGTAGCGCTGATGGAAGTGGTGAGCGAGCCGGACATGCGCACGCCGGAAGAAGCGGGCGCGTATCTCAAAAAACTCCGCTCCATCGTGCAGTATCTCGGCACGTGCGACGGCGATATGGAAAAGGGCAATCTGCGTTGCGATGCCAACGTTTCCGTGCGACGCGTGGGTGTGAAAGAATTTGGCACACGCTGCGAAATCAAGAACGTGAACTCCGTGAAGTTCGTGATGAAGGCCATCGAGTTCGAGGCGCAGCGTCAGGTGGAAATTCTGGAGGCTGGCGGCACGATTGATCAGGAAACGCGCCTGTTTGATTCGGCCACGGGCGAGACCCGCACCATGCGCAGCAAGGAAAACGCGCATGACTACCGCTATTTCCCCGACCCCGACCTGCTGCCGCTGGTGCTGACGCAGGAATATGTGGATGCGATTCGCGCAACATTGCCAGAGCTTCCCGACCAGAAAAAAGCCCGCTACGTAGCGGATTTCGGCCTCTCGCCCTATGATGCGGGTGTGTTGGTTGCGGAGAAAGCAACGACCGATTATTTCGAGCAGCTCGCTACTAAGCATGACCCCAAACTCGTCAGCAACTGGATGACGGGGGAGCTATTCGCGCGTCTCAATAAACTGGGCGTGGGGATTGAAGAATCACCCATTACCGCGCCGCAGCTGGGCGAACTCATCGCGCTGATCGAGGACAACACCATCAGCGGTAAAATCGCCAAAACCGTGTTCGAGAAAATGCTCGAAAGCGGCAAGCCAGCCAAGCAGATCGTGGAAGAAGAGGGGCTGGTGCAGGTCACCGACACGGGCGCGATTGAAGCAGCGGTGGATGCCATCATCGCCGCGAATGCCGATAAAGTCGCGGAGTATAAATCCGGCAAGGACAAGCTGTTTGGCTTCTTCGTTGGTCAGGCGATGAAAGCCACCGGTGGCAAGGCCAACCCGGCGATGCTGAACGATATTTTGAAGAAAAAACTCAGCTAGCCATCATCTCGGGCTGGTATTCGCTTTGTCATCTTCACTTGCGTGGGGATGGTAAGAATTAGCTATGGGAGAGTGATATGAAAAAACTGCTGAAAATGTTTGGGTCGCTGATCGCGTTTGTGATCATCGCGTTACTCGCCGCGCCGATGTTTATTTCAGCGGATTTCATTAGGCAGCAGCTCACCACGCAGGTGAAAAACGCCACGGGGCGCGACCTTGTGATTAAAGGCAATACCTCGATCAAGCTCTTTCCCAACATCGCCGTGAGCGCGGAAGACGTAACCCTCGGCAACCCGGAAGGGTTCACAAGCCCCTATCTCGTGAGCCTCAAGAAGCTTGAAACCGGTGCCGCGCTGAAACCGTTGCTGGCCAAGGAATTGCGCATTACCGGGGTAACACTCGTTGGCGCAACGCTGAACCTCGAGCAAAACGCGGCAGGTGCCAAGAACTGGGACTTCGCGGGCGCAAAGAAAGAAGAAAAACCTGAGACCAAAACTGCCGAAGGCAGTTCTCCGCTGAAGGCGTTTGCGATTGGCGATATTGTGCTGAAGGACACGGTGGTGAACTTCTCCAAGCCCGGCGCAAAACCGATTGCGGCGAAGGACATCAACCTCACGCTTTCGGGTGCAGACGGCAGTAAAGCGCTGAAGCTCGATGGCTCGGCGATTTATCAGAACGAAAAAGTCAGCGCGAATCTCGCAGTTGATAAAATGAAAGCGCTGATGGCGGGGAAAACCTCGCCCGTGGTGGCGGATATTGCGCTACCCTCCGGCGCAATTAAATTCAAAGGCACCGCAGGGCAGGAAGGCGGCCTGACGGTCAATGGCGGGCTGGATGTGGCGATTGCGGATTTGCCAAAATTGCTCACCTGGGCAACGGGCAAGCAAGCGGCGGATCAGCCAAAAAAGATTGCGCTGAAGAGTAATGTCGAGGCCAAGGGCGCGCAGGCGATTGCGCTGAATGATCTCAGTTTTTCGGTGGATGCGCTTTCGGGGAACGGTAAGCTCGCGCTGAACCTCGCGGGTAAACCCTCGGTGAACGGTGCGCTGAACATTCCGACGCTGGATTTAAATGCGATGAAGGGCGGCAAAGGCGGCGACAAAACCTCACCTGAAAAATCGCCCGCCGCCGCAGGCGGCTGGTCGGATGAGAAGATCGATTTCTCTGGCCTCAATGCGGTGAATGCGAATCTCGACCTTGCGATTGGCGCGCTCAAATCCGGCAATATCAATGTGAGCGACATTAAAACCAACGTCGCAATTAACGACGGCGCACTCAAGATGAACCTCGCCAACGCCTCGCTCTATGGCGGTTCGGCGAAGGGTGTGGTCTCGGCTTCCGCGGGCGGTATCGGGACGAACATGGTGCTTTCGTCGATTGATATCGAGCAGTTGATGACTGCGCTTTCTGGTGCCTCGCGCCTTGAGGGGAAAACCAACCTCACCCTTGCGGTGAAGGGCGCGGGCAGCAGCCAGCGGGCGATTGTGAGTTCGCTCGCGGGGAATGCTGCGCTGAAGGTGAATGACGGTGCGGTGAAAGGAATGAATATCGCCTCCTTCCTGCGTGACGCCAAAAAAGCGTTCATTTTCTCGGATAATAAAACCGAGAAAACGGATTTCACAGAAATGACGGCGACCTTCCAGATCGCGCAAGGGGTGGTGAGCAATCAGGATCTCTCGATGAAATCGCCAGTGCTCCGCATCGCGGGAAAAGGCACGGTGAGCCTGCCGCCGCGCACGCTGAATTACCGTTTGGAGTCGACGCTGGTGGGCTCGCTTAAAGGGCAGGGTGATGATAAAGAACGTAGCGGTATTACGATTCCGCTGGTGATTACTGGCCCGTGGAGCGCCCCAAGCGTGACGCCGGATTTAACAGCGACGATTACCGACGCGTTGAAAGATCCGACGGCGATCAAAGAGAACATCCGTAACATCAAGGATACGATTGGTGACATCAACAGCCCGAAAGATATCGGCAAGGCGCTTCTGGGCGGTGGTTCTACTCCTCAGCCTGCGCCGGCAACGGGTGGTGCGGCGAGCGCGCCTGCAGCGAAGCCGAAGCCCGCTACGAAGGAAGAGTTGATTCAGGAAGGTGTCGGAAGCCTACTAAAAGGGCTCTAATTAACGCCCTTGCTGTCTATTTTCGCGAGCATGGCGCGAGCTTTTGCGTTGCCAGGGCTTAGGGTCAGCGCTGATTCAATATCCGCGCGCATCAACGGCACATCGCCCAGCATTTCAAACGCCCTCGCCCGTTCGATGAGCAAATCCGCATTCGTTGGCGTCAGGCTGATCGCGTGATCGAGGTCTTGTGTCGCGAGCTTCGCCTTGCCGTAGGTGAGGTTGATCCGCGCACGTTCCAGCAAAAGTCCTGAGGTTTGTTTTGCAACCGCCGCATTATTGCCAAAGGACTGGTGCATCTCGGCCAATTGTGCGTCCAGTACGCCAAGCGCCGCATCCATGCGGCCTGCGTTTGTCCACGCGGTGACGGATTGCTTGGTGACAAAGCTGCGGAGCTCTACGTCTTCTTTGTTGATGAGGTTGCGCACTGCATCGAGCGACTCGCCTGCCTCAGGGTAGCGCTTGAGGCCATAAAGTGCCATCGCGCGGCAGTGATGGGCGGAGATGCTTCTATCTACTGCCAGCCACGAATCTGCTTTGGTGAGGGCCTGGCCGGGGTTGCTGCTCGCCAGCCCGATACATTCCTTGTAGGCAGGGGATTTGATGATGGAAGAATCTGTCGCCGATGCTGTGTGGGCGAGCAAGAGCGTGATAAGTATCTGGGGGAGATATTTCATGAAGCCTGCCGTGAGTTTATTTTGGGTGACAATATATACTCTTCTGTAAAATAACAATAATTTTTTATTTCAGCGAGTTGGCAGAGAAATTGCTTCTAGAGTAATAGCTAAAGTCCAACCCAAGAAATAGGTGAATCATGCGCCGCACGATGGTTAGCGTTCTATTGAGTTTAATGAGTGCGGTTACGCTCTCTGGCTGTGATGCGATTGTGGATGGCTCGAAAGCCCGAGCCTCAGTAACGGAGCGGGCGTTCAAGGATGCCGCGAGTGCCTGGCGTGATTTGTTTACCTATCACCCTAAAGAAGCGCCCAATTCACCACAAACTCGCTACTGTTATCAGATGATGACGGATGTGGTTTGTTACGACAGCGTGCAGCCTGGGCTCACCGCGAAGCTGTTAGGTTACCAAGATGGAAATCGTATTTCCTGGGTGCAGCCAGGTGGTGGTTCGCTCGGTGCGAGCGGTGGCACACCCGTTGCGATGAAGGCGCCGACCAAGCTGAAATACGAACATACGATAGCAACAAACAAACCACTGGAATATACCGCGACAGAAGCGGCCAGCCCCAATGCGGGTGATATTGAGATTATAGCGATGCCACCTGCTAGATGACGCTCGCCATTTTGGCGGGTGAGAATTTTTCGATACTGGTGCTGAGCGCATTTGGTCGTTCGTAGCGTAGCGTATCGAACCCGCTGCATGCACTGCAATGCGCACTCCACTCTTTATGCTGGCTATTGCAATGCATGCAAACCCATGTGGCGGGCTGCGGGGCCTCGATCGCACGGTGCGTCCATTGCTCAGCCGCCGCGTCGTTACGCAATTTGCGCTCAAGGTCGGCCATCAGTGTCGCGGCTTCTTTGTTTTCTTCCATTAGCAGTACATCGTCGAGTGCATTCTTCGCATCTGTGATCTCGCCAGACATAATCGCCTGCCGCGCGGTGAGCAAGTGATCCAGCGCGCTTTCTTCTTTGGTGAATCGACGAATTAAGCGGCGCTGCGCGCGCAGCGATTCAGGTTTTACGGCTTCAAGAATTGGATCGATGAGCAGTGCGGAAGGTGATTGTTTCCATGATTCAAGCAGCCATTTACGCGCGCGGCGCGGCGAGTCCTCGGCCAGCAAGGCGTAGGCATAATCTACCACCGCAGGCAGCAAATCGGGCGCATAACCTACGGCATGGCGCAAGTTCTTTTGTTTTAAGCGAGGGGTGGTTTCGGCCTCAGCGGCGAGGTAATAGGCAAGTGCGCTATAGCGATGGCGCTCCTCTTTGCTAAGTGGGGATTTCCACTGCCAGGCTTCTGTGAGAGCAAGCATTTTAGCCGTTTGTTTTTCACGGGCATAGAAATCAATTAAGCTCAGCACCAGCCAGCGGTCTTGCGGCGAGGTTTTGCGGGCTTCTTCGGCCAGCCGTGTGGCCTCGCCCCATTCCTCGCGGCTCACATGCTGCTCGATCAGGCGGCGGGTGGCGAGTTCCGAGGTGGCGGAGTGGTCCATCAGCGCTTTAAACTTCACTTGTGCATCGGCATGCTTACCCTGACGTTGCAGTAGTTGCGCGCTGAGAAGCTGCGGCAGCGGTTCGCCGGGCAGCGCCAGCAATGCTTTGCCGATCGCTTCTTCGGCAACATCTTCATTGCCCATGGCGAGTGCCGCGACGCCGCGTGTAAGCTGCTCCAGACCGCGTTTGAAGGTGCGGTGCTGAATGCGCGCCTTGCGGCGCGACGGCCAGGTGACGAGCTTCCATAGTTGAATGGAAATGAACGAGACAATCGCGGCGAGCAGCAGCATCAGCAGGCCGAGCACGGCGATATGCATCGCAATTTCGTAGCCGAACCAGGTCACCTGCACTTCGCCGGGATGGGCAAACAGCCAGTCGCCCACGAAATAGCAGCCTACAAGAAGAAGCGCAAAAATCAGCCAGCGTATCATGGTTTTACGTCCCCGGCGGTGAGGGTGGCGAGCTCGGCAAGCACATCCGCACGGGTGCGCACGGTTTCGCGCCATGCGGCAAAGGGGGCACGTGCGTCCTCAGGCAGGGCATCGACTTTGGCCGTCAGCGCGTCTAGCGTGGTGCTGCTGTCGACGTTGCCGAGTATGTCGTATTCCTTCGGCTTCTCCGTCGCTTTTTTGATCGAGATCAGGCCGGAAAGCCGGGTATTCACGCGTTGAAGCGATTCCGGTTCCTCTGCCGTTGTGTTGCTGAGCTTGCCGAGAATGTCGCGGAATTGTTCGCGCAACATCGATTCTGTCGCCACACCGGCTAGCCCATTCTGCCGAAGCGCCGTGAGTTTGCCGCCCGTTTTGGGGTGGGCTTTCTCCCAGATATCGAGTGCGGCCTGATAGGAACTACCACTCATCACCGCAGTGGCGAGGGCGGTGGTTTCGTTCGTGGTTGTGGCAGGTGCGGCATCCACCGGCTTCGCTGTCGGCGAAACGGGTGCGACTACCACAGGCGAAGCCTGTTTTTCTTCCACGGCCGCGAGCTTCGTTTGCAACTGGCTGATGGCTTCCTGCGCCATGCTCAGGTCGGTTTTGATGGCCTCGTTCACCGTGCCATCGGGTTTTGGCGCAGCCTCAACGGCGGTGAGGCGTGAATCTAGCAGCGCCATTTTTTCCGCCAGTTTTTTGCTAGCTTCCTGTTCCTGCGCCGCGTTCTGGGCAATGGCGGTGAGCAACTCCTGCCGCATCGCGACCAGCCCGCCGACGATAATCACAGTGGTAACGGCAATCGCGCCGAGAGTATGGCTTCGTGGGGTATCCGTGTGTGTTTCCATGCGGTACCTATAGGCTTATTGCTGGTGTGAAACAAGTAAATCGACCATTGCCGCCTGAGTGGGCAGATGGCAGGCGTGGAGCGCTTTCCAGTCGAGCGCGGCAGCGGCTTCGGCCACCGCGAGGCTGAGGCAGTAGGCAGTGATGTTTTTGGCGTGGCCGCTAAGCCCATGCTGCCGCAAGAGTTGAATGGCAATTTGCGCGCTGCGGGGGGAGAAAAAACTCACGCCATGCACCTGTCCGGTGCGGATAGATTCACAGAGTACATCGCTCAGGATAGTTTCTGCATCCGCCTTATATAAAACAATTTTCTCAGCGTGAATATGCTGGGCGTTCAATAACGATACCGCATCGATGCGTGTGTCTTCTCCTGCGAGATAAAGCACGCGTGCGCTGGGGGGCAATGTCGCCACCAGTTGGGGGAGGAGGGCGAGCATATCACTCTCGCCGTGATGGCTGTTGCCATAGCCCGTCGCGCGTGCTGATTCCGCCGTTGCGGCGCCGATGCAGAAGACAGGGAGAGTGCGCCAGTCACTTGGCAAGGTTGTCAGTGCGTACGCAGCGTGGCGGCTGGAGAGCAGCAGTGCATCCGGTTTGATTGTCGTATCGATGGTAGTGGTGCAGGGCACAATGCGCATCACCGGCGCGATGAGGGAGTCGATGCCGTGCGTAGCAAGCTCCGCCGCGAGCGCACGGCTATCCGCTTCCGGTCGCGTGAGCCAAATGCTACCCATGTTTCAGCATTTCCTCGCCTGCGGTGGCGCGCAGGGCGTCGCCCACGGCCACGCCCAGCGCCTCGGCGTCATCGGCTGTGCCACTCAATTGGTGCTGATGGCGGATTTTTCCATCGAGCGATAGCACCTCTGCACGCAGGGTCAGCATATCGCCAGAAAGCTCAGCCAGCCCACCAATTGGTGTGCGGCAGGAACCATCCAGCACACGCAGCATCGCCCGCTCAGCGGTGACGCAAATGCTGGTCGCGGCATCATCCAGCGAAGCGAGCAGAGCATGCAAATCCGTGCGGGAATCAAGGCATTCAATGCCCACTGCACCCTGCGCGGCGGCGGGGAGGAAATCCTCCACCGGCAAATAGGCGCGGATATGATGGGTGAGGCCAAGGCGTGTCAGCCCCGCGGCGGCGAGGAAGGTGGCGCTCGCTACATTTTCCTCCAACTTCCGCAGGCGCGTTTGCACGTTGCCGCGCAGGGGCACAATCGTCACATCCCGCCGCACATGTAGCAGCTGCGCCGCCCGCCGGGTGGAGGACGTGCCGATGATGCCGCCTTTGGGCACCTCCGCGAGCGAGGCATAATGCGCGCTGATCCACGCGTCGCGCACATCCGCCCGCGGCAATAGCGCTGCAATCCTAAGCCCCGGGGGCAGAATGCTCGGCATATCTTTCATGGAATGCACGGCGATATCGACCTGCCCCGTCAGCAGCGCGTCTTCCAGTTCTTTAGTGAATAGCCCTTTATAACCCCAGTCGCTGAGCTGTTTATGCAGCTCGCGGTCGCCCGCCGTGGTCATGGCGACAATCTCGATACGCATCTCGGGCATGCGTGCGGCGAGGGCATCGCGCACCATTTCCGCTTGCGCGAGTGCGAGCTTGCTGGCACGAGTGCCGATACGTAAGAGGGATGACATGCCGCCCGTTTAGCGCATTCTGCGCGCGCTGGCGAGTACAAAGGAATAGCGATGCGCATTGTGCTCGGAATCGAATCAAGCTGCGACGAAACGGCGGTAGCGCTGGTGCGCGAGGATCGCGTGATTTTGTCGCAAGCGCTCGCCACGCAGCAGGCCGACCACGCCCCTTATGGCGGTGTGGTGCCGGAGATCGCCGCGCGCGCCCATCTCGCGCAGGTCGATCGGCTGTATGTAAAAGCACTCGCTGACGCGAACCTTAGCATTCATGACGTAGACGCGGTGGCGGTCACCGCCGGGCCCGGCCTCATCGGCGGGGTGATGGTGGGGGTGATGCTCGGCAAAGCCGTGGCCGCGGCGGCGAAAAAGCCCATCATCGCAGTTAACCATCTCGAAGGCCATGCGCTCACGGTGCGGCTGACGGATGCGGTTTCGTTCCCGTATTTTCTGCTGCTCATTTCCGGCGGGCATTGCCAGCAGCTCGTCGTGCGCGGGGTGGGAGATTATATTCGCCTCGGCACCACGCGCGACGACGCGCTCGGCGAGGCGTTCGACAAATGCGCAAAAATGCTCGGACTGCCATACCCTGGCGGCCCCGCGCTGGAGGCGGCGGCGAAGCGCGGCAACCCGGATGCGTATCGTTTCCCCAAACCACTACGCGGCGATGGCGGCTGTGATTTTTCCTTCTCCGGCCTTAAAACCGCGGTGCGGCTGACGATCGAGCAGGAAGTCGCGCGCTGCGGCGGCCTGAATGAGACGATTGTGGCGGATGTCGCGGCGAGTTTCCAAGCCACCATCGGCGAGATTCTAGCGGAGCGGGTGGGTAACGCGCTGACCCTCGCCGCGCGTGATTATGCACTCACAGCGGTGGCCGTCGCCGGTGGCGTTGCGGCCAATCAGGCCATCGGCGCGGGGTTGCGGCGCTTGGCTGCCGCGCACCAGTTGCCGTTGGTCGTCGCGCCGCCAGCACTCTGCACCGATAACGCCGCGATGATCGCCTGGGCGGGCATGGAACGGCTGATGCTGGGGCAAACAGACAGCCTCGATTTCGAACCCCGCGCCCGCTGGCCGTTGGCGGTTTAGAAACCGCTGAAGCAAACCAAATCTTGACGTGTATGTGCTTCCACTCTTAAAAACATGTGAAAGCCCGTCTGTTTAGGAGAGCGCAATGAATTTTTTTGAGGCAGTGCAGTCAGGCTTCATGAACTTTATAAAACTTTCGGGTCGTGCGCCACGTTCTGAATATTTTTATTGGATTCTATTCTATCTCCTCGTGTCTATTCCCATCTTCATTCTGGATAGGGGTGTGTCATCTCATTACAGCAACATTCCACTTAATCTTTCGTGGCAAATTTTTGCCATGGTATCGATGTTCTCTATGGGTGTTCGCCGAATGCATGACATCGATAAAAGTGCCTGGTGGGTGCTTGTCCCCTACATGCTGTTTCTCGCAGGATTATGGGCAATGGTTGGCATATATGTGTCTATAGCCTTTATTAGTGTTGTTGCAAAGATTGGTAATGAGCCTCTCCTTGTTCTTCTTGGTATGGTTCAGTTTTTCTTGCCAGTGACTCTTACGTCAATTTTGTTATTTCAGAAGGGAACAGTAGGGTCGAATCGTTTTGGCCCTGACCCATTAGGCCAAGAACAAGATCAAGCATCGAATGTCGGGGAGGCATTGGAGAGGCTGTATGCAGTCAAGACGACTAGTGGTTTAGGTGAAAAAATACTCTTACTTCTAACGGTTCTTAATTTTTTGCTAATCGTGGGTGCCGTTCTGGTTCCTAGTGTACTACGCAGATTGGAAAGCTAAGAATTTGCAGAGTGAGGCTATTGTTGACGGAACACCATGTCCTCTAAAATGGTTTGACCATGATTTTGTTAACGTTAGTTCACGCGCCAATCTGCAGGTTTGTGCTTATGCTGGTACAGTGACAAATTTTCAATGTAGACAAGGTGGAGCGAATATAACAACGGGACCCCATGGTACATGGTGCCAAAAATTTGCTAATAATGACAGAACAGTCCTTTATTCAGTAGCACGGGTAAGTAACTAAGATATTCTTTGCTGAGACGGATTCCCCTATAGTTTGCTTTAGGCAAACATCCGCAAAATTATAGGATTTCTATAGAAACCCCACAAAAATCCGCTACAATGGCAGCTATGTCGAGCCGCCGCATTATTCTGTTTCTGATTACCCTGTTTATGGTGGGGACGATTCCGCTGCTCGTCGCTCAGCCATCCGCGGTGGCGAGTGCGGGGTTGAGCCTCGGCTTCAGCGCGCCGCTCATGCATCGCTCGCTGCTGATTGTGGTAGCGTTGATGGGGATGATCGCAGCGCTGCTGCCGCGGGACGGGTTGCTGCTGCTGCCGGTCAGCTTTGCGCTGATGCTGATGCTCGGCGGGCTGCTCACGCTCGATCTCAGTCATTACCCTGAGCTACGCTATTTCATGCTCGGCGCGGTGCTCTGCATGGGGTTACTTGTTGGCATCGCGCGCGAAAAGCTGACGGTGCTGATGGTGCTCGTCATTGCCTCGCTCGGCTTTCATCTCGGCGGGTTTTATATGGGCATGGTGCCGGAGATCGCTGCACCGCTTTATTATCTGCTTGGGGTCATGCTATTTTTCGGTCTCGGTTTTGCCATTTCCGTGGCGTTTGGCGTCACCCTTGTGGGCGATCACGAAGCGGCATGGAACCGCCTGAAGCAATCGCCACGGCTTGCGCTACTGCGCAGTATTTTTCACTAGAGGCACGGCGCAAATTGCGTCGCGACGCCGTAGAGAAAACGGTCATAGTCGTTCTGAATCCACGGCAGCAGCGGTAGCGCGCGGGGGGCGGGGAGTTGCTCGGGCATCACCAGCACAATCTTCGCGCCGGAGGCTTTGGCAAGGCGGCTGACCAGCGTGGTTTTTCCCTCTGCGATGATGCAGCGCACGGGCTGCGTAGCGGCAGCCTGCAGCAGCATATCAACCGTTTTTCCACCGAGAAATTCCTCCGTGCCTGTGCTGATTTGTCCGCGATAGGGCAAATCAAACCGTGCGATGAAATACTGATAAGCAGGGTGCGCGGTGATAAACGGAATGGCTGGTTTGTCTTCATTCGCACTCGGTGCACGTTCGGCGAGTGCGGCGCGCACGCCCGGCATCACATCCGCGCGCAAATGCGTGGCGAGCGTCTTGGCATTCAGCGTATATTCCTTCTGATAATCCGGCGCAGCGAGGCTCATCACCTTCGCCAGTGGTACGGCCATCGCCGCCATCCGCTCCGGGTCGAGCCAGAGATGCGGGTCGAGCCCGCCTTCCTCGTGATGATGGTCGTGCTCTTCATGCGCGTGGGCGCGGTGGTCAAACGGGTTGGGCTTTTTTGGTGCGGCTTCTTTCGTCGGTGCAGGTTTTTTATCCTTCTTCTCTGCCTCGGCCTTCACCGCATCAAGCCACGGGTTTTCGCTGAGGTAGGGCAGCGGCTCCGCACCCTCAATTTTGGTCAGCTCGATGATATTCAGCTTCGGCATTTTCTTCGTCAGCAAATGTAGCGCAGGGCTCACCCCGAGGTCGGGCAGAATCAGCGCATCCGCCTTGCTAAGCAGTTTCATTTGCGAGGGCGAAAGCGAAATATCGTGCAAATCCTGCTCGGGGTTCAGCAGATCATCCACCGTGCTGGCACCACCCACAATCGCGCGCACATAGGGCGTGATCGGCGCGCCGATGACCACGAACGAGGGCTGTGCGGGGCTTGCGGATGCTGCTTGCGCAGTGGCCATCATTGCCGCTATCACCATGAGCCATGACCGAACCCAAGACATCTGAAACTGCATCGTCACCTCCGTTGCCTGTGTCACTACTCGAGGCGCGGGGGCTCTGCAAGTTTTACGGCGGGCGCGAGGTGTTGCACGAAGTGTCATTCACGCTGGCACCGGGCGAGATTGTCACCATCGTCGGCCCCAATGGGGCGGGCAAAACCACGCTACTGAAATGTTTGCTGGGGCTAGAGAAGCCGTGCTTTGGTGAGGTAATTCGCGCGCCGAAACTGCGCATTGGCTATGTGCCGCAGCAGTTCAAGCCGGAGCCAAGCCTGCCGATTCATGTGCGTAGTTTTCTCACGCTTTATGCCCCGCTCAACATGGCTCTGGCGGAAACGCTTGGCATCACGCCGCTGCTCGCACAGCCACTTCACCGACTCTCCGGCGGCGAACTGCGCCGTGTGCTGCTGATGCGTGCACTCGCCCGCAAGCCGCATCTGCTGGTGCTGGATGAACCGACCGCCGGTGTCGATGTCGCGGGGCAGGGCGAGCTTTACCGTTTGCTCAAGCAACTCTCCGAAGAGCGCGGCTTCGCGGTGCTGATGGTGAGCCATGATCTGCATGTGGTGATGGCCTCTACCCAGCGGGTGATCTGCCTCAACCATCATATTTGTTGCGAGGGGACGCCCCAGCATGTCGGCGGAAACGCAGCGTTCCGCAGTTTGTTTGGCGACGATATGGCGAACCAGCTCGCGCTTTATCACCACCATCACACCCACACGCATGGGCTGGGAGACGAAGACTATCCGCACGCGCACCATCACGATCATCCGGAGCATCATCATGGATGAGTTTATTCTGCGCGCGCTGATTGGCGCGGTGATTCTGGCGATTACGCTCGGCCCGCTCGGCGCGTTTGCGGTGTGGCGGCACATGGCCTATTTCGGCGATACGATTGCGCATTCGGCGCTGCTCGGCGTCGCGCTCAGTTTGCTGACGGAGGAACAAATCCCCATGCCGCTGGGCATGTTTCTGGTGGCGATGGCGGTAGCGCTGATTCTCGCCCGCTTCACCCGCGATGCGCGGCTGCATGCGGATACGATGCTCGGCATCCTCGCGCATGGCACGCTGGCGCTGGGGGTGCTGCTCGTCGCGCTGTTCGGCAATGCCAAAATCAGTATTGATGCGTATTTATTCGGCGATGTGCTCGGCATCAGTTGGGACGAAGTGCAGATGCTCGGCGGCCTCGCGGTGGTGGTGCTGTTTCTGGTCTATCGCTGCTGGCGGCCATTGCTGATGGTGACGCTGGAGCCGAACATCGCGGCGGTCGAAGGGGTGGACGTGCCACGCGTAAACCTGCTGCTCACGGTGTTGCTCGCGGCGGTGATTTCGCTCGCCATTAAGCTCACCGGCGTGTTGCTGATTACGGCGATGCTCATCATCCCCGCTGCCGCCGCGCGCTATCTTGCCAAAACCCCGCAGCAGATGGCGATTCTGGCGAGCCTGCTCGGCGCGGTTTCCGTTAGCGCCGGGCTATTCGCCTCCGTCGATTTCGATGCCCCGACCGGGCCGATGATGGTGGTGAGTGCTGTGGTGGTGTTCTTGCTGTGCAAGATGCTGAAAAGAATAGATTAAGACTATGTTTTATTGCCACCCTCAGGTTGATTTTCTCCTGAAATCTTCACAAAACTGTCATAATTCGGGCGTTATAAAAGATGTATACTAATCGGAACTTGGGAGTATCCGATGAGCGACCTTTTTGATGGTTTCTTTGATTTTGGGGGTAATGATCATCACCACAATAATGATGATTTTTTCAATCAGCACAATAGTGATGATTTCTTAAATCAGATGCTGTTGCAGCAACAGCAAGATGATTTATTGCGCGAACAGTATGATGAAATGGAAAGACAGGCTGCTGAGAATATACGTCGTACAGAAGAGGTTGAAGAGAATCGGCGCAAGCTGCAACAAGAAGAGGAAGAAGAGGCCCAGCGTAGACAGCAACAACAGGAAGAAGAGGAAGAAATAAACAAGAATAATCAGCAAGAATCTGAAACGCTTGAAGAAGAGTCAGTGGTAGCTGAATCCAAAAATAAAGAAGCATCTACTCATTCACCTCAAGCGGCAGCAAAGGAAGAGCAAAAGCTGACGCAGGAAGAAATAGAAAAAATGTGGCCAGTGGAATCTTCATCGCAGTTAGCGTTGCCAGCGGGGAAAGAACAGAAGCTACTTCCAGAAGGAAGAAAGAAAAGAATTCCGGCACCTCCTTCCGTAGAAAAAACAAATCGCTCGTTTTTGGCTCCGGCAGAAGGGGTTAAGGGAGGCACTGAAATTATTTCAGATGGTAGAATACCGCCTCTTCCGAAGAAAAAAATAGACATAAAAGAAACGCCAAAACCAGTGGATTTTGTTGAGCCGAAACCGTCTAACAAAATCACTGAAGGCGCAGTGGAAACTGAAGTTAAGAAGGTTGAGGCCGTTATTGAAGAGAGCTTTATCAAGCGACACTCATTGCCACTGACAATCGGTGGGGCTTTGCTTGCGTTAGCCGGGGGCTACGCTCTTTACGAACAGTCAAAGCAGCACAAACAGGCTGGAAAGCAAGATATCAGCAAGTAAACCTAAGCCGCCTTCTTCATCGCCGTGCGTAGGCGTTTGAAGCCTGCGTCGAGGTCGGCGATGAGGTCTTTCGGTGCCTCGAGGCCGATATGCAGGCGCAGGAAGCGCGCGTCTTTCGGCCACTCGGTGACGGAGCGCATACGCGACGGCGTGTAGGCCACAATGAGCGACTCATACCCACCCCAACTGAAGCCCATACCGAAATAGCGCAGTTCATCCAGCATCGCGCCGAGTGCTTCTTCGGTCACCGTCGTCAGCTCCACACCGAAGAGGCCGGAGGCGCCGGTCATGTCGCGTTTCCAGATAGCATGTCCCGGGTCGGTCGGTAGTGCGGGATAGAGCACGCGCTTCACCTCCGGCACGGTTTGCAGCCACTTGGCTACTTCGAGTGCATGTTGCTGGTGCTTCTCAAGCCGCACCGCCATGGTGCGTAAGCCCCGCAGGGCGAGATAGGCGTTATCGCCGCTCGGGATCGCGCCGATATTGCGGTGCGCGCGATTGAGCGTTTTGAAATGTTCCTTTTTGCACATCACCGCGCCCATCACGAGGTCGGAATGCCCGGCGATATATTTCGTCGCGGAGTGAATGGAAACATCCACCCCCAGCTCAAACGGGCGTTGCAGAATCGGCGTTGCCCAGGTGTTGTCGGACATCAAAATTGCGCCATGCGCGTGCGCAACTTTGGCGAGCGCGGGCAGGTCTTGCATCTCAAACGTGTTGCTGCCGGGGCTTTCGGTGTAGACCACTTTGGTGTTTTTCTTCATCAGCTTCTCGATGCCCGCGCCGATGGTCGGTGGGTAGAATTCCACCTCGATACCGAGGCGTGGCAGCTCGTCGCGCACAAACGCGCGCGCGCAGGCATACATACAATCCGGGATCAGCACATGGTCGCCCGCGCTGAGGAACGCCAGCAGCGAGGTGGTGATGGCCGAGAGGCCAGAGGCGGTGATGATCGCATGATCCGCCCCCTCGAGCGTGGTAAGGGCTTGCTCCAGCCCGTCGAGCGTGGGCGAGCCATAGCGGCCATAACCACGGTGCGCGCTGTTATCGCTCTCGTACGCGCGGAAGGTTTTATAATCCGGAAAAATCACCGTGCTGGTGCGGTGGACGGGCGGGTTAACGGAGCCGAGGTCGCGTTTTGGGTCGCGGCCGAGATAGACCAGTTGCGTGTCGAGTTCCTGCGAGTCGTGGTCGGTATGCATGCTCATCGTCGTCATTCCTATTGCTAAAATTCGCGCCAGCTCAGGCCAGCCACCACATGCGTTACTATACCTTGGCGGCCAAAAGGCAAGAGGCAGGAGCGGTATTTCACGATTTTCCCTTGCTCGCTGACGAATTGCCCAATGTCGATCAGCGGTGCTGGGTTCGCGATGAGTTCGCCGACGCGGCTGACCACTTTTGCGCCCTGAAAGCCGCGATGGGTGGGGTTGAATGTTTTTCCCAACGCGTCCTTGCCATAGATGCTGACGAGGTTATCGCCGACCATTTGGAAACTGAGGACGGGGAGTTTTCCGGCAATCATAGGTTGCAATGAAAGCAGAACGCATTGCTGCCAAACATCCGCCAACGCAGAGGCGTTGAAATGGGAGAAGTTTGGAAAAGCGCTTTCTTTCCTTATTGTATCCCAATAGGTTATAAGTCGATAGACGAGTCGGTATTCGTTCATTGATATGCCTGGCAGGGGTTATTCAGATTCATATTGCAACCATAGGGCGATTATGTTAAACCTATGGTTGTATGAGTATGATGCGTTTCATTTTGGCTTTTGGCGAGCTGTTTTTCAGCCCGTTCATGCTTGCGTTATACGCGGTTGCACCCGCAAAAGCAAATAGCTAGTCAGGCGCGCGAACGCGCGGCTATCAACAATACTGGATTTTTCTAAACAGCCCCGGTACAAGGCTTCTTCCTTTCATTTCAGCGAAGTAGCCCATGACCACCAAGCATTACCCCGATATCGAAGCGAACCCCAATTTCCCCGCGCTGGAGCAGGAGATTCTGGCCTTCTGGCAACAGTCGAACGCGTTCCAGCGCTCGGTGGATGCGCGGCCAGCGGTGAAAGCGGGTGAGAATAATGCCTACGTGTTCTACGATGGCCCGCCCTTTGCCAACGGTTTGCCGCATTATGGCCACCTGCTCACCGGCTATGTGAAAGACGCCATCGCGCGCTATCACACCATGAAGGGCAAGCGGGTGGAGCGCCGCTTCGGGTGGGATTGCCACGGGCTTCCGGCGGAAATGGGCGCGGAGAAGGAGCTGAACATCAGCGGGCGCGCGGCGATCCAGCAATTCGGCATCGACAAATTCAACGCGCATTGCCGCACCAGCGTGATGAAATATGCGAGCGAGTGGGAATATTACGTCAACCGCCAGGGGCGCTGGGTGGATTTCGCGGGCGACTACAAAACCATGGACACGCCGTTTATGGAGTCCGTGCTCTGGGCGTTCAAACAGCTCTACGACAAAGGCCTCGTCTACGAATCCATGCGCGTGATGCCCTATAGCTGGGCAGCCGAAACGCCACTCTCGAACTTCGAAACCAAGCTGGATAATTCCTATCGTGATCGGGATGATAAAGCGGCGTATGTGAAGTTTAAGCTGAAAGAAAAACCCGCAGGCGCGCCGGATGCGGAGAACTACTACATCATCGCATGGACAACCACGCCGTGGACACTTCCTGCGAATCTCGCGTTGGCGGTTGGGAATGAGTTAAGTTACATAGCCTACAAAGCAGGGAACTCTGTTGCTATCATGTCTTCGAGTGTTTTCTTGAAGCTATTGGCTAATAATCAACTCGGCAACCCAATTCCTGATTCTAAGGTAATCTCACCTAACCCCAATAAACCTTACGACGTTGATGAGTTGCTCAAAGAACGGCTCATTATTGATAAAAAAATTCTTACTGAAGCTTTATATAGCCAGTACCTTGAAGAGGAAAAACTTACCTCGCAGATTATAAACTGTGGTACTTGGGGCTACTTGTTGGAGATAGAGCGGGATTTCCCAGTAGCTCAATTAACGGGCGCCGACCTCATCGGCCTCAGCTACGAACCGCTCTTCCCATATTTCGCCGATACCAAAAACGCGTTTCGTATTCTGGATGGGTCGAGCTTCGTCACCGAAGGCGACGGCACGGGCGTGGTGCATATCGCGCCGGGCTTTGGTGAGGACGATTTTAACCTCGCGGCGAAGAACGATGTGCCCGTGGTGGTGCCGGTGGATGGGCGCGGTTTCTACACCGCCGAAGTGGGCGACCTCGCCGGGTTGCATGTGATTTGGGACGAAGCCAGCAACCATAAAAACACCGGCAACGAAGCGGTGCTGCGCAAGCTGAAGGATTCCGGCGCGCTGCTGAAGCAGGAGCAATACCGCCACAGCTACCCGCATTGCTGGCGCACCGACACGCCGCTGATCTATCGCGCGCTGCCTTCATGGTATGTGGAGGTAACGAAATTCCGTGACCGCGCTGCCGAAATCAACCAGCAAATCCACTGGATTCCCGAGCATGTGAAGGGCGGGCAGATGGATCATATGCTGCGCACCGCGCCGGATTGGAGCATCTCGCGCAACCGTTTCTGGGGCACGCCGATTCCGGTCTGGCGCAGCCCGAGCGGCAAAATTATCGTCTGCGGTTCCATCGCGGAGATCGAGCAACTCAGCGGCCAGAAGGTCGAAGATCTCCACCGCCCGTTCATCGACAACATCACCATCACGCGGGACGGCGAGACCTACACCCGCGTCGAAGACGTGTTCGACTGCTGGTTCGAATCGGGCTCCATGCCCTTCGCGCAGCTGCATTACCCGTTCGAGAATAAAGAGCTGTTCGAGAAAAACTTCCCCGCCGATTTCATCACCGAATATGTCGGCCAGACGCGCGGATGGTTCAACACGCTGATTATGCAGTCGACCGCCTTGTTCGACAAAGCGCCGTTTAAAAACTGCATCTGCCACGGCGTGGTGCTCGATGCGGAGACGGGGCAAAAATACAGCAAACGCCTCAAAAATTATAAAGACCCGAAAGAGGTGATGGATAATTTCGGCGCGGATGCATTGCGCTGGATGATGCTGGCCAGCCCCGTCATGCGCGGCATGGATATTGGCGTCGACCCGGAGGGAAAATTCATCCGCGACGTGGTGCGCCTCAACATCAAGCCGCTGTGGAGCGCATTCAACTTCTTCACGCTCTACGCGAATGCGGACGGGGTGAAGGCGAAGCACATCACCGCGTCCGAGAACATGCTCGACCGCTATATCCTCGCGAAGGCGAAGGCGGCGGTGCTGCGCATCGAGGCCAGCCTCGATGGCTATGACACCACCGGCGCGACGGAGGCCAGCACGCAGTTTTTCGACGTGCTGAACAACTGGTATATCCGCCGCAGCCGCAGCCGTTTCTGGGCGGAGGACATGAGCGCGGATAAGCAAGCCGCTTATGACACGCTCTACACTGTGCTCAACCTGCTCTGCCTCGCCACTGCGCCGCTGCTGCCATTTGCCACTGAAGCTGTTTATCGTGGCCTCAACGGCGGCGAAACCAGCGTGCATTTGCAGGACTTCCCGGATGTGAGTGCGATTGATGATGAAAGCAATTTAGTAATAGATATGGATTGGGCGCGTGACGTTTGTAATACAGCCTCGGCTATTCGGAATAAACAGAATATTCGTAATCGTCAGCCGCTTGATTCTCTTACTATTGCGGGCAACCAAATTGCTCGGTTTACGCAAGACGAGCCTCACACCATTACAGGCGCGCTTTATGCAATCATTCAGGATGAGGTCAACGTTAAAAAGATTTGTCTTGGAACAGAAAAGTTTGATGATGTGGCTACCAGAAAACTTCAAATCAACTCCCAAGTTCTTGGCAAACGCCTGCCAGAAAAAATGAAACAGATTTTGCCTGCTTCTAAAAAGGGAGAATGGACGCGACTTGCTGACGGCAGTGTTGAAATTGCAGGCGAGAAGTTGTTGCCAACAGAATATACGATTCTTCTTGAACCAAAACCTCAATACAAAGACTCAGCGGCACCGCTCTCCACCAACGACGCGCTCGTCATCCTCGACCTCACCATCACCCCAGAACTCGAGGCCGAAGGGCGCGCGCGGGACTTGGTGCGGATGATTCAGCAAGCGCGCAAAGACGCCGGGCTGCATGTGGCGGATCGCATTACCCTCGGCCTTGATGTGCCGAGCGAGTTCAAAGCCGCACTCGCCACCCATGGAGATTTCATCGCCGCGCAAACGCTCGCCGTTTCGTGGGCGGAGGGCAGCGCGAATTCGACCCAGCAAATGAAGCAGGAGCTCGACGGCGCGGAATTCATCATCGGCATTTCGAGGGCAGCATGATGTTTTTCCTTTGTCATTCCCGAGCTAGCTTTGCCCAAACGCCTTTGCGTTTGGCTGCAAAGTTTCATCGGGAATCCACTTTTTCCGTAGTAGATTCCTGCTTTCGCAGGAATGACAAAAGAAAGAAGGCAGCATGAGCAACGGCGAATCGCATGTCGGCGTGATAGGGGCAGGGGCGTGGGGCACCGCGCTCGCCATTCTCGCCAACCGTGCGGGCAGCCGCGCCACGCTGTGGAGCCGCAACGCGCAGGTGATCGACGCCGTGCGCGACCGCCGCGAGAACGCACAATATCTGCCGGGGCAGTTTATCGACCCGTCGATCGTGATTACCGACGATGTCGGCTTCATCAGCGGGTGCGACGTGCTGATTGTCACCATTCCCGCGCAGTCGTTGCGCACGGTGGCGATCTCGCTGTCGGACGCCGTGCCCGCGCATGTGCCGATCGTGCTGGCGACCAAAGGCATCGAGCGCGGCTCGCTGATGCTGATGAGCGAGGTGATCGGCTCCATTCTGCCGCATAACCCGTGCGGCATTCTCTCTGGCCCCAACTTCGCGCGCGAGGCGGCGGCGGGGCTGCCCACCGCAACCACGCTCGCCATTCGCCAGCCGCACTTGGCGGAACAGATTACGTTTGCGCTCGGCGGAAAATATTTCCGCATCTATGTGAACGACGACATCATCGGCACGCAAATCGGCGGTGCGGTGAAAAATGTGCTCGCCATCGCAACCGGCATTGTGGAAGGCCGTGGCCTTGGCGAAAACGCGCGCGCCGCGCTCATCACGCGTGGCCTTGTTGAGGTGATGCGCCTCGCCAAAGCCAAAGGCGGTAACGAAGAAACGCTGATGGGGCTTTCCGGCCTCGGGGACATGATGCTCACCTGCAGCAGCCCCACCTCGCGCAACTATGCGCTCGGCATGTCGATCGGACGCAATGGGGCGGGGCGCAGCGCAGGCCTCACCGAAGGCGTGGCGACGGCAGAATCCGTCACCCAACTCGCGCGCAAGCTCGGTGTCGCGATGCCGATTGCGAGTGCCGTGCATGCAATTTTAAGCGGTACGATGGAAGTCGATATCGCGATCGAAAAACTGCTCGAGCGCCCGATGGGGACAGAGCTTTAGGGGGCTTCCTGTCATGCCCGCGAAGGCGGGCATCTAGCGCGCCGCGTCTGCGGCACAAAATTCTTCTTAGAGCTGGATCCCCGCCTACGCGGGGATGACAAAAAACCTAACCTATTGTATTTTATAGACCGCACTACTGCAATTGTCATAAAACTGTCATCCTACTGCCGTTAGAGAATGCTATAGTAGAAGGTAGGAGATAGGGTTAAACCCCGAAAAAAGACTATGGCACTATTAGGCAATTTTAAAGACGGCTACACGAAGACAGGCGGGAACTGGTTCTCGCGCATGTCGGGCTATATGAGTTATGTGCCGATTCCTTTTGTTAATACTGGTTTGGTACTGTTTTTTGGTAAAATAGGTACCGTTATTGATGCTGGTGGTTGGCTGCTCCGTGGTAAGGTGGGTAGTGCAGCTACGGCACTTGCTACGGGGACTGTTAGCACGGCGGTAAATGCTGCCGTATCATTTGGTGGAGCACTCAGTCCTGTTTATTGGGCAAATATAGGTTCAGCCGCGACAACTGACCGTACTGTTGGCTCGCATGCCCGTGCAATGACCGAAAAAACCGTAAAAGTTCTCGGCGGTGCCGTTGGCTTCAACCCTCAATCTCTGCGTTCTTACACTGCTGGCATCGGCAGCATTGGTGGCGGCATGGCGCAGCCGGGGCCGGGGCGTTTTGTAACGCAAGTGGCGCAGAGCCGTGGGGAAGACCCCAACGCCGCTTACGCACGTTTGAATAGTAATCAGTCGGATCATCTGTCAGCATTGCAAGCAGCGCAATCGCAGGGCGGATATCGGGGGATGTAATTTATGACCACAAAAATAACAGAGTATCAGGGGCAGGGTATGGCGAGCGCAGCAGTGAAACAGATGAATGTCTGGGAACAGAAATATTACGACATCACGGAGCTCTATGCGCTCAACGAGGAGCTGATGGCCTCCGTCGAGCTCGCCGCGAAGCCGGAGGAGCAAATGGAACTGCTCGCCCCGCTGATCGAAACCATCGGTGAATCCGCCGACGTGCTGACGGAAGAATATGTAAATCTCTGCGAAGGTTCGGCGAGCCGTGCGACCTCGAAGTCTAAAGTCGAGGCCAGCCTGCGTAAGGTCTATATGGCGATTGCGGAGTTTCACGCCCGCACGCGCGAAGTGAAAAACGCTGCGCAGATGATCGTCAAGAAAATCAAGCGTCAGCTCGAGCAGGTGATCGCGAATTTCGTTGAGTTCATGACCCTCTCGCTCGACCGTATCATGCAGAAGCAGGATATCGAGGAGCTGAACGCGCATCACGCCAGCATCGCGCTGATGCTGCACAGCATTGGCCAAGGCCAGGGCTCGAAGTAGCGCTTTTTCTACCGCACAATAATCAATTTCTCTGAACGCGACGGCGCGCGTGGGCGTGTCACCATCGGGCTGCCGGGGTAGACATGGCTTGTGGTTGTGGTATTCGCAGCAGCAGTATCGATGGTGGCGGGTTGCCCTAGCAGTTTCATGGGGTCGAGTTTGATGCCGTTTTGGGTAACGCAGTAATGTAAATGCGCGCCGGTGACACGGCCTGTTGCGCCCACTTTGCCAATGATCTGCCCAGCTTTCACTTGCTGCCCCACGCTCACGGTTTGTGCGCTTAAATGACCATATTGGCTGACGCTACCGTTGCGATGCTGCACCGAAACGGATTTGCCGAAAAGCCCGTCTTCCGTCACTTCGCTCACGTGCCCATCGGCAGAAGCCAGCACTGGTGTGCCCATCGCGGCAGAAATATCGATGCCGTTATGGAACTCCATTTTGTTGTCGATCGGGTCGTTGCGGTAGCCAAAGCCGGAGGTGATTTTCTGGGCGACGTTGCGTGCTATCGGCCATTGATGCACGAGCCCCCCAGCGGACGGAACAGCAGATGGAGTGGTGCCAATGCGGCCACTCAGCCCATCGCGGAACGTCGGCAGCGCAGCACTATCGTTTGCATTAAACAAGGCAAGGACGGGGTCAGCATTCGCGGCAGAAACGGTAGTGCTGCTAACAGGTTCTGGGGTTTGTGCGGTGGTGGTAGGTGAAGTTTCAGCTTTAGCCCCACCGCGAATGATGCGTGGCGTATCCGAGGTATTTGTGGGCGGCTCTGTCGGATATACGATTAACGAATGTTGAGGAGCAGTAGGCATTGTCGTTTTGCGATCAATACGAAGGAACCCTTTGTCGAGCGCGGCGGCGTCGGAACGTAGGGGGGGCGCAGACTTTGCATTCCATGAATCACGTAGTTTAGCCTGGGGATGCTGTCCGTTACGCACGGCATCGAGGGAGAAAAAACGTGGTGGTGTGGTGGCATTGTCTGCCACGCGTATCGGCTCTTCTGCGGCTGTTGCAATAAGCGGTAGAAGGAGTAGCGATGCAGCAACAAATTTTTTCATGATGCCCATTCTATCGTTCTCATTGCATTCGGCCTAGAAAATATTTTCTGTATATCTCTGCTTAGTACAGCAATCGATGTGCCAGAGAGGGGTGAAGATTTGGCTCGCTCTGGGTTGGCGAGCTTATACACAGGCGAACACCGCTGATACACTACAATTAGTAAATGATGTTTACTCGTGACACAAAATATAGTTTAAAAAGACGGTTGCCACTTGAAAATTCTTTGACTGATGTTGTGAGACTGTTGCCGATGAATCAGGACACCCATCCGCGTTGTTGTTCTACCGCAGTACTTCTTGCGTTTCTTCTCGCGACTACGGCGATTTATTCATCAGCCGAGGCGGCGTTTAATCCCTCAGAAGGTGCGGAACCAGCCTCAGCGAAGGCAAGTGGTCAATTGCCAAGCATTGCGCCATTGATAGAATCCGGGCGCTACCATAACCGTGCATCTTTTCAGCCAGTCGTTTTCCCGCCGTTAGAAGTGTCAACTTCGCCGACCAAGCCGGCAGGTGCGCTTCCCCCGCTACAACCGGTTGCGACAGTAGCATTTCCTGTAATTGACGCGAAGTCTTTGCAGTCGGGTTTTATCGCGCCTGCGCCGCTGATTGCCCCAACAGCACCCGTGCCACACACTGTTATTGCGACACAGCCTGAAGTAGTTGTGCAGCCGGTTATACCACCACTGCCAACGGTCGTTGCTACTACAGCAGCTATGCCAACAATGGCGTCGCCAGAATCAGTTGTTCCGGCTGCATCAACAGCACCCCTTTCGCGTGATACGAAGGCGATATTAAGCCATATCCCTTCAAAGCTTGATACTGCGCGTCCTGGTAAGGGAGGCAAGTTCAATGTAAACCGTGTGACCCCGGACCTTGCCGATTTGCAGATAAAAAACAAAGTGGATGCGTATGAAGCCAGCGGCATTAAAATCAGCGTTCGACGTCCAGGGCTTGATACGAACTATGAATTAAATAAGGCATTCACCGAACTTTCTGGAGGTGATAGCGAAAAGGCGATAGAGGTCTATAAAAATATCCTAAGCACGGAACCGAAGAATCAGGATGCGCTGTTTGGGTTGGCTTCACTTTATCATCGTCAGGGGCAGCTTGATAAGGCTCGTGGATATTATGCGACGTTGCTAAAGAACAACCCCAACCACCGAGATGGGCTAAATAATTTTCTAGCGCTAGTGAGTGACGAATCGCCGCAAGAGGCACTTGCGGAGCTGGTTCGCTTGGAACAGCGCAATCCAGATTTTAGCCCAATTCCAGCCCAGCAGGCGTTGGTCCTCAACAAATTGGGGTATACTGCCGAAGCGCGCTCCAAAATGCTACGTGCGATCGAATTGAACCCTGACAATCTCACCTATAAATATAATCTTGCCATTATGCTCGACAGTCAGGGCAATTATGCGGAAGCAAGCGATCTGTACCGCCTCTTGATCAATGCCTCGAACCGTGGTGAGACAATTCCCGCATCGGCGGAGACACTTCAAAAACGCTTAAATTTTATTGCAACGGCTATGACAATAGCACGGCCAGCAAGTTAGATTTTTATTTGCTGCGTATGTGCGGCATTTTAACAAAATATTTACTAATTGCTGGTATGGTTGAGAGTGACAGTTAGGGAATAGCATGGAAATCACTGATCTTTTAATGGCAACGCATAAGAATAAGGCGTCCGACTTGCATCTGTCGACGGGGAACCCGCCGGTAATGCGTGTGCATGGTGATATGCTGCCGCTTGATATGCCCGCGCTTGATGCGGTCGAGATTAAGACCATGGTGCATTCCATCATGACCGAGCAGCAACGCAGCGATTATGAGCGCGATCTCGAGCTTGATTTCTCGATCAGCTTTAATACCGATATGCGTTTCCGGGTGAATGCTTACAACACGATTTATGGTGTAGCAGCGGTATTCCGTACCATTCCTACCAAAATTCTCTCGCTTGAAACACTGCGTGCACCAGAGGTTCTCAAGAAACTCTGCCATTTGCACAAGGGGCTAATTCTGGTCACTGGGCCCACAGGCTCTGGTAAGTCAACCACCCTCGCGGCGATGGTCGATTACATCAACCATAACTTCAATAAACATATTCTGACAGTGGAAGATCCTGTCGAGTTTATCCATAAATCCAAACGCTCGTTAATCAACCAGCGTGAAGTAGGGGCATCGACAAAATCGTTTGCTAAGGCACTGAAATCATCGCTACGTGAAGATCCGGATGTGATTCTCGTCGGCGAGTTACGCGATCTTGAAACCATTCAGCTCGCGATGACGGCGGCGGAGACTGGGCACTTGGTACTTGGCACCCTGCACACCAGTTCTGCGCCAAAAACGATTGACCGTATTATCGACGTATTCCCGGCGGATGATAAAGAGATGGTGCGCGCGATGCTTTCGGTATCGCTTGAGGCAGTAATCGCACAGACGCTTGTAAAGGGCGCAGATGGGAAAAGCAGGCTTGCTGCGCATGAAATTATGCTTGGTACACCCGCGATTCGCAACTTGATTCGTGAAGCCAAAATCCCACAAATTAATTCGATGATGCAAATGGGCAGCAAGCTTGGTATGACCACCATGCGCGATTCACTGAATCGTCTTTATGAAAATGGCGAAATCACGTCAGAAACACTGCGTGATGCGCTGGTGACAGGTACAAACGCCGAGGAAGAAGGAAATTCAGCTTTAGGTACAGCTGGTGCGAAACGTGCTGCATCCAGTAACTCTTTCTAATCAGAAGGTGCTCGATTTATGAACCCGGAACATATTCAGGCACTGCTCGATGAAATGCAAACCCGTAAGGGATCTGACCTGTATCTGACACATGACAGTCCTCCCGCACTTCGGGTTGGTGATGAGATCGTGCTACTTTCACAGGCCGCATTGAACGATAATGACCTCGCTCGCTATATCAGCCAAATACTGACACTGGAGCAGCGCGACGAATTTGACTCCACTTTTGAACTGAACACGGCTCTAAACTGGAGCGATGATGCGCGTTTCCGCGTCAATGTTTTTCGTCAGCAGGCTCATGCGGGGCTTGTGATTCGTCGTATCCAACTTGAGATTCCAACCCTTGGAGACCTTCATTTGCCCGCAGTATATGGCGAGATGGCGCTCATGAAACGCGGCCTCGTGATGGTTGCTGGGCCAACGGGCTCAGGTAAAACGACCTCGCTGGCTGCGATGGTTGGGCATCGCAATTGCAATGGGCAGGGGCACATCATTACGGTCGAGGATCCGATCGAATATATCCACCGTCATAATCAATGCATCGTGACACAGCGCGATGTTGGCCTAGATACTTATTCCTACTCGATCGCGCTTAAAAATGCTTTGCGTCAGCGCCCCGACATGGTGGTCATCGGCGAGATTCGCGATCGCGAGGTCATGGAGCAGGCAATTTATTTCGCTGAAACCAGCCATCTTTGTGTTGTGACAATCCATGCGAACAACTCGAGTCAGGCGATTGAGCGTGTGCTCAACTTCTTCCCGGAAGAGCGGCATGCTCAAATTCTTCTCAATCTATCACTCAATTTGCGCGCAGTGCTATCACAACGGTTAGTACCTAATCTTCAAGGTGCTAATACACTGGCACTTGAGGTGATGATCAACCGGGGTCTTATTCGCCAACTGATTATCGAGGGCAAAGTACGCCAGATTCATGAGATGATCGAAAAGGGAACAAGCGAGGGTATGCAGAGTTTTGATCAACATCTGTTTGAGCTTTATAAGGCTGGTACCATCTCCGAAGAAATCGCGCTGGCAGAGTCGGATAGTTCTTCGAACCTGCAACTTAAGTTAAGCCAACTCAAGCGTGAACGCGGCAGCAAAGGCGGCATTGTGAGCGAGATGCTGGTGGCCAGGCGCCAGTCAGGTGGTATCGTTACTGAAAGTTCTGACTTCTAAGCCGCCGACTTCACTACGGACTCATGTTCACCAATCGCCCTCAGGAAGGCCCGTTCAAGGCTTTGCTCATGGAAGGTTGGCTTGAACTCTGCGGCGGTGCCCAGATACACCAGCTTACTATTGTGAATGATGCCAATACGGTCGCATATTTCATCAATGTCCGAGAGAATATGGGAACTAAAGAATAATGTTTTCCCCTCATTCTTCGCGCGCAGCATGACGTCTTTGAGTTTAATTCGTGCGCGAGGATCCAGACCACTCATCGGCTCATCCAGGATCATAAAGGGCTGATCTACCATGAATGCGCCCATCAGCCCCAGTTTCTGTCCCATTCCCTTCGAATAGCCGCCAACCTTACGGGTAAGCACATCAGGATTGAGATCCAGGTCTGCTGCGAGTGCGCGCGCTTTTCCCATATCCAGCTTCTGGCCGTAATAGGAGAGGGCGAGCTCCAGATGTTCTGCCCCGCGTAAATAACGCGAAGGCGCGAATTTCTCAGGTAGATAGGAAAGCTTCGTGCGCGCTTTAACCGTCGTGCTTCTCTCATTGAAAATATGTGCGCTACCCTGATCTGCAGTGGTAAGGTCAAGGAGGATTTTAATAAGCGTCGTTTTACCCACGCCGTTCAACCCCACCAGGCCAAATATCTCGCCTGGTTTCAGCGAAAAAGATATCCCGTCCAGCACGCGATGCTCACCGTAGGATTTATGAATAGCATCGACAACCAGTGGGAGAGAAGCGGGCGCGGTGTTCACAGAGGCTCCATACATGAATGGGGTGAGTTCATTGAGACGCTCTATTTTCATCACGTTTGAGCTGTTCGTCAATCTCTTTGCGTGAGCCTTCTTTTGTCAACGCGTCATCAAGGCTAACTGGGCGTGTATCAATAACAGTGGTGGTACTTTGTGGGGTCACCGAAACGGCGGTAGAAGTCTGCACTGCTGTTTTTGATGTGTCATTTTTTACAGCGAGTTTTGCAAGAGCTGGGCTTTCAATAAAACCCTCGAACGTATTCATATACGCAGTAGCAAAGGTTTGATTGGTTTTAAGGCTGAAAATAACGGCACCTGTCGTGGTGTCGAAACTATACGAAGATGGTTTTATCAGCTTGTGCTTTATAGGGTCTATTGGCGCAAAAAGGTTGTTTTTGTACCGTGTGAGCATTGCCTCTTTGTATTTTGGGTCTTCCCACAAGAGCTGAACTTTATCTGAAGAAATGGAAAGGATTTTGAGGTTAGAGTTGTTTTTATGCGACGTGATTTTATGGCCGCTTATCCAGATGCTCCAATCCATAGGGGCGCGGTAGGCAATGCTAGAGAGATAGAACACAGGGTATGTCTCTGGCTCTGCAATTTCAAGCGTGGTGCTCGGGCCTTTTATCGCAAGGTCGCTGAGAGGCTGTGCAGGTTTTCCGCTTTCTTCGTAGGTTGTCAGGGCATCGTTCATCAGGCGCACCTGATTGGGAGTAAAGAAAATGCTCAGATCCGAATTGCTAAGTGAGTTGCGGAATGCTTGGGGTTTGGTATCCGCCACTTCAGGAGCGGTGGGCGTAGGTACTGATTCTGAGGTAACCTTCGTATCAACGGTGGGAAGATTAGACGAATTTACACCAGGGGGGATAGCTGCAGCAGGTGAGGCAGTAGGTGGCAGAAGTGCTGGTTGCGCGGTATTGGTCGGAGGAAGAAGTCCTGGTGCTTGAGAGAAAGCTGCGGTGGAAGTCATTCCAACAATCACAAAAGAGAGCCATTTTTTAGAGGATATAAGGCTCATTGCTCCCCTCCCGTTTTGGGCTTATTTGCAGAGTCTTCTTTTTTTGCTTCTTCTTTCAGCCCAATCCAATTGAACTCAATGGTCGTATCTACCAAGTAAGGTGCCGCGCCAGCGCGCATCTGATCGAGGATGATTGAGTCAATATCGCCTGAGCGTTTAATAGATATCCCTTCAATCAAGATGAAGCCCGGAGCATTGCGCATCAGCGATTCTAAAAAGGCATAAATATGTGTGTCAGACATGGCGGTAAATTCTAGCTTCATTCCGGGGTGCTCAAAGGCTGTGTAGCCTGAGCTGGTGATATCTTTGTTATCCGACGCAACTTCATTTGTAGGGGTCAGCGTAAAACTGCTGGAGAGCCGGTGCTGCGTCTTTGCGTTACGCAACGTATTTTTGAGTGCTTCAACATCCAATAAGAAGTCGAGGTTTTCACGATCTTGAGTGATTTGGATGAAGCGATTCTCGGCCACTCCAGACTTCTTGAGTTGGGTATCAAGCATATTTATTTCACCCTGGTCGCGTTGAAACGCTCCTTCGGCACTGCTTTTGAGTGGCGCGGAGTCATCCGCCAAAGACAATGTAAAGAAATAGATGCCCACACTAATAATAATAGCGACCAAACAAACGAGACCGAGTTGGATCATTTTTTTGACGAGCTTTTTGTGCTTGCTCATGGCTTGGCTCCATTCGGCTGCTCAGCAGCGCCCTCGTTGCCATTTTTTTCCTTCATGCCGTCGTCTTTCTTTGGCCCAGAGAAAACAAGCGAAAGTCGGTTATCGCCGTCCTTGATGGTTGAGCTTGGATTTTGATCAAACGATATCTTGAGGTTTTTCTCTGCCTCTTTTTCCCATGGGAATGGGTCATGTGTGATCGTGTAGGCGGGCATTGCGCTGCTGAGGTTCTGCAGCAGGCTCTGCACGGATTTTGAGAGGGCATCAAGATCTGCGTAGGCGCCAGAGAACTCAATGTTCACCTTAATCTCGAGCGGATTCTGAGTCTCTGCCGATTTTGTGTTGTTGTCCTGTGCAGAAGGGGCAGCAACCTTTTTTAGCGACTTGTTGGTCCATTCAAATGAAATGATGCGGTGCTCAGGGGCAAGATTTTTTGAGAGGTCTTTGATAAACTCCATAGGAACAAAATTCTTGGCGAGATAGGCATCATATGTGCTAACCACGGCAGATTTAAAGGATATATTCTTGTTAAGACTGCCGATATCCTGTTTGAGTTTTGCTAACTTTCCTTGTAGCGCCAAACGCTTGGTTTCACTCTCCTGTGCAAGCGCTTTATTCTCCATGGATACAAGAAGGTTCTGCCCGCTTAATCCGATCATCAGAAGTACGAGCAGGGCGGCCACTATTTTCATGGCCTTTGCGCCCGTATAGAGCTTGGCCAATGAATCCGCATAGGCTGTTGAGAAACGCAGAGTATGTTTCTTTGCCCGCAGAAAAGCAGAGGCCATGACTACATCACCAAAGCGATCCGCGGAGAGTGCAGCCTGCTCAAGACCAAGTGCATCTGCGACATCGAGCGGTGTCAGTGCTTTTGTGTAGCCAAGATTGAAGCGTTTTAGATCCAGTGCGTCGTTGACGTCTTGTGAAGCTACCACCAGCATGTCGATGCCTGTGGTATCTTGAAAGCCCAGACGGCGTAGGTATTCGAGGGTATTGATGATTTCTTGCTCGATATTGCCCGCAATCACCGCAGGAATAGCATCATCAATGGCCTGACTGACGCGCGTGAATACGAGCTTGCCTTGATTGACGACCACTTGGCGGAAACCCGAAATTTTATTATGCGTAACAATCAATTGCCATGGTTTGGGGGCTGCAATATTCAGCGTGCTCGAAAGCATTTTTAGGTAAACCGTGGCTTCAACAGGCACCACATAAATGCCTTTTAGCTCATTCGGTAATTCACTGACGAGGTCAATCCATTCTGTAAGAGAGGCTGTTTTGGCCAACGAGATAAGCAAAAAATGCCACTCTTTACGGCCAGTTTTATCACGATTGATGGGGAGCGACCCCTTTAAATCCCCGGCTTGGAAATCACGATCAAGCCGCCGTTTGACTAAACCATTGACTGACAAAGAGCTCACTGGCGGGAAAGTCTGGCGCACATATTGCTGGTCAATGCTATCCACCAGCAACGAGAGTGGCACGTTCGGATGGCTCAGCATGAGTGCTGTCATTGCTTCGGTGCTCGAGGGCTGTGCCGAGGGGGCAAATAAGCGGCGAACCACTTTGTTGCCCTCCATATAGACCAGAATGGCTCCTTCATCTCCGATAAGCAGAACGAACCCCGGGCTTTTACCGCTCTTCTTCGCGACGACTTTCCTTCGCGCTGGGCGCGATAAAGGCGCTGCGCCAGACGCATCTTCCGAGCCTTCTTTCTTTTTTCTCAGTGGCGACATGCGTGCAAGAACCTGTGACTAGAATTTCATACTGGAGAAAGATTGGTAGAGCGGACCGAATACGGCGGCAATGACCCAGAATATAAGGCCACCCATGACCAGCGTAAGTGTCGGAGAAATCATGCCAATCATGCTATCGACAGAGTCCGATACTTCGCGGTCATAGAAAAATTTAATGTTGGTAAGGGCATCGTTCATGTTACCCGAGTCTTCACCTACTTTGAACATTCGGATCACTAATGTAGGAAATTGATTGGAGATACGCAGGGAGTTGGTAAGGCTATTCCCCTCAACGATGCCACGATGCACCAGCTCTACCGATTCTTTAATAACGCGGTTTTTAACGACATTGCGTGCGGCGAGTAGCGCTTCAGGTATGTCGATACCGCTTTTAAACATCACCGAGAAGAAATGCGTAAAGCGTGCAAGGTTGATTTTACGAATCGTGGGACCAATAGCTGGAAGGCGAAGCATCATCGCATCGACCTTGTAAGCGAATGGTTCACTCACGCGGTAGAGAATACGGGTTAAGATGAACAAGCCAATCGGAACGCCGAAGATGATGTACCAATGGTCTTGGAATGCTTCAGATGTATAAATCAGCGCTTTGGTGTGCAGCGGAATAGCAAAGCCTTGGTCAACCAGAAACTTGAGCAACTTTGGTACTACTGCCACCATCAGTACGGCAATCACCAATCCCATTACGATTAACAGTACGATAGGATAGATCGTCGCCTTCTTGATTTTGCGTTGTAAATCATTCGTCCATTTCATGTGGTCGGACATATTGACGAAAGAGTCGGTGAGATTACCATTCTTCTCGCCCGCTTCAATTAACCCTACAAACACCTCGTTGAAGACGCGCGGATAATTTGCGAACGCTTCCGATAATTTGCTTCCGGTTTTAACTTTCTCAAGCACGTCGCTCATGAGGTCGCGCAGCTTTACAGATTCCGTGGAGTCGCGCACGTCAGACAGCCCTTCATGGATAGGCACGCCCGCGCGGGTGAGTTGCTCCAAATGTAAGCACAGAATGATCATGTCTTTCAGCTTAATGGAGGTGCTGCCTCCCGATTTTTTTGCTTGCTCGCGGTATTTGACGAGATCAAGTCCAACCTCTTTCAGGCGCGCCTCAAGATCCACCTCGTTTTCAGCAAACATCGTGCCGCGAATGGAACGTCCACGTTCAGTTAGTGCGCTGTAGGTAAATGTTGGCACAAAACTCCGTAGGTCAAAGGTTGGTTGCTCAGTGAAGGAGGCTATTACAAGCGGTCGGTAAGGTCTACCGTATTAATCAATTCTGGAATGTCGATTTCACCAGCCAGCACCTTACTGATGCCATCTTGCACCATTGGCACAAAACCATTCTCTAGCGCGTATTCGAGCATATGATTTCGGGTTGCTTTAGTGGCGATGAGTTCGTCGAGTCCTTGGTCGATGCGGAGTATCTCGTGAATACCCATACGGCCTTTATACCCTTTGAAGCCACATTTCTCGCAGCCAACCGCATCATGTACAGTGGGTGGATTAGTCGCGTCGAGCTTCATAATGCGGCATTCGTCTTCTGTCGCTTGGCGAGGTTTGCGACAGGATTTGCAGAGTTTGCGTGCAAGGCGCTGCGCCATGGTGCAGATCAGCGAACCGGCGATGAGGTGTGGAGGCACGCCAATATCGCCCAAGCGTGGAATGGTGCCGAGCGCGTCGTTGGTGTGGAGTGTGGTGTAGACTTGGTGACCGGTGAGTGCCGCACGAATGGCCATGATGGCGGTTTCTTCATCGCGCACCTCCCCGAGGAAGATAATATCCGGATCCTGACGCATCAGCGATTTAATGCCGGATTGGAAGTCGATGGTGCCTTCACGAATGTTAGTTTGGCGGATGAGGGGGAGCTGATACTCCACCGGATCCTCAAGCGTCATGATGTTCACGTCGATCGAGTTGATGTAACTCAGTACCGAGTAAAGCGTGGTGGTTTTACCGGAGCCGGTGGGGCCGGTGACGACGATAATTCCCTCAGGGCGACGAATGCAGCGTTTGAGCAGTTCGAGGTTATGCTCCGAGAAGCCGAGCATATCGATCGGGACGAGGGATTTGGATTTATCGAGAATACGCAGTACCACGTTCTCGCCATGTACAGTGGGCTGCGTGGCCACACGGAAATCGACCTCGCGGCCGAGCGCGACCATGTTGATGCGCCCATCCTGTGCACTGCGGGTTTCGGCGATATTCATGCCGGACATAATTTTCATCCGCACCAGCATCGACGGCCAGTAATCGCGGTGGAAGCTCCGGATTTGCTGGAGCGCGCCATCGATGCGGTAGCGGAGGCGCAGGAAGCTGCCTTCTGGCTCAAAATGGATATCCGAACAGCCTTGACGAATCGCATCGATCAGGAGCGAGTTTACCAGGCGCACGGTGGGGTTCACATAGCCTTCTTCACGGCCGTCGAGCTGGTTATTTTCGCGGATGCCGGTTTCAATCTCGCGCAAAATACCATCAATCGAGAGGTCGTAATCGTAGTAGCGTTCAATCAGTTCATTAATCTCAGTTTCCGTACAATAAACCGGAACAATCTTGGCGGTTTTGTCGAGATGCCGGCGCACCTGGTCGATTGCGAGTACGTTGTACACATCCACCATCGCAAGCTTGATGATGCCGCCTGATTGTTCGATTGGGATGACCTTGTTGCGCAAACACACTTCACGCGGGACACTGGCGATGAGCGAGGTGTCGAGAATGGTAGATTTTGCATCGAATCGCTCAGAGCCTGAGCTTTCTGCAAGTACTTCGCCAATCGCGCTTTCGGTGATGAAGTTCATCGAGATGAGAATCGCACCGAGGAGTTTCTTCGACTTAGCTTGTTCGCGTAGAGCAATCTCGAGCTGATCTTTGGAGATTAGCCCAAGGCCGATCAGTTTTTCACCGATGCGCATCGGTTTTTTCTCTGGCGCTGTTTTTCCCAAGCCGCTTTCATTTGAAGGTTCGGGTGGTGGCGCGGGCGGAGGTGGTGCGGGCTGTGGCGCAGCAGCGGGCTGTGGCGCCGCTGTTGGCGCGCTCCGTCCCTGCGATAAAAAATCACCTTCCGAGGAATCCATACGGGTTCTTTAGCCTACACGTTACGCATCCTATCATGGTTTAGTAAAAACGCCGAATATCGCAAGAGAATAACGACAATGAATCAATATGATGCACAAGTTTTTTAGGAATGTGTATGAGTGTCGCGTTTTTGATAGCCTAACCCCTGCGGAGTGTGCTAGAAGCGCCGCATGGATCATACGCTTTATATTGTCCTTGCTTATGCGTTCTCTGGAGCACTCATTGTCGGTATTTGCGTGTTCACAGCGCTGCGCGCACGCGCCGTGAAGCGTCAACTTGAGAAGCACGAAACGCTATGAAGCCAAAGCATCGCCGTTTTTTGCTGGTGGTGGCCAGCCTCGCAGTCATGGGGGCAGGGCTCTCGGCGATTCTTTATGCCTTCAATGACAACATTGTTTTTTTCTACACCCCCTCGCAACTTGCAGAAAAGAAAGCGGAAGCCGGATTCAATGCTGCGCGCAGTATGCGTATTGGCGGGCTGGTGAAGCAGGGGAGTGTTAAAAACCTACCTGCCGGTGGCTTGCAGTTCACGATTACTGACCTCACGGGGGAGGTGTTAGTGACCTATAGCGGTTTGGTGCCAAGCCTGTTCCGCGAGGGGCAAGGGGTCGTTGCACAGGGTAAGCTGGATGAGAATGGAATCTTGCGCGCCGAGAGCATTCTCGCCAAGCACGACGAAAACTACATGCCGCGCGAGGTGGTGGATACCCTGAAAGCCTCCGGCCGCTGGCAGGAGGGGGGCGTTTCGCCCAAGGAAACCCAATGATCCCAGAGTTAGGCCAGCTATGTTTGGTGCTCGCCTTTCTGGTGAGCGTGATGCAAGGTGGTGTGCCGCTGATGGCGCGGTGGAACAAGCCGCACGGATTGCTCTATCTCACTAAACCAATGGCGACGGTGGTATTTTTCCTCATCACTTGCGCGTTTGCGGCGCTGGTTGTTTCTTATGCCGTGTCGGATTTTAGCGTGCTTTCAGTAGTGCTCAACTCGAACAGCGCCAAGCCGCTGCTCTATAAAATCGTGGGGGCGTGGGGCAACCATGAAGGCTCGATGCTGCTCTGGATGTGGGTGCTCTCGGCCAGCGGTTTCCTCGTCGCATTCCTCCGCGCGCGCGATGGGGAACTCAAGGGGCTAACGCTCGCCATTCTCGGCATGATCTCGGCAGGTTTCCTGGCGTTTATTCTCTTTACCTCGAATCCGTTTCTGCGTGTGTTCCCTGCGCCCATGAACGGCGAAGATTTAAACCCTATTCTGCAGGATATTGGCCTCGCGCTGCATCCGCCCACGCTCTATGTCGGCTATGTCGGTTTTGGTGTTGTGTTCGCTTATGCAATGGCGGGGTTGCTGCTAAAGCGCATCGACAGTGCTTGGGCGCGCGAGGTGCATTTGTGGATCATGATTCCGTGGAGTTTCCTCACGCTCGGTATCGGCGCGGGCAGCTGGTGGGCGTATCGCGAGCTGGGCTGGGGTGGCTGGTGGTTCTGGGATCCGGTCGAGAATGTCTCGCTGCTGCCATGGCTCGTCGGTGCGGCACTGTTTCATTCCAACATGGTGTTGGAACGGCGCAATCAGCTGGGACGCTGGGTGGTTCTGCTCGCGATTCTGGCCTTTACCATGTCGCTGGTCGGCACGTTTATCGTTCGTTCTGGGCTGATTACCTCAGTACATGCGTTTGCATCCGATCCGGCACGCGGGCTGTTCATCCTGGCCTATATCGGTGTGGTCAGCGGCGTGGCACTGCTGGTGTATGGCCTCAACAATACGCAGAAAACGCCACCCGTAGCGCTGCTCTCGCGCAGCGGGTTCATCCTCATCAATAACCTGTTACTGCTCGTGGGGGCGGCGACGATTCTCATCGCTATTCTCTATCCGCTAGGGTTGGAACTGGCTGGGTTACCAAGCGTTTCGGTCGGTGCGCCGTATTTTAATGCGACCTTCCTGCCACTGACTGCCGCGCTGCCACTGCTCGCGGCACTCGCGCCGCTGATGGCGTGGGACCAGACCAGTTTTGCGCAACTCAAAGCGTCATTAAAGGCGCTACTTCCGGCACTGGCTGTGGGTGTGGTGATTTCGCTCGCGCTGTTTTCTCCTATCGATGCGTTTGGGGTGATTGGCCTGATGCTGGCGGCGGTGCTGCTGTTTGGCACGGTGCAGTATCTGCGCCGTGCGTCGCGGGCGCAGGTGCGGTTGTTCTCTGTCATCGGGTTGCGTCATGCGGCGAGTGCGATGTCGCATGTGGGGCTGGCAGTGTTTGTGCTCGGCATGGTTTTCACGGGGTTGCTGAAGCAAACGCATGAAATGCCGCTCTCCGCCAAGGAGCCGATGGTGATGGGCGAGTACACGCTGCGTCTTGTTGGTGCCGTGCGCGAGGAGCGCGATAACTATGTCGCTCGCCGCGCATCGCTTGAGGTGTCGCGCGCGGGGCGGGTCATCACCACGCTCTCACCAGAGCTGCGTTACTACCCTGTGCGCGCAATGCAGACGACCGAAGCGGCGCTGTATTCTACCCCGCTGCGCGATATTTATGCAGTCATTGGTGAATCGAGCTATGGCACGAAAGGTGAGCAAGCAACGCTCGGTGTGCGGCTCTATGTCAGCCCGGCGCAGCAATTTGTCTGGCTCGGTTTTATCCTCGCTGCGGCAGGCGGATTCATCGCCTGCCTCGCGAGCCTCTATCGTAGGAGAGACGCATGAAACGCTTCATTCCCGTTCTGATTTTTGTACTGTTTATGGCTTTGCTCGCGGCGTTGCTACTGCGACCAAAAGATGAACAACATCAGGCCTCGCAACCGCTGCCCGTGCTGACGCTAGCGCCATTCGCAAAGGGGGCGACATGGGATCAGGACGCGCTGAAAGGAAAAGTGACGCTCATCAATTTTTTCGCCAGCTGGTGCACCCCGTGCGAGGCTGAAATGCATGAGTTGGTAGCATTGCGCAAACAATTCCCGCGTCTCAACATGGTGGGGGTCGCGTGGAATGACGACGAAAAAACCCTCGGCGCATGGCTCAAAAAACATGGCAATCCGTTCCACGGTGTCTGGGTAGACATGAAGGGTGAAAACACAATCGCGCTTGGCATCAAGGGCATTCCCGAAACGCTGATTGTGGATGGTGCGGGGCAAGTGCGTTACCGCCTCGCGGGGCCGGTGACCGAGGCTCTGCTGGCGAATGAGATCAACCCGCTGCTCGAAACCCTCACGGCGGAGGCGTCGCATGCGCCGTAGTCTTCTGGCGTTGGTGGCGGTGCTGTGGTGTAGCGCGGCGGTTGCTGTCACGGTTGATAAACCGCTGGCCGACCCGGCGCAGGAAGCGGCGGCGCAGTCGCTTTTTCACACCCTCAAATGCGTGGTGTGCGAAGGCCAGTCGCTGGCGGATTCTGACGCGACCCTCGCCGTGCAAATGCGCGTGCTGATTCGCTCCATGCTCGGTGAGGGAAAAAGCGAAGAGGACGTGCTCACCTTCTTTCGTGCGCGTTATGGTGATCGCATTACCCTTGCGCCACCGCTGGCCGGAAGGTCGCTTCCCTTATGGTTTGCCCCGCTGACAATGCTTGCCGTAGGTGCGTTCGCGCTGTGGCGCATGACGCGGCCCAGGGAAGGAAAATTCCATGACTAAATTTACGCTATTCGCTCTCTATCTCTGCCTCAGCGCCAGTCTTCTCATTATCTGGCCACTGATGATGCACCCCACCTTACCGCGCAAACGCAAAATTATTCTCAGCCTGCTCACGTTTTTTGTATTGGTGCCGATTGGCATCGTGCTCTACGCGATTCTGGGTGTCCCAGAACTGGCATTTTAGGCTAGTCTAATACATTAAAACCCGCTATATTCCGCCGAAATGGAGGGGTTATGCAACCGTCGCGTATTCTATTTATCCTGACATCCGCCACCGAGGTGAAGGGGCTGCCCAAACCCACCGGGTCATGGCTCGAGGAAGTGGCCGCGCCTTATTACACCTTTCTCGATGCGCGCTATGACGTCACGCTTGCCTCGCCCAAAGGTGGCGCTGCGCCGATTGATGCACTGAGTTTAGAGCCCGAAAATCAAACAGCGTCGACCCGTCGTTTCGCGGTGGATGCCAAGGCGCAGCAGGCGCTCGCCACCACGCAGAAACTCGCAGATCTCGATGTCAGCGCCTATGACGCACTTTATTTCCCCGGTGGTCACGGTACGATGGAAGACTTCCCCGTGGATGCGCATGTGAAAGCGGCGGTTGAGCAGTTTTATGCGGCAGGTAAGCCTGTTGCGTCTGTCTGCCATGCCCCGGCATGTTTGGTAAATGCGAAGAAGCCAAACGGCACAGCGCTGATTCAAGGCCATCGCTTCACCTGTTTCTCCGACACAGAAGAAACCGTGATCGGCCTTGAGAAAATGGTGCCGTTTCTGCTGGAGTCGCATCTCAATGCACAGGGTGGCACGTCAAATGTCGCCGCGCCTTTCACCGCGAATGTAGTTGCGGATGCCCCGCTGTTCACCGGCCAAAACCCGGCCTCTGCGATTCCGTTGGCAGAGGCGGTGATTCATCATCTGCGCGCGCAGGGCGCGCATCGCGAAGCGGCGTAAATATTTTCACTCGACTCTCGACTCTGGCGGCTGATCACTCTACAAATGGGGTATGTCTGCGAGATCACTTGTCTTTAGTCGTCGATTCGGTGCGATGTTTACCTGCATCGTGCTCGGCGCGTTTAACGACAACTATTTCAAAAACGCGCTGATTATTCTCTTCACCTATAAGCTCGCCACACGCATGGGGTTGGATACCGCAACACTGATCAGCATGGCGGGGGCTCTTTTTATTCTGCCGTTTTTTCTCTGTTCCGGCCTCGCGGGGGAACTGGCGGATGCGATGCCGAAGCATCTGCTGGTGCGCCGCCTTAAGTTGATTGAGGCGGTGCTGATGGTTACCGCCGCCGCCGCATTCTTGCTTGATATGCCATGGGCATAGCTCGTTATTCTGTTTCTCATCGGCATGCAGGCAGCATTCTTCGGTCCCACCAAATATGCGATCCTTCCACAGCTTGTTGAGCCCAAAGAACTGCTCCTTGGTAATGGTTTGGTGGAAGGGGCGACGTTTCTTTCCATCCTCCTTGGCACGCTCATCGGCGGGGTGCTGATTCTGCACCCAATCGGTGTAGAAATTGTGGCGGCAACTATGGTGCTGGTAGGATTAGTGGGGGTCTATGCGGCGTGGCAAGTACCCGTGACTGCGATTGCCAACCCGGGGATGAAAGTGAGCTACAACATCTTCAAGAGCACTTGGAAAATGGTGCATCATGCGTTTGGTAACCCGCATCTCATCATCCCGATTTTGGGGATTTCCTGGTTCTGGGCGATTGGGGCTACCTATCTCACGCAGCTGCCGATTTTCACCAAAGAAATTCTCAACGGTAACGAGATGGTGGTGACGTTATTCAACGGCGTGTTCACTGTCGGTGTGGCGCTGGGCTCATTTCTCTGCCCCTATATCATCAACCGCCTCCATGCGCGCGATTTGTCGCCGCTTGCGCTGGCGGGCGTGTTTCTCTTCAGCCTCGATTTATGCTGGGTGGGCTACCATGCGCACCAGCTCAAGCCAGATGCGTTGATGGGTATGTGGGCGTTTATCAGCGCCTCGGCGGATCATGTGCGCATCACGATTGATCTCTTCCTCGTGGCGCTCTTCGGGGGGATTTTTATCGTACCACTTTACACACAGCTACAAACCCAAAGCGACGAAACCGAGCGAGCACGCACTATTGCCAGCAACAACGTAGTCAATGCGATGTTCATTGCCAGTGCCTCAGTCATTGCCAGCATGATGTTTACACAAGGGCTTACGGTGCTGCATGTGCTGCTTGTTTTCTCGCTGATCAATATTCCGATTATCGCCGTTGTGCGGCGAATGGTGCATCACAGTAAGTGATGTGTGGGGCGAGTGACGGGGGTCGAACCCGCAACCTTCGGTACCACAAACCGACGCTCTAACCAGTTGAGCTACACCCGCCATACCCTTCAGGGAGCGACGGTTAAACGCTATATGGTTCGAAAAATCAAGTGGTGAGATAGGTTTTTCGTAGAAGGCCAGAAAAGCTGAGGATTTTTGGCTAGTTTGCAGTTTTTTCGTATTTCGTGCCACGGTGTACCACATGGCAGATTTTCATGATCTCCACCGCCATATCCCCGGCCTGGTCGAGGTTCTTGGCGACGAGCAGCAAATGCGTCTCATCATCCGCCGTGCCACGATGGGCGTTGAGGTGCAGCAGAATTGTGCGGTACGCCTTCTGCACTGCCGCACCGTGCTTCAGCAGAGCGGCGCTGTTCTCGTCCTTGTAATCCACGATCTGCGCCAGCGTGAGCGGCACCATCGCCCCCACGGCAGCTACGGCCTCGGCCAGTTGGGTTTTCACCGCCGCATCGAGCGGATGGGTGGTGCGCGCGAGGCGCTTGGTGCAGTTTTTGATTTTATCCGCCATGCGTTCCAGCGTGCCCGCGATCTTGATGGAGGCGAGTACAAAGCGCAAATCTTCGCCCATCAGCGTGAATTTATTGATCATCGCGGCGACGGTGGAATCCACCGCCATTTCGGCATCATTGATGGTTTTGTCGATGGCTTTGGCCGCGGCATGGGTTTCGCTGCTCGCAGATTCCAGCGCTTCCGGCAGCATGGCCACCAGCGCGCTTACGCCTGCGCCCATTTCGTCGAGCAGGCCGAGCAAATGCTTCAGCGAGTCGTCGAGCCCTTTAAACGCGTGGTTATCGAAGCGGATCATGAGTCAGCCTGTGCTTAAAAGAATAAAATACGCCCACAGCGCCGCGCTGTAAAGCCCGTGCGACGAAAAAACCTTATATGGCAGCGGATTTTTGAGCCCTGTGTCAGCTACACGCTATAGTACATCTTGAATTCCACTGGGTGCGGCGACATTTCCCAACGCTCGATCTCTTCCATCTTGAGGGCGATGAGCGAGTCGATCTGGTCGTCGCTGAACACGTCGCCTTTCTTGAGGAAGGCGCGGTCGGCATCCAGCGCCGCGCAGGCCTCGCGCAGCGAACCGGCGACGGTGGGGATGTCTTTCAGCTCCTCCGGCGGCAGGTCATAGAGGTTTTTGTCCATCGCCTCGCCGGGGTGGATTTTGTTCTCGATGCCATCCAAACCCGCCATCAGCAAGGCCGAGAAGGCGAGGTACGGGTTCGCCGTCGAATCCGGGAAGCGGGTTTCGATGCGCTTGGCCTTCGGGCTGGCCACATACGGAATGCGGATGGATGCCGAGCGGTTGCGGCTCGAATAGGCGAGCAGCACCGGTGCTTCATAGCCCGGGACAAGGCGTTTGTAGCTGTTGGTAGAGGCGTTGGTGATCGCGTTCAGCGCCTTGGCGTGCTTGATGATACCGCCGATATAATAGAGGCACATTTCGCTGAGGTCGGCATAGCCGTTGCCCGCGAAGAGCGGCTTGCCGTCTTTCCAGATCGACTGGTGCACATGCATGCCCGAGCCGTTATCGCCATAGACCGGCTTCGGCATGAACGTCACCGTTTTGCCGTAGGTGTGTGCCACGTTATGGATGACATATTTGTACTTCTGCACGTTGTCTGCCGTAAATGTCAGCGTGCTAAAATCAAACCCAAGCTCATGCTGGCTTGGCGCCACTTCATGGTGGTGCAGCACCGGGGTGATTCCCACGTTTTTCAGCGTCGTCAGCATTTCGCCGCGGATATCCACTGCGGAATCAACCGGCGCCACGGGGAAGTAGCCGCCCTTCACGCCCGGGCGGTGGCCGAGATTACCATGTGCGTAGTCACGGCCGGAATTGTTCGGGTTTTCCTCGCTGTCGAGCTGGTAGAAGCTGCCGAACATATCCGCATCGAAGCGCACGCTGTCGAACATGAAGAACTCCAGCTCCGGCCCGAAATAGGCGGTATCGCCGATGCCGGTATATTTGAGGTATGCCTCGGCACGCTTGGCGGTAGAGCGCGGGTCGCGGCCATAAAGCTGGCCGGAGGAGGGCTCCACGATGTCGCAGGTAATCACCACCGTTGGCTGCGCGGTGAAGGGGTCGAGGAAGGCGGTGCCTGTGTCTGGCATCAGAATCATGTCGGATTCGTTGATGCTCTTCCAGCCCGCGATCGACGAACCGTCGAACATGATGCCGTCTTCAAACGTGCCGGCATCCACTTTGCTGGCGATATAGGTGGTGTGGTGCCACTTGCCGCGCGGGTCGGTGAAGCGGAAATCGACAAACTGTGCGTCGTGTTCTTTAATCAGGGCGAGGACGTTTTGGGCGGACATGGGGGCTTCCTTTCGTTATATTAAATCGCATTCAGGCCGCGCTCGCCGGTGCGGATGCGAATCACATCCTCCACCGGGAGTACGAGAATTTTTCCGTCACCCACGCGGCCGGTTTGGGCGGCGCGGACAATAGCGTCGATGGCTTTTTCGACCATCGCGTCGTCGACCACAATTTCCAGCTTCACCTTGGGCAGAAAATCGACCACATATTCGGTGCCACGATGGAGCTCCGTGTGGCCGCTTTGCTGGCCTAATCCGCGCGCTTCCACCACCGTAATGCCTGCGATGCCGATCTCCTGAAGGGCTTCCTTCACGTCGTCGAGCTTGAACGGCTTAATGATGGCTTCGATTTTCTTCATGCGTGCACCGTGATGTTGCAATGCACCGTTACTGCCGCAAACCGGTATGGAAATCCAGTATTTTGTAAAGATATCCACCCCTCGCTTACGGATCAATAAAGCCCATCTCCGCATGGAAAATTAATACAGGCTCTGGTTATTGATCGGTTGAGAACTATCTACGGTTCGGTAACATGGCGCATCCGCGTCACCCACACACTGAGGAGCAATACAATGAAAAACTATCTCTATGGCACGGCGCTGGTCGCCGTTTTGGCACTCACCACCCACATCACCCCCGCCTTCGCGCAGGACGACGAAGTGGTCGCCCCCAAGCATTCGAGAGAAATCCCAATGATTGACACCTCGCGCACGCATCACGAGGAAGAAGATGTAAAATTCGTCACCGGCGGTATTGGTGAAGATGAACGCACTGAAATCGAGGCTGCACGCGGTGAATATAACGTCCACGTCACCAGCGCACGGCTGGATGGCGCCTTTGTCGAGGACACACGGGTAATCATCCGCAACAAAGCGGGCGAGGAAGTACTCGATGTGGATGCTGGCCCGCTGCTTTATGTGCAGCTTGCACCGGGTAGCTATACCGTTGAAGCTACGCATAACGATATCATTAAAAAGCGAAACCTGACCATTGGCAAGAAAACCAAAGATGCCCGCGTGCATTTCGGCTGGAAGCCAGCAGTAGCTCAGCAATAGCTGTCGCCAACCCCTAGCAGAGGTCGCTGCCCCACGGGGTGGCGGCCTTTATTTTTTGGGTGGAGGCTTCTTATACGCCGTTGGTCGCGCTTGCTGTGGCTTTTTTCCCTTGAGGCGATAGACATAACCAATGATTTTAGCAACTGCCTGATATTGCTGCGCGGGGATTTCGTCATCGATCTCGGTCGTGTCATAAAGCAGTCGGGCGAGGGGCGGGTTGCGTATGATGGTGACGCGATGCTCCCGTGCCACTTCACGAATTCGTGCCGCGACTTCATCGATCCCTTTGGCGACTACTTTCGGCACCGCCATTTTCGCAGGGTCATACTGCAGCGCCACGGCGTAATGCGTGGGGTTGGTGATGATTACATCCGCTTTCGGCACGTTGGCCATCATGCGGCGGCGTGCGCGTTCGGCGCGCATTTGCTTGAGTTTTTGTTTGTGATGCGGGTCACCTTCCTGCTGCTTATATTCGTCCTTCACCTCTTGCTTGGTCATGCGCATCTGCTTCATAAAGCTGAAGCGCTGATAGAGGTAATCGATGATTGAGAGCAGAAAGAGGAACACCAGCGTGGCAATCAGCATTCGCGAGGTCATCCGCCCAGAAAAATCCAGAGAGAACGTTGCATCGGTCGTAAGCAGTGATGGAAGCTGATCCTTATAGGGTAGCACCACCATCACGCTCATCACGCCAACAATGCCGATTTTGATGAAGTTCTTAAGGAATTCGATCAGCGCCTTTTTGCCAAAAATCCGCCCAAATCCAGCGAGTGGCGAGAGTTTGTTGAGCTTTGGTTTAATTTGTTCCGCCGCGAACACCCACTTCCCTTGCAAAATAGCCGGTGCAATCGCGGCAATAATGGTGAGCAGTAGCAGCATGGAAATAAGCATGGCAGACTGGCCCATAATTTGGCTTAGCGTGCCTGATACCGAGGCCACATCCATCGGGTAGGAGTCTGGGCGCGTAATAAACGGCGCGAGCAGTTCTATCGCCTGAGTGCCCATGCTGGGGGCCATGGATGTCAGAAAAAAAATGACTGCAAGCAGCATAAAAAAATGGTTCAACTCGCGCGTCGAGACGGTTTTACCCTTTTTTCGTGCGTCTTCTAGCTTTTTATGGGAAGGTTCTTCGGTCTTAGAAGCATCATCCTGTTCTTCATCCGACATAGCGCCACCTTATCTGCGAAGCGATACTCATAAGCTGCCGCTTAGGAAGTTGGTGAGTTGCGTTTGCGAGAAGTTGGCGAACATGTCCATGAGGGTTGGCAAAATAGCCAGAAAGAGAAAGATCGCAATCATGATTTGAAGCGGTATCATCACATAAAAAATCTGAAAGTTTGGCATTAGCCGAGACATCAGTCCCCCCGCGAAGTAGAACAGCAAAGAGTAGGCAATATGGGGTCCTGCGAGGACTATCCCAAGCCGAAAGCAGTCGGCCATCATCCGTGCATTCAGCATGTTCATGTCTTGAGAACTCGGGAAGATGCCTGGTGTAAATACGTCGTAGCTCTCCGCCACTGCGCCGATCATCAGGTGATGCAGATTCAGTGTAAAAAATATGGTCAGCGCCATCAGGCTTAGGATATTTCCCATGAGCGCGGACTGATTTGCCGAGGTTGGATCAAATGCTGCGGCCACCGCAAGGGAGGATTGTGTCGCGATCAAGTTTCCTGCCACATGTACTACGGTCAGTAAGGTGCGCACGATTAGTCCCAGAAAGATACCAATCAATATTTCTCCCAACATCATTACGAATAATGCGAGCGGATTCTCCGGCAGAATAGGCATTTTATTGGCTAAAAGCGGAGTGAGGAGGATGCTTAGAGCCAGAGCCAGGAGCAATCGTATTCTCGGCGGGATATAGGCTTCGCTGAAGCCAGGCATCGCCAAAAAGGCCGAGCCAACACGACAGAAAATCAGCATAAACGCCGAAATCTGGCTGATAAGAAAATAGTCGAGTAACGAAATGGTCATCGTTGCCTCGCGTTATTGGATATTGGCGATACGCTCGAATAGCTCCACACCAAATTCTTGGAGCTTCTGGACCATGTAGGGGAGCGACATCATGATTACCAGCAGCATGGTAAACAGTTTCGGTACAAAGGTAAGAGTGGTTTCTTGAACTTGTGTCAGTGCTTGTATCAGGGATACGGACAAGCCTACCACCAGGCCGGTAATCATAATCGGCGCACCGATGATAATTAACACCCAGATGGCGTCACGTGTGACATTGATGATATCGACTGCTTCCATGGGATGGCGTGGTTTAGGGTGAGCGCGTATGGGTTAGCAGTAAGTGAGTCGCCATCAGAGCGCAAGCACCTAGATAGGCATGCGAATAATTTCCTGATACGCGCCGATCACCTTATCGCGCACAGCGACGACAGTGCTAAGTGCATTCTCTGCGCTTGAAACAGCGGTGATCACATCCGACAAGCTCGCTTTTCCGGCAATGGCTTTGGTTGTAACTTCCTCACTTTTATAGCCCAGTGCTTCCGCACCCTTGAGGGCGGAGCCCACCATATCCATGAAGCTGGCACCCTGGGCGCTGCTTGTTTCCGAGCTGCCATCCGACGCGCCGGATTTGGCAATAATCCGCTCGGCGGCACGCAGCGCATCCTGATATGCATTGGCAGCATTAGAGAAGCGAATATCTGTCATATAGGGCTCCATATATTTTTATTTTATATTTTTAAATCAATAGATAATATTAAATACTTAAAGTGTTACTTTATTAAATTTAGTGTGTCTGTGAACATCGACTTCGAGGCCTCAATAACGTTGAGATTCGCCTCGTAGCCGCGGCGCGCTTCGCGCATGTCTACCATCTCAAGCATAGGGTTGACGTTTGGGTAAAGTACATAGCCCTGATCGTCGGCCTCCGGGTTGGTGGGTTCGTAGCGTTTGTTGAAGTTGGAGCGATCAACGCCTATTTTATCCGCCCGCACCATTGTTTCTCCGGTTTCTTTATCCAGCGCATTTTTGAAGCTGACGGTTTGGCGGCGGTAGGGTTCTGCGCCAGCGCGGGTTCCCACAGATTCGGCGTTGGCAATATTCTGCGCAACAACTTTGAGGCGGGCAGATTGTGCTGCAAGTCCGGCGGCCGATATATGTACGCTATTAATGAGATCCATGGCTTACTCCTATACGCTGCCGTTGCTGCTTATAGCAGAGCGGTACAGTTGGTGGAATTTTTTCATGAGGGTGGTGGTGAATTGGTGCTCGGCTCCAGTGTCTGATACTTTTCCCATCTGCTCTTCGAGAAAAACGTTGTTTCCTAATGGCTTGCGATCATCTGCGGCGCGGTCTTTAATCGTACTGAAGATCGAGTTGTCGCGCAGCGTGCCGCCCAGATGCTTGGCGGAGCTGGTGCGCATGTCCAGTCGGCCGGACTGCATGGTGATGGCTTTGTTGAAATCGACTTTCTCCAGATCTTTCGCGCGGTAATTGGGGGTGTCGATATTGGCGAGGTTTTGCGCGAGCGCCTTTTGGCGTTCAGTGAGATAGCCCAATTTCGAATTCAGCTTCTGAATTAGCAGCGGTTCAGTAAGGCTCATCGGTTAGCTCCTTGGTTCTTCGCAGGTTTTCCTGCTGTTGAGGAAGACCTTGCAAGCTTAATGCCAATTCGTAATTCCGTGGTGCCTAGCGAATTTTCGTGGGGCTGAGGCCCCATCTCGTGCTATTCGCTCAATATAGGCAAAAAATACCCATTTTGCAAGAAAAATATCTGTGCCCTTCGAAAATAGAGTAGCCATTATCCATCCTGCGTGCTAAAGATGAGACACCAAGTAGGTCTTAGCAACCAGTAGGTCTTCTATGCTCTATCTCTCTCGCAAAATCGGCGAATCTATCATCATTAACAACACCATTGAACTGACCGTGATCGAAGTGCGCGGCAAGACGGTGAAGATCGGTTTCAATTTCCCGCCAGAAGCAAGTGTATTGCGGAAAGAGATTTACGACAAAATTATGGCCGAGAACATGGCCGCCGCGCAGGGCGACGGTAATGACGATTTCTCGGATGTTGAGTTCGATCTCTCGCAGATCGATACCCCTAAGAAATAATGGAGGAGACTCCAGAGAACCCGCAGGTTGATATCCGCGATGATAATATCCGGCATGCATCTAAGGCGCCGACCGCCATTACCAAAGCTGCGGCAATTCAATACGACAAAGGGAGTGACCAGGCGCCGATTGTCACGGCCAGTGGTCGTGGGGCGATTGCGGAACAAATTCTCGCCATCGCATTCGAGCGTGGCATTAAGGTGCGTGAAGATGCTGAGCTAGTCGAAATTCTCTCGCTGATCGAGGTGGACTCGCCGATTCCTGTGGAGGCCTTCGCGGCAGTTGCTGAAATCCTCGCCTATGTGTATCAAGCAAATAACGTGCGCAAATTGCGCCGCTAGGGAGTCTCATGGAATTGGCAGATTACTCACGTTATTTCTTCGCACTAGCGTTTGTGCTGGGGCTTATTTGGGCAGCAGCTGCCGCGGCGAAGCGCTTTGGGCTCGATCAGAAAATGCGGGGCATCAGCGGCGCAAAACATAGCCGCCTGCAGTTGGTGGATGTGCTCTATCTCGACCCAAAACGCAAGCTCACCCTCGTGCGTGCAGATGACCGCGAATATATGTTGCTGCTCACGCCTGAGAGTGCCATCGTTGTTGATAAGCTGGAAAAGAAACATGAAACCATGGCCTAAAAAATTCCTGATTGCTGGGCTACTCCTCTTGCCCGTGGCGGCGCTCGCGCAATCGCTGAGCCTCGATGCGGGCGAGGGTGGTTCAGCCACTGCGCGCATTGTGCAGATGGTCGTGCTGCTGACGGTACTTAGCCTTGCGCCCTCCATCCTGCTGATGATGACCTCGTTCATCCGCATCGTGATCGTGCTGTCCTTTGTTCGCACCGCCATGGGAACGCAGACCACGCCGCCGAACCAGGTGCTGGTTGCGCTTGCCATGTTCCTCACACTGTTCATCATGACACCCACGTTTGAAAAGGCGTATAATGACGGTATCAAGCCGCTGATGGCGGAGAAAATTACGCAAGAGGAGGGGCTGAAGCTTGCTGCCCAACCGTTTCACGATTTCATGATGACGCACGTGCTTGAGCGCGATCTCGAGCTATTCGTCAGTATTAGCAAAACCAAGGTCGAAAAGCCGGAGACAGTGCCGTTTCAGGTGCTTATTCCTGCGTTTATGATCAGCGAGCTCAAGCGTGCGTTCGAGATTGGCTTTCTGATCTTTCTTCCGTTTCTGATTATCGATCTACTCATCTCCTCCATACTCATGGCGATGGGGATGCAGTTCTTGCCACCGGTTGTGGTGTCGCTGCCATTCAAAATCATTTTCTTCGTGTTGGTGGATGGCTGGTACATGCTCGCGGGCAGCCTGGTGCGCTCTTTCGGCGCGAGTTAGGCGCCCATGCCGTGGATCATTCAAATGCTGGGCTTTGCCCTTTTTCTCCTCGGCATCGCGATAGCCTTGTGGGTGTCGTTGTGGCTGCTGGTGGTGCTGTTTGTCATCGGGTTTGGTATTGCTCTTTTCACCTATCTGCGCGGCTATCTTGTAGCCAAAGGCATCCTCAACCCCACGCCCGGCGTGCCGATGGGCGGGGCGATGGAAGAAGAGTCCTTCCACCAAGAGCAGATCACCATCGTCGATGCGGACTTTACGCGGGTGGATGAAGAGAAGCAGGCTAGGTAGTAGTCTGTGCATGT
>JBIIEL010000045.1:0-12123 GCA_044237845.1 Rickettsiales bacterium | reverse complement strand
CGGCGGCAATTTTATCTTTGAATAAGCTGAGGAAGCCCTCAGTGCGTGTGATTTGCTGGCTGATGAGCGTGGTGTCTTCACGGTCGAGTGGTGCAGTGTCGTTACTCACATACTCAAAAATCTGTTTGTAGGCCGAGTCAGGCACGAGGCTCGAATAATAATCTTTCAGATAGCGTAGCTGGGTGTAATCCCCTGCGAAACTATAGCCGAGTGCGAGTTTCAACAATACTTCGGTTTCCGTAGGCGTGAGCGGTGCGGTAAGGTCTGGCCGTTTCGAGAGAATATCCTCTGCTCGGTTGGTAACATTTGGCCAGTCCTGCATCGCCCAGACAATATCAAGCTTGAGCAATTCACCGTCCGGCGATGCATCGTTGTACAGTATATTCAGGGCTTCTTCATGGCGTTGAAGGCCGCTCAGCGCCTGGGCGGCAAGTTGTAGACGCTGGCGTTGTAGCTCTGGCGGATTGCCACCAAAATTGCTGACCTCAATCACCTTGAGGGCCTCTTGAGGCTGGTGGTTAAGTAAGTAGAGCAGCGACAATTTCGCGCCAACGCGTGATCGTTCCTCGCCACCTAAGCGGAAATTCAACTGGTTCTCGAGCAGTTGGGTCGCGAGGTCGAGGAGGTCAAACGCAGCAAGGCGGTCGGCGAGTTTCTGGATAATCAAATCGCCTTTTTCGCCAATGGGGGTGAGGTCGCGGAATTCATAAAACAACGATAGCGATTTCAGCGGCGGCATCTCATCGGCCAGGCCATTCACATAAAGTTGCTCAAAAAGCTCCGACATCGCAGTGGAGTTGCTCAGAAAATCCGGATCCTCTGGGAATTCATCGACCAGCGCCTTGTAGCTGCGTAGTGCTTCGTCGTGGCGTTTGAGGTCTTTATAAATACCTGTCAGTGCTTTGAGAACATCGCGCTCCAGTCCATCGCCCCTCCAGCTCATGCGGGCGAACTCAAGAGCTTCTACCGTCTCCTCTGGTGTCTTCTTGCCGATATTCATGAGCAACATCGCATGCGCAACGCGTGCACGCGCTTTCATTTCCAGATCCTCGTTCTGCTTCTCAATGCGTTCGAGCAGTTCCAGAGCGTGTGTGATATTTTTGTTTTTTATCGCTTCCAGCGCGACGGCATATTCCGCGCGGTACTGGAGTGGCTCTAGAATATTATCGCGGGTGAGTGTATCAAATGTGGTGATGGCTTTGTGCTCTAGCCCGTTGGTGATATAAGCATCCGCTGCTGCACGGGCCAACATATGGCGAATCCGCGGCGGGTAAAAACGGATATAGGGCGTATTAAATTTCAGAAAGCGCATCATCGGTTGGGCGTTGGCAGAAGGTGATCCCTCTGGTTCAGCTTCTGCCGTGCCGGTTTCTGTGTCGGCCGATTGATCTGTAGGTGGTGGAGCAGCTTGAGGCTTTGCTGAAGCTCCTTCCGGGGGTTTTTCCGTCGCCTGCTGAATCATTTCGAGGGCTCCCGCTTTCGGTGCCAGCATTGCCACATAGTCGCGCCACAGCGCAGCCTCGGCCACATCTGCGAGCTCCGGTGCGGCAAGGGCGGCTGCGGCATCCTCGATATGGTGCTGCAAGGCATGTGCGGCGGCACTCAGCAGGGCTAGCTTGCGTGTCTTATAAAATTCCGGCTCGTTGAGATTGATCAGGTCAAGGTAGCCAATTGCCTCTGCCCCCATGCCTTCGCCGAGATACAGCGTTGCCAGCGAGAGTAGATTCTCTGCACGTGTTTCCTGGGTAGATTCACTCAGTGCTTTTTGGCGCAACAGCAGTGTCTCTTTGAATTTATCAACTGGCACATGCCATAATGCATAGGGTAACATAACGCCGGAGGAGGAGCCAGCCACGGGCGCCCCGTTGGAGCCAAGCACACTCAGATTTTTGCTGACCGCGAGACCCTTGGTTGTTTCAAGCGCGACGCCGAGCCGTGTTGGGCGGGCAGACATATCCTCGCGGGCGCTGGCTACGGCAATTCCTTGTGTGCTGAGCAGTAAGCTGAACTCAGGGAAGTTGCGCGGATTAGCAGTGCCAAGCCCGGCTTCGTAAGAGGGGACAACCAACAACAAGCTACCGGTTACGGGGTCGTAGAATTTAATGGGCTCTGCAACATCAAACGCGCCGAGCAGTATGCGGCTTTTTTCGTCAACAGTATCCACGCTGAGAGGAATATCCTGCGCGGGTGTTTGAATTTCAGGTAAAAGAGAAATATCCCAGCCAAAGCCCTTCTTCTGCGCTTTAATGTTCGCATGCATGCTGCCGTTGCTGGCAAGACGCAGAACGGTATGGCCCGCATAGCGATATTGCGTCACAGCGCTAATGTTTTTGGGAAGCGCTTTTTTTAGTTCAGCTGACGATGCATCCGCCGCCTGCGAGAATACCAGCCAGATGTCGTTACCATGTTCAAAAACGGCAGCAGCGGTACGAGTTGTGTATGGAAAGTGGATTACTACACCTGTCGCGGTTACCGTTGATGTTACCTTAAACGGTCCTGCTGGCGCAGCTTCTTCTACTGTTTCTACTGTTGTGGGCGGCGGCGTTTCCTCGGCGGTGGCAGAAGCTGCAGGTGGAGGAGTTTCCGTAACCACAGGTTCTTCTTGAGCGGTGGCAGGCGCTGGCTCTACGGTTTTTGGTGCGGGTGCTTCTACCACTTCCTTGGACGCAGGAGCAGTTTCTTTTGTGGTCAGCATCTCCTCCGTCGCAGGCTCAGTAACGGGCTCAGGTTTTTTCTCCTCAGCCGGTTTGGGGGCTAGTTCAGCTTTTTTTGCAGGTTTCGCTTCTGATTTTTTAAGCTTCTTCTCTGTTTCTTTTTTGGGCTTCTCGGCCTTCTTATCAATGGGTTTAGGGTTTTGCTTTTTTGTGGTCAGCAGTTCCTCAACCGGTTTTTCTTTCTCTACCTTTGCAGTGACGATCGGGGCATTCTCGCCGCCGATGATATCCAGACCGACCATATTCCCGCTCACGAAATGGCGGGTGCGAAAGCGCTGCGCGGTAATGAGTGTCAGCGTTTTTCCATCGGCCGAGAGGGTGGCCTTGCTGGCATAGCCGCCGGTCATTGCTGCAATTTCAGCGGGTGATTTTTTGAGCGGGGTGCTAAAGCGAAGCACAATACGGTCTGTCCCATTCTCGACCGTCAGCCGTGTGGGTTTCTCGAACATGAAATTGAGGCGTTGATACCCATTCCGTGCTTGCGACGACACTTCCGCCGTGGTCGCCGTGGTGCATAACAGCACGCAGGCGGCGATCGTTGCCCATCGACTCGGTTTCATCAGTGTCATGGGTTTGTTATGCCTATCTCTTTCACGAAATTCAATGATTTGAATTATTCTTTCCGGCGCGTTATGCTGCTGCGCGACACACATTCTTTGCAAATGGCGGGCTACTATGCGTTGGACGGATATACATCAGATTGCTATCGCGCTGGAGGAGGCGCATCCGCATGTGGACAACGTGAATCTGCGATTCACGGATCTGCGCGATTGGGTGCTTGCGATTCCGGGTTTCACGGGCGATGCAAACGGCTGTAACGAGAAAATCCTCGAGGCGATTCAGATGGCGTGGATCGATGAGCGTGATTAGTCTTTCCTCACTCGCGGATACGCAAGCACTCGCAGCACGTATCGCCGCTCGGGTGCGCGTGGGGGATGTGATCACCCTCACCGGCGACCTCGGCGCAGGCAAAACCACTTTCGCGCAGTTTCTCATTCAGGCACTCAGCCAGCAGGCGGTGGAGGTCACCAGCCCCACCTTCACGCTGTTGCAAACCTACCCTGTCACCCTCGCGAATGGCGTGGCGTGCGAGCTCTATCACTACGACCTCTACCGTATCGAGCATGAATCTGCACTCATCGAGCTGGGGTTCGACGATGCGCTCGCCGGTGTCACACTCATCGAGTGGCCGGAGCGGTTAGGGAGCTACCGATTACCTGTTTCGCTTGCACTTTCCATCACGCTTGCGGATGATGGCTCGCGGCGCGTCACCCTCATGGGCGATGCGCGTTGGAAGGATGTTGAGGCATGACACAAATTGCAATGCAGCGCCCGGATCGCGGCGCAGCGATGGATGATTTTCTGGTACGCATTGGCTGGCAAGGCGCCACGCGGCACATGCTGGCGGGGGACGCGTCCTTCCGCCGTTACGAGCGCGTGCAGCATAACGGTACCATCGCGGTGCTGATGGATGCCCCGCCGCCGTGGGAAGACGTGCGCCAGTTTCAGAACGTCACCACGCAGCTTGCCGCCTTTGGTCTCAGCGTGCCCACCATCCTCGCGGCGGATGCGGGCGAAGGGTTCCTGCTGCTCGAAGATCTGGGCGATGCGTCCTTCACCCGCCTGCTGCGCGAGCAACCGGCGCGTGAGTGCGAAATCTACCTCGCGGCGACAGAGGCGCTGATCGCCATTCACCGCGCGAGTGAGGCGCATCAGGCCGCGTTGGCCATTGCGTTGCCACCCTATGACATGACTGTCTATCTGCGCGAGGCGGCGCTGTTTGCCGAATGGTTTTTGCCGCAGATCGTAGGTATCGCCAAAGCCCGCGCGCTGCGCGAGGAATATCTCGCCCTCTGGCGCGGTATTCTCGAAGCCACACCGCTCGAACAAAGCACCCTCGTGCATCGTGACTACCATGCAGATAATCTCTTCTGGCTCAGCGCGCGTGAGGGCTACCGCGCCGTCGGCATGATCGACTATCAGGACGCGCTGCTGGGTGACCCGGCGTACGACCTTGCTTCGTTGCTCGAGGATGCGCGGCGCGATGTGTCGCCTGACACCGTCGCCGCCTGCCGCGCGCATTTCGTCGCCGGGGCGGGGCAGGGCGAAGCGGCGTTTGCTACGCGTTATGCTGTGCTCGCCGCGCAGCGCAACGCCAAGATCATCGGCATTTTCCTCCGCCTCACCGTGCGTGATGGCAAGGCGCATTACCTCGATTACCTGCCGCGCGTCTGGGGGCATTTCCTGAACGACCTCAAGCACCCCGCGCTTGCGCCTATCCGCGATTTTGTCGCGACGCATGTGCCCGCGCAGTATCACGGTGCCTTCGCGGCAGATGTCTCCATCGGCGGTATTACGCCATGAAGCTCGCCCGCGCCATTATCCTCTCTGCCGGGCTCGGCACGCGCATGCGGCCACTGACGAATACCATGCCGAAACCGCTGATTCCTGTCGCCGGAGTGCCGTTGATCGACTGGTGCCTCGCCTGGGTCACTGCGGCGGGGATGGCGGATGTTGTTGTCAACACGTCCTACCTCGCGACGCAGCTTGAGGACTATCTTTCGCCGCGCACGTCGCCGCGCATTCACTTCTCGCGCGAGGAGCCTGCCCCGCTTGAAACGGGTGGTGGCATTGCCAAAGCGCTGCCGCTGCTGGGCGATGCGCCGTTCCTCGCCATGAACAGCGATGCGGTTTTCCCGCCCACATCGCCGCATCCCGTCGCGCAGCTTGAGGCCGCGTGGCGCGACGAGCTCGATTTCGTGATGCTGCTGGTCGAAAAATCCCGCGCCAAGGGTTGGGAAGGCAAGGGCGATTTTATCGTTAACGAGGCGGGCGAAATCCGCCGCCCGCGCGAGGGCGAAGACGCGCCCTATATCTTCACTGGGGTTGAAATCATCCATCCGCGTGTGTTTCAGGGCTGTCCGGAAGGGGCGTTCTCCCTCTCGCGGTTATGGAAGCAGCGCGAACGTGCCGATGGCTTTTACGACCGCATTCGCGCAGTCATCCATCAGGGCGATTGGCTCAATGTCGGCGACCTCGCCGGGCTTGCTGTGGCGGAGCGCTACGGCTTAGGAATCGGTAACTGAACGTAAGGCTTCGGCTGTGTCGGCACCATGTAGCCCTGCCCATGCGGCAGATTCATACTGCGTTTAACATTGACGGTAAACGGCAGCACGGGGTTCGGCGGTGTATAGTTTCCTGACCCGATTTTCTGAAACAGCGAGCCGTCTTCTGCCTTGAGCAATGCACCGCCTGTTAGCGTCACCGTTCCTGCTGCTGCGTTGATCGTCACCGGCGCTTGCATATCGAGCGTTTTTCCGTCCTTCAGCTCTAATATGCCACCTTCATTTAGTGTCACCGGCGGCGAGGTTTTTCCAAAGCGGACGATGGTATCTTTCTGCATCCAGATTTGGTTTTTATCGACGGTGGGTGCGAGCACGGCCTCCCTTTTTTCAATAGGAGTCGTGGTCACAGTCGTTCCGGGTGGGTAAAGCAGATTGGGTCGATCAAGCACAATAAGCTGTGTTTTTCCGTCGCACACCGTGCCGTTGAATGTGCCTTTTGGTTGAACAACTGCCACATCGCAGGTGGCCTCCGGTGCCGGGTCGGCAGTGACACCCGCGCAGAACGAAGGAGGGCCCTCACAGCCTTCACCCGTAGCAGACTCAATGACGATATCCGCCTTCATACTGGATACATCTTTGTAGTGATCCTTATCTTCTGCGCAGTTCTCAGGCACTTTTGCCACGCCGCCCTGAATGGGGATGATGAGATATTTTTCAGGGTCATTCTCATTATACGCAGGGATCATATTGCCATTCGTGGGGGCGCCGGGAACGGCAGATTCTTCGCGCGATTTTAACCGCAGTGTAATGCTCGTTTCGCCCGCACCATAGGTAATCATCTGCGCAATCGGCGCGGTGAGATCGACCGTTTTGTCTCTTTCTTTGGTCGCGCCGGGAATAGGCTTGCCCGTCGAAGGGTTGATAGTCAGATCCGGCACCGTAACTACGTCCGGCTTGCCCGTTGAAGGGTTGATCGGCGCATTTTTACAGAGAATCTTCGGGAGCGGCCACGCGCCTTCTGCCCCAGGACCAGGCTTAAGCTTATATTGAGTGCCGGACTTTTCATACAACCAGAGAGAAAAATCACCATATTTGGTTGCAACCAAACGATCCGGATTTTTATTCAGCGTCATCTGGGTGATAGTCAATGGAAGTGCCCCGCCGCAGGGAAGTGAAGTTGCTGTTCCCGCGGTAATAGGCTGTTTCACACCGTAGACACCTGCCGTATCGCTTTTCGCGGGGCAAAGGTCGTTCGGATCCGGCGGCGGGAATGCGGTCAACCCCGCCGCGCAGAGATCCACCCCGGCGATGATGCATGGAAAGCCCGGCCATGGCGGATAGCCGAAGGAACGCTGGATCGTTGAGGCGCTGACATTTGCCGGTGCGCCCATCGCGCCCGGAGGGTTCTGCGGCGCCTGCACCGTGCCATGGTTGAAGCCAGAGGAACCGCCAACACGGACACCCGCGCTTTTTCCTTCGTCCTTGCGGCAGGTGATGGGGGCGTCCCACCCTCGTTTAACGCACTGCATCACGTCTTCGGACTTCATGGTGATGTCCTTGCGGCAGTCGCGATTCGCAAGCGCCGCGCAATCCACCACATTGGCGGCCATCGCCTGAGTGGTGCCGAGCATCAGGCTGAGGAAAAAAATACCGGAATGTAGATGTTTATTCGTCATCTTTGCACTCGCTCGCTTTTTCTTTGTCGCAGCCCTCACGATAGTCCTCTGCCACGCGGTAAAGCTTGAGAGAGTTCCATTCCCGATCCGCCACCACACATTTCGAGAGTTTTGTGTCTTCACAGCTATATGTGGAGCCAATGCGATCATATTCTTCTCTGGCAGGTTTTGGTAGATGACCTTGCTTGTAGAAGTAGCGGGTTTTCATTTCACCACTGCTATCAGTTGTGCCGCAGGCATCTGGCCATTTCCCGTTGTCTGCTTCCATGACCTGAACATAGCAATCACCGCGCGTCATGCATTTGCCATTACTTGGTAAATTCACCTCAGTAACGATGGCGACTTTAGGTAACCCTGGCTTATCATTCGTGCCGCTTGGGCCAACGCCGTTTGGCATCAGCACAATGTCACCTAGCTCTGCATTGTCGAGGCCTTCTTGGAGAGATGCGGTGCCACCGAATTTGTCGAGGCCTTCTTGGAGAGATGCGGTGCCACCGAATTTAGGGAACTGATCCGGGTCGTTCGCGCCCGCGGCGATATACCCACGCCATGCCAGTGGCCAGCCTTCTGCTCTCAGCTGGGTGATCGTATTCGCATTCGAATTGGCGCCACTATTTCTATACTCTTCCAGCGTTTTGAATTTACAGTCTTTCGGGTTGCTCCGCTGGCATTCCTGCACGATCATCCGCGACCATTCGCCGCCAAGCGACGTGAGTGCCAGATTCTCGGAACTACCCGGTTTAAAGACTTTCTCGTAGCGGCCGAGGCAGCTCATATTGTGGATGCTGCGCAGCGTATGCACTTGGTAAAGTTTCAGCTCGGTCCAGCTGGTGATGCCATCCGGCAGGCGGATTTTATGGCTACCGCCGACCATCACGCTCGGCCCGGTCATATTATTGAGAGCGCCGCTGAAATTGCCAGCCAGATTGCCCCCGCCGAGATTGTCGCCAAGGCTGCCGAAATCCATACTGCCGAAGTTGAACCCGCCGCTGGCACCGCCTTTGTTTTCCGTCAGTTTCTTGATATCAAAGTTGAAGTTGGTGCCACTGCCGATGCTTTGGCCAAATATTTTAACGTTGTCTTTTGAGTCCTTCTGCAGGCCGTCCGTTATCCCTTTTAAATCCATGCCACCGAAGGCATCACCGCTTTTAGAGCCGCCAAAGATGTTGTTAAAGCCACCCATGCCGCCGTCACCGCCCTTGCCAAAGAGGCCAGAGGCTTGATCGATAAACCCTTGGGAACCCTGACTGTCGCCCCAGCCGCCGAATTTGCAGCGTTCGTCTTTATGCAGCTTCTTGTCGTCGTCGCTGGCTTTTTCAATCGCCCCTTCGCGGCCGACACCCACAATGGCACTATACTGCCCTTTTGTATCGTCCGGTGGTTGATACATCCCATCGGATGAGGTGGTCTTTTGCAGGGAGCTCCCCGTATCCCACATGCGTGGATAGGGCATATGGTTGCCAAAATATTCCTTGAACGTATAGCCTTCTGGCACGCCGTCCTTCATCGCATTATAGTCTTTATCGTCTGGGTTGTGGTAGCGCAGTTTCAGTTTGTTGATCTGCGTATACGGCCGTCGTAGGTCGCTGCATAATTTATCAATGTTATGTTTTTTCTGACGGGTGAATGGCGGAACTGGGTTGCACGATGCTTTGCGCCCAAAGCCATTGAGAAACGCAGGGGTGTGCTTGATCTTCAGGTCTTTTCCGTCATGGCGTGTGGAGCAGGGGGGGTGCTTTTTGTCGTCATCGACCTTACCATCCAGCTTGAAGCATTTCCAGCACTCCACCCGCTTCGATTGCGGATCGCAGCTTCCAACAATACAGGGGATCCAAGTGAGCCAGTAAATACCACCTGTCTTATGGCAGTAGGAAGTGGCCGCATTAGTGAAAAAGCTGCCCACATCGTCGCCACTGTCTTGCTTACAGATAGTATTGTAGGAAATACGTTTCAGGATGCCGGTGTTGAATTTCTTCTGGCGGAATTTCAGCACATCGACCTTTACCTCAAGATCGGCCTTTTTCTGTTTGTCGTTTTCATTCTTCGCTTCCCGCACGCCCGCGCAATACACAGCGTTTTTGGTATCTTCCATGTATTCATCCGTCAGCGGCGAGTAGCGGTCACGCTCGTTGAACGAGAAGTCCCAGCGTGGAGTGAATGGGTGGCTGGGGTCGATAATTTCTTCATACGGAATCACCGCAATTTGCGAGAGGCGAACTTCTTTCAGCTTTTGTTTTAAAGTATCCGCGTTGGGTAATGGATTCTGAAATGCAATGGTTTTGGGAAGATGCGGCTCTGCCCATGCGGTTTTATTTTTACGATGGGATGCATTCTCGTGCAGTTTGATGAAGGCGGCCTCAAGATACGCCCCAGCCTCGTATTCATTACCATCATCGCCTTCCTCACTGAAGGTCCTGAGCGGCTGGCAATCGGTCTCAAGAGTGGTGCGCGCAGCGGATTTGGTTGGGTTATTAACGGCGCGGCTACGCGATTTATGGAGTGGGTCTGCGGCGGTGTTAAAAATATACTGGTTTGTACAGTTGTCGAGCTGGAGGCGGATTTCCTTCGCGCGCTCCTTCAGACTGTTATTGGTGCCGCTAAACTGGATTTGTGGTACACAGCCCGCGAGTTGTTTTCCGTCTCCGGCAGGTTGCGCGATCATGCCGAACACGCGGTCTGCTCCGCCTGCGGTACCTGTGCTGAATGGCCCGTTATAGGCTTTTGCAGAGTTTTTCTCAAGTGCGTAGACATATAAGTAAGGGGAATAGTCCTTGATGAAGGACTTGAGCGGCGTCTTGAGCATCGGCATTGGCTTAGGTGGGCAACTGGTGGGGCGCAGGGGGTTGACGACACCGTTGTTTAAGTCGTCTTCGTCGCAGGTCACTACCGTATCACGATAGCGCATATCGCAATTGGTGAGTTCGCCGTGTTCGTCGTCGGTGTTGCTGCTGGAATTGTTGCCGGTTTCCTTGCAGACCTGTGCATAAGCAACGTTGGCGAAGAATAAAACGGCAAGGGCGCTGAGTATAATCTTGGGAATCGAATTCACGAACTACTCACACCCAGCTTTGTTTGTTTTGTAATTGTCGTTTACATTAACACATTGCTCGGTAGACTGCACGGGAAAAATCATATTTTAGTCAAATTGAGCCAATGGACGGACCTTCCCCACAGATTGCTGAAAGAATTGAGTCCGGAGAGTACTTTAAGCGCGCCCGTGCCTGGTACAAAACCATCTATATTGCCCCCACTTCAGAACGCACATTTTTCCTAATCATTGCGTCATTTGCTGGCGTTATCGCGCTGTTTGGCTTTATTGCGGTGGTGCGACTGCTGCCGATGACCGAGCGGCCGGGCATCCTGATCCGTGGCGAGAATATCGACGATACAGTGCTCAAAATTTCTAAGCTGAAAGACCGCGGTGTGGATATAAACCAATCACTAATCAACTTTTTCGTGGCGAGTTATGTCGAGCGGCGGGAGGGCTATTCGGCAGCGGATTACGACGTGAATTACCGTTTTATACATGCGCAATCGGATACACCGACGTTTGAGAAATACGTTGCCGGATACGACAGGGCAAACCCGGAAAGCCCGGCCGCACGACTGGAGCAAACCGCTCAGCGCGTGGTGACAATACGCTCGATTAAAATCAGCCCTATCACGAATTTTGAAGAGCCAGCCATTGCGACAGTCGAATTCACCACCCGAATCGACGGGCGTGATTCTGAGTCGCGAACAAACTGGACGGCGACCTTGCAATTTATTTACACTGATCTACAAGTCATTGACGATGTTGATCCGAAAACGGGAAAGAAAATAGAAGCCTCACAGGATCCGCAATTCAAGGTAGTTGATTATGTCCTTACGAAAACCCCTTAAATCGCTTCCCCTCATCGTGATGATGGCCTGCGCGGCGCTGCCTGCTTATGCGCTTCAACAGCCGCGCGCGATCGCGACAGACAGCCGTATTCGTACTGTGCGTTTCAGTGAGAATGAGGTCTACCAGTTCATCGGCCATTATGGCTTCCAATCGTCTATTGAGTTCGCGCAAGACGAGAAAATACAAACCGTTTCCATCGGAGATTCGATGGCATGGCTTATCAACCCATCAGGAAACCGCCTTTTTCTTAAGCCTATCGAGCAAAACGCGCTGACAAATATGACGGTGATTACCGATAAGCGCTCCTATCTGTTTGAGCTGCATGCCGAGGAGACTAAAAATATCCGCGACAAGGAAATGGTATTCTCGTTGCGGTTTGTCTATCCGCAGACGGAGGTGGAGCAATCCGCTGTTTCCCAGTTCGAGGAATTCCCTGAGATTGATAAACATCCAGATCGCTTTAACCTCAACTATACGGTGCGCGGCTCAACACTCATTGAGCCGATCCGCATCTTCGATGACGGTGAGTTTACCTATTTCGAATTCCGCGATAAAAACGCTGAGCTGCCCGCCTTCTTTAACGTGAATGCAGACATGCGGGAGGAATTAATCAACTACAGAAAACGAGGCAATTACATAGTGGTTGAACGCGTTTCTTCACGTTTTACATTACGTCGCGGACCAGACATTGTCTGCGTCTATAACGAGAAGATGCCGATGCCCATTTTGCCGGAACCGAAGAAGTCGTTCTTCCAGCGCGTGCGCGATACGTCGCTCTAGGTCTT
>JBIIEL010000019.1:0-40303 GCA_044237845.1 Rickettsiales bacterium | reverse complement strand
ATCCCCGCCAGACGATCGAACAAGTAGAAGAGGGCACCGAGCTGGCACCGAAGTTCGATGCGGACGGGCTGATTGCGTGCGTCACCACCTCAGCCAGCACGGGGGAGGTGCTCATGCTCGGCTATATGAATGCCGAGGCGTTGCGTAAAACCATCGAGACCGGTGAGGCGCATTACTACAGCCGCAGCCGTAAGGTTTTGTGGCACAAGGGCGCGACCTCCGGCCTTGTGCAGAAAATCAAGGAAATGCGCATCGACGACGACCAGGACGCGGTGTGGATCTCGGTGGAAATTCCTGGGGATGCTAGCTGCCATGTCGGCTATCGCAGCTGTTTCTACCGCGCGGTGCCGCTCGCCGCAGAATCCGGCAAGCCCCTCGAATTCCGCGAGAGCGAGAAGATGTTCGACCCGCAAAAAGTCTACGGCGACGCCCCGAACCCAACGATTCTTTAAGGAATAATCAAAAAAAAGCCGCCCGTGAGGGCGGCCTAGTGGGGATGGTGTGTTCCTGAGCGCGGACGGTGTTCTTTTTGTTGTCCGGCCGTTATTGATACTTGCCGAGCGCTTGCGCGCTTCTTGCTCTTTTAATTTGCAACAAAGCCATGACGTTGCGCATTCTGGCTGTTGAAGGCCATGATCGAGCGGATCGCGTCGCCGTAGGTGGCGGTTTCGCTTTTCTCGCCGGTGTAGAGGCTGATGATTTCTTCCGCGTTCATTTTGTAACGGTTCTTGAGGAACAATACTTGTTCTTCAGCCATCGATTGGATCGTTGCGTTGAGTTCGCGCTGTTGTTGGGTCATAACCTATCTCCATCATGTCGCGCCGTCGTGGCGCTTGCCCTAAGCTATGCAACTGTCGTGCCAGTTTGGGGATGGAAACGCTAAGATGTTGAAGTTGTTATAATGACTAATAATCGATACAATATGAGTTAAATGCATCGATGTGGCAAAGTAGGCAAAAATTGCCGATATTGCACATTTATTTCCATATATGGGCAAAAATTACCCAGTTTTGCAATGGTGGCTTAACTAATTCAAATCCGTATCAATATAGGGATAAATCTCGTCTGCGCCCGGTTCTTTTTGCTTGTCGAAGGTCGCAATATGGTAGAGCCCGTCGCCTTCGTTTGCTAGCGGCAGGACAGAATTGCCGATGACAATGCCGCTTGTTGGTGAAAGAATAGCGTATTCGTAATCCCCGAAGGGGTTGGTAATAAAACCGATTTTCTCACCTTTAGTGACGGACTCACCCAGTTTTTTTCGTGTCACGAAGATGCCGCTGATCGGCGCGCGTACCCATTGGCTGGATTTGGCAATGAAAGGCTCGACCGGTTTTGCGGCGCGCGGCGCGGAAGGCAACATGCCGATACTGCGCATGACGGAGAGGATTCCCTCAACCCCAAGCATTGCCGCGCGGCGGTCGAAGCGCAGCGCGGTACCTGCCTCGAACAGCAGCATGGGAATTTTTTTCTCGTCCACCATCTCGCGCAAACTACCATCGCGCGGTGAAGCATTGAGAATTACCGGTGCACCGAATTCATTGGCGAGCAGCAGGTTCGGCGGATAGCTGAGATCTGCGCGAATTTGGGGAAGGTTATAGCGGTGAATCGCCCCCGTGTGCAGATCAATCCCATGCGTGCATTTGCTGACAATCTCGGTACGGAAAATATACGCTACCTGGCTGGCGAGTGAACCATGCTCCGCACCAGGGAAAGAGCGGTTGAGGTCGCGCCGATCCGGCAGATAGCGTGATTTGTCGTTGAAGCCAAACACGTTTACGATCGGAATCGCAATCAGCGTGCCTTTGATCATTTTTAGCGCGCGATGCTTGAGCAGCCGCCGTACAATATCCACCCCGTTAATCTCGTCGCCATGAATGGCGGCAGAAACGAAAAGTGTAGGGCCATCCTCCGCGCCGCGCACGACTTCGACCGGCATTTTCATGTCTGTGAAATCATAGAGCTTCGCAACTGTGAGCGCGAGCTGGCGTCGCTCTCCAGGCAGAATTTCTTCGCCGCCGATGGTGAGAATGCTCATTCGCTTCCTTTCACCAGATGTGTGGGCGAAAAGGGTAACCCGCCTTCAGGAATGCCGGTGTGATGCACCACGCGCTGTGGGTAGGGGATGGAAATACCGTTCTCACGGAATGCCGCCAGAATCGCGCGCATCACATCGCTCTTAGCGCCGAGGCGGCCATCGCGAATATTCGGCACCCAGAAATGGAGCATCAGCGCAATCCCGCTATCTGTGAAGTTGGTGACATAGCAGAAAATCTCCATATTCTGCATCGTCTGCGGATGGTTCTTCGCACACTCGATGATGAGCTTGCGCGCGAGATCCACATCGCTGTCATAGGAAATCACTACGTTTACTTCGGCGCGGGCGGTGCTGTCGCTATGTGTCCAGTTGGTAACCCGCTGGTTGATGAACTCCTCGTTCGGCACCATCACGTCTTTGCCGTCGCGCATTTCGATGAGGGTGTAGCGCGCATAGGTCTGGCGCACGAAGCCACTCGAGCCATCGGCGAATTCGATGACATCGCCGGACTCGATCGATTTTTCAAACAGCAGAATAATGCCGCTGATGAAGTTTGAGGCGATTTTTTGTAAGCCGAACCCGAGCCCCACACCCAGCGCGCCGCCGAACACCCCGAACATCGCCATGTTGATGCCGAGCATCTGCATCACGATCAGGAAAATGAAGCAATAGAGGAAAATCTGGAAGATTTTCACGATCAGCGTGCGGTTGCTCGCGCGCATACTCTGCATTCTGCCGAGGCGACGGTCGAGCAGGTTCACCAGCCGCCGCGCGAGCCACATCATCGCCACAATCAGGAAAATGCCCTTGAAGATAATATAGGCGTTCAGCTCCACCGAGCCGACACGGAAGGCAAGCGACTCCAGCAGCGCGAGCTGGTGGTCGATACTGTCGAGTAACGGTGTGAAATCAGGCATGGTGGCGGGGATCCTCAGGTGATTGTTATCACCCTGCGATGTGTAGCCGCGCTTGTAAAGCCGCGCAGCGGTTTGAGGGCGTTTGCCACGCAAGTTCACCCGCCGCTGTTGCGTGCTGGCCTATAATCGCGTCATTCCCCGAGTTTGCTTCAGCAAACTATAGGGGAATCTATCTTTCTTTTGAAGAAGCTGGATCGCCCTATAATCGCTGAAGCGATTCGGGCGATGACGGAGCCCTTTTTGTTCCACGCCCACAAAATGTTTCACGTGAAACATTTTTACTAGTAAATATAGTTGGTTAAGTGGCTTCCGGGTAAGAGGGAGTGGTGGTATAATCTTCGTTTTTTTATTCCCGCTCCGCCATCTTCGCTTCGACCCATAGCGCTTCGAGGTCGTCGAGCGATTGGTCTTCGATGCGTTTTCCGGCGCGGGCGAGGGCGGCTTCGATGGATTCAAACCGACGGGTGAATTTCACGTTGGCGTCGCGCAAGCTGGTCTCGGCATCGGCCTTCACAAAGCGGGCGAGGTTGGTGACGGCGAAGAGCAAATCGCCCAGCTCCTCGGCGGTGTGGGCGGCATCGCCGGAAGCGATGGCGTCTTCGACTTCCCTCAACTCCTCATAAATTTTAGCGATAACACCGCGCGTATCCGGCCAGTCGAACCCGACACGGGCGGCGCGGCTTTGCAGCTTCTGCGCACGCATGAGGGCGGGGAGCGCCGCTGGCACATCCGCCAGTACGCCGGTTTTTTCTTTGCCTTTGCGCTCGCTGGCTTTGATGACTTCCCAGTTTGCGACTTGCGCATCCGCAGTGGGGATGTCGGCTTCGCCAAATACATGCGGGTGGCGGCGGAGCATTTTTTCGCTGATGGCGGTGACGACATCTTCGAACGTGAAATGCCCGGCTTCCTTCGCCATTTGCGCGTGGAACACCACTTGCAGCAGCAGGTCGCCCAGCTCTTCCTTCAGCTGCCCCATGTCGCCAGTGGCGATGGCATCGGCCACCTCATAGGCTTCCTCGATGGTGTAGGGGATGATGGTGGCGAAGTTCTGCTCCAGATCCCACGGGCAGCCGCCGTTTGGGTCGCGCAGGCGGGACATGATGTTGAGGAGGGGTTTCATCAGGTTTCAGGTTCCGGGTTTCGGGTTTCAGGAAGTTTCTATCGTGATAGTCTATGAACGGCAAGCATCGTGCTGCCTTGACGTTATACGCGCTATCGCCTACTGAAACCTGGAACCCGAAACCTGAAACCTTCCTATGCACCGCTTTGCCAATCCTGCGCAGTTTCAACGCATCCGCCGTGTGCTGATGCCCGTGTCGCTTGTCCTTGCAGTGCTGTGTGGTGCGGCGGGGCTCTATCTCGGCCTGCTCGACTCGCCGGCGGATTATCAGCAGGGCGAGAGCGTGCGCATTATGTATATCCATGTGCCCGCGGCGATGATGAGCAGCGGCGTTTATTTCCTGATGGCGCTGATGTCTGCGAGTTTCCTCATCTGGCGGCATCCGCTGGCAGATGTGGTAGCACGCGAGGCAGCGCCTATCGGCGCGGTGTTTACGGTCATTACGCTCGTTACCGGAATGCTGTGGGGCAAGCCCACCTGGGGTGCCTATTGGGTGTGGGACGCGCGGCTGACCAGCGTGCTGATTCTGCTGCTGCTCTATGTTGGCTATCTCGGCATGGCCAACGCGGGCGGGCACGACGAACGCACCAAGGTCGCGACCGCGTGGTTGGCGGTGATAGGTGCGATCAACCTGCCGATTATCAAATTCTCGGTGGAGTGGTGGAACAGTCTGCACCAGCCTACCAGCCTGTTTCGGGCGGATGGTCCCAGCATCGATGGTAGCATGCTTACGCCGCTGCTGCTGATGATGATGGCGTTCGCGGCGCTCTTTGTGGCGCTGTTATTGGTGCGGGTGGATACATCGCTCGCGGCCACGAAATTGCGGCGCTTGCAGATTCAACGAATCGCGCGTAAAAACGCCGCGCTTCAGTAGAGGAGACTATGACGTTCGTTGTGACTGATAATTGTGTGCGCTGCAAATACACGGATTGTGTGGAAGTATGCCCGGTGGATTGCTTCTATGAGGGCGAGAATATGCTCGTCATCAACCCGGACGAATGCATCGATTGCGGCGTGTGCGAACCGGAATGCCCAGCCGAGGCCATTAAGCCCGAATCGCCGGACCTGCTCAAATGGGTCGAGATCAACCGCGAATATGCGATGCAATGGCCGGTACTCACCAAGAAAAAGCCCGCGCCCGCCGATGCGGATGCGATGAAGGACGTGCCGAATAAGTTTGAAACGCTGTTCAGCCCCAATCCGGGTACGGGCGACTAGCCGTTTTCACCCTCAAAACCCCTGTTTTGCATTTTTATTGCACCTGCGTTGCGATGCAACTTGCTGTATTTACTGAACAAAAAAATTTGCAATAGAAAATACATACAGATTAACTAAATTTTTACCATTTTAATGTACGGAAAATTGTGCTATATACAGTGCATCGGCCGGGATTTCCTTGGCTTCAAGGGATCGGCAGACATCCAATTTAGTCTGGTCTGGCGCCCGCCAGTGTTTTGGTGGGGGTCTTTGTTTAACGTTAAGGGCCGCAAGGCCTCAATGTGATAGGTGACCTAACATGGCGACAAAGTCGAAAACAAAAGCAAAAACAGCACACACCAAAAAACCTGTAGCGAAAGCAAAAACGCCCGCGAAAGCAGTGAAGAAACCCGTGGCTAAAAAAGCCCCAGCAAAAACCACGAGCAAAAAACCCGTCGCGAAAGTGACGAAGAAGCCTGCCGCAAAAAAAGCGGTGGCGAAGAAAGCCGTCGCCAAGGCAGCGCCAAAGAAAATGGCCGCTAAAAAGCCGGTCGCGAAACTTGTGACGAAAAAGCCAGCACCGAAGCCAGTAGCGAAGGCGGTTGCAAAACCTGTCAGCAAAACGGTGGATACGCGTCACACACTCGACCGCGCACCAGCAGCACAGAACAAGGCGCCGCTTAACGCGGTGGCGCGTCCGCAAAATGGTCGCGCGGCAATGGCGGCATATGCGCCAGCACCGGGCAACAAACGCAATTTCGGCGTGGGTGAATATGTGGTGTACCCGACCCATGGCGTGGGTAAAATCCTTGGGCTTGAGTCCGAGAAGATCGGTGATTTCGAGCTGAAAGTATTCGTGATTGCGTTCGAGAAGGACAAAATGACCCTGCGCGTGCCGGTGGGCCGTGCAGAGGCGGCGGGCCTGCGCTCGATCTCGACCAACGACCAGATCAACAAGGCGCTCGCAACCCTCAAAACCCGCGCGAAAATTGCCCGTGGTATGTGGAGCCGTCGTGCACAGGAGTATGAAGCAAAAATCAACTCCGGCAACCTTGTCGCCATCGCGGAAGTGGTGCGTGACCTGCACAAAAACGTGGATCAGTCTGAACGTTCGTACAGCGAGCGTATGATCTACGAAACCGCACTGCACCGCCTGAGCGGTGAAGTGGCAGCGAGTAACCGCGAAGACGTCAAAATCGCGCAGGACAAACTCCTCGTGGTGCTGCGTAAGCAAGCGGCGATGGCTGCGTAGTCCGCACGCAAACTAGACTAAAAACGAACCCCCGCTGAAGCAATTCAGCGGGGGTTTTTCTAGAAGGGCTCTTTTTATGATCCGAAATGCTTTGTTATTCTTATCTCTACTTATTCTTGCGAGTTGTAGTAGCGCGGAAATGAGCTCTATTTTTCTGCGCCAGACGCCTCCTGTTTGCAAACATCCTGGAGGCAATCCTTGTGTGATTGATGACCCAGAGAGAGGTGTAAGAGTGTCACCGAAGTAGCCGGAGTAATCCCGGCTGTATGATCAGACGGTGACTTGCCTACACCTTCCTATCGACCATCAGCTTCTTGATTTCCGCAATGGCTTTGGCGGGGTTGAGGCCTTTGGGGCATGCCTTCGCGCAGTTCATGATGGTGTGGCAGCGATAGAGCTTGAACGGGTCTTCGAGATTGTCCAAACGGTCGCCGGTGGCCTCGTCGCGGCTGTCGATGATCCAGCGATAGGCGTGCAGCAGAATGGCTGGGCCGAGATAGCGGTCGGGGTTCCACCAATAGCTGGGGCAGCTGGTGGAGCAGCAGGCGCAGAGGATACATTCATAAAGCCCGTCGAGCTTCTCGCGGTCCTCCGGCGATTGCAGGCGCTCAGCATTGGCGGGCGCGGGCGAATCCGCCTTCAGCCACGGCTCGATGGATTCATACTGCGCGTAGAAATGGTTCATGTCCGGCACCAGGTCTTTCACGACTTTCATGTGCGGCAGCGGGTAGATGTTCACTTCGCCCTTCACGTCGTCGATCGCCTTGGTGCAGGCCAGCGTGTTGGTGCCGTCGATATTCATGGCGCAGGAGCCGCAGATACCCTCGCGGCAGGAGCGGCGGAAGGTGAGCGAGGGGTCGTGCTCGTCCTTCATTTTGATGAGGGCGTCGAGGATCATCGGCGCGCATTTGTCGAGGTCGACCTCGAAACGGTCAATCCGCGGATTTTTTGGCTTGCCCTCGGCATCCACATCTTCCGGGTCCCAACGGTAGATGTTGAAGACCTTCACGCGGCTTGCACCGTCGTTCGCTTTGAATGTCTTGCCATTCTTCGAGATTTTAGAGTTTTTCGGTAGCGCGAACTCGACCATGGGGATCTCCGTTATTTCTTCGGCTTAATGTTGGGCAGCAGCGGCTGTTTTGCTGCTTTTTTGGCTTGGATTTCCTTCACGCCGTTTTGCATGGCAAGCGTGCGTGATGGGTTGTTGGGGTGGGTGCCTGTAGCATACACTGCCTGCGGCACCTGCAGCGACATTTGGCGCCAGAAGCCCGGTGCATCCTCAATTTTATAGCCCGCGCGGGCGAGGATATAGAGGCCGACATAATCCGCCTCGTTCTCGAACGCGGAAGAGTATTTCAGCAGTGCCTGTTGCGCGCCGAGTTGCCCGATCTGGCCGCCAGTATCGACCCCTTGGCTTTGCGCGGCGATGTCGACAAGCGTGCCGAGAATGCCGCCGATGGCAACGTTTTTCTGCGTGCTTGCCACATGCGCCATAATGCTGTGTGCGAATTCATGCGCGATGACAAAGGCGAGCTGGTTGTCGTTTGTCGCGAACTCGATCATCGCCGGGTAGATCACGACATTCTGGCCGTCCGCATGGGCGTTGAGGCCTTTTTTCGAGGGGTCAAGAATCACCTCAAACGAACAGTTGCTACGGCTCATATCGGTGCAGACTTCGCCCGAGGCTTTTTCGATGCGATCTGCGATCGGCTTTACGCGATTGGCGAGCGCTTGAATTTCAGCGTCGCTGTAATCCCGCTGGTCGTTGAACGCGCCGGGGTGCGCGGCTTGTACGGCAGCGGCCTGCTCCGCCTGCTCGGCGCGGAGTTCTTCTTCCGTAAAGCCCGGGCGCTCAGTCGTTGGCGTGGCGCAGGCAACCAAGGTGAGTAGGGCGAGAAGGGGAAGCAGGGGGCGCATAGCTAGTCCTTACAGTCCAGTTTGCTGTCGTCGCCGTCGCTGACATAGTCGCAACGCTGCGACGTGTCTTCCGCCGAGCGTAGCTGCGATTCTTTGACCACGAAGCGCAGGCCCGTGTTGGTTTTGTAGCTGCCGTTTTTGGCGAGGTCGCACAGCTTGCTTTCGCCACTGCCTTTGCAGGTGGCGACATAGGTCACATCATTCGGGCTGCGGAGGAATTTGAGCTCCTGCCCGCTGTCGCGCACGGCTTTGGCATATTCCTGCAGCGGATAGATTTGCGCGGAGGCAGCCGCAGGGAGCAACAGGGCGGCGATGAGAAGAGCTTTTTTCATTAGTAGACTCGCTTTTTGGGTGGCACGGGGTTCACGTCATCCGTCATGGTTTTCATATGCACGGGGCGGTAGTCGATTTTCGTATCGCCCGCATCGTTCAGCCAGCAGAGGCTATGCTTCTGCCAGTTGGCATCGTCGCGGTCAGAGAAATCCTCGCGTGCATGTGCTCCGCGTGATTCCTTGCGGTTCTCGGCACAGGCCACAGTGATAAGCGCCTGCGCGCGGAGGTTGTCGAGCTCCAGCGTTTCGAGCAGGTCGGAGTTGAAGATCAGCCCGCTATCGCTCACCTTCAAATCGCCGAAGCTTTTATAGACGTCCTTCATTTTGGTGACGCCTTCGGCCAGCGTCTCCTGCGTGCGGAACACAGCGGCATGGTTCTGCATCGTGCGTTGCATAGCGCGGCGGATGGTGTTGGTCGGCTGCGCGCCATTTGCATAACGCAGTGCGTTGAAGCGGGTGAGCGCTTTCTCGGTCGCCGATTCTGGGGCAGGGGTGACTTTCATGTCGCGCTTGACGGTATCGCGCGCGCGGTGGGCAGCCGCGCGGCCAAACACCACGAGATCAAGCAGCGAGTTACTGCCGAGGCGGTTCGCGCCATGCACCGACACACAGGCTGCTTCGCCGATGGCCATGAGGCCGGGGACGGTCGCATCAGGATTGCCGTTTTTGAGGGTGACGACCTCCCCATGATAATTGGTGGGAATGCCGCCCATGTTGTAATGCACCGTCGGGATGACGGGGATGGGGGCTTTGGTGACATCGACCCCGGCGAAGACTTTTGCGGTTTCCGAAATGCCGGGCAGGCGCGCGTGTAGCACGTCCGGCTCCAGATGGTCGAGATGCAGGAAGATATGGTCTGACTCCGCCCCAACGCCGCGGCCTTCGCGAATTTCCATCGTCATCGCGCGCGAGACTACGTCTCGACTGGCCAAATCCTTCGCAGAGGGAGCATAGCGTTCCATGAAGCGCTCACCCTTGCTGTTGACGAGATACCCGCCTTCGCCGCGTGCACCCTCGGTAATCAGACAGCCGGAGCCGTAAACGCCCGTGGGGTGGAATTGCACGAACTCCATATCCTGCATCGGCACGCCGGCGCGGATGGCCATGCCGCCGCCGTCACCCGTGCAGGTGTGGGCGGAGGTGGCGGAGAAATACGCACGGCCATAGCCACCGGTGGCGAGCACGGTTTGCTGCCCCCAGAAACGGTGCATGGAGCCGTCGTCGAGGTTCCAGGCGAGGACGCCGCGGCATTCGCCGTCGTCCGTCATCAGCAAATCGAGCGCGAAATATTCAACGAAGAACTTCGCCTTATGGCGCAGCGCCTGCGTGTAGAGCGTGTGCAGTATCGCGTGGCCGGTGCGGTCTGCCGCAGCGCAGGTGCGCTGGGCAGCAGGGCCGTCGCCGTAGTTTGTGGTCATGCCGCCGAAGGGACGTTGGTAGATTTTGCCATCCTCCGTGCGGCTGAAAGGCACGCCGTAATGTTCGAGCTCGATGATCGCATCCATCGCGTTTTTGCACATATATTCGATGGCGTCTTGGTCGCCCAGCCAGTCCGAGCCTTTGATGGTATCGTAAAAATGCCAGCGCCAGTCATCCGGCCCCATATTGCCAAGTGCGGCGGAGATTCCGCCCTGCGCCGCCACGGTGTGCGAACGTGTGGGAAACACTTTGGTGAGGCACGCCGTGGACAGGCCTTCTGCCGCCATGCCGAACGTAGCGCGCAAACCCGCGCCGCCAGCACCGACAACGATCACGTCGTAGTAGTGATCCGTAATCGGATAGGCGCTGCTACCGATGCTAAAGGATTTTTTGCCGATGGGTTTTTGGTCAGCCATGATATACCTTATGTCTTACATTCCGATGAAGTGGAGCCGCGCGATTGCAAATAGGCAGGCGAGGCAGAGGAGGGGCTTAATGCCGTTATTGATCGCCAGCAGAAGCATTTTTTTGGTGGGGCAGTGCACGTAATCCTCGATAATCACCTGCATACCAAGGCGCGCGTGGGTGAAGAGCGCCACCAGAAACACCGCCATCAGGATAGCAACGACAGGGTCGGCAAACCACTCCGCAACCGCCACACGATCCGCACCGACGAGCATACCCATCAGCTTGGCCATGAACCACACGGAAAGCGGGATGAGCGCGAGCGCGCTGGTGCGTTGCAGCCAAAAATGCTCGGTGCCCTCATGCGCAGCGCCAAGGCCGCGCACGGTTTTGAGGTGAGAACGAAAGCGATTTTTTTCATGTGCCATTAGAGGCCTCCGTGTTGAGCGACGTAATACCAGGTGAAGGCGGTCATGCCGAGGGCGAACAACACCACAACGCGGCCGGAACGGACCACCTCATCCAGCTTGAAGCCATAGCCGATATCCCAGTTGAGATGGCGCATGCCGTTGGCGAGATGGTAATAGAAGGCCAGCGTCCACCCAAACAACATCGCTTTGCCGAGCAGGGTGTTGAACGCGCCCATGAGCCACTCGAACAGCGCCGGGTTATAGGCCGCCCCCCAGATCCACGCCGCGAGGGGAATGAGGCCGAGCGTGAGGCCAAACCCCGTCATACGGTGGAGGATGGAAAGCGTGTTGGTGATCTGCCAGCGATAGATGCCGACATGCGGCGAAAGCGGGCGGTTTTCCTGGATGTTGCTCATAGCGTTTTCCATCGTGGGTTGCGAACTGCCCACAGTCATGCAACGCACGCGTGGCTTTGTCAAACGCGGGGGTGATTTCATCAACCGACGATGAAAAACATGCGCTTAGGCGTCACGGATTTGTCACGCACACTACGTGTCATGCAGACTTAGTTATGGTACTCGGTTTCCAGAGCTGTCATCCCGGCGAATGGCGTAGCATATCATCCTCGGCGCTAGGTCTTACCGTCCCCCGCTGGCGGGGGACCGAATGCGCCCCTTCACGCGCATTCGAGGGGGTGGCAGGGTAGCATATCGTACACACCACCCCCTCGAATTTGCCCAAGAGCAAATTCGACCCCCCGCCAGCGGGGGGGGGGGGCTGAGCCAGACCATCAACGGCAGTATTTCTTTGAACGTGAGTGAGTTGAATCATTGTCACAAAAACTTCACAAATCTTAACTTGTGTTAATAATGGGGGGTAAACTGGAGACATGGTTCACTAAACCCAACGAAGAGAAGGCAAATATTATGGACGAGAATGTGCTTACCGAAGGCGTGACCTTATTAACCGAGGAGCAGATCTTTGGCGATAATCAGGGCAACGGTCAGCTTCAGGTGATGAAGTCCTATGGCAGGAGGACGGGTTTGAGCGATCTGACTATCGTGCTTGGTTGTTTTTCGGGAGGTAATAGTAAGACCAGTGACAATCAACGAGCGGGCCATTATTTGTCGGCCTCTTCCGACGATTATGGGAATGTCCGCGCCGTCGAAGACTACGGTACCCGGGACTCTAGCCATCCGTATCGTCGTTTCTATGCTGCGCGCCCCGTTTTGCCATCGTCGGTGACATCTAAAATCCCGCAGAGCGAAGCGAGGCTTAAGTGGGCACTTACAGATGACTTTGGCAATTCAATCACGGTCGTGGAATATGGCGAATATCCGCAGACCCTTGCGGATGCAGAAACGACCAAAACATTGAACGCGCTGACCGAAGACCAACTTAAGGAAAAAGAGACAGGCAAAAGCTACACGTTCGATGCCGAGCAATACGATGCTTACGATAAGCCTTTCAGACCCAATCCGCATCCGGAATACGCCCTGCAGGGTAAGGATGGGAAGACACACCGCTATATCCGCGTGGACGCACGTCCCAGATATTATAATTCTATACTGTCGAACGATAGAGAACTAGAAGCGGGTGAAACATGCTGGATAGAGGTGCAGCCCATCGAATGGCTGGTGGAGCCTGATGAAATCATCGAGAAAAAAGGCGGCCGGCCAGTACCTAACCCCAATGCAGGCACTTGGATAGCAAGGCAAGCGCTGTTTGCAGGCGTGCAATTCGACAGAAAAAAACACTACGATGGTGATTTTGAGAAAACGGATATGTATAGCTACCTGCAAAACTATTTTGCCAAAGAGATGATGCCGCAGCGGCAGCAGGAGCTGGTGCAGGAGAATGCGAATGCTGAGGTGCAAACGTCACATGCTCCGGCGGCCAGCCAAACAACTTCGCCACTGAATCAGCTGATTGCCCATGCTTACAAAGGTAAACCGATGCACCCCGATGAAAATGCGCGGGTCACTGGGAATGTGATTCGCTGATTAAGTGGTTTTTTTTTAGGCGCAGACCCCGGCATGAAGCCGGGGTGACAAGCGCGACTACGCCACTTCCTTCTTCTTCGAAGGCAACAGGCCGAATTGGGCGACGAGCGTTTCGGCGATTTGCACGGCGTTGAGGGCAGCGCCTTTGCGTAAATTATCCGCCACCACCCAGAGATTGATGCCGTTGGCGATGGTCGGGTCAACCCGTACGCGGCTCACGTAAACCGCATCCTCGCCCACGCTTTCAAGCGGCGACATGTAGCCACCATCCTCGCGGCGGTCGACGACGACGACGCCTTCCGCGCCTTCGAGTGCGTCGTAGACTTGCTCTTCGCTCATAGGGTTTGTGAACTCAATATTCACTGATTCCGAGTGGCCAACAAACACCGGCACGCGCACGCAGGTGGCGGATACTTTGATATTCGGGTCGAGGATTTTTTTGGTTTCCTCCACCATTTTGAATTCTTCCTTCGTCATGCCGTTCTCGAGGAAGGAATCGATATGCGGAATGACGTTAAACGCGATGCGCTTAGTGAATTTTTTGGCCTCTTTATGTTCGTGCAGAAACAGGCCTTTGGTTTGATTATATAGCTCGTCCATCGCCTCTTTCCCCGCGCCAGAGACGGACTGATAGGTGCTCACCACCACGCGCTTGATGGGGTTGATGGCATGCAGCGGCGCGAGCGCGACCACCATTTGAATGGTCGAACAGTTCGGGTTAGCAATGATGTTGCGCTTGCGGAAATCCTTGAGCGCCGCGGCGTTCACCTCTGGCACCACCAGCGGAATCTCAGGGTCCATCCGGAAATAGGAGGTGTTGTCGATCACCGCGCAGCCTTGCGCAGCGGCGCGCGGTGCGTGGATTTTGCTCACAGCCGAACCGGGGGAGAAGAGGGCGATATCCGTGCCCGTGAAGTCGTAGGTATCCAGCGCTTGCACAGTGAGGGTTTTGTCGTCGCCGAAACTGACTTCCTTACCCACCGAGCTGCGCGAGGCGAGTGCCACCACTTCACGCGCCGGAAAACGTCGCTGATCGAGTGTTTCCAGAATTTCGCGTCCCACATTTCCTGTCGCGCCGACCACTGCAATTTTGTATGACATAAGTTACCTTCCTACTTACAAATATCCGTTGTTTTGATTTCTTCACGTGCGATGGCGGGGTTGCGTACCCAGCGGGCGTAGAATGCCGCTTTTGAGGCATGTTTCTCGCCAATCATGCCCGCCAGGCTCGCAGCCTGGCTTTCGTAGCAGCCGAGCGCGGTTTTAAGCACGGGGTCTGACTTTTTAGCATCCAGCGATGACAGTAACATGGTTTTTGCCGAGGTTTTATCACCTTCTTTGCAGTAGCCCTCAATCGTTTTTCCGATGGAGAGTGCTTGCTTATAGAAACTTTGGGTGGCTTCTTTGCCGGCTTGTTTTTTCGTGCAGCCAAGCAGCGTGCCTACGGCCAAGGCGCTACCTAGCGCTTTATTGTTCTTCTGCTTCGTCAGCATCTGCGTAATTTGCTGCTGCATGGTTGGCTCCGTCGCAGTTTGCGCGATGGCACTGGTTGCAAAAAGCAAAGTCAGGAGCAAGTGGCGTAGGCGCATTTACGCGACCTTCGCGGCAGAGGCGAGGGTGGTGAGTTCCGCGAGAATCGCATCGCCCATTGCCTGCGTGCCTATTTTCTGTGCGCCGTCTTGCATAATATCCGCGGTGCACAGGCCCTTGCCGAGCACGGCGTTGATGGCCTGGTCGATCAGGTCTGCCTCGCGCATCAGCCCGAAAGAATAACGCAGCATCATCCCTGCTGAGAGAATCGTGGCGATGGGGTTGGCGATGTTCTGCCCCGCAATATCCGGCGCGGAGCCGTGCACAGGTTCATAAAGCGCGGCACGCTTGCCACCGATTTCGCCACCGAGCGAGGCGCTGGGCAACATGCCGAGCGAGCCGGTGAGCATGGCCGCGCAGTCCGACAGAATATCGCCGAACATGTTGCCGGTGACGACCACATCGAACTGCTTGGGGTTGCGCACAAGCTGCATGGCGGCGTTGTCGACATACATATGGCTGAGCGCGATGTCGGCATATTCCGCGGCGTGGAGCTTCACCACTTCCTCGCGCCACATTTCGGTGCATTCGAGCACGTTTGCCTTATCCACCGAGCAGAGTTTTTTGCCGCGTGCGCGGGCGAGGTCGAGCGCCACGCGGGCGATGCGGGTTACTTCCCAATCCGCGTAGATCATGGTGTTGCGGCCGACGCGGTGGTTGCCCTCTAGCGTCACGCCGCGCGGTTCGCCGAAGTAAATATCGCCGGTGAGTTCGCGCACGATGAGAATATCCAACCCAGAAATGATTTCAGGTTTGAGGCTCGACGCTTCGGCGAGCGCGGCGAAACACATGGCCGGGCGCAGGTTGGCGAAGAGGTCGAGCTCTTTGCGGATGGCAAGTAGGCCGCGTTCTGGCCGCACCGCGTGGGGCAGGGGCTCCCATTTCGGGCCGCCGACGGCGCCGAGTAAAATCGCATCCGCCGCTTTGGCTTTGGCGAGTGTTTCTGCGGGGAAGGGTGTGCCCGTTGCGTCATACGCCGCGCCTCCGATGAGCGCGTCGTCGAACGTGAAGGGCGCGCCCGCATGTTCGCCTGCCCAGGTGAGTACGCGACGTGCCTCGGCCACCACTTCAGGGCCGATGCCGTCGCCGGGGATGAGGAGGATGTGTTTCATAGGCTTCAGATAGCAGGCTAGTCGTCAAAGGCAAGGGATTCGTTGGGTTATATCCACGGGCGCTCGGCAGCGGTGCGGGCTTCGTAGCCCTTTATCGCGGCGGATTTCTCAAGCGTCAGGCCGATATCATCGAGCCCGTTCATGAGGCAATGTTTGCGGAAAGTATCCAGCGTGAATTCGAACTGATGGTTGCCAGCACGCACAGTTTGCGCGGGTAAATCGACCGTGACGAGGTTGCTGCTGGACTGCGCATGTTGCATCAGCGTATCTACTTCCTCGCGTGGGAGGACAACCGGCAGAATGCCGTTTTTGAAGCAGTTATTATAGAAAATATCCGCAAAGCTCGGCGCGATGACGCAGGTGATGCCGAAATCCGCCAGCGCCCACGGCGCATGCTCGCGGCTGGAGCCACAACCAAAATTCTCCAGCGCGACAAGGATCTTGGCGCGGGTATAAGGCTCGCGGTGGAGCACAAAATTCTCGATCTTTTTTCCTTCGGCCGTATAACGCATTTCGTAGAAAAGACCTTCCTTCAGGCCGGTGCGCTTGATGGTTTTGAGGAATTGCTTAGGGATAATCATATCCGTGTCGATATTCTGGATCGGCAGCGGCGCAGCGATGGCGGCGAGTGTGGTGAAGCTTTTCATAAGGTCATGTCATCCATGGATCGTTGCCCGGGTCGAGCGGGAGGTTGAGTTTCTTCGCGGCGGCGGTGTTGGCATAATAGCGCGCCCAGTCGTCTTTTTGCTTGCGACGCTCTGCCGACTTGTTGAGTAAATCACGGAACCATTGAAACATACATCCTCCACTCAGAGGGGATTTCTTACACGTATTACGCGTGTCTGGCAAATCATGTCGTGCGGCGCGAGTTTTTCCTTGGTGAAGAACAGTGTGATGTAGCCAATGCCTGCCGCCAGCATCGACAGGCCGCTTGCGGCGTGGCGGGTGGCAGATTCAAGAAGCGTAAGCCGTGCGCCGCTTTTGCTGGTGACTTTCAGGCCAAGCCAGCGCTTGCCCGGCGTGGCCTGCCACACCCCCGCGATGAAGATGATATTATAGAGCGCGGAGAGGACAATGAAGAGTTTATCATCCACCAGCGAGATGAATGAACCGCCGGAGAAGGAGCTTTTTATACCATCGGCCAGCAGGGTGGTGAGTGCGGGATCGACCACACCGCTTTGCGCCGAGACGATGAGCGCCTGAAAGGTTTTGAGGTCGATGGAACTGCCAGTGTCGAGCCCCAATTGCCAGCCGATTACCCATGTGGCGATCTGCACGAGCGTCGCGTCGACGCCATAGGCGTTAAAGCGCCGCCAGAATCCGGCATATTCCATATCAGAGGTGAGTTCCATACGCCTAGTGGCTAGCACGGAAGGCGCAGGAAGCCAACGATGGATTAATCGCGCGGTTTGCGGAAAGGCTTGCCGCCGGAGGGTTTGCGGTCGCCATAGGGCTTCTTGTCGCCGTAGGGCTTGCGGTCACCGTAAGGTTTCTTATCACCGTAAGGCTTGCGCTCGCCATAGGGCTTGCGATCGCTGCTGGCGCCATCACGTGGTTTATATTCGCGACGTGGGGCTTCGGAACCACCATCGCGCGGTTTGTATTCACGACGTGGTGCTTCGGAGCCACCATCACGTGGTTTATATTCGCGGCGTGGGCGCTCTTCACGTGCACCATCGCGCGGTTTATATTCACGGCGCGGACGTTCCGAACGTTCTGCGCGTTCTGTGTTGCGATCACGCTCAGCTTTGGCGGCGTCTTTCTCCGCGTTTTCTTTGTCTTTTGCCGCAACTTTGAGGCCGTGTTTGAGGCCCACAATCAGACGCGCCACTTCATCAATCGCGATGAGTAGGTCGTTCGCTGTATCTTGGTCGAGATAGCCCAAACGCTGCGCCAGCGTGAGTTGCGTCATCAGCTCGGCATTCGCGCTTTGCGCTTTGGAATAGCTGTCCGTCATTCCGAATTCGTTGTGGCGACCGCTCGCTGCGGCAATGGAGGCAGCAACGGTGAGCGCGGTTTCGCGCATGTGGGCGACCAGACCAGCATGGTCTTCTGCGAGTGCGTACACACGCTCGGCCAAGGCCATCGATTTCTGCCATGCGGGGAGTTCTTGGTAATCACGTCCGGCGGAAATGGCGTGGGTGCGGAGGGTCTGGTTCTGGCTCATGTTCGTTCCTAATCGTGGTACAATACGAGCTTCATTGCCCGAATTCCGCTTCAGCGAAGCGGCCTTATAACACAGGCTTTCGGGGATTACATGCGAATTCTTCAGTAAAACTGAGGTTTTTTATAATTTCCGCACGTCGACAAGATGGCCAGTGATGGCGGCAGCAGCCGCCATGGCGGGCGACATGAGGTGCGTGCGGCCACCGCGCCCCTGACGGCCTTCGAAATTGCGGTTGCTGGTGCTGGCACAGCGTTCGCCCGGTTCCAGCCGGTCGTTATTCATGGCGAGGCACATGGAACAGCCTGCTTCGCGCCACTCAAACCCGGCGGCGGTGAAGATTTTATCGAGCCCCTCAGCCTCTGCCTGCTGTTTCACGAGGCCGGAGCCGGGCACCACCATCGCGAGCTTGACGTTGGCGGCGACTTTCTTGCCTGAAACGAGCGCGGCAACCTCGCGCATATCCTCGATCCGCGCGTTGGTGCAGGAACCGATAAAGACTTTGTCGATCGGGATGTCTGTCAATGCGGTGCCAGCGGAAAGTCCCATATAGTCCAGCGAACGGCTGATGGTTTCGCGTTGCGCTTCGGGGTAATCCTCCGGCGAGGGCACGTGGCCGGTGATGGGCAACACATATTCCGGACTGGTGCCCCAGGTGACTTGGGGGGCAATGTCGGCGGCGTTGAGACGAATTTCCTCATCAAACACGGCGCCCCCATCCGTCGGCAGGGTGCGCCAGTGGGCGACGGCTTTCTCCCACGCATCTCCGGTGGGCGCCATAGGGCGGCCTTTGAGATAGTCGAAGGTGGTGTCATCCGGCGCGATGAGCCCGGCGCGGGCACCCGCCTCAATGCTCATGTTACAGATGGTCATGCGCCCTTCCATCGACAGGTCGCGGATGGCAGAGCCAGCATATTCCATGACGTAGCCCGTGCCGCCGGCGGTGCCGATTTTTCCGATGATGGCGAGCACAATGTCCTTCGCGGTGACGCCTTTTGCAAGCGTACCATCCACCGTGATGCGCATGTTTTTCGCGCGTTTCTGGATGAGGGTCTGGGTGGCGAGCACATGCTCCACTTCGCTGGTGCCGATGCCGAACGCCAGCGCGCCGAACGCGCCGTGGGTGGAGGTGTGCGAGTCGCCGCAGACGATGGTGGCGCCCGGCAGCGTGAAGCCTTGCTCCGGCCCCACAATATGCACGATGCCTTGGCGGATATCGCTCATCGGGAAATAGGTGATGCCGAACTCGGCGCAGTTTTCAGCGAGCGTTTGCACCTGAATGCGCGAGGTTTCGTCCTTGATGCCCTGCAAGCGATCCGCCGTGGTGGGCACGTTATGGTCGGCTACGGCGAGGGTTTTGGCGGGGCTATGCACTCGGCGACCCGCAACGCGTAGACCTTCGAACGCTTGTGGGCTGGTCACTTCATGCACCAGATGGCGGTCGATATAAATGAGGCAACTGCCGCTCTCGCCCGCATGCACGAGATGCTCGTCGAAGATTTTATCGTAGAGGGTGCGGGGCTGTGTCATAAGGAGTGACCATTAAATAGTATTCAGCGATTAGTAAAGACATAGAAACAACGCGGCAGTCAGCCGACAGGTTTGCCGATTACTAATATTTATTACTGATTACTAGCTTATGCGGTTGCGTCGGCGTTCTTAGCAGCCTTGGCAGCAGCGAAACCAGCCAGATCCACACGTTCTTTAATACGTGCCGATTTGCCGGTGCGGGTGCGGATATAGTAGAGTTTTGCACGACGCACTTCACCCTGACGCACGCGAACTACCGAATCAATACGTGCCGAGTGGAGCGGGAAGATACGCTCAACGCCTTCGCCGTGGCTGATTTTGCGCACGGTGAATGCCGAGTTGATGCCCGCGTTCTTACGGGCGATCACGAGGCCTTCGAACGCCTGAATACGCTCGTTGCTGCCCTCGATGATTTTTACGTTCACGCGAACGACATCGCCGGGTTTGAAATCGTCGATCTGTTTGCCTTTGCTGAGTTTTTCTACTTGTTCAGCTTCGATTTGTTGCAGAATGTTCATGTCGTCCTCGTGCCGCGTTTATCGCGCATAATATAATTGAAGGTCGGGTTTCCTACATCGCGTGAGCGGGCTTGGCAAGCAGAATATGCTATTTTTTGCTACGTTTTTCCCAAAGGTCGGGGCGGCGGGCTTTTGTGGCGGATTCCGCCTCGCCGAGCCGCCATTTCGCGATGTCGGCATGATTGCCGGAAAGCAGCACGGGGGGCACGGCGCGGCCTTCCCACTCGGCGGGTTTGGTATAATGGGGATATTCGAGAAGGTTGGCATAAGCGCCGTCGCCGAAGCTTTCCTCGCCCAAGCTGTCACTTTTACCGACGACGCCGGGGAGCAGGCGCACGCAGCCCTCGATAAACGCCATGGCGGGGATATCGCCGCCAGTGAGGACGAAATCGCCCAGCGAAATCTCGCGCGGGGCATGTTTGTCGAGCACGCGCTGATCCACCGCCTCATAGCGCCCGGCGAGGAGGATGACGTCCGTCTGGCTGAATTCGCGGAAATGCGCCTGGGTCATCGGCTCACCGCGCGGAGTGAAATGGATGAGCTGCGCAGGCTGCGCCTGAGGCGGGCTGTTTTTGGTAAATAAGGTCTTAGCGTGAATAATTGCCGCATCCACCACATCGGGCTTGAGCACCATGCCCGCACCGCCGCCGCAGGGTGAGTCATCCACCTTCTGATGCACGCCGATACCAAAATCCCGAAGGTTAATGGTCGATAATTCCCATATCTGGCGCGCGAGCGCCTCGCCAATCAACGAGTGCCTGAGTGGCCCGGGATACATCTCGGGCATCAGGGTGATGACGCGCGCGCGCCAGGGTGAGGGTGTCACGTGCGACTAGTGGCCATGTGCTGGCGCAGCTGGTGCCGTTGTAGCAGCGGGCGCTGGTGTCGCAGCTGGTTTTTCAGCTGGTTTTGTAGCTTTTTTTACTTTTTTCTTCTTAACCGCTTTTTTCTTCGCTACTTTTTTCTCAGCAGCAGGAGCGGCATCTGCACCACCAGCTTCTGGCGCTTCAATAGAAACGGGGGTATTGTCTTTGCTGACCACTGGCGTGCCAGCCGAGGTGGTGAGTTCCGAAGCGGCAAATGCGCTGGTGAATGCGAGTGCGGTAGTCAGTGCGATAACGGTCTTTTTCATGTGGTTTCTCCGTAGGGTTTTGCATGCGCGAGATGCGCAACATTCGATTGGGTAGAACCAAATTGCCCTTGGTTCAAGTGGTTTCGTTGGAGGATTGCTCTTCTATTCGGCTGCCGAGAATGATTGGAGGGTCGATGGTGATGCGTCGGGCCGCGCGGTCCACGTTGGGGAAGGTGGCGGCTGTGAAGGCATAGAGCTCCGCCACGCCATTGGGGCGGAGGATTTCGAGAATATCACTCGCGCCATAATTGGCGACGGAATCTACCGTACCAAATGCGCCGCCGTTTGCGTCCAGCACGTGCATGCCAATCAGGTCGGCCACATAAAACTGATCGGGCTTTTTGAGCTCTGGCAGCGCGCTACGGGGCACACCGAGCTTTTTGCCACGCAACAGTTCGGCCTGATTACGGTCAGTAATGCCCTCGATGCTGACAATAGCCATGCCTTGTGCGTGGCCGGTAATTTTGAGTTTGAGTGGCGTGCCATCCGCATAGGTGAGGGCGCTGTGGCGCGCGAAGTCGTCCTCTGGCTCGGTGAGGGATTTGACTTTTACACGTCCGCTCACGCCGTGTGGCGGGCCAATCACGGCGAGGGTAATCCAGTCGTTGGGGGTCATATATACCTAGCTGAAATTACCGATAAGGCCGATAATGCCAAGCACCACGCCTGCAATTGCAACGCCAATAGCCATGAGAATCTCCTGTTGATTGGCGCGAGCTTATATCAGGATGTATCAGGCGCCGCAACTGTACAATAAGCAAAAAAAAGACGGCATTGCTGCCGTCTTCGAAGTGTGGGTAGATTCGTAAATTTATGCAGCTGGTACTTCTTCTGCAGCAGCTTCCGCGGCTGGTGCTTCTGCGACGGGAGCGTTTTTCGCTTCTTCCTCAGCAGCGGCACGTTTCTCAGCGCGGGTGAGTTTGTCGGCCTTTTTACGGGCTTTTTGTGGTTTGCCGGCGGTGCTTGCCGCTTTGGTAATGCCAAGGCTGGCGAGCAGCGAGTTCACGCGGTCCGACGGCAGCGCGCCTACAGCGAGCCAATGTTTTGCACGTTCCGCATCGAGCACGAGGCGCGTCGCGCTATCCTTCGGCATCAGCGGGTTAAACGTACCCAGTTTTTCAATGAAATCACCGTCGCGCGGGGCACGGCGGTCAGAGACCACGATACGGTAGAACGGTTTCTTTTTCGCGCCACCACGGGCAAGACGAATTACAGCAGCCATGTCAATCACTCCTTTCGGTTGAACCGCGCATTCCGCCCAATGCGGCGCTACGTCCATATACCCAAGAAGACAGGTGGCGGGGCTTTAACCACGAATAGGGGGAGGGCGCAAGGGAAATTTTGCTTGGCGTTCAAGCGCCACGTAGGCTTTCGGCCTCAATGGCCGTGTCGGTCGTCGCCTGCGCTATGCGCGCCGACCTCCATAATCGATTGTCTTTATTACTCTCTACCCACCCAGCCCACTCAGCATTTGCTTGAGTTTGAGCGGGTTCATGGCGCCTTTGCCGCCCATTTTTTTCATTTGCTTCATCATTGTTTCCATCTGCTGATACTGCTTGATGAGGCGGTTGACGTCGCTGACCTGCGTGCCGGAACCATTGGCGATGCGGCGGCGGCGCGAGGCGTTGAGTAGCGTCGGTTTCGCGCGCTCCGCCTTGGTCATGGCCAGAATAATCGCCTCCTGCCGCTTGACCACGGAATCATCCGGCATCTGCGCGCCCGCCATGGCGTCTTTCAGTTTGCCGATGCCTGGCATGAGGCTCATCACCCCGCCGAGGCCGCCCATTTTCTTGATCTGCCGCATCTGCTGCAGCATGTCGTTGAGGTCGAACTGACCCTGCATCATCCGCTTGGCACCGGCCTCGGCCTCGGCGGTGTTCATTACCTCCGCCGCGCGCTCGACGAGGGAAACGACATCCCCCTTATCCAGAATGCGGCTTGCTATGCGTTCAGCATGGAATGGTTCAAATTCACTAAGCTTCTCGCCAAGCCCCATGAATTTGATTGGCTGGCCGGTGATGGATTTCATGGAGAGCGCCGCACCGCCGCGCCCGTCGCCATCCAACCGGGTGAGCACGATGCCAGTGACGCCGATCGATTCATGAAATGCGCGGGCGATGGTGACGGCGTCCTGCCCCGTCAGCGCATCGGCGACGAGGAGGGTTTCAACTGGCTGCGCCAGCTGCTTAATTTTTTTCAGTTCATCCATTAACACATCATCGACATGCAGGCGCCCGGCGGTGTCGATGAGTAACACGTCGTAATTACCGCGTCGCGCCGCATCCAGCGCGCGGGCGGTGATGGCGGCGGGCAGCTCCCCGGCGATAATCGGCAGGCTATCGACCTCGGCCGTGGTGGCGACGCTGGCAAGCTGCTCCTGCGCGGCGGGGCGGTAAATATCGAGCGAGGCAACCAGCACGCGCTTGTTCATTTTGCTGCGCAGGCGCAGGGCGAGTTTGCCGGTGGTGGTGGTTTTGCCGGAGCCTTGCAGGCCGCACATGAGGATGACGGCGGGTGGGGCAGCGGCCAGATTTAACTCTGAACTCTCGCCGCCCAGTAGTTCCACCAGCGCGTCATAGACCAGCTTGATGACCATCTGCGCCGGAGAGACGCTGGCGATGATATCCGCGCCGACCAGTTTGCCCTTGAGGTTGGTGATGAAATCGCGCGCGACGGGTAGCGCCACATCGGCCTCAAGCAAGGCCATGCGCACCTCGCGCAGCGCGCCATCCACATCCGCTTCGGTGAGGCGCCCCTTGCGGCGCAGCTTGTCGAGCGATTCGGTGAGGCGTTTGCTTAGGGATTCGAACATAAAATCTTCACATAATTGTCATATTGCGGGCTGGGGAACCTGATATAGTGAGCCCAAGCTGTTTTGAACAGGGTAGAAATATGGGAACACCGAAAAATACGATTACAGTCGATTATAGTAAGGTTGAGCTACAGGAAAGAACAAATCGCTTTATTGCCGAGGGCGGGCCGTGGAAGCGCTATATACAGGGGCTTGTTAATCTTGAATATATTATCAAGGTCAATACCCACCCGCCTCAGAATTATCAAGGTCTGGCGGAGATTCCTTCGACAATATCCCGCAAGCGGGATGGGTATGATGAAATTGAGCAACGGCCCTACAATCTAAATCTCAAGCTGTACCGTCCTGACTATGTGCCGTATAGCTATGATCCTATGCCGCCTGAACAGTTGGAAAGCGCAAGCGGCGAAATTCTGTTAGAAGAGATATGGGATCGTCTGGCGAACGGCCCACTTTGCAACATCCAATTCGATTTTGAACCTGTTAGTCTCGTGCTTGATGAAGTATCGCGACAGTACGAGGCGCAACCTAAAGCAATAAAGTATGAAGAGGCCGCTAGTGGTCTTGTTAAGGCATTCCAGAAGGAATATTCTGATGTAGAAACCTGTGCAAAAGTGGAAGAAATGATTCAGAACGGAGAAAAGGTAACCGCTCTTAAAGCACCTTTTTACCGCGGCATTACCCATCGCTGGGAAGAATTTCGTGAGAATCCGCAAGAGATTGGGAGGTGGTTGGAGGCCAACAGGTCGGTGATCCCGGAATCCGATCGGCGCTTGATGGAAGAGCAAATCAAAGCCTGCAGTGATGCGTATACCGAGGTGCTGGATTATGTTTCTTATGCACAAGGCTATCTCATGCATCACGCTGGTAAAGACAAAAGGAATGAAATTATAATCGGCGGATAGCCCGATCCACTCTTGCGGTTGTTTTTTCGCGTGCGTATGGTATGCGCTTGCTGAACCCACTGAGTGACCATGACAAAAACCGCTGATACGCCCGCGAAAACCGCACCTGACATTAGCAAACTCAGTTTTGAGGCGGCGATGAAGGAGCTGGAGGCGATTGTGCGCGCGCTGGAATCTGGCAGTGCAGATCTCGATAAGGCGATTGCGGATTATCAGCGCGGGAATGCGCTCAAGGAACATTGCCTCGCCAAGCTGAGCGAGGCCAAGCTGAAGGTTGAACAAATCCAAATGCGCGCCGATGGCTCGGTGACGACCAGCGCATTTGCCACGGAATAACAACAGAAAACACTCTAGCACGGGACATGAACATGCAGAATCTCCAACAGACACTCGCCGCCACCTCGACCGCGCTGGATAGCGTGATGGATGAATTGCTGCCCACCAACCTGCAAATGACGACGCGGGTGATCTCGCTGCATAGCCGCCAGCAGGAGGCTGAAGTGGCCGCCTCGCCGGAGGGTGAAGCCAAAGTGATCGAGGCGATGCGCTACTCCGCACTGGCTGGGGGCAAGCGCCTGCGTCCGTTCCTCACGGTGGAATCCGCCAAGCTGTTCGGTGTGAACCCCACCGGCGCGCTGATGACGGCGGCGGCGATTGAGTTCGTGCATACCTATTCGCTGGTGCATGACGATTTGCCCGCGATGGATAACGACGATATGCGCCGTGGTAAGCCAAGCTGTCACAAGCAATTCGGCGAAGCTGCGGCAATCCTTGCGGGGGATGCGCTGCTGACCTTCGCGTTTGAAGTGCTTGCGAATCCGCGCGTACATGCTGATCCGAACGTGCGCTGCGAGTTGATTCGCTCGGTGGCGCGGGCATCTGGCGTGCGTGGCATGGTCGGCGGGCAGATGATGGACCTCGACGCGGAGCAGCAGGAACTGAGCATCGATGAAATTATCCGCCTGCAGCGCCTGAAAACGGGGGAGCTGTTCGCGGTGAGCTGTGAGGCAGGGGCGATCCTCGGCAAAGCGCCGGAACCGCTGCGCGCGCGCCTGCAGCGCTATGCGCATGATATGGGCCTCGCGTTCCAGATTACGGATGACTTGCTCGACGTGGAGGGCACCCGTACTGAAACCGGCAAAGGCGTGCAGAAAGACAAGGCCAAGGGCAAGGCGACGCTGGTCTCCATCCTCGGCGTCGACCGCGCGCGCGAACAGGCACGCACGCTGGCGGATCAGGCCATCAACCATCTCAGCGCATTTGACGAGCGCGCGAACCAGCTGCGCACACTGGCCAACTTCGTGGTGACGCGGAAGAATTAAAAATCGGCCGATTTTAGCCAATTGTCACAAAAAGTTCACATTTCTGCGCCCTGATTTGTGGTAGGGTTAGACCATACGCACTTCGAACGGAGGCATTATGGCAAACCACACAAAAGACCGCGCCTTGACGCGCATTGAGCAGGGGCTTGCCGCGCTCGGCTACCCGGTCTCACACGATAGCAAACTCGACATGAAGGCGATCCGGCGATTTTATGCCGAGAAGATGCCGGATGCGCATTATACCACACCTGAACGCCTGCTGGGCGACCTGAAAACCGCCATCATTGACTATACCGATGCGCTGATCGCGCGCCCGAGTCTGTCGCCGTTTGAAACCGGGAGGCTGCAGCAGCGCCTCCAATGGCTGGGCCTTTACAACGGAAAAATCGACCGCGATGATGGGCGGTTGACGAAAAATGCGGTGCATGCGTTCAAGGAGCGTTACGGTTCGAAGGAGGAGGATATTCACGTGACGTCGCAATGCCCGCCCCATTCCTCAAAAGGGGTGATCGTGGTGCTTGATGCCGGGCATGGGTTGCATCAGGGTGGGTCTTACGACACGGGCGCGCGTGCCGGCAAGAAGCGGGAGGCGGATATCACGATGGAACAAGTGAAAAAGCTGGCGGCGAAACTTACATCTGGTGGAGTGAAGGTAGTGCTTACCCGCGATCACGATTTCGATGCGAATGATCCCACAGAGGAGCGTGTGGTCCAACATTTCAAATCGCAGACGGATTCCTTAAAGCACCGGGTAAACATTGCGCGGAAGGAGGCGAAAGAGGGTAATGAGGTGCTATTCGTGAGCCTTCATGCGGATGTGGCGGTTAAGAAGAATGGCAAAAGGAATCCCGAGCCTCATGGTATACGCATCCATTACGGGCGGAAGGACGCGGCGAGCAAGCAATTCGCCGATTCGCTGGTGGAGGAATTCAATGACGCAAACGGAACGGATAAGGATGACTGCAGAAAAGATAACCCAGCTAAATCGATGGAATCCGGCTTCCTCGTGCTAAAAAATAATGGTAGGGCGGTGCTGGTTGAAATGGGGTTCCTGAGCAATAAGGGGGATCTCAACCGCCTGTGTAGCAAGGCGGGGCAGGAGAATATCGCGGAACAGATCGCGGACGGTATCCAGCAATACATAGCGAAGAAGAATCTGCACACACCCGGCAAAGGCCGCGCTTGAGAAGTCATTAGCCCCACACTAAAAGGGGGCATGAGCAAAAAAACACGTCTCGATCTATTGCTGGTGGCGCAGGGGCTTGCGGAGTCGCGCACCAAGGCAGCGGCGCTGATTATGGCCGGACTGGTCTATGCGGGCGAGCAGAAGCTCGACAAGGCGGGCGCGGAATTTTCGGAGGACATTGAGTTAACCGTGCGCGGGCGCGAGCACCCCTGGGTCAGCCGTGGGGGCATGAAGCTCGCCCACGCGCTTAGCCATTTTGCGCTGGATGTGACGGGCGCCGTGGCGATGGATGTCGGCGCCAGCACAGGTGGGTTTACGGATGTGCTGCTCACCCACGGTGCGGCGAAGGTGTATGCAGTGGATGTCGGCCATGGCCAGCTCGACAGTAAGCTGCGCGACGATGCGCGGGTGGTGGTGATGGAGAAAACCAACGCGCGCCATCTCACGCCGGAAATGGCCGAGCCGCTGGATTTGGTGGTGTGTGATGCGAGTTTTATCTCGCTGAAAAAAGTGCTACCAGCCGCTCTAGCTCTTACCAAAAAACAAGCTAAGCTTGTGACGCTCATCAAGCCGCAGTTTGAGGTGGGCAAGGTCGAGGTAAGCCGCGGCAAGGGCGTGATTCGCGACGCGGCGCTGCACCGGGCGGTGTGCGAGGATATATCACAATGGCTGACGGAGGCTGGCTGGGCGGTGCGCGGCATCACCCCAAGCCCGATTACGGGGCCGAAGGGGAATGTGGAGTTTTTGCTAATGGCGACGAAAGGGTAGGCCTATGAGTATCATCACCGAAGCGTTTGTGGCGCGGCTGTTGCCCGTGTTTCACGAGGTGACGCTTCCCGCGATTTTGAATCTGCATCCGACGGAATATCCGCTCGCGGCGGCAGTCGCGGGAGTAGGGGGTGTCGCGGCGGCCGCGCTGCTCTATCTGCTCGGCGTGTGGTTGCGGCGGATGCCAGAGCGCGTGAGTAGTGACTCGCAGCGCGCGCGCATTGAAAAAATGCGGGCAAAAGCGCACGAATGGCTGCCGTGGCTGCTCATCCTCGCGCCAACGCCGATTGGCGGCATGCTGGTGGTGGCATCTGGCTTTTTTGCCATACGCCCGCTGGTCGCGGCCATCGCCATTATCGCCGCCGAAGTGCTTTGGCGGGCGAGCCCGGTGATGTAGTTTGGTTATTCACAAGCAGCTTTAGTCAACGTGTATGCCCCATACTGACGCAGTGCATTTTTACCCCACGGATCTGACGTTGGCTTTGTCACATCTATATCAATGTCTGCTGTTTCATTTTTGAGATTTAGGCTCCCTTTCCCTCGATTGCCCCAATTATCAGTGAATCGGAAGCTGTAGGTATGCTCTACTGTCTTCTTTGCGGGGATATCATTCACCTCCAAGATTTGACCGGAATCAGGCATATGGTTACTAAAGGAAACAAAAAAGCGATTGCCCTTCTGTCTTAATTCGGCAGTCATTTCAAAAAAACCGATCGGAACGCTTTCTGCTCCTGTGTCGCCTTCTATTTCTTCCTTCAGGCAGTATTTTGATATTTGATCGGCGGCCATTGCAGGGCTGTAGGTAAATGCAAAGAAGCATATAAAGATAAATCTTTTCTTCATAGGTAGTCTCTCCCGATATCAGGCTACGCCGCTTTTTTCTTCGCTTTGGCAGGTTTTGCCTTGGCTGATTTTTCTGCAGCGGGGGCTTTTTCTTTCGACAGTGGAGCAGGTGCTTTGCGCGGTGCAAGTAGCGGTTTTAGGTATTTTCCAGTGATGGATTTCGCCGTCGCCGCGACCTGTTCCGGCGTGCCCATGGCAACAAGGTGACCGCCTTTGTTACCGCCACCGGGGCCGATATCCACGATATGGTCGGAGGTTTTAATCACGTCGAGGTTATGCTCGATGACCACGATCGTGTTGCCGGAATCCACCAGCTTATGCAGCACATGTAGCAGCTTTTTAATGTCTTCCGAATGAAGCCCCGTCGTCGGCTCATCGAGGATATACAAGGTTTTCCCCGTCGCGCGCTTGCTTAGCTCCTTCGCGAGCTTGATGCGCTGTGCCTCGCCGCCGGAGAGCGTCGTCGCCGACTGGCCGAGATGGATATAGCCGAGGCCGACCTCCATCAACGCGGTTAGCTTTTCCTTGATCGTTGGGTGCGCGCTGAAATACTCCGCCGCTTCCTCCACTGTCATGTTGAGCACGTCGGCGATGGATTTGTCTTTGTACTTCACTTCGAGCGTTTCGCGGTTATAGCGCTGACCTTTGCACTGGTCGCAGGTGACGTAGACATCCGGCAAAAAGTGCATTTCGATTTTCAGCATGCCGTCGCCCTGACACGCTTCGCAGCGGCCACCTTTGACGTTGAAGCTGAAACGACCCGAGGCATAGCCGCGCTGTTTGGATTCCGGCAGCCCGGCAAACCAGTCGCGGATCGGCTGAAACGCGCCGGTATAGGTGACCGGGTTGGAGCGCGGGGTGCGGCCAATCGGCGATTGGTCGATCTCGATGATTTTGTCGATATGTTCGAGCCCCTCGATACGGTCATGCGCGCCGGGGGTGACTTTGGTGCCGTGTAGGCGCTTGGTGACCGCTTTGTAGAGCGTTTGGATGACGAGGCTCGACTTGCCGCCACCAGAAACGCCGGTGACGCAGGTGAAGAGGCCAAGTGGAATTTCTACATCGATATTGCGCAGGTTGTTCGCGCGCGCGCCAAAAATGCGGATATGGCGCGACTTCGGTGCCGTGCGGCGTTCTTTGGGAACGGGAATAAACCGTGTGCCCGCGAGATACTGCCCGGTGATGGATTTTTTGTTGGCCATGACCTCGGCAGGCGTGCCTTCGGCGACGATTTCGCCGCCATGGATGCCCGCGCCGGGGCCCATATCCACGAGGTAATCGGCGTGTTTCATGGTTTCTTCGTCATGCTCGACGACGATGACCGTGTTGCCCAGTGCGCGCAGATGTTGCAGGGTTTTCAGCAGGCGTTCGTTGTCGCATTGGTGGAGGCCGATGGACGGCTCATCGAGCACATAGACCACGCCGGAAAGGCCGGAGCCGATTTGCGACGCAAGGCGGATACGCTGCGATTCGCCACCCGAGAGCGTGCCAGATTCGCGGCTGAGGGTGAGATAGTCGAGCCCGACATTCTGTAGAAAGCCAAGGCGCGCGCGGATTTCTTTAAGGATTTTCTCCGCAATCTGGTTCTGCTTGTTGCTGAGCTGCTTGGGCAATTTCTCGAACCACTCTACCGCGATATCGATCGGCATCGCGGTCACTTCGGCGATGTTTTTGTCGCCGATGCGCACGCAGAGTGCCTCAGGCTTCAGGCGCGCGCCGCAGCAGCTTTCGCACGGGCTGGTCGCCTGAAATTTGCTCATTTCGTCGCGCGACCATTCGGATTCGGTTTCCGTATAGCGGCGCTGCAAATTGCCGATGACACCTTCGAACGGTTTGTTACTGTGGAAGGTGCGTGCGCCATCGAAATAGGCGATTTTGATCGCTTCCTCGCCGGTGCCGTGGAGGATGATGTTCTGAATATTTTCCGGCAGGTTGCGGAATGGCGTGGTCATGCTGAATTTATAGTGGCGCGACACGGCCTCGAGCGCTTGCTGATAGAACTTGGCGTGGCCGGAAGCCCATGGCGCAATCGCCCCTTGTGCGAGGGAGAGGTTGGCGTCTGGCACGATGAGGGCTTCCTCGAAATACATTTGCGTGCCGAGGCCGTCGCAGGTGGGGCAGGCGCCGAACGGGCTGTTGAATGAGAATAGGCGCGGCTCGATCTCCGTCAGCATGAAGCCCGAAACCGGGCAGGCGAATTTGGCCGAGAAGGTGAGGGTTTGGCCGTTGCTATAGGTCATCGCGCCTTTTTTGGCCTTTGCGGTTTCTTCGCCCAGCTCCACAATTTCCACCAGCAGCAGCCCGTCGGAGATGGTGAGGATGGTCTCGATCGAATCCGCGAGGCGGTTGCCCAGCTCGTTCGAAAGCTTAATGCGGTCGACCACAATGGCGATGTCGTGCTTCTTGTTTTTGTCGAGCGTCGGCAGGTCGCTCATCTCATACATCTCGCCATCGATTTTCACGCGGGTGAAGCCGCGCTTGGCCATCGCTTGCAGCTCCTTGCGGTGCTCGCCCTTCTGGCCACGGGTGATGGGTGCGAGGAGGTGCAGCTTGGTGCCCAGCGGCATCGCCTTAATCGCGTCTACCATCTGCGACACGGTCTGCGATTCAATCGGCAAGCCGGTGGCAGGAGAATAGGGAATACCCGCGCGCGCATAGAGCAGGCGGAGGTAATCGTAGATTTCTGTCACCGTGCCGACGGTGGAACGCGGGTTACGCGAGGTGGTTTTCTGGTCGATGGCGATGGCGGGGGAGAGGCCTTCGATGCTTTCGACATCCGGCTTGTCGTTGATGTTGAGGAACTGGCGCGCGTAGGCGGACAGGCTTTCCACATAGCGGCGCTGCCCCTCGGCATAGAGCGTGTCAAACGCGAGCGACGACTTGCCGGAGCCCGACAGGCCGGTGATGACCACCAGCTTGTTTTTGGGCAGGTCGAGATCCACGTTCTTGAGGTTATGTTGCTTCGCGCCGCGGATCGAAATCATCTCTTGCATGGTGCCTGCTGTGGACGGCCACTGCCGCCAATTGGAATTTGAGGGAGAGTGGTTATACGGGCGGATGGCGCGACTAGTCAATCGCTAACCGCGTTTGGTATGTCTTCACGTGACTGTGGACGGTTAGCGGCGGAAAGGCTCTTCTCTTTTGTAAATGGCACTGCCATCATCATGCTCACGGATAACCTCGCTCCACCGCAAGGTTCCCTCCGGCCCGACATATTTGCGGCTTCCGTCATCACGTTTGAGGTAACTGCGGGTGCTGTTTTCCAATTCATTCGCATCCCCGGCAGCTTGATGTATTAGGATGCGTGAGCCGTTTTTCGCAAAGCGAAGGCTTTTTGTGCCATCCTTGTTTTTTACGGTCTTGCTTTCAGGATCGGCTTGTACTTGTAGACGTTGTATACGGCTTAAGCCTTCAAACGCTGTTTCTCTGGTCTCTTTAGCAATGACGCTGACAACACGTTCGCCAAACTTACCACCCCAAAGAATATCTTTTCTTCGTGGGAGCGCCAGCACATCCAGTCTTTGCTCTATTGATAGTCCTTCAAAAGCAATCTTAGCGAATTCAGGATTTTTATTTTTGACCACCGTATGCCAAACAGTGTTTCCTACTTCTTCGGTGTTAAGAATACCTTCCCCACCGCCTTCAAGATTGTAGCCCGAAAATGCTCCAATTTTTTGTATAGGCGTTATTTCTTGCAGCGAATAGCTTAATAGCTCCGGATTTTTTGCCTTTGCCAGAAGATGCCATACAGTATCCCCCCTGTCGTCATCATGGGCGCCGAATATTCGCAATTTTTCCTTGGTATCTAGCCCCTCGGTGGCAGCTTGCCAGAGTTTGAGATCACCACTCTTGATAATGGCTTCGAGTGTACTAAATATTCTTTTCCCCTCATAACCGCTGAAAACGCCGTAGCCACGCTCTTCTTCGTGACGCTCATTATTCTTTAATGCGTCACGGAAAATTGCAACGCGCTCCTCCTTAGTAAGGGGTGTGAAAAATTCTTTCAGCTGTTTTAGAGCTTCCGGCAGCTGTTCAAGCTTACTTAAGTTTTTATTGTAACCACCTGTAATGGATTCAAGTTTTTTAAGTAACTCATCTATTGCGACGGTCTTAGACATAAAAAGCTCCTTATGTTTTCATGGATTGGTTATTCTCTTGTAATTTTGTGGCACCCTAACACAGTCTTTTATTAACAATTGTGAAGATTGTGTGACAATTGGGGGCTACCGGGTGAATCCACAGGGGCGCTTTCGCGGTTGCAAAGCTGTTCCTGCCGCCTATGATAGCCGCCTTGTATCATGTGTTCGGAAGGAGAAAGTCATGGCTGGGTCAATCAATAAAGTGATTCTTGTAGGTAACCTTGGGTTCGACCCGGAAGTGCGTGCGACGCAGGACGGGCGCGAGATTGTGAACCTCCGCATCGCGACCAGCGAGAGCTGGAAAGACCGAGCCACCGGCGAGCGTAAAGAGAAAACCGAATGGCACCGCGTGGTGATTTTTAACGAGAATCTTGGCCGCGTGGCGAAGGAATATCTGCGTAAAGGCAGCAAAGTGTATGTTGAAGGCCAGCTGCAAACCCGCAAATGGACGGACAAAGACGGCCAGGAAAAATACTCCACCGAAGTGGTGCTGCAGAACTTCAACGGCAATCTGACGCTGCTCGACAGCAAAGGCGGCAGCGGCGAACGCAGCGGCGGCGGTGATGAGTATAATCAGGACCGTGGCTACAGCAACGCCGCGCCGCAACGTGCCCGCGTCGCTGAAGCCGCACTGGATGACGAAATTCCGTTCTAGGCGATGACCAAAACGCCCTTCCTCAAAATGCACGGCACGGGCAACGATTTCGTTGTGCTTGATGCCAGAAAACACGCTGTGAATGTCACCTCTGAGGTGGCAAAGCTCCTGTGTGACCGCCATTTTGGCATTGGCTGCGACCAGCTGGTGGTGCTTGGCAAATCAAGCGCGGCGGATGCAACGATGACGCTTTACAACGCTGATGGCTCTGAGATCGCAACCTGTGGCAATGCGACGCGCTGTGTGGCCGATTTCCTGATGAAAGAACGTTCGGCGATCGAGGCAACGATTGAAACCAAGGCCGGCATTCGCAAAGGCTGGCGCACGGCGGATGACGCGGTGCAGGTGAATATGGGCGCGCCACGCCTCGCATGGCGGGAGATTCCGCTCGCAGAGTCGCGCAATACCATGCATCTCGGGATTGAGGAGGGGTTGCTGTTCGATCCCGCCGCAGTCTCGATGGGTAACCCGCATATGATTTTCTTCGTGCGCGACCTCGCGCATATCAAAATGGCGGAATGGGGCGCGAAGCTCGAGCATCACCCGCTTTTCCCAGAGCGCGCGAACGTGAGCGCCGTGCAGGTGACGAGCGAAACCGAATTGCGCATGCAGGTTTGGGAACGTGGCGCGGGCATTACGCTCGCTTGCGGCTCGGCGGCCTGTGCGGCGGTGGTGGCAGCGCATCAGCGCGGGCTGGTAGGGCGCAGCGTGACCGTGCATCTGCCCGGCGGCGCCCTCAACATCGACTGGCAAAAAGGCGACGAGGAAACCCAAGGCGATGTGCTGATGAGCGGCGCCGTGGCCTATGTGTTTGAGGGGACGATAGCGATTTAGCCTAGTTGAAGTTTAACAAATTATCTTTTGCCGGGGCTAAATACTGAAAGATCTCAGGCTGCTTCCAAAAATCGAGTATTTGTTCGACTGTAGCGCGCATTCCCATAAAATGTAACTCGTTACACAATCCATCTTCGTAGAAAGATTTTTCGAGGCGCTGAATGCTTTCTCTAATGCAATCCGTGCGCAGATGACTCGCATATCCCAGCATTGCTTCGGTTAGTTGGTCGTGTGTCAACGAATCTGGAAGCGTGAGATAGAGATCCTTATCTAAGAGCATATTGGGCATCCAAAAGCGATCAGCTTCTTGTGAGATTTCTTCTGTAGGCATTAAATGTCTAAAATAAGAAAAATCTTCGAGTTCAGGTTTCTGGAGAAGCGCTTTCCGATTCGGAGGATCTATGATATCCTGATCAGAGATCACGCAGGCATTGTTATTAGATATGGCTATCGCAATGGAAGCGGTGGATAATAAACCGCGAATTGCGTCCTCAAAATCTCTTTCAGAGCCATCAAAAATGGCACCGTCTCTATCTTGCAATATATTCATGATATTGAAATTTTGAGAAGCGCAATCTTCAAGGGAATTCAGGCCATTCTTGGTCTTAAGATTGGCGGCGAGCTTTATAATTGCTTCCAGCGATAAAAATCCGGGCGGATTAATATGCCCAAAGTCGGTTTCTTTGAATTGATTTGGAAAATCATTCATGCGGAGCAGCATAACCGATTTTACAAAATTGTACAACGTGGCTCATGCTTGCATTTTGGGGTTTGAGCCACTAACGACTCACCCCCATGACCATCGACGTTGTCACATTCGGTTGCCGGCTGAACACCTACGAGAGTGAGGTGATGAAACAGCGTGCCGTTGAGGCGGGGCTTAAGGACACCATTATTTTTAATACCTGCACTGTGACGGCGCAGGCGGAGAAGCATGCGCGCCAGGCCATTCGTAAGGCGCGGCGCGAGAACCCGAACGCACGGATTGTGGTGACGGGCTGTGCGGCGCAGGTGCGGCCAGACCAATTCACCAGCATGCCGGAAGTGAGCGCGGTGATCGGCAATCAGGAAAAAATGACGGCAGCGCCTTACCTCAGCCTCGATACCGAACGGGCGCAGGTGAATGACATTATGAGCGTGAAGGAAACGGCGTCACACCTCGTGGCGAGCTTCGATGGTCGGGCGCGGGCGTTTATTCAGGTGCAGAATGGCTGCAATCATCGCTGCACCTTCTGCATTATTCCGTTTGGCCGCGGTAACTCGCGTTCGGTGCCGATGGGCGAGATTGTGACGCAGGTGCGCACGCTGGTTGAAAGCGGCTATAACGAGATCGTTTTTACCGGCGTGGATGTCTCCGATTACGGCAAGGATTTGCCCGGCGAACCGACACTGGGAAAGATGATGCGCCGCGTGCTCGCCGCCGTGCCGGAGCTGAAGCGACTTCGTCTCTCTTCCATTGATGCCGTTGAAGTGGATGAGGATCTCTATCGCCTCATTGCCGAGGAGCCGCGCCTGATGCCGCATCTGCATATCAGCCTGCAGGCGGGCGACGACATGGTGCTCAAGCGTATGAAACGGCGACATAGCCGCAGCGATATCGTGGATTTTTGTGAGCGCGTGCGCGCCCTTCGTCCGGACATCGTGTTTGGGGCAGATATCATCGCCGGATTCCCGACCGAGACGGATGCGATGTTCGATAACAGCCTGCGGCTGGTGGATGAAGTGGCACTCACGCATTTACATGTGTTTCCCTATTCCCCACGCCCCGGAACGCCTGCGGCGCGGATGCCGCAAGTGCCGTCCCCCGTGCGTAAGGCGCGGGCGGCGATGCTGCGTGCGGCGGGGGAGAAGCAACTCGCGGCCTATCTCGCACGGCAGGTGGGCAAAACGCTCGACGTGGTGGTAGAGCAGGACGGTATGAGCGGTCATAGCGAGGGGTTTGCGCTGGTACGGCTTGCAGCGGCGGCAGAGGTAGGGAGCGTGCAGCGTGTGAGCATCGCGCGGGCGGATGACAGCATGGTATATGCGGCATGAGCTGGTTTGCACGACTTTCAGAGGGCTTAAAGAAAACGACCGATTCGCTCGGCGCGGTGTTCACCAAGCGGCGACTGGATGCCGCGACGCTGGAGGAGCTCGAAGATTCGCTGATTATGGCGGATATGGGCGCAGGCGTGGCAGCGGCAGTGACCGCCGAAATCGCGCGTGAGCGGGTGGATAAAGACATCGGCGAAACGGAATTAAAGCAGCTGCTCGCGGATGCAATCGCCGCGCGCCTTGCACCTTATGCGCGCGAGATGGATGTGACAGGCGCTGCGCCGCGTGTGATTCTCGTCGTCGGCGTGAATGGGAATGGCAAAACCACGACCATCGGCAAGCTGGCGAACGGCTATATCCGCGCAGGAAATAAGGTGATGCTGGTGGCTGCTGACACGTTCCGCGCGGCGGCGGTGGAGCAGCTTCAGCGCTGGAGCGAACGCAGTGGCGCACGCTTTGTGCGCGGGGCGGAGAATGCTGACCCGGCCTCCGTCGCCTATGCGGGCGTGGAGCGGGCGCTGGAGGAGAAGGTCGATATTTTGTTCATCGACACGGCAGGTCGCTTGCACACCAAGGATAATCTGATGGCGGAGCTGGCGAAAATCACCAAGGTCGTCCGCAAGCTGATACCGGATGCGCCACATGCGGTGCTGCAGGTGCTCGACGCCACCACGGGGCAGAATGCACTGGCGCAGGTCAAGGCATTCCGCGAGGTGGCGGGCGTAACGGGGTTGATTGTGACCAAGCTCGACGGCACCGCGAAAGCGGGTATTGTGGTGGCGCTTGCAGAGCAGTTCAAGCTGCCCATTCACGCCATCGGTGTAGGCGAGGGGGCGGATGACCTGCAGCCCTTCATCGCGGCGGATTTTGCCCGGGCATTGGTGGGCCTGTAGCGCCTTCGCCACGACCCCCTATAGTAATTTTGCACAGATGCAGAAGAAAGTGCAGATCTTTACACAATTTTAGTAAATTGCTGCTATACTCAGAGTGTGGACGTGTATGCTAAAAACGCGTCATTTAGAGAAATCGCTTGGCTTCCATAGGCTTAAGCGTTCGTAACGGGGGGATTCATGTCGGGTGGTCGTTTGCGTGCGGATCCGTTATTTCAGGGGCTAGCTCGCCCGCCGATGATTATGGGCGTCAGTTACATGTATTTCGTGGTCAATGCGATGCTCACCACCGTCATGTTCATCAACACAAAATCATTCATGTCGATGCCATTTGGTGTGGTGGTCCATTTATTTGGATATTTACTGTGCCAGAAGGAACCGCGCGCGGTGGAGCTTTGGATGTTGCGCATGCGCAGCGGCTTTAAAAGCTGGAACCGTGCGTTTCACCATCACACCAACTCCTACGATATATTTTAAGCGATGCTTTTAAAACCGCTGACACCGAGAAAAGTTTCAAAGGCCAAATTCGCGGCGCGCGAGATTTCGGCAGCGGATTTTATTCCTTACGAGCATCACTGGGACAAAGACACCATCATCACCAAAAACCGTGAGCTGATGCAAGTCATCAAGATCGATGGCTTCTCGTTCGAGACGGCAGATGATGATGTGGTGGACATGAAAAAAATGGTCCGCAACTCGCTCTATAAGAGTATGGCGGAGGGCACGTTCAGCCTCTATTTCCACATGGTTCGCCGCCGCCAGAGCGCGTATCCTGGCGGCACGCTTCCGGCGGGGTTTGCAAAATATGTCGACGATAGTTGGCGCAAAAAGCACCACACGCGCTCGACCTATGTCAATGAGCTGTTTGTTACCGTCATTCGGAAAAAAGACGAAAAAGGCGCGGCGAAGCTTGAGAATATTTTCAATAAGCTCGAGCAAAAAGCGAATAAGAACGCGGACGCAATTCAGCTTCAGGAAATGCATAAGGAGCTGAAAGAGGCGGTCTATCGCGTACTCGCCACGTTCAAAGATTATGGCGGACGCGTGCTCACCACCAAGATGACGGATTCAGGGCCGATATCTGAGCCACTGGAGTTTTTGGGTCGCTTGGTGAATGCAGGTGACACGCAAAAAATGTTGGTGCCGACGATCGATATTGCGCATTATTTGCCCGGAAATCGACTGTATTTTGGCTCGCGCGCGATTGAGATTCGCTCGCCTACCGGCACGCGTTATGCGGGGATTGTGAGCATTAAGGAATACGCGCCGCATACCGCCGCAGGTATTATGGATGCGTTTTTGCAGCTGCCATTTGAGTTGGTTATCAGCCAGAGTTACCAGTTTGCAAACCGCGGTGTGAATATGCAGTCGATGCAGTTGCAGCAGCGGCGGATGTATCAGAGTGGTGATGTGGCTGTCAGTCAGATGCAGGAGATTTCTGAGGCGCTGGATATGACCATGTCGGGTCATATCGCTTTTGGTGAGCATCATCTGACCGTGATGTGTGTTGAGGATAGTCTGGCATCACTCGAAAGCTCCATCGCGATGGTGATTGCGGAGTTGGTCAATGTGGGTATTAACCCTGTGCGCGAAAAATTGGTGCTGGAGTCTTGTTTCTGGGCACAGTTGCCAGCAAATTTTGAATATATTGGCCGCGCTTCAAAAATTAATACGCTCAACATTGCCGGGTTCGCCGCGATGCATAACTATCCGGTGGGGCGTATTGACGGCAACCACTGGGGTGACGCGGTGACGGTGTTTGATACTACCTCCGGCACGCCATTCTTCTTTAATTTCCACGCGCGGGATGTGGGGCACACCACCATTATCGGGCCGACCGGTGCGGGTAAAACTGTATTGATGAACTTTCTCGCAGCACAGGCGCTGAAGTTTAATTGCCGGATGTTCATGTTCGATAAAGACCGCGGCGCCGAGATTTTTGTGCGCGCGCTGAACGGACAATATACCCATATCGATCCGGGTCGTCGTTGCCATTTCAACCCTCTACAGCTTGACGACACGATGGAGAACCGCACCTTTATTGCGGAATGGCTTTCATCGTTGCTGATGATCAATGACGAACCGCTGACTGCGGAAGAAAATGAGACCGTCATTCGTGCGATTGATGGTTGTTACAAACTTCGTAAAGAAGATCGTGTGCTCAGCAACATCGCGCCTTTCTTTGGTATGGAGGGGGCAGGGAGTCTCGCGACTCGCCTGAAGCAGTGGCATTCTAACGGCCGTTATGCGCAGCTGTTCGATGGCATTGAAGACAAAATCAACTTCAATACGAACAACGTATTCGGCTTCGAGATGGGCGATGTGCTGGCGAATAAAGTATGCCTCATTCCGGTGCTGCTCTATCTTTTTCACCGCATCCAGATATCGCTCGACGGTACGCCAACGATTATCATCCTCGATGAGGCATGGGCGTTGGTGGACAACAAAGTATTCGCGGTTAAAATCAAAGATTGGCTAAAAACACTGCGGAAATTGAATGGCATGGTGATTTTCGCGACGCAAAGCGTGGAAGATGCCGTTGGGAGCTCGATTTCAGACACGCTGATTCAACAAACGGCGACGCAAATTTTCCTGCCGAACCCTAAGGCCACCGAGCCATACCGCAAGGCATTTATGCTTTCGGAGCGCGAGTTTAATCTCCTCAAAAATACCGATCCGGGGTCGCGTTATTTCCTCGTGAAACAGGGTAAAGATGTGGTGGTCGCTCGGATTGATCTCAGTGGGATGACGGATATCGTGCATGTGCTCTCCGGTCGTGCGGAAACCGTCGGCCTGCTTGACGAAATCCGCGCCGAGGTGGGCGACGATGTGAATACATGGCTACCAATCTTTACCAAACGG
>JBIIEL010000047.1:0-9744 GCA_044237845.1 Rickettsiales bacterium | reverse complement strand
CCACCAGCCCGGCGTCCTTCGCGGTGATGGTGCCTTCGTTGATGATCGAGGCGTTCGGGTTGCCCGCCTTGTCGAACACCAGCGTGTCGTTATTCATGAAATGGTCGTTATCCAGATCGGCCGTGGTAGCCACCAGACCGTTTACATCTACCTTCGAACCCGCACCGAACAGCACGCCGTTCTGGTTGATGATGACCACGTTGCCGTTCGCCTTCAGGGAGCCATGGGTCTGGCTCGCCGAATTGCTATTCACCCGGTTGACGGCGATAGAATTACTACCGGGCTGAAAAAATTCCGTCTGCTCCCCGGCGTCGATGTCAAAGCCGCGCCAGTCGATCAGCAGCTTGTTGCTCTGCTGATGAATGTTGAGTGTATTGCCAACGCTGTTGATCGTCGCTTGCCCTGCGGTCACCGTGCCACCGACCGGATTCGCCGATAAGGAGGCCGGCAGCACGCACAGCAACGCTGCCGTCAGGCAGGTCGTCGAGCGTAGCGTGCGTGGGGTAGATGTCATGCAGGAAGAGAGTCCTTTAAGTTACCCACGTAGTGTAGCAGACTTTAGTTAATTATCTGTTAACGCCGCAAGCTACTAAAATGACTTGTTAATTTGGAAAATAATACGCGGGTCTGTGGGGTCTCGGTTGTAAAGCGGTGTGCTGATCTCGCGGTTGAGGGGCCATGCTAAGCCCACATTGCCAGAAACCCCCTCTCATCGAATTACATGAGTTCTTCCACCGGCCACTCTAAAAAATTCCTGCACGCACCGCTGAATGGATCTAGCCCCTGATGTCAGCATCCGTTGGTTTATCATCGATTGCACGAGCTCTACTCCTCTGATACAAACGTACCTGCATTACGAGATGGGATTTCCCCCACACCAACCTGCCCACCCGGGCAAGGTGGTTCGCTTAGGCGATGCGGCCTAGATTAGGCAACAAAACGGGAGCCTCCTCAGTGTGCGATCATTTTTGGAGGGGTTATGGCTACTTATTTTAAAGTACCGGAAGAAGCGTTTTGGAAACTACAGAGCTGTGTTTTCTTCATCCATACGCCAGCAGCGGACATTGAGGCTTCTATCGATAGCTACTCTGCGGGGTTACAGCAGCTCATGCACCGGCATCGCGCAGCTAGTGCGATGTTCATTTTCCACACTACACCGCTAACAGCACAGGGTGACTCTCCGGAGTTGGCGCGCCTAAAAAAATGGGTGCGGACAGAAAAATTACCGCGATATGAATTTACCGCCAAAGGCACCGACGATAGTGTCGAGCCAAAGCGGGGAGTGCTCATCTTGGGTGTCGACCATGTAGTGGCGTTGGATTTTGCCAGACAGCTCAAAATTACAGCCCTTGCGTTCACTGAGTTTGAAGCCGTCCCTTACGCTCTGCTGTGCAATACGGACCATGATGAATCACTTCGGGATTCTATTGCAGAGAGCTTTACAGCCCCGCGAGAAGACGCCCCGGACGCGGCGCCGTTGCCAAGCTGGGGATTTAGAAGCGATCAATATGACATCAGCATGGATCCAACGCCGGAGCGAAAAGCGCTGCTACAGCAGCGCGAGGATTACCTAGCGTTTAAGCAATATCAGGCGACACTCGGCCAGGTATTCCTGAACTGTCGACCAGAAGGGTCGACACTCACGGAGCACGACCTTCCCCTGTTTAACAGCCGCACCAGCCTATTGGTGGGGCCCTTGCCATGCGTGTCAGGATTTGCGCCCAAGGAGCTTGCTTCACGGGTCATCACTACGGATGGTGCTGTTACCGAGTGCCAGTACCCATTCGCCTTCCACATGCTACAGCGGGAGATTGTTTCGCGGGGATGGGGGCGCTGGGTGCCAGATGGCTTGGAGCTTAGCACCGATGCACAAAAGCTCTGGTGGCTGGGGAGAACAGATTTTATTGCCCCCGATCTTGTTCGTATTACTGAGGGAAGCAATCATCCATGGTTCTGCGAACGCCATTAGATTGCCCGCAATCGTCTGCCAATTTATCATGAAGTGCTGGAAAAATGGGCGTAGAAGATGTATACGTCGGTGTAGAACAACATACTAGGGTTTGACACGAAATGACCGAAGCACTCTAGGCACCGAAAGCTGTACCGTGGTAACAATCGTGGTAACCATGAAATTAGCAATAACTCTTTAGCTTATAAATCATAATATTAGTGGATTTGTGTGGATGCTCTACCGGCGCGGCCTTTTGTGTATGGTGCCCAGGACTGGACTCGAACCAGCACGATCTTGCGAACGCTAGCACCTGAAGCTAGTGCGTCTACCAATTCCGCCACCTGGGCACAGGTGTTACTTTCAGGTCGGACGTGGTTAACGGAGCGAATCGCCGCTGTCAACCGTGTCTAGGAGTTCAGGCGATGTTTTTGGTAGCGATGCTCGATTTGCTTGAGCGCATAAGCAATCTGGTCGCCGCTGATGGGCTTGGGGAAGTGACACTCAGCACCGATTTCAAGCGCTTGGCGCACCTCGTCATGGTCGAGCGATGATGAGCAGAACACCACATAGGGTTTGTCGCCCCCCGGCAGCGCGCGCATATGTTTCAGGAAGCTGATGCCGTCCATCTGCGGCATGTACCCATCGAGCAGAATCAGCTCCGGCATTGGGTGGTTGCTACAATGTTCCAGCGCCTCAACGCCATTGGTGCAGACCGAAACAGCGAGCCCAAGCTTTGCCGCATGCTTCTCCATAATCATCCAGTTGAGCGGATTGTCTTCCACGATTAAGCAGGTCGTCATAGTCCTCCTGTGAATACAGGTTAGACTATACATCTTCTGGTTGATTTTTTCAATGAATAAAAATCTACCATAGGATGTAATTATTAAATTTTTACGGTTTTTGAAATAATCAGCTTCGTGGCTGTGGACAATCCGGCTAGTAGTGCAACTAAATCAGGCTTTTTTAGGGCGACGCAGCCTTCGGTTCCCACCCCATCCTCGCGCATAATATGCAGAAAAATGGCGCTGCCCTTCCCCGGTTCGATGGGGCTTTCGACGCCATCATTATAGCCGAGCGGGATGATGAGGTCATACACATGATCCTCGCGCCAGAGCTTTTCGTGGCTCGCGCTGAATGGAAGTTTAACGGGTGTATTATAAAGCGGGTGCGTAGGGTCGTCGCACCAGCCGTCCTCCGGCGTGAGAGCTATCAGCGGCAGTGCGGTTGCGGGCGGCGGCGAGATGCGATCCGGCCGATAATAGCAGCAGCGCAGCGCGAATGCTCCTGTTGGCGTTTTGAGGTCACCCTCACGCTTCGCCCCCGCTTCCGCCACGCCCGCGCGGCCAATGGTGCAGGGGTAAAGCCCTCCATTTACCTCGATTTGTGACGAAGAGATTAGTTTCACTGTTTTGATACCGTCCATCGCTCAAAGTTAGACCATTTTCTATGAATTACTCAAGCAAATCCCTTGCGTCGCGCGGATAAATTGCCTATTTCAGCGACATGAATGCAAAAACACCAACCCTGATGCTCGACCGCGTGCGCTTCCCGGCGGATTGCCGCGCAATGTCGGTCGACGAGCTCAAACAACTTGCGGATGATTTAAGGCGCGAGACGATCGACTCGGTAGCGGTGACGGGCGGTCATCTCGGCGCGGGTCTTGGCGTGGTGGAACTGACGGTGGCCATTCACCATGTGTTCAACACGCCGACGGACAAACTGATTTGGGACGTGGGGCATCAAGCTTACCCCCATAAAATCCTCACCGGGCGCCGCGAGCAGCTGCGCACGATTCGCCAAGGTGGCGGCCTCTCGGGCTTCTGTAAACGCGACGAGTCGGAGTATGACGCGTTCGGCGCTGGGCATTCCTCCACCTCGATTTCCGCAGGCCTCGGCATGGCGGTGGCGCGCGACATGGCAGGCAAGGATTTTGATGTGATCGCCGTCATCGGCGACGGTGCAATGAGCGCAGGTATGGCCTATGAGGCAATGAACAACGCAGGCGCACTTGGCACGCGCCTCATTGTTATCCTCAACGATAATGACATGTCGATCGCCCCGCCGACGGGCGCAATGAGCGCGTATCTCTCGCGCCTAATTTCCTCAAAATCCTATCGTTCGCTGCGCCATGTGGGTAAAGTGGTGGCGAGCAAATTTCCTGAGCCGCTGCAACGCGCGCTGAAAAGCACAGAACAGCATATCCGCACCTATGCGACGGGCGGCACGCTATTCGAAGAAATGGGATTTTATTACGTGGGCCCAGTGGATGGGCATAATCTCGACCACCTCCTCCCCGTCCTCAAAAACGTGCGTGACGAGCGGGATTCTGGCCCTGTACTTATTCACGTGGTGACAAAAAAAGGTCATGGTTACGCTCCCGCCGAAGGCTCGGAAGACAAATATCACGGCGTGGCAAAGTTTGACGTGAAGACTGGTGCACAGGTGAAGACTACGGCCAGCGCGCCAAGTTACACCAAAGTCTTTGCCGATAGCCTGATTGCTGAAGCCGCGGCTGACGACAAAATCGTTGCGATCACCGCGGCAATGCCAAGCGGCACCGGGCTCGATGCGTTCGAGAAAGCCTTCCCCAATCGCATGTTCGATGTGGGTATTGCCGAGCAGCATGCTGTGACCTTTGCTGCGGGCATGGCAACGGAGGGCTACAAGCCCTTCTGCGCGATCTACTCCACCTTCCTGCAACGCGCTTATGATCAGGTGGTACATGATGTTGCGATTCAGAATCTGCCCGTGCGTTTTGCGATTGACCGCGCAGGGCTGGTGGGTGCGGATGGTGCCACCCATGCCGGCTCGTTCGACATTGCTTACCTTGCTACTCTGCCGAACATGGTGGTGATGGCGGCGGCGGATGAGGCAGAGCTGATGCATATGACCGCCACAGCGGCTGCCCATGATACGGGGCCGATTGCCTTCCGCTATCCACGTGGCAATGGGCTTGGCCTTGAAATGCCGACGCATGGTCAGATACTCGAAATTGGTAAAGGCCGTATATTGCGTGAAGGGACAGACATTGCATTACTTAATTTCGGTGCGCGCCTGAGCGAATGTCAGAAAGCAGCTGATATACTGGCGAATAAAGGCATCGGCGTTACAGTTGCTGATGCGCGCTTCGCTAAGCCGCTCGACATGGAGCTTATTGAGCTCCTTATCAAAAATCATGCGCTGGTGTTGACAATTGAAGAGGGCGCCGCAGGTGGTTTTGGTGCCCACGTGTTGAGTGCTGCAGCCAATGCAGGAATTCTCGATACGCGTGCAGGAAAGCTGCGTGTACTCACTCTCCCAGATGATTATCAGGCGCACGATACGCAAGACAAGATGTACGCCCAGGCAGGACTAGATGCAGCGAGCATTGCTCAGCAAGTATATACTCTTTTAAAACCAAATGCGCAAAGTCACGCGGCATAAAAACACAACCACTTTTGTTAGGAACAGTTGTAATTCGCTTGCGTCGTCAACAGTTTCACGCAAGGGATAGTGGCATGCAGCACTTCGTTAGATCTCTGAGACTTTTGGTTGGCCTTGCGCTCTTGGGCACAGCCAGTAACGCATGGTCGGCTGATCTGGTGAAAAGCATCTCAGTCAACGGCGCTCAACGCGTTGATCAGTCTGCCATCATCAGCTATTTTGGCCTTAAACCTGGTGCGCCCTACACCACTTACGACCTTGATCTCGGCCTCAAGAAAATTTACGAGACGGGATTTTATTCCGATGTTTCGCTTAACAATAATAACGGTGAAATCACCCTGACCGTCAAAGAAAATCCGAGCATAAATCAGGTGATTTTTGAGGGTAACGAAAAAATTGAGAAAGAAGATCTCGAAAAAGAAATCACGCTTAAATCGCGAGCGATCTACAGCAAACCGAAAGTACAGAATGACCTAAAACGCCTGCTTGATGTCTATCGTCGCAGCGGCCGCTATTCGGCAGAGGTAACACCGCAAATTATTCCTCTGGAGCAAAATCGTGTCAACCTTATCTATAATATTGTCGAGGGGCCTAAAGCGCTGATTAAAAAAGTGACCTTCATCGGCAATGAAAATTTTGATGAAGATGTGCTCTCGAAAATTATTAATTCCTCACGTGAGCGCTGGTATAAATTCCTTAGCGACAACGACAAATACGACCCTGATCGCTTGAATTACGATCAGGAATTACTCCGCCGATTTTATTTTCAAAATGGATATGCGGATTTTAAAGTAAAGTCGGCCCTGGCCGAACTTTCGCCACAGCGCGATGCATTTTATCTCACTTTTACCATTGAAGAAGGACACATTTACCGTATCGGCAAAGTGGATATTTCTGCGAAACTCCCTAAAGAAAAAATACCCGATCTCAAGCCATCTATCAGCATCCGTGAAGGCGATATTTATAACGCCTCGGATATTGAAGACAGCGCAAACCATATGTCCGATGTGCTTGGGGATGCAGGCTTTGCGTTCGTGGATATTACACCAGATACCGTACGCCGCAGCGGCAAAGAAAAAATTATTGACCTCACATTTGATGTGGCGGAAGGCCCCAAAGTCTATGTTGAGCGGATTAATATTTTTGGTAATTTACGGACACTCGATCAAGTCGTGCGCCGTGAGTTCAAAATCGCTGAGGGCGATGCGTTTTCTACCAGCAAACTGAAACGCACCGAGCAACGACTTAACAATCTCGGCTTCTTTGAAAAGGTGGATGTCCAGCGCAAGCAGGGTAGCGCAGCAGATCAGACCCAGTTAGATGTCGATCTCACCGAGAAATCCACTGGGGAAATCACCTTCGGCGCAGGATTCTCGACTGTTGACGGCCCTTTGATCGACGCCGGCATGCGCGAACGTAATTTCTTGGGTATGGGGCAAGACCTTCGCCTTCGGGTTATGTATGGCGCCCGGCGCCAGAATTTTAATATTGGCATTACTGAGCCCTATTTTCTCGACCGAGAAATTGAGGCAGGATTTGATGTCTTTAAAACATCTGTTAACTACCAGAACAACTCAGCTTTCGACCGTGAATCTACCGGACTCAACCTCAAAATGGGCTACAGCTTAGGTGAATATCTCAAGCATCAGTTCCATTATACATTGGAGAAGAGCGAAATTTCGAATGTTGATACCAATGCTTCCATCTATATTAAAGAGCAGGAAGGCGTGAACACTGCCTCTATTCTTGGTCAGTCTTTTATTTATGATAAGCGCGACAGCAAAATGGCACCGACCAGCGGCCTCATGCTACGGTTTAATCAGGATTTCGCGGGCATTGGGGGCGACAACACCTTCCTCCGTCATGAAATGAAGGCCGATTATTATCTACCACTCGCCAAAAAATGGACCTATGTGACGAATGCCTCAGTCGGGAATATTTTTGGTATTGGTGAAGATGTTCGTATTAACCACCGCTTCTTCACCGGAAGCGAACAAATTCGCGGCTTCGCAAACGCAGGGATCGGCCCGCGGGATTTAGCAACCAGCGATGCACTCGGTGGCAACACTTATTACGCATTAGCGAACGAAGTGCGGTTCCCTCTTGGCCTTTCAGAAGATTTGGGTGTAAGCGGTGCGGCATTTGTGGATATGGCCAACCTTTATGGTATTGGGCAAACGGGCACTGGAATCGCAAATAACAATGCTTTGCGCGCCTCCGCAGGCGTTGGCGTTGCTTGGGTTTCTCCTTTTGGGCCAATTCGCATTGATTTTGCCGTTCCCTTCCTGAAGCAGGATTATGACGAAACTGAGCTGATTCGCTTCCGCTTCGGCACCAATTTCTAACGAAACATTTCGTTCAAAATCAGTCAATAGCTACTGGACAATCTACGCGCTATCGGGCAGATTGCGCGCGGTTCATTTTTATTCTCGAAAGGCATTGTATGAAAAAGTTACTGATTTCAGCTATCGCTGTTCTCGCCCTCAGCGCGCAAGGCGCTTCGGCACAAAGCGCCCCAGCCATTGGCGTAGTGAATGTCGCAAAAATCATGCAGGATTCAAAAGCCGCCAGCTCGGTGCGCAACCAGCTTCAGTCGAAGCAAAAATCTTTCCAGAGCGAACTGGACGGCAAAGAAAAAGCGCTCCTCGCAGAAGACCAGAACCTGGTGAAAGAAAAAGATAAAGCCAGCAAAGAAGAGTTCGAGAAGAAGGTAAAAGCCTTCCGCGAGAAAGCATCCTCTACCCAGCGCGAAGTTGCGCAGAAGAAGGCACAGCTTGATAAAGCCTTCGCAACAGCGCTTGAGGAAGTGCAGAAAAACGTGCTCGACGTTACCAAGCAAGTCGCTAACGAAAAGAAGCTGAGCCTTGTGGTTTCGTCGTCGCAAGTGCTTTACAGCGATTCTTCTTTCGACATTACGGATGAAGTGCTGAAGCGCCTCGACAGTAAGCTCCCTAACGTTTCTGTTAAGTTCTAACTGACAGCATAGTGCCTCTATGGTCGACCGTCGATTTTTCACCAATCATGGCCCCTTCACGGTTGGCGAGCTGGCTTCCTTGACTGGAGCCACGCTGCGTGACACAAGCAAGGCCAACCTCAAACTCTCTGAGGTGGCACCGCTTGACCGTGCAACAGCACAGGATGCGAGCTTCTTTGATAATCCTAAATATATCGAACAGTTTGCAACCAGTAGTGCTGGTGCGTGTTTTTTGCGTGAAAAATACGCTGACCAAGCGCCTGCGAGCATGGTGGCATTGCTGACGGAAGACCCTTACCGCTGCTACGCGCTGGCCGCACAAAAATTCTATCCGCATGTTGCCATCAAAGCAGGCATCTCGCCTACTTCAGTTATCGACCCGACCGCAACAATCGGTTCGGGCGTAGGTATTTCGGCTGGAGTGGTAATTGGTGCAAATGTCACCATCGGCGCGCGGAGTTTTATCGGTGCAAACACGGTGATTGCTGATGGTGTTGAAATTGGTGAGGACACCTATATTGGCGCGCTGACAAGCCTCAGCCACTGCCTTATCGGTAGTCGTGTGATTATTCATCGCGGCGTACATATCGGGCAGGACGGGTTTGGTTTTGCGCTCGGTCGTGAGGGCCATGTGAAAGTGCCACAGCTTGGCCGCGTGGTGATTGATAATGACATCGAAATCGGCTCTGGCACGACGATTGACCGTGGTACGGGCCCTGACACTTCAATCGGTGAAGGCGCGAAGATCGATAATCTCGTGCAAATCGGTCACAACGTGCAAATCGGCCGCCGCGCAGTGGTTGTTGCCCAGTGCGGCATTTCTGGGTCGACACGCATTGGCGACGGCGCAGTGCTCGCTGGTCAGGTTGGCCTTGCCGGCCATCTCAAAATTGGCCCCGGCGCCAAAGTTGCCGCCAAATCCGGCGTGATGAATGACATTCCCGCAGGTGGTTCGTATGGCGGGTATCCTGCCGTTCCAGTGAATGACTGGCACCGCCAAACCATCGCACTTACCCGCATGATTAAGACAATAAGAGGTGCCAATGAGTGATCATTTTACCATCAATCCCGCACTCCCGAGCTATGATGTGGTCGGTATCCAGAAGCTGATACCGCATCGCTATCCATTCCTGATGATCGACCGCGTGGTGAATATTCAGGAAGGGAAATCTATTCTCGGCATTAAAAATGTGACGAGTAACGAACCCCACTTCCCCGGCCATTTTCCTAATCATCCGGTGATGCCTGGTGTGCTGATTGTGGAAGCCATGGCGCAATGCTCTGCCACGCTGGTGGTTCACAGCATGGGCGCTGCAGCACATGGTAAAGTCGTTTATTTTATGTCTGTGGAGAGCGCAAAGTTCCGCAAACCAGTGGTTCCGGGCGATGTCATCAA
>JBIIEL010000028.1:0-26950 GCA_044237845.1 Rickettsiales bacterium | reverse complement strand
TTGGAAATTTGAAGGCACCGCGATGGTGGATGGCGTAAAAGTCGCCGAATCGACCTATTCCGCCATGATCATGGATGATTAAGGACATATCATGAGCATTCACCCCTCTGCGATTATTGCCGACGGCGCGAAGATCGGCACGAACGTCAGCGTTGGCGCCTACTCCGTCATCGGCGAAAATGTAACGCTGGCAGATGGTGTAATTTTGCATAGCCATGTTGTGGTGGACGGAAATACGAGCATTGGTGAAGCCACGGAAATTTTTCCTTTCGCTTCCATCGGTCACCGCCCGCAGGATAAAAAATTCAAAGGCGAAGATTCACGCCTCATCATGGGCGCACGTAACGTGATTCGTGAGCATGTTACCATGAACCCTGGCACCAAAGGCGGCGGCATGATCACCACCGTGGGTGACGACTGCCTGTTCATGGCTTCTTCGCATGTCGCGCATGACTGTCATGTTGGCAACCGCGTCATTCTGGCCAATAACGCCACCATTGCAGGGCATGTGAGCGTGGGTGATTTCGCTATTATCGGCGGGCTCTCGGCTGTTCACCAGTTTGTGCGCATCGGCACCCATGCGTTTATCGGCGGCATGTCGGCGGTCGAAAAAGACGTGATTCCGTTTGGCACGGTAAAGGGTGAACGCGCATCGCTCGAAGGGCTAAACCTTGTCGGGCTGAAGCGAATGGATATCGAACGCGCACGCATTCACGCCCTGCGCCACGCATTCAAAGAGCTGTTCCTGAGTAATGAAGGCACGCTGAACGACCGTGCGGAAGCCATGAAATCGAAGCCGGTGGAGCCAGAAGTGGCGCTGCTGCTTGACTTTGTTCTCACCGACACTGCCCGCGCATTCTGCACTCCGAGCGTTAAGTCGGAACCGCGCGAGGCCGCATGAATGCCCGCGTGAAAGAAGCCCCAATTCCAGAAAATACGCTCGGTATTATTGCCGGTGCCGGCGACCTTCCGCGCATGCTGATGGATGCCTGCCGCGAGATGAATCGTCCGTATTTTCTGCTTGCCTTGCAAGACTCGGTGGATGAGGAAACGCTTCGCCTCGCGGGAGATTCTCAGGCGAGCATTCGTCTCGGCGCGATTGGTAAAGCATTCGATTTGCTCCATGCCCATGGTGTAAAAGAGCTGGTGATGGCAGGAAAAGTAACCCGCCCAAAAATCACAGCGCTGCGGCCAGATTTAAAGGGAAGCAAACTCCTCGCCCGCATTGGTTCTCAACTTCTGAGTGGTGACAATGAATTGCTCAGCAGCATTGTTTCCTTCCTCGAAGAAGAAGGATTTCGCGTGAGTGGCGTAGATGACATCGTGCGGGATTTGCTTGCGCCGGAAGGCATGATCGGCAGCATTTACCCAGACAAACGTGCGCAGGCGGATATTGAGACCGGTGCGCGCATCGCCCGCGCGATTGGCGCGCTCGATATTGGGCAGGCCGTTATCGTGCAAAATGGTCAAGTGCTTGGGCTTGAGGCAATTGAAGGCACAGATGCGCTAATTTATCGCTGTGCGCCACTGAAGCTGGAACCCACGGGCGGCGTGCTGGTGAAAGTGAAAAAACCTCAGCAGGAAAAGCGCGTCGATCTACCGACGATTGGCGTTGAAACCGTCGAACGCATTGCTGAGTGCGGGTTCGCGGGTATTGCGGTTGAGGCCGGCGCGTCGTTGATCGTAAACCGTCGCGAAGTTGCCCGCCGTGCGGATGCGCTTGGCATTTTCATCGTCGGCTTCAGCATCCTTGATTAGCGCTGTGGCATCGTCCTGCAAAATCGCCATCATCGCCGGGGAAGTCTCCGGCGACCAGCTTGGCGGCTGGTTGATGGAAGCCATCAAAACGCGTCGCGCAGATGTGCAGTTTGTCGGCGTTGGTGGCAGTACTATGCAGGCGCAGGGGCTGACCAGCCTCTTCCCCATTCGCGATATTGCCCTGATTGGTATTGCTGAAATTCTGCCACATATCCGCACCCTCACCCGCCGCATTCGTGAAACAGTGGAATTTTTGGAACGCGAACAGCCGGATATTATTATTACCATCGACGTTCCGGGATTCGCGCTACGGGTGCTAAAACAACTGCATGCGCGCGGAAAAATTCACGCGAAGCTGATTCATTACGTGGCGCCGACTGTGTGGGCTTACCGCCCTGAGCGCGCCAAAATTGTCGCAGAACGCTACGACCATCTGCTCTGCCTGCTGCCGTTTGAACCACCCTATTTCGAGGCCGAGAAACTGCCCACCAACTTTGTGGGACATCATATCGCCTGGTGGTGGAAGGATCGAGGGGATGGCGCCGCTTTCCGCAAAGCGCATGGCATTGCGATAGATGCGCCGCTACTAGCCGTATTCCCCGGTAGCCGCGCCGGTGAAATCAAGCGCCTCTGGCCGATTTTCAGCAAGGCAATTGAACGCCTGCACGCGAACACCCCCGCACTCGAAGTTGTGATTCAGGTGCCGGAAGCACTGCTGGAGACGATGCGTGCGCGCACCAAAAATTGGACAGTAAAAGCACAGGTGCTTTCAAACGCGACGGATAAAAAGGGGCTTTTCGCCGCTGCCACAGCGGCACTTGCCAAGTCCGGCACAATCGGTTTGGAATGCGCGCTCGCCGGGCTGCCGAGCGTGACAGCCTATCGCGCGAACCCCATCAGCGTCTATCTGCTACGCCGAATGCTTCGTGTTGCGTATGTGAATCTTGCCAATATTCTCGCCGGAAAAATGTCGGTGCCGGAGCTGTTGCAAGAGAATTGTACGCCCGAAAAACTAAGTGCTGCGCTACACCCTCTGCTGACAGATGAAACCGTGCGCACTGCACAGAAACAAGAACTTACCCGTATTTCGGCAATGCTTGGCAGCGAAGATTCTCGCGCTCCCAGCGATAAGGCGGCGGAGATTGTGCTGGGCTACCTAAACTGATTTTAGCTGCGCTATCGCAGCATCATACTCAAATAATTGCAGCAACAAACGCAGTGCGCGGCCACGCTCAGAAAGCAAATCCGGGTCGCGATTAAGGATGAGTTTTGCATCGTCATGCGCCACGCGTAGCAACGGCAAATGCACCGATAAATCGGCAAGAATAAAGTCCGGCATTCCCGTTTGCCGTGTGCCAAGCATATCGCCCGCGCCACGCAAACGCAGGTCTTCTTCCGCGATTTTGAAGCCGTCATTGGTCGTGCGAAGAATATTCAGTCGCGCTTTTGAGGTTTCCGACAGCGGCTCATCGTATAGCAAAACACAGCGTGAGGGCTTATCGCTCCGCCCCACACGCCCACGCAGTTGGTGAAGCTGCGCGAGGCCGAAACGCTCCGCCTGTTCCACCACCATTACCGTTGCCTCGGGCACGTTGACGCCCACTTCAATGACTGTTGTAGCTACCAGAATTTGTAGATTTCCGTGCGCGAAATCATGCATCACCCGTTCACGATCTGCGAGTTTCATGCGGCCATGCACCAGACCAACCTTGCCTTTGAAATGCTTGGTAAGCTCCTTGAAGCGCTCCTCTGCCGCCGCTAAATCCAGCGCTCCGGCGTCGATTTCTTCTTCGTCCGGCATATCGATCAGCGGACAGACCCAATAGATTTTCTCACCGGTTTTGATGACCCGCGCGAGACCATCGATGATTTCAGCCGTGCGGCTCATGGGCATCGCGCGCGTATCGATTTCCTTGCGCCCGGGCGGACGCTCGGTGAGGCTTGAAACTTCCATATCGCCATAAAGCGTCATTGTCAGGCTGCGCGGAATGGGGGTCGCTGACATTTGCAGTAAATGCGGCGCACGCCCCTTCCCTGCCAGTTTCATGCGCTGCCCTACGCCAAAACGATGCTGCTCATCCACCACCATCATGCCGAGCTTCTGAAAACGCACACCCTCCTGAAACAGCGCATGCGTGCCGATGATAATATCCGCCTCGCCCGCTGCGATCTGCGCGCGCACCGTCTCTTGCTCATTTTTTTTCATTTTGCCGGAGAGGAAGGTAATCCGTGCACCGACTGCCTCTGCCAGCGGAACGAGGCTGGCGTAATGCTGCCGGGCAAGCAGATCCGTCGGTGCCATTAGCACCGCTTGTAAGCCTTCCGCAGCAACCTGTGTCATCGCCGCAAATGCGAGAATGGTTTTGCCGCTACCCACATCTCCTTGAAGCAGTCGAACCATGCGCGCACCGCTCGCCATATCAGCCACCATTTCGCGCAGCACTTCTTCCTGCCCCTTGGTGAAGGTAAAGGGCAACGCTGCCCGCAGATTCTGATCCACAGTCGTGTTGAAGGGAATGCGATAGGACTCCTGCCGCTGGGTAAGCCGACGCGCAAGACTGAGCGCCAACTGGTTCGCCAGCAATTCATCATAGGCCAGCCGCGCACGGGGCGGCGCTTCTGGCACAATGGCACCTTCATGCTGAGGTTGATGTAACGCGCGGAGACTATCGATCAACGAAGCATAACGCGACTGCTGCAAGAAGGCCGGGTCAAGCCACTCCGGCAGCGGCTTCATCAGGCTAAGCGCTTGCTGCATCGCCTTCACCAGCACTTTGTTAGAAAGCCCCGCCGTGAGCGGATAGACCGGGAACAAGGTCAGTACTTCTGCCGCTTTGTTCGCATCTACAATCAAATCCGGGTGGCTGATGATGGGAATACCATGCTGAAACTCTACCGTTCCGCTGATGATGCGCTTGCCGCCCACCGGCAATTGCTTGCTGAGATAATCGCCCTTCACATGAAAAAATCGCAGAATAAGATTGCCACTCGCATCATGCACGGCCACGCGATAAGGCGCTTTAGGGCGATTGCGCGGCGGAGCCTGGTGCTCGTCGACTTCCACCTCCAGCGTAGCATAGTCGCCCGCTTTCAGGTCACCAATCGGCGTTAGCACGCGCCTATCCATCAGCGAACTGGGCATATGGAACAACAAGTCACGCAAAATCGGTGCGCGTGTATCTACCTCCTCGACCATCCTTGTAGGACGCAGCAGCCGCGCTAGCGCTTCAGTGGATGCGGGGCCGATATATTTGAGAGAAGTAACCGCCGCGAACCACGGATATAGCTGCGGCGCGCGCATAGCTATGCGCTCATTTCCATCAGCTCGTTACGTGCAGCATCATCCAGGCTACCCACAGCATCCTCGCAGCGCATCAAAAGCTCATCACCCCTTGTTTCAGGACGAATCTGGTCGAAGGCGAGGCTGACGGAAACCGAGAAGTTCGCCTTCCCGCCAAAATCCAGATGGTGAGAACGAATGTTCCAGCGTAGGCGGTTAAGCACCAATCGCGCAGATTCAAGGCTGATATCGAACAGCACCAGCCCCAGCGTATAGTCGGAAAGTGTGAATATCAAATCGTCGCTACGGAACGTGCTTTGGCAGCAGTTGGCCGTGTGCTGCAACAGCTTGGCACACGCCTCTTCGCCATAGCGCTGTACACTTTTTTCATGGCGATCGAGCCGCAGCACCGCCACCACCGAAGACGCATCAATCTCCGCAAGATAGTTGGTGAGTAGCGGCAGGAAATCGAGCGCCGTATCGCGATTCGGCAGCCCCGTCGCTATATCAAGCTGTTTTCGCCCTTCGAGGTTTAGCGAAATAAAGTCGCGGATTTTCTGCCGCGCGAGTTTTTCTTTTTCATTGGGAATAACGAGCTGAAATTTAGCATTCATCCCCTCCGACATCAGGCGTGAAATTGTGCAGTTTACAGGAATTTCCTTCCCAGAACGATGACGAAGCTTCACTTCGCGCTGACGCTGAAATACGTCGCCCAGATCGGGCGCATCTTCACGATAGTCGATTTCTTCGTCAAGAAATTGAGCCATCCGCGAGCTTAAAATCACCTCCAGCCGCCGACCTACGGCTTTTTCTTCCGTATAGCCCAGCATCTCCTCAATTTCCGCATTCATATGCTGAATGGTGAGTGCTTTTTCGGCATTATTTTGGGTAACAACGATGAGGCCATCACCTCTACGTGCCGGGATTTGGGTAGCTATGGGCTCTGCAGTCACGGCGGCTCCGCACTTGCGATTTCTATGAAACACACTATGCTGCCAGTCCATTTACCGAGTCAAGCAGATGCAGCCCATCCACCAATCGAACCCACCATTGCCACGCGACCTGTGGCTAAAACGCCTGACCTATCGCAGCTTGCATCGCGGCTGTAAGGAAACCGACCTCGTGCTCGGCACCTATTGCACGCAGCAGATCAATGCTTTGCCGAATGACCAGCTTGTGTTGTTCGAGGCCTTTTTGGATGAGGACGACGCTGATATTTGGGCGTGGTTGATCGAAAAAAAGCCTTGTCCAAAAGCGGAATACGCACCGCTGCTGACCGCCCTGCGTCAACAGAAAATCCTATAGACCGTGCGACTTCCCGCCACACTTATCCGGAGCATGGAACCCGGCGCAGCATTTACGCTGGGCGACATTCCCATCGCCGCACAAGGCTATTTGCTGTGCGCCCTGCAGCGTGAGACAAAAAAGCCCGTCGTACATGTGGTGCCGCAGGATAAAGACATGGCCGCGATGGCGGATTTATGTCGATTTTTAGCGCCAGATGTTACCATCCTCACCCTGCCCGCGTGGGACACGCTGCCTTACGACCGTATCAGCCCCAGCGCAGCGATCACCGCAGCACGACTTTCAGCGCTGAGCACGTTGGCGATGGCGGATGCCAAAACACCTTATATACTGCTCACCACCGCCAATGTGGCGGCGCAGAAACTGCCGCCGCGTGCGATGTTTACGCATGGTCGCCACCGCATCGCCAAAGGTACAAAGCTCGACCGCGCGGCGCTGTTTGAATACCTGACGAACAACGGCTACAGCCGCGTCGGCAAGGTCATGGAGGCAGGGGAATACGCCGCGCGCGGCTCGTTGATTGATATTTTCCCCTCCGGCAATGTGGATGCCATTCGCATCGATCTGTTTGGCGATGAGGTGGAGTCCCTCCGCCGTTTTGACCCGCTGACGCAGTTGAGCGATGCGGCAGTGGAGTCGCTGGAACTGCGGCCAGTGAGCGAAGTGCTGCTGCAACCGGATACCATCGCCCACTTCCGCGCGCGTTATCTTGAAATGTTCGGTGCGGTAACGCGTGATGACCCGCTCTATGCCAGCATCTCGGAGGGGCGCACCTATGCCGGGATGGAACACTGGCTGCCGCTGTTTTATGAGAAGCTCGATACGCTGATGGACTATGTGCCCGGCGCGATCATCACGAGTGATCACCGCATTCCCGCGCTGCTGACTGAGCGCGATGAAACCGTGGCGGATTATTACGACGCACGGCGCAGCCATGCCCGCAAGGACGCCGCACCCTATCACCCCGTGCCGCCGGAACAGCTCTTTCTGACGCAGGATCGCTTCGAGCGGTTATGGCAAAACCATGCACGTATCACGCTCAGCCCCTATGCGACCCAAGGCTCGGAACCGTTGGGTATTCGACCCTCGCCACAGCTTTTTAACCGCCGGCACGAGGAAGGCCAGCATTTGCGTGACGTAATTCTGGATTACCTTAATCAGGCAGGTATTCCGGTAGTCCTCGCCGCGAACTCGGTCGGTAGTGCGGATCGCATTCAAAAGATGCTGGGGTTTGATGAAACGAGCACCCCCAGCGAAACACTACCTGAGGCGCTAAAATCGAAGCATCCGCTGACGGTTCTTCCCATTGAGCAAGGCTTCACCACGCCGGAATTTATCCTCCTCACGGAGCAGGATATGTTCGGTGAGCGCATCATCCGCACGCAAAAGAAAAAGCGGAAATCCGAAGCGTTTTTAGCGGAGGCCGCGAGTTTTATTGAAGGCGAATTAATTGTTCACCGCGAGCATGGCATCGGCAAGTTCGAAGGGCTAGTGACGGTCGAAGTCGGCAGCACGCGGCATGATTGCCTGAAGCTGATTTACGATGGTGGCGACAAGCTTTTCCTGCCGGTGGAGAATATCGACCTTGTCAGCCGTTATGGCACGGCGGAGGGAGAAATCGCGCTCGATAAACTAGGTGGTGTGGCGTGGCAGAAGCGCAAGTCTGCACTCAAAAAACGCCTCAAAATGGCGGCAGAGGCTCTACTGAAGGTTGCCGCTGCACGCGCCGCCATCCCCGCGCCTGTTGTGACCGCAGATACTGGACTTTACGACGAGTTCGTCAACCGCTTCCCCTACAGCGAGACAGAAGACCAGCTACAAGCGATTGAGGATGTGCGCGGCGACCTCGCGGCCGGGCATGCGATGGATCGCCTCATTTGCGGTGATGTCGGCTTCGGCAAAACCGAGGTAGCACTACGCGCCGCATTCATCGCCGCCAGTCAGGGATTGCAGGTCGCCATCATTGCTCCCACCACCCTGCTCGCGCGCCAGCATTTCCATACGTTCAGTGAGCGGTTCCGCGACCTGCCCTTTACTGTGCGCATGATGTCGCGCCTCGTGAACGCGGCACAGATGGCGGAGAACAAAGCTGCCCTCGCCGAAGGGAAAATTGACATTGTGGTGGGCACGCATGCGCTGCTCGGCGGCGGGGTGAGCTTCCAGAATCTCGGCCTGCTGATTGTCGATGAAGAGCAGCATTTCGGCGTGGCGCAGAAGGAAAAGCTCAAGCAGCTCAAAACCAATATCCATGTGTTGACACTCTCGGCTACGCCGATTCCGCGCACGTTGCAGCTCTCGCTTTCGGGTGTGCGCGAGCTGTCACTCATCACCACCCCGCCGGTTGATCGTCTGGCAGTCAGAACCTACGTTATGCCCTACGATGCTGTCGTGCTGCGTGAGGCAATCTTGCGCGAATACCATCGCGGCGGGAAAATTTTTTATGTCACCCCGCGCGTGAAATATATGGCCGAACTCGAACAAAAAATCCGTGACCTGGTGCCAGAAATCAAGATTGCGACAGCACATGGACAGATGGGCGCGGTGGCGCTCGACCGCGTGATGAACGAGTTTTACGACGGCAAATATGACCTACTGCTCTCCACCACCATCATCGAATCCGGCATCGATATTCCGACTGCGAATACCATCATCATCGACCGGGCGGATATGTTCGGCCTCAGCCAGCTTTACCAGCTGCGTGGCCGCGTGGGGCGCAGCAAGCAACGCGCCTATGCCTACCTCACCCTACCCCATGGCCGCACGCTGACGCGTGAGGCAGAGCGACGGCTTGAGGTGATGCAGCAGCTTGATTCGCTCGGTGCCGGGTTCCAGCTCGCCAGCCACGATATGGATATTCGCGGCTTCGGTAATTTGCTCGGCGAAGAACAATCCGGCCATGTGAAAGAGGTCGGGATCGAGCTCTATCAGGCGATGCTCGAGGAAGCGATTGCAGCACTGCGCAACAAACATAAAGAAGAACTGCCGGACGATAGCTGGAGTCCGCAAATCAATCTCGGCATGTCGGTGCTCATTCCCGAATCCTACTTGGAGGATTTGCCACTGCGCCTCAGCCTCTATCGTCGTGCAGCCTCGCTCACCACCCAGCCCGAGCTGGAGAGTTTCGCGGCGGAACTGGTCGATCGTTTCGGTAGATTGCCGGTGGAAGTGGAGCATTTTATCGCCACCCTCAGCATCAAACTTACCTGTAAACAGGCGGGCATCGCACGGCTGGATGTGGGGCCCAAAGGCGCGGTGGTCGCCTTCCCCAATAATCGGTTCGAGAACCCCGCTGCCCTGCTCGACCATATCGCCAAACATGCCGGGCGCATCAAGCTGCGGGCCGACCAGACACTCTTTCTCGCGGCGGAGGGGGATAGCGAGCAAAAGCGCCTGGCGCTTGCGAGCGCAGTCGCGGCGGAGATTGCCAACTTGCTACCAAAACCCACCCAACAGGCGGCCTGATTCATTCACAAAGCCCGCAGAAACCCTTGCGCTTGCACAAATTTACGCTATAAACGCCCGCTATGTCCGATCTCTTTAAGGCCGCGAAGGCAAAACCCGTATCGTCGAACTACTCCGCCGAGCATATCGAAGTGCTGGAGGGGCTGGAGCCCGTGCGCCGCCGACCTGGCATGTATATCGGCGGTAGCGACGAAAACGCGATGCACCACCTCATCAACGAGGTGTTCGACAACGCGATGGATGAGGCCGTCGCTGGCCATGCGAGCTTTATTACGGTGGATTTGCAGCCGAATAACCGCATCACCATTACGGATAATGGGCGCGGCATTCCGGTGGATCCACACCCGCGTTTCCCTAAGATTTCTGCGCTGGAGGTGATCCTCACATGCGGGCGGAAAGTTCAACGACAAAGTCTATGAAACCGCAGGCGGTCTGCACGGCGTTGGGATTTCTGTAGTGAACGCCCTATCCGACGAAATGCGTGTAGAAGTAGCGCGCGAGCAGCAGCTTTACGCGCAGGACTACTCGCGCGGGCTGCCCAAAAGCAAAATTCTCAAACTCGGCGCGATCAAGAATCGTCGCGGTACCTCGGTCATGTTCCGCCCGGATGCAGAAATTTTTGGCGCGAAATCGAAGTTCCGTCCGGAGAAAATCTATAAACTCATCCGCTCTAAAGCCTACCTCTTCCGCGGGGTTGAGGTGCGTTGGAGCTGTGCGCCAGAGTTGATTCCCGAAGGCAGCAAAGTACCCGCGAGTGAGGTGATCCACTTCCCCGGTGGGTTGCATGACTGCCTGCTGCAGGAGCTGGGTGAGAAACCCCTCGTCACCAATCCGTTTTATGGCGATGCCGATCTCGCTGATGGCCGCGGCCGCGTGGAATGGGCAATTGCCTGGCCGAACGACGAAGACGAAGGCCATCATTCGTTGTTCTGTAACACCATTCCCAACAGCGAGGGCGGCACGCACGAGGCTGGCCTACGCGCGGCGCTCACCAAGGGTCTGCGTACCTTTGGCGACATGACCAAAAATAAAAAAGCCGCGAGTATTATGGCGGATGATGTGATGGCGGGCGCGGTGGTGATCCTCTCGCTGTTCATCAAGGACCCGCAGTTCCAAAGCCAAACCAAGAGCAAATTGGTCACGGCGGATGCGACACGCCTCGTGGAAAATGCTCTGCGCGACCCGTTCGATCATTTCCTGAGCGGTGACTTGACGCAAGGCAATGCGCTACTCGACTATATTATTTTTAAAGCGGAAGAGCGCCTACGCCGCCGCAACGAGAAGAATGTCAAACGCCAGAATGTCACCTCGCGCCTGCGCCTTCCCGGTAAATTGGCGGACTGTACGCGCAGTATTCCGCAAGGCACCGAGCTGTTCCTGGTGGAAGGTGATTCGGCAGGCGGCTCAGCCAAGCAGGCGCGCGAGCGCGAAACGCAAGCGGTGCTGCCGCTGCGCGGTAAAATCCTCAACGTGGCAAGCGCAACGATTGATAAAATTCGCGGCAACCAAGAGATTTCTGACCTAATGCAGGCGCTTGGAGTTTCGACCGGCAGCCAGTTCGACATTGCGGCGCTACGCTACGAAAAAGTGATCATCATGACGGATGCGGATGTCGACGGCGCGCATATCGCCTCGCTGCTGATGACGTTCTTCTATCAGGAAATGCCGAAGCTCATCAGCAACGGCCATCTCTACCTCGCGCAGCCGCCGCTTTACCGCGTGACTGCGGGTGGACAGACCTATTACCCGCATGACGACGCGGAAAAAGAGAAGCTCGTGGCACAGTTGACGGTGAAGCATAAAAGCAAAATCGAAATCGGCCGATTCAAAGGGCTGGGCGAGATGACAGCGCCGCAACTCAAAGAAACCACGATGGACCCTAAAAAGCGCACGCTGCTCAAGGTCGCAATTGCGAATGAGGATGTAGACGCAACGGCGGAGCGTGTGAACCAGCTAATGGGCAAAAAGCCAGAGCTGCGCTTTAAATTCATCCGGGAGCAGACCGAACTATACGGCGATAAGTTCCGCGAAGCGCTGGATGTTTAATGCGTCGAAAGTACGCGTACCCGTGCCTGCATATCCTTACGGTCTTTGGCGGAAAGTGGAATAAGCCCCTTAATCACCAGAAACCCATCCTCTCCGCTGGCCGCGTCTGACGTCACAAACTGCGAGAACTCTGCCAAGCCTGGTGATGTGCCTACATGCGCATCCTTCACATAAATAAACAGACTACGCGCGACACTATAACTACGATCAACAATACTTGCGAAGCTTGGCATGACCCCACGAATCGGATTCGCCTTCACTAGCGCCCGGTTCTGGTCGAGAAAGCTGTAGCTGAAAATGCCCAGCGCCTGGGTGTTCGTCACCAGCTTCTGCACCATCAGATTTCCGCCCAGCACCTCGATATAGCGTCCGTCCTCGCGCAATGTTCCGCAGCGCTGCTGGCGTATTCTGTCGTCGGCATAGGCGGTTTTATATTCCGGGAATTCCTTGCAGGCCTCATGCATTACCAACTCAACGAATGCGTCGCGCGTGCCCTCAGCCGGTGGCGGGCCATAGACCTCAATCGGCACATCGGGCAGCTTAGGGTCGATCTCACGCCAGCGTGTATAGGGATTCTGCGCAAGCTTGCCATCCTTCGGGACTTCGCGCGCAAGCGCCAAGAAAATCAGCTCTTTGGTCAGCGGTAAAGAGGCGCTTGAGAGCGCATTGGCAACCACAATACCGTCATACCCCAGGGTGATTTCGGTGATGTCCTGCACCCCATGTTTTTTGCATAGGGCGATTTCGCTGTCTTTGATCGGGCGCGAAGCATTGGCAATATCGGGATAGCGTTCCCCCACCCCGTCGCAGAACATTTTGAATCCACCGCCCGTGCCATTGATTTCAGCAATTGGCGTGCGAAATTTTCCCTCATGTGCGAACTGCTCCGCCGCTGCGGCGATGAACGGAAATACAGTCGATGAGCCGACGATTTTCAACTGGTCACGCGCAACGGCAGGTGTTGCTGACGCCAACAGCACACAGCTTGTAATAATACGCAGCAAATTATTCATTGAGCAACTTCTTCACTTCTTCGGGCGACAGCGGTTCCCGATGGTTCGGTGGTGGTAAATCTGCAGGATCGAGATCCGCCGCAGAAGGCAATACTTCTTCAGCGAGTTGTTTCATTTTTTCTTCTACCGAAGGTTCAGATAAAGTTGCAGACTGCACCACAGGCTCGGGCGGTGTGGGTGATGCTTCAGCCACAGGCTCCGACATAGAATGCGTTTTGGCGTGATTGTCGATAATCTCATTCACCATATCCGGTGACAAAATACGTAGTTTGCTTGTCTCTTTCGTGCGTAATTCGGAGATGCCAAGCGGTATGAAGGGCTCCTTTGGAGCAGGTCCTTGCTCAGGGAAATCGACAACATGCTGATTCATTTTTGGTGTTTCTTTGGTGGTGAAGGAAACCCTTTCCGGCGTTTCTTCGTGTACAGCCATACGCCCCGCCTCGATAGCAATACCATCCGTAGGCGAATCTCTCATGATTTTATAAGGTTTGGTGATGCCAGCCGTCTTCACTGCCATCAAAGCACTATCCGCGATGACGGCAACAAAATCATTCGGGGTGCTATAAACACGGTAGCGTATTTTCCCCACATCCGCCACTTTCGCGCGGCGGATAGAAATCGCTTCAAGATCGTGGTTGGTTGGCTTCATATGCGCGCGGACACCATCGTCAATTAGATCAGACCTCTTTTATCCATAACAGGCGAGAGAGCGATTATCCATGGTTTTTCAATAGTTCTCCCGCAAGGAAGAGCGATCCGGTAATAAGTAGTGTCCCAGAATCCTCAAGAGCCAATGCGGAGGACACCTCTTTCATGCTCTGACAGACTGTTGCACGCCTGATTCCTGAGGCTTCCGCCAGTTTAGCCAACGCTGCTGGTGCGTAACAATCCTCCCCCTCGATCGGCACGGCGATGAGATGCCCCACATAGGGTGCGAGCGGGGTAAGAAAGGCCCGTGCATCCTTCCGCGCCATCATACCACAGATGAGGGTGATGGGCTGCGGGTGTGCACTCATCCACTCGGCCATCGCCTGCGCCGCATGCGCATTATGCGCACCGTCGACAATCACATCGCCACGTGTCCCCCATGCCTCCACTAGCACACCGTGCGTAAGCCGCTGCATCCGCCCCGGCCAATGCGCAGCGGCGATGCCGCGCGCGATAGCTTGCTTTGACAGGCCAAGCTGCCGCGCCGCCATCACCGCCAATGCAGCGTTATGACGTTGATGCGCGCCCATGAGGGATGGATCAGGAAGCCCCTTAAGCCCCCTTTCAGTATTCCAGTCTCTGCCCACAAGCATCAGAGGTACGTGGAGGGATTCCGCCGATTTTAGGAAGACTTCTTCCACCTCCTTCACCTGCGCAGCAGCGATGCAAGGCACATTTTGCTTCATAATCCCAGCCTTCTCCGCCGCGATCTGCGCGAGGCTATCGCCAAGAAACTCCATATGGTCCAAGCCGATGGGAGTGATGAGCGTTAGTGCTGGATTTGGCACCATATTCGTCGCATCCAGCCGACCACCGAGGCCGGTTTCAAGCAGCAGAAAATCCGCCGGATTTTCGGTAAAAGCAAGAAAGGCGGCAGCGGTGGTTGCCTCAAAAAACGTGACGGAAATGCTGCGTGCTGCTTCCGCTACGCGCTGCAAAAGCGGTAACAGCGTAGCGTCTTCAATTTCTTTTCCTGCAAGCACGATACGATCGTTAAACCGTACGAGATGGGGTGAGGTATAGGCATGCACGCGCTTGCCATCGGCCTCGGCCATCGCCCGCAGAAATGCCAAGGTGGAGCCTTTGCCGTTCGTACCGGCGATATGTACCACCGGCGGCAAGCGAAGCTGAGGGCTCCCAAGCGCGGCCAGCAGCTTCTCCATCCGAGAAAGCGAAAGATCGATTGCCGGAAGCGAGGGATTAAGGAAGCCCTTGAGCAACGCGTCGATGGTGGGGTTCAGGTGCATAAACGCTCTAACATCGCGCGGTGACCTGCAACATCATGCACGCGCAGATACTTTACTCCTGCTGCGCCAAGCATGGCTGAGAAGCTTCGTGTCAACGCGTCACGCTCGCTCGCGGGCGCATCTGTAAACAACTTAATGAAAGATTTGCGCGAGTGGCCGAAGAGCCAACGCCCACCCGATGCCACCAGTTTTTCAGCGGATAAAATCAGTGTAAGAGATTGCTCTGCTGACTTTCCAAAACCGAGGCCGGGGTCGAAGATCAACCGCTCCGACGCGATTCCAGATGTTTCAGCACGGTTGATGACCGCCTGTTTCCATATGTTGATCTCCTGCACCACATCTGTTGTTTCTGGCCACAGAATCGCTGGGTCAGCAGGCACGCTGAGCGCATGCATCACAATAATATCGCAGCTGTGATCTGCTAGTATTTCGAGCATCGCAGGATCGCTCAATCCGCCCACATCGTTGAGGATATCAGCGCCCAGCTCCAGCGCTCGCACTGCCGTTTGCGCATGACGCGTATCAATACTCAGACGAATATTTTTTCGCCACGAAGTATCACGCAGCGCCGCCAACAACGGCGCCAGCCGCGCCCATTCTTCCCCTGCGGTCAGCGGCGATGCGCCAGGGCGCGTTGATTCCGCACCGATATCGAGAATATCCGCACCATCTTCTACCAACTGCTGCGCGCGAGCGAATGCCGCGCCACCCGTTACCCCATCGCCGGAGAAAGAATCCGGCGTGACATTCACGATACCCAGCAGCGCCGGACGCTTCATGGCGCGCACTCCGCCAGCATTTCCGCCGCTGTTTTTCCGAGCACAGGGTGCTGCCACGCGGGCGCAATTTCCGCGAGCGGTTTCAGTACGAATGGCCGCGTATCCATGTGTGGATGCGGCAGCACGAGGCTATCCGTCACCATCAGCAGGTCGTTATAGGCAAGGATATCGAGATCTATCTCACGCGGCGCCCAACGCGCACCCGGCGTGCGGCCAAGCTCCGCCTCGATATGTTTCAGGCAGGCGAGCAAATCCTCCGGCGTGTGATGCGTCTCCACCCGCGCAACTTGGTTGAGATAGGGGATATTCCATTCCTCCGGCGCACCGGGCGGCATTAATGCAGGCGTTTCATGAATGGATGAGACCGCCAGAAGCGTAATGTCATAGGCCACCATGGCGCTGAGCGCCTGCGCGAGATACGCCTCGCGGTTGCCGAGATTACTGCCAAGTCCGAGCAGAATCATGGCGCGGTGGAGGGAATGTAAGTGGCATCCGGCGGCAGGTCGGAATAAATGAACGAGGCGCCCCCCATCAGCCCGGGCACCGGCGCCTCGATTTTGTTAAGCTCCAGCCAGATTTTGACATCTTTTCCGCCCAGCCCGTCAATGCGCTCGCGCAGCCAGCGGAACATTTCTACCGAGAGAAATTCGATCAGGTTGAATTTGCGGTCTTTCAGGCAGTCACGCATAAAATCCGCCAGCTTTCCGTAGTCATAGAACGAGGCATGGTCGTCTGAATTGGCGGGAATCGCGTTCGGAAAATAGAGGCGAAACGACACCTCAATTTTTTGTTTTTTGAGGCGCTCCTTCTCGTAAAACCCGAGATGCACGTCGAGCTGCAAGCGGTTTACCATCAACACATGGGCGTAATGGGACATAAATCCTCTTTTGTTGGTAGTGTCATGACGTAAAAACCGCTATATGGCAAGCCTATGCACGCGCTCATCACCTGCTTGAACGGCGAATTTCTGCCCGCCCATCTTGCGACGATCCCGCTCTCGGATCGCGGCGCGCGCTTTGGCGATGGCGTGTTTGAGACGATCGCGATTCATGAGGGCGTGCCCTATCAATGGGAACTTCATATGGCGCGGCTGCGCGAGGGTTTGGCGGCGCTACGCATCCCCGTTCCTACCGCAGATTTGCAGGAATCTGCACGCACATTGCTGCACAAGAATAACGCGCGGGATGGATTTCTGCGCATCAGCATCAGCCGCGGGGGGGAGAGCGCAGGCTATCTCCCCCTCGACGCAGATGCGCCGCCACGCTGGGCGATGGAGCATTTGGCGCCACGCACTCTGCCCGCCACACCTGCACGATTATTTCTGAGCAGCTACCGCAAACCATCTCTCGCGGCACTGCCAGTGAATCATAAATTATCGCAAGGGGTGAACAGCACCATCGCCCTGCTTGAAGCACAGGAAAATGGCTGCAATGAAGCAGTTTTTCGCACTGAACATGACTTAGTTTGCAGCGCCGCTGCCGCCAATATTTTCTGGATCGTGGACGAAAAACTTTTTACCCCTACGCTTAACACAGGGTGCCTGAATGGCACGACGCGCGCTGCCATTCTTCGTCTCAGTCCACTCGCTACAGAAGAGGTCGAAGCCCCGATTTCCAAGGTTGCTTCTGCGGAAGCGGTATTTCTCACCAATTGCCGGGTTGGTCTTTTACCTGTTCAGTCGCTCCATACGCCCGCAACTAATTGGGATTCTAATCATCCCGCGATGAGCTTGATCCAGCAAAAATACCGCGAAGATATCACTGATTATATTAATAATAATTCAGTATATTGGAACAATCGCTCATGAATTGGCTGAATGGACAGATAATAAATTGGGAGGCGCCGGAGTGCTTCGTTACCCGCTTCAAAAACAAGGATATTGCGTTCCTCTATTCCTCCATGAGCGATCAAGCGAGCGGTGGTTCGAGCTACCTCGCCGTGACGCCACTCTATGTTGTCGAAGGAAGCGATTGGGAAGAATTCAGCACATTCATCACGGCAACTACCAACGCGTCACTGCCGGATTGGATTGGCTATCTCGGCTATGGCATGCGCGAGCATGGGCAGCGCACCGATGCCGCAACGGTGCGATTTCCGGATTTCCGCTTCATCCGCTACGCGCATTTATTTCACTTTAACCACACACAAAAAACGCTGACTTATTATCGCCGCGAAGTCGTAGCAGCGCTCCAGATTCCGGATCCAGCTCTCATAGATAACACAGCCACAACGGTTAGCAAAATCGCCTCCAATTTTAATCGTGCTGCCTATGAAACAGCGGTCAAAAAAACTATCACCGAGATTCATGCCGGAAATTTTTATCAGGCGAACATTACCCGCAAGTTTTTTGGTGAATTTGCGAGCGTGCCGGATAGCCTCGCGTTATTTTTGGCGCTCACCAAAGCAAGCCCCGCCGCTTATAGCGCCTATATCCGCCACGGCGGCAGCGCCATTCTTTCCGCGAGCCCGGAGTCGTTTCTTGAAATAGATGCGGCGGGAAATGTGACCACGCGCCCGATTAAAGGCTCTGCGCGGCGCAGTGAAGACCTTGAGACGGATAAAAAAATTCGTGAGGCATTACGCGCCAGCGAAAAAAATCAGGCGGAAAACCTGATGATTGTCGACCTTATGCGCAACGACCTTGCGCAGGTGTGTGAGGCAGCATCGGTGCATGTCCCGGCGCAATCAGCACTGCATTCTTATGCAACGATCCACCATCTCATCTCTACCATTCACGGCAAAAAAAGCGCGGATGCTAGCCTCGTGGAGGTGCTGCGCGCGTGCTTCCCACCGGGCTCGATGACGGGCGCACCCAAAATCGCGGCGATGGAATGGTGCAGCAAAATGGAACCGATGGAGCGCGGCGTTTATAGCGGCGCGCTTGGCTGGATTTCGGGTGAGCGTTGCGATTTATCCGTCGTCATCCGCACCTTATTGATAGAGGGCGCGCGCTTTGAATTCCAAGTCGGCGGCGGCATTGTGGCAGATTCCACCCCCGAGGACGAATGGCGCGAGACCCTCGCCAAAGCGCGCGGCATCTGCGCCGCACTGGGGGTGAGAGAGGAAGTGCTGGCGGCGTTGTAGCTACGCTGCTTCGGCGACCATGCCGGGCATGGCTTGAATGCCCATCAGCTCCGCAGTGGCGACGGAATAAGCACCGGGCAGTGCGATTTTGACGATACCAGTGGGGATGGGCACGAGCAGCTCTACCTTCGCGCCGCGATCTTTGCGTTCGCCGAGGAGTTCTTTGAGGCGTGGCAGCTCCGCCGCGTCCTCCACCCGCACGCTGAGCGACTGAGCGCGCATCTGCCCCGCCACAGCGTCGAGTAGTTCGATTTTCGTAACAAGAAGCCGCTGGCCGCGCTCGGAATTGCGCACATCAACATGCAACAATAGAAGCGTTCCCGCCGTTAAAATCGCATGATGCTGGTTGATAAGCGACTCGTCGAACACCGCGACTTCATAGGCGCCATGCGCATCCGAGAGGCTGAGGAACGCCGAGCGCCCACGGGGTGAATTGCGCATTTTTACCGCCGAGAGAATGCCGGCGAGTTTCAGCACCTGACGGTCTTTTAGGCCGGAGGTAAGAAGTGTGCTGGCCGTGATGGCGAGGCGCTTGAACAGCGGCGCATACGGCTCGAGCGGGTGCGCGGTGAGGTAAAAACCAATCGCACCGCATTCGTGGTTCAGCTTCTCCGTGAGCGGCCATTCCAGCACGTTTTTGAGGCTCTGCGGGTTCATTTTCTGTTGTGCAGCGGCATCGCCAAATAGACTCACCTGCGTGCTTGCCCGCTCCTGCGTGGCATGCTGGGCGATGGCAAGAATACTGTCGATCGACTCAAACAGTTGGCGACGATTGCTGTGGAGCGAATCAAAACAGCCCGCCATAACAAGATGCTCCAGCTGGCGACGGTTAATCACGCTGGCATCTACTCGCACCGCAAAGTCGTGAATGTCTTTATAAGCGCCGTTTTTCTGGCGCTCTGCCACGATGAGCGCCATCGCCGCCGCACCGACATTTTTGATGGCAGAAAGCGCATAACGTACGGCGGATTTTCCGTTTGCGTCTTTTTCGACTGAGAATTCAACCTGCGACGCGTTGATATCCGGCGGCAACACGGCGATGCCGAACTTACGCGCCTCACCTGCGAACAGACTCAACTTATCGGTGGAGACCATTTCGTAGGTCATCGTCGCCGCGAGGAACTCCACCGTGTAATTCGCTTTGAGATAGGCGGTCTGGTAGGCGATCACCGCATACGCCGCCGCGTGGGATTTGTTAAAACCATAGCCCGCGAACTTCGCCACGAGGTCGAAAATCGCCGATGCCTGCTGCTCGGGCACGTTGTTTTTACGCGCACCCTCGGCAAATAACGCGCGCTGCGCGTCCATCTCCGCCTTAATTTTCTTACCCATCGCACGACGCAGAAGATCCGCGCCACCCAGCGTGTAGCCTGCCAAAATCTGAGCGATCTTCTGCACCTGCTCCTGGTAAATAATGACACCGTAGGTTTCTTTCAGCACCGGCTCGAGCAGCGGGTGGAGATAATCCGGACGCTGGCGGCCATGCTTGACGTCGATATAGGTCGGGATGTTATCCATCGGCCCCGGGCGGTAGAGTGCACCAAGCGCGATGAGATCCTCGATGGAGTCCGGCCGCAGGTTTTTGAGCGCCTCGCGCATGCCTGCGGATTCGAACTGGAACACGCCGAGCGTATCGCCACGGCTGAGCATAGCATAGGTTTTGGGGTCACCCTCCGGCAGTGTCAGCAGGTCGAGCGTGGTGCCTGCTTCTGCAATCAACTGCGCGGCTTTCTGCAGGATGGTAAGCGTGCGTAAGCCGAGGAAATCGAACTTCACGAGCCCCGCCGCCTCCGCCCATTTCATGGAATATTGCACCACCAGCATGTCGGATTTCGGGTCGCGGTAGAGCGGCGTCAGCTCCGATAGCGGACGATCAGCAATCACCACACCCGCCGCGTGGGTGGAGGCGTGGCGGTAGAGCCCCTCGAGCTTGATCGATAGCGCGACGAGATGAGAAACGTTTTCGTCCTCATCCATTGCCGATTGAATCATCGGCTCCAAGCGAATCGCCTGTTCAAGCGTGACCGGCTCGGCTGGGTTGTTCGGCACCAGCTTGCTGATGCGATCCACCTGCGAATACGGCATCTGTAACACGCGGCCAACATCGCGCAGCACCGCCCGCGCTTGCAGTTTTCCGAAGGTGATGATCTGCGCCACGCGGTCATCACCGTATTTCGACTGCACATAGCGGATCACTTCATCGCGACGGTCTTGGCAGAAATCGATATCGAAGTCAGGCATCGAGACGCGTTCCGGGTTGAGGAAGCGCTCAAAAATCAAGCCAAAACGCAGCGGGTCGAGGTCGGTAATCAGCAACGCCCATGCAACGACAGAACCAGCCCCAGAGCCGCGCCCCGGCCCTACGGGAATGTTATTTTCCTTCGCCCAGGTAATAAAGTCCGAAACGATGAGGAAGTAGCCGGGAAACTTCATGGTGATGATGACGTCGAGCTCGAATGCCAGCCGCTCACGATAGGGCGTAGCGATGCGCTCTTTTTCTTCGTCGCTCAGGCCGGGCGTGAACACCTGACGTTCTAGTCGAGACTCCAACCCCGCGCGAGCACGCACGGCCAGCGCTTCGGATTCGGAGAGGATATTCCCTGCTGCATCCTCCACCCGAAAACCGGGGAGGATCGGCGAGCGCGAAGGCGCCCACACATGGCAGCGCCGCGCGATGTTGAGGGTATTCTCAATCGCCTCAGGGATATCGCCGAAAAGCAGCTTCATTTCGCTGGTAGATTTGAACCGATGCTCCGGATTCATACGCGGGCGGTCGGTTTCCGTCACATAACGCCCATCCGCCACGCAGAGCAGCGCGTCATGCGCCTCATACATGCCTGCGTCCGTGAAATAGATATTGTTGGTGGCAACGAGTGGCAGATTTTTCTCTAGCGCGATGTCGATCTGCATCCGCTCAATCTGGCGCTCGAAGAGCAACTGGTGGCGCGTCAGCTCGATATAGAGACGGTCGCCAAACATGCCCTGAAGCTCAGCGAGCAGCTTCTCTGCATCCGCCTTGCGGTTGGCAAGCAGCATGCGACCAAAACCGCCGTAGATGCTCCCTGTTAGCGCAATCAGCCCATCGCTATGCGCACCAAGCGTGGCGTAATCGAGCAGCGGCGCCATGCCGAGTGCAGGGTGTGTGTAGGCCTTGCTCGCCAGTTGCAGCAGATTCTGATAGCCACGTTCATCCTTGGCATACACCAGCAGCTGATCGGCGATTATCTTCGCGTTATTGCCATGCGTCTCGGTATTTTGCGGCAGCAGCGAGAGCGTCATCCCGACAATCGGCTGGACCCCCTCTTTCACTGCGTATTCCGAAAACTCAAGCGAGCCAAACAAATTGTCATGATCCACTAACCCCAGCGCGGGCATGCCGTCCGCCTTGGCGAGCGCAATCAGCTTCGGAATCTTGATCGCGCCTTTTAGCAGCGAATAGGCCGAATGACTGCGCAGATGCACGAAGCTCATAGCGTGATTGCCTCAACGGCACCGTGACGCACCGTCACCGCGCGGGTGAGGCGTTTAGCCACGGCCATGTTATGCGTGGCGATGAGGGCGGCGACTTTTTCCTCCGCCGCGATTTTGAGCAGCAAATTCACCACGGAATCCGACGTTTCGGGGTCGAGATTGCCGGTCGGTTCATCCGCCAGAATCAGCGCCGGTTTATTGGCGAGGGCACGCGCGATGGCAACGCGTTGCTGTTCACCGCCCGAAAGCTGGGATGGCAAATGATCAAGCCGATGTTCAAGCCCCAAACGTGTGAGTAACGATCGCGAGCGGGCATGCGCATCCGCCGCGCGGAACCCTGCGATACGCTGCGGCATGGCCACGTTTTCTTCCGCCGTTAGCTCCGGCAGGAGGTTGTGGAACTGATAGATGAAGCCGATATACTGATTGCGCAGATGGGTGCGCGAGGCGTCGTTCGCGCGGCTGGCATCCACACCCACGATGCGAATCTCGCCTGACTGCGGGGTATCTAGAAGCCCAGCGATTTGCAGCAGCGTGGATTTACCAGAGCCGGAGGGGCCAACAAGCGCAACCATTTCACCGCCTGCGATGCCGAGGGAGGCGTTTTTTAGCACCTCTATCACCCCGCTAGAGCTTGGGAAATGGCGCACGATGGAGGACAGGGCAAGGACATTACTCATAACGCAGCGCCTCCGCAGGGTCGAGCCGTGCCGCGCGGCGGGCCGGGTAGAGGGCTGAGAGGAACGACAGCGCGAGCGCCGCAACCACGATCACGACCACTTCGAGTGGGTCGGTTTTCGTCGGCAGGTTCGAGAGAATTTGCACATTCTCAAGCAGCACTTCCTGATGGAGGAGCTTTTTCAGCAACTCATGCAGCGGTTCGAGATAGGCCGCGAGCAGCAATCCCAGAATCACCCCAAGTAAGGTGCCGAAGAGCCCAATCGTCGTCCCCGCCATCATAAACACGCGCATGACGCTGGCTTGCGTGGCACCCATGGTGCGCAGCACGGCGATGTCGCGGCGTTTTTCTTTCACCAGCATCACCAGGCTGGAGATGATGTTAAACGCGGCGACAAGAATAATCAGTGCCAGGATAATCACCATCGCGTTGCGCTGCACTTTGAGCGCTGAGAAAATACTCGCATTGGTTTGCTGCCAGTCGTAAATGCGCAGATTCTGGCCGAATTGCTTACGCAGCGCCATTGCCGTCAACGGCGCGGTTTCAGCACTTTTGCTCATCACCTCAAGATTACTCACGGCCCCTGCCCCCTCCTGGTCGGCCAGCATGAAGTAGCGCTGTGCCTCGGCAAATGGCATCACGATCAACCCAGCATCGAGCTCATACATACCGAGCTTGAAAATGGCGGTAACGGGATAGGCCTTAAAACGCGGAATAAACCCAGCAATGCTGGTGCGGCCCTGCGGCGAAATGAGAGTGATTTCATCCCCCACGCGCACACCGAGATTCTCCGCAAGCCGCGCGCCAAGGGCGATGCCGGTTTCATCACGCACACCATCGAGCGTTCCGGCGGTGAGGTTTTTAGTGAATAAGGCGCGTTTTTCGAGCGCCGCCCACGGCATCGCAATCGCCTGCGTGCCAACTGCAATGCCGCGATTGGTTGCCATCACCTGCCCGCTGATGCGCGGGGTGACGGCAACCACACCGGGCTGGGCGGCAATGGCGGAAACCGCCTCTTCATACCCCGCCAGCGCGCGCGTTTGGCCGTAAACGGTGATATGCCCATCCATGCCGATGAAGCGCGAGGTCATTTCATCGCGGATACCGTTCATCAGCGAAGTAACCAGAATCAGCGTCGCCACACCAAGCATGATGCCGATGACGGCAAACCAGGTGGTCAGCGAAATGAACCCCTCCGTGCGGCGCGCGCGCAGATAGCGCCATGCCAGCATGCGTTCCACTGCGCTGAACAGCACCATCAGTGCGCTGTCGCTTTTTGGCGTTGCGCCACTACATGCGCGATGGCCGCATCGATAGACATCTCGGATTTCTCTCCCGTTGCGCGGTATTTCATTTCCACCGTGCCCGCCTCCGCACCGCGTGGCCCCACGGTGAGCTGCCATGGCAAGCCGATGAGATCCATGCTCGCGAATTTCGCGCCGCCGCGCTGGTCGGTATCATCGTAGAGTGGCTTGAGACCAGCGCTTTGGAGCTCTTCGTAAAGCTGTGCGGAAACACGGTCACATGCGGCATCCCCCACGCGGAGGTTGATGATACCTGCATCGAACGGCGCAACAGATTCTGGCCAGACGATGCCGGAATCGTCGTGACTCGCTTCGATAATCGCCGCGACAAGGCGCGAGACGCCGATGCCGTAACAGCCCATTTCCGGCGTGACTTCGCCGTTCGGGCCGGTGACGGTGACGCCCATCGCGCTGGTATATTTATTGCCGAGATAGAAGACATGGCCGACCTCGATGCCGCGCGCTTCGCGCAGGCGTTCTTTGGGAATGGGGCAGCTATCGGGCTTGTGCTGCTCATCCGCCGCGGCGTAGAGTTTACGCATTTCTTCGCCGCTGAGTTTTAGTTTACCCGCGCGGATATCATCGAACGCGGCGTCATAGAAAATCGCGCTTTCGCCTGTTTCGGCAATGACCTGGAATTCGTGGCTGAGGCTGCCGCCAATCGCACCGGAATCCGCATTCACCGCAATTGTCACCAACCCAAGCCGCGCGAAGATTTTATGATAGGTATCGTACATTTTGGCGTATTCTTTTTTCGCGTCCTCGACGCTAACATCGAAGGAATAGGCGTCTTTCATAAGGAATTCACGGCCACGCATCACCCCAAAACGCGGGCGCACTTCGTCGCGGAATTTCCACTGAATTTGATAGAGGTTGAGCGGCAATTGCTTGTAGCTTTTCACGAAGCTGCGGAAATTCGCGACGATCATTTCCTCGTTGGTGGGACTGTAAAGCAGCTCACGATCCGCGCGGTCGTTAAAACGGAGCATTTCCTTGCCCAGCGCCTCGTAACGGCCTGATTCCTTCCATAAATCTGTCGGCTGCAAGGTTGGCATCAGCAGCGGAATGCAGCCTGCTTTTTGCAGCTCGTCGTTCACAATCGCTTTGATGTTACGCAGCACCGCCAAACCGAGCGGCAGCCAGGTATAAATGCCCGCCGTTTCCTGACGGATCATGCCCGCACGCAGCATCAGCCGGTGCGAAATCACTTGCGCCTCTTTCGGATCTTCTTTGAGGAGGGGTAAAAAATACTGGCTCAGGCGCATTGCGCACTCCGTGGTTAGGTTCGGTTTGCACTATGGCGCGCGGGCGAAAAAGGTAAAGCCGAAAGCGCACACCTGTGGGAAAACGGGCTGCGCCCGAGCAAACTATTTCAGCCAAGGAAGCGCGTTGCCACCACTCGCATTGCTGCGTGACGATTTTTTACCAGAATGACGCCCCGCCTCCCATGTGCGACCAGAATTCCAGCCACGCCCTTGCATACAAGGCTCAATCACGCGCATCCGCAGCCGGTCGACCTCGGCATTGTGGTAGTAATTTGGCTCCACAAACACCGTGGTACTGGGGTAGTAATGACCATGGCCATAGCCAAAGCCACCATGCATGCGGGTGTAACCGCCACGGTCATAGAGCGAACGCGGATAGGTTTCGTCCGCCTCACCCTCGCACACTGCGCGGTCGGCCCCGAAGCGCGCCTGCTGCTGGCTGTAATAGCTCAGGCATTTCGTATATTCCGCCGTGCCGCCAACGCTGAATTTATCGCAATATTCCTGATCCGCGGGGGTGCAACCCGTTGCGGCAAACACCAGTATCAGCACCGCAAGCGCCTTATTTAGCCGATTCATTGGCCTTCTCCTCTTCCTGCTCGCAACCTTCGGGGTAGATTTCCTGAGGCTCAATTGGCTTTCCGTTCAATGTTGTGGTGCCGTCTGACTTCACCTCCACATTCTCCACACCGATAAAAGTCTGAGCCGAAAAATCAGCTGCTTGCCCAGGAATTGGCTTAATATAATCCCCCGCGTTGACACGCAGCGGAATGTCGAATTTCTCCGGCACGTAAGGGTTCGCACCGCCGATAGTGGCTGGGGCAACCTTTTTATCGCCTGTGCCATAGCCGTCACGCGTTGAAATATCCGCACTTGGTGTATGGACATTCAATGGCTTGCACTTGGTTTTGGTGGTGTAAATGCCGTCTTCCGCCTGCGCGGCACCAACAATGAAATAGAGCGCCAGCGCGGGGATAAAGGCCAGAACGGTCGTCCAACGGAATTTCTTGCGTAAATTAGGGTTTGCCGGGGCGGAGGGAACATGCCCAACCTCTGGCTTTGCCTCGGGCTCCGCACGGTGAGGCAGCACCATAAACAGCACCATCCACCAGCTAAAAACATAGGTAATCGCGAATTCAAGCCAGGTCATACCACCCCTCAATTGTCACAAAACCTTCACATTTCTCCATGAAAGTTATGGTAGAATGCAAAGGTAAAGATAGGTCAATCGAGGGCAATGAGCAACATCGAAACCACAGAAATGAAGCTAAAAACGACGCCAACCGGCGGCGTGTCGGGCGAGCACAGCCCTTATTACCGCCGTTTGCTTTCGGCGGGGTATAAGGGCTTCCTGCAAGGCACCATCGCTGGTTCGGGGCTATACGGCTTGTTCGGCGCGGCGATTGGTACGTTGATTGCGATTCCGGCCGCATTCGTGGTTGGCTCTGCGGCGTTTATGATTATTCCTGCGATGGGTGGCGTTGGCGTCCTCAAGGGCGCGAATACGTTTGGAAATATCGGCACCATGGCAGCCATCAGCGCTGAAAGC
>JBIIEL010000058.1:0-3194 GCA_044237845.1 Rickettsiales bacterium | reverse complement strand
TTGATGCACAAACCCACATTGGCTGGCCTGCTGCTGTTGCTGCTGCAGAAGAGGGCTTACCCTCTCCAGTTCGTGCCCGTACACCACGTAGGCGGTGAGCAGCACCCCCCACAGCCGGTAGTCTGCATTGGGGCTCAGCGTGTCCAGGTCGAGCTCCAACTGGCGGAAGCTCTGCCAGAGCCGGCCACGGTCACCCAAGGCCAGCCAGCGCAGCATCTGCCAGTAGACCAACTCGGCACGTTTGGGGATGAATTTTCTTGTGGCGCCTGCCTGCCAGAGTTCTTTTTCCAATACAAGAGAGTGCGCTGGCTCTTGGAGGCCGTCGGCCAGATTGCACAGCTGCAGCTGCAGCTGTGCCTGCAGCTGGTAGAAAGGTTCATGGTGACTTTGTGCGAGCTGCAGTGCCTGCTGGAAGATGCACCGGGCTTCGTCCAACTCGTTCCGCCAGTAGTGGACCTCGCCTGCCAGACAGAGCAGCTCCAGGTGATAGTCCAAGAAGATGCCGCTCTGGGGTTTTACCCGTCCCCCCAGGGGTGCCTGGCATCTGGCCAGGCACCCTTGCAGATCACCCAGGTTGCGGGCCAGCAGCGCCTGCTGCCAGAGCACGTGAAGCTGGCCTCCGGCGGCGTTGATGCTATCAAAGGCTTCAATCGCCAGCTGGGCATGTTGGTGGGCTGATGCGCAGTGGATTTTGCTGTCCACTGTCAACAAGGCCAGGACGTGTGCTGTCCCGACCGCCATGCTGCTTTCGGGGGCGATCTGTTTGAGCACCTGCTGGATCTCTGTGTAGAGGCCATCGCGCTCCTGGCGGCCGAAGCGCAGCACCAGCTGCAGCGCCACCAGCTCATCGTGTTGGGGGCGGGACAGCGCCGTCGGGTCCTTCAGCAGCTGCAGCATGCGGTCGATCTCTGTAAAAAAACGCTGCGCATCGAGCGAAAAAAAGAGCCAGACCCGATCGATCAGCAGTTGGGGGCATGCTTCGACCTGTTGGACGGGCAGCAAACTGAACAGATAGTTCAGCTCATCCAGCTGCAGGTCGAGCAACATCTGGCGAGAATATTGTTCGAGCAGGGTGGCTGCCTGGTGTGCAGCACCGCTGTCGAGCAGGCAGCGGAGCGCAGGCACCAGCTGGCCTTGCTGTACATACCAGCTGGATGCGCGCAGATAAAGCTGTTGGATCGCTGCGGCTGAGTACTGACGGCGCAAAGAGCGGGCGAGCAGCTCGCGAAACAGCTGGTGCAGGGCATACCATTGTTCTTGGTGGCTGAGGGGATCGAGGAAAAGCTGTTGCTCCCATGCTTGCTCCAGAAGCTGTCCGGCGTCTGGCTGGCCGGTGACCTCCTGGCACAGGGCAGGATGGAGCTGTTCCAAGATCGAGCATTGCAGCAGAAAGTGGTGCATCGACTCCGTCTGTTGGGCCAGCACCTCTTCGGTGAGGTACTCGGCGAAGAGGCGGTTGTCCCCGTGCAGGTGTTCCAGCATGCTGCTGCCCTGTAGGGTCTGTCCGTGCAGTGAAAGCAAGGCCAGGCGCACCCCAGCGATCCACCCCTGCATGCGGTTTTCCAGCAAGTCGATCGAGGCTGTGCTCAGCTTGTCCTGGCCAGCCAGGAGCAGGTACTGTTCCAGCTCTGCCCGTTCCAGCCGCAGATCGCTGCTGCCGATCTCGAGCACCTGTTTTTGCAGCCGCAGGCGCGAGAGCCCCAGTGCGGGTTTATGGCGGCTCAAGAGGAACCAGTGCAGGAAGGCGGGGGAGTGTTCGATTGCAAAGGCCAGCAGTTTGTGCACAGCGGGGTTTTTCAGCCTGTGCAGATCGTCCAGGGCCAGCATGACAGTGGTTCCCTGTGCGATCAGGCGGTCCAAAAGCTGCAGCAGCAGTTGAAGAGGGGGGATATGGCCACCCCCCCCTTCCTGTGAAATCGCCAGCGCTGCCGCCAGTGCGGCGACAAAACGTGCCGGGTCGTCGTCATCCTCGTCGAGGGAGAGCCAGGCCAGACGCACCGGTTCGCCGGCCAAGCTGTTCAAAAAGTCAGCGGCCAGCATGCTTTTGCCGTAGCCGGCCGGCGCCGAGACAACGATTACACGGTACTGCACCCAGTGAACCAGCTGCTGGCGCAGCCGTTCTCTGGCCAAAAAAAGTGGCGGGCGGGCGGGCAAGGCCAGTTTGACTGCCAGCATCGACTAGGATTCCTGTTTGAAGTCAACGTGCGTCCTTGGGGAAAGCAGTTCGGCAATATGGTGGTTCAGCATGGTGTATTGTTTGGGGTTGGCGGGTACTGCCAGCAGCAGAGAAAAAAGAAAGCTGTGGAGAGGATACCACGAATTTTTGTGTATTTCAAGGGTTTGAAGAGCAAAAAACAACAAATTTTGGTTTGACAGCAATTGGTCGCCTCCTGCAAGGCTTCTGTCCTGGCGAAACGTCGCCGCAGGCAGTCTGCCTTTCAGGATAAGGGATGAGCTGTCTGAAGTCTAGTACGCGATTGCGCCTTTTTGGCGGGGGGCGCATTCGCGTTCATTGGGTGCCAGGTGTCTCCCCTCGATCAGTACGGATCAGTACGGATCAGTACGGATTGGAGGGCATCATTGTCCAGCCTGTAATGCTGTGGGCGAGGGTGGCACCTCCTGCACTGAACAGTTTGATCTGAAGACTTTCTGGTTGGGCAGGATAGATGCGGCGGAGGACACTTTGGCGTTGATTGGCAAAGACTTCGACAACGGATCGGTCGATCAGGATGCGCAGGTGAAGCAGTTCGCCGTTGTCGAGGTGAAAGGGAGCGGCCTCGGCGGTCTGTAGACCGATGCGCAGGCTCGAGGCGCGGGCTGGGTCGATATACAGTGTTTGGGCAACCCGGTCGTAGCCGATTTCGGTCTCTTCGCTGCCGTCGGGTGCGCAGCAGATTTTGATGCCGCAGCGTGCTGCGCCCAAAGGTTCCAACACAAGCTCCACGTCCAGGGTGTTGCCTTGAAGGATGTGGACCTTCTGTTCGCTGTCTGGTGCGATCCGGATCTGGCTGTCGCGCCGTTCGTTGTAGCGCAGCTGTTTCAATTCTTCTACAGGCTGCATGCGCAGTCGTTTGTCCTCGCCCAGCCAGAGTTCACGGGGCAGGGAAAAGACGCCTGACCAGCCGCTGGCCGCTTTGGTGGCTTCGTCCCACTGATCAAAAATCCAGGCCCACAGGATACGACGTCCCTTTGGA
>JBIIEL010000018.1:0-42147 GCA_044237845.1 Rickettsiales bacterium | reverse complement strand
GACGGCTTAATGGCGACATAGCACCAGAAGGGGCCGCCATGGTCCATCTTGCCGTACAGCAGCATAATCACGCGGCTCAGCGTATCCGCATCATAGGGGTTAGCGGGGGTAACGGGTTGGTCGGTCATCGGACTTCTCCTTATGCGGCTTTGGCGCTGTTGGTTCCCATAATCTGACGCATCACATATTGCAGGATGCCGCCATGGCGATAATACTCAAGCTCATCCGCTGTGTCGATACGGCAGAGGAAGGTGGTTTTTACCACCGAGCCATCTGCGCGGGTGATGGTGGCGCTGAGTTCCTTGCGTGGGGCGAGGCCGCTCGATACGCCGTCGATATCCACTTGTTCGTCGCCCTTCAGGCCGAGGCTTTGGCGGGTTTCCCCATTCGTGAACACCAGCGGGAGAATACCCATACCCACAAGGTTGCTGCGGTGAATACGCTCGAAGCTCTCCGCAATCACGGCCTTCACGCCGAGCAGGAACGTGCCCTTCGCCGCCCAGTCGCGTGACGAACCAGTGCCGTATTCTTTCCCTGCGAAAATCACGAGCGAGGTGCCATCGGCTTTGTACTTCATTGCGGCGTCGTAAATGGCCATTTCTTCACCCTTATAAAGCGTGAATCCGCCCTCCTTGCCGCCCAGCATTTCGTTCTTGATGCGGGTGTTAGCAAAAGTACCGCGCATCATAACATCATGGCTGCCGCGACGTGCGCCGTAGGAGTTGAAATCCGCCGCCACGACTTTATGGTCGGTGAGGTATTTCGCCGCCGGGCTGGTTTTGCTGATATTTCCCGCAGGGGAGATATGGTCGGTGGTGATCGAATCACCCAGCACGGCCAGCACGCGGGCTTTCTTCACGTCTTTCAACGTGCCATCCGCCACCACGGGTTTCATGCCTTCAAAGTAAGGCGGGTTCTGCACATAGGTCGAAGCGCCGCTCCAGCCATAGGTTTTACCCTCCGCCACGTTGATGGCCTGCCATTCTTTTTCACCAGCGAACACATCCGCATATTTGGCGAGAAACATTTCACGCGTCACCACGGATTGCACGGCATCCGCGACCTCTTTCGTCGTCGGCCAGATGTCTTTCAGGAATACATCTTTGCCATCCGGCGTTTTCGCAATCGGGTCTTTCGTGATGTCGATATTCATGCTGCCCGCAATGGCGTAAGCGACCACGAGTGGTGGCGATGCCAAGTAGTTCGCGCGAATGAATGGGTGCACGCGGCCTTCGAAGTTACGGTTGCCCGAGAGCACCGATGCAACCACGAGGTTATTGTCCTTAATCGTCGTCTCGATCGCTTCCGCCAATGGGCCGGAGTTGCCGATACAGGTCGTACAGCCATAACCCACGAGGTTGAAGCCGAGCGAGTCGAGCGCCTTGTCGAGCCCGGCCTTCTGCAGATATTCCGTCACCACTTTGGAGCCCGGGGCGAGGGAGGTCTTCACCCACGGCTTCGCCTTGAGGCCAAGTGCGGCGGCTTTTTTCGCTACCAACCCGGCGCCCATCATCACGTAAGGGTTGCTGGTATTGGTGCAGCTCGTGATGGCGGCGAGCACCACGTTGCCATGCTGCAGTTTATAATCCGCACCGGCGACGGCAACTTCTTTGCCTGCTTCTAGTGAGCCCGCGTTTAATGATGGCAGTTCTTTCGCGAAACCTTCTTTCGCTGCGCTGAGATTCACGCGGTCTTGGGGACGTTTTGGGCCTGCGAGCGACGGCTCAACGGTGGCCATATCGAGTTCCAGCGTGTCGGTAAATACAGGGTCCGCATAGTTTGCGTCGCGCCACATGCCTTGCAGTTTGGCGTAGGCCTCAACCAGTGCAATCGTTGCTTCGTCGCGACCCGAGACATGGAGGAAGTTGATCGTCTCTGCATCGATCGGGAATATGCCGCAGGTCGCGCCATATTCAGGTGCCATGTTTGCAATCGTCGCGCGGTCAGCCAGCGGCAGGTGGTTCAACCCCTCGCCATAGAATTCCACGAATTTACCCACCACGCCTTTTTTGCGCAGCATATTCGTGACCGTCAACACGAGGTCGGTCGCAGTCATACCTTCGCGCAGCTTGCCGGTCAGTTTAAAGCCAATTACTTCCGGAATCAGCATCGAGACTGGCTGGCCGAGCATTGCGGCTTCTGCCTCAATCCCGCCAACACCCCAGCCAAGAACGCCGAGGCCGTTGATCATCGTCGTGTGTGAATCCGTGCCCACGCAGGTATCCGGATAGGCGACAGTCTCGCCCGCTTCCGTTTTCGTCCACACCACTTTCGCGAGATATTCAAGATTCACCTGGTGACAAATCCCAGTTCCCGGAGGCACAACGCGGAAATTGTTGAATGCTTTTTGCCCCCAGCGCAGGAACTCGTAACGCTCCATATTGCGTTCCATTTCAAGCGCCACGTTCTTTTTAAACGCATCTGGCGTACCAGCGTGATCCACCATCACCGAGTGGTCAATCACAAGATCCACCGGGGTGAGGGGATTGATACGCTCAGCATCGCCGCCCATTTTAGCTACCGCGTCACGCATTGCCGCCAAATCCACCACCGCAGGCACGCCAGTGAAATCCTGCATCAGCACGCGGGCAGGACGGTAGGCAATGTCGCGTGGCTCGTTTTTCGTTTTGAGCCAGGTGGCGAACGCAGCCACGTCTTCTTTGCTCACCGTTTGGCCGTCCTCATTACGCAGCAGATTTTCCAGCAACACTTTAAGCGAAAACGGCAGGCGTGAAAAATCCACTCCAAGCGCTTTTGCTGCTGCGGGGATGGCATACGCGGTATAGGTTTTGCCGCCGGCGGAGAGGGTGGTTTTGCTGTTGAGGCTGTTGAGGCTCATGGAAGGCTTCCTTTGCGTTACGGTTTTAAATGACGTATGACCGTGACTATCTATCACGCAGTGCGCGTGCTAGATAAAAGCAGAAATATACACCAAAAACTAGAAATTTGTCTTGAGCCGTGGATGAAAAGTAACAGTTTAGAGTTGATCGATTTAGTTGTCGCCCGCGAAGGCGCGCCACTCACCCCGCCACTATCAACGGGCCTTTCGGGGGGTGAAATCCTGGTGGTGCGCGGCAGTAATGGCGCAGGCAAATCCACCCTTCTCAAAACTTTGGCGGGGCTTTTGCCCGTTGGTGCCGGCGCAATTCAGCTAAATGGCGCATGGCCTACAGAGGTAAAGGCCGTTTATATAGGACATCGTAATGGGTTGGTGCCCACATTAAATGTAGAAGATAATGTTGCACTTTGGGGTAAACTTAGCGGCTTTTCGGAGCTGACAAGCGCTGCCATGCATTATTTTGATCTCGAAGACATTGCAGACGTGCCAGTAGCCAAGCTCTCGGCTGGATGGCAGCAGCGCGTAGCCTTGACCCGACTCATCACCCAGCAATCCAATTTGTGGTTGCTCGATGAGCCAACATCGAATCTCGACAGCGACGGTATTAACTTGTTGCATACGCTAATGCAGACGCGGCTGGAGCAGGGCGGTATGATTGTCGTGGCCAGCCATATGGATATGCAGGGAGAAATGGTAAAAACAATTAATATCAATAAATTAAACTAACTATATAAAGTTAAAACCACTATGCTGAATCTACTTTCTTTTGAACTGAAGTATTACTTTAAGAATTTAAAAGAAGCCATTCAAATAATTGCTCTTTTTGTTTCTATAGTGCTACTTTATCCCTTTTCTCAGAAAGGGGGGGGCTTTGACTATCAATCGCTTGCGGTTGGTACTTTGTGGGTTGCTTTAATTCTGGCCATTAGCATTGGTGGTGCGGGTCTGTTTCAGCGCGACCGCGATACCGGACGGCTCGAATATTTTCAACTCACGAGGCTCTCACTTGAATCCGTTATTTTTGCCAAATGGTTGGCCTATTATCTTTCGGTAGTCATTCCGGTCGCTATAACTTTGCCAGTCGCAGCGATTTTACTCGCCATTCCGCTGCCTGACTGGGACAACTATCTGCTGAGCTTGGCGCTTGGTGCGCTGCCGTTGAGCATGATCACGGCCTTTGTGTCTGCTATGATGGCGGGGATGGAGCGCTCTGGCGCCATACTCAGCCTTGTGGTGCTGCCGCTGAGCATTCCGGTTATTATCTTTGGTAGCAGCATGGCCGGAGCATCGTTAGACGACCAGGCGACGAGTGTGTTGTTTCTGGTCGGCTTCAGCGCCTTCATGTTGCCGGTGATGTGCCTTGCTGGCGCATCCTGTATACGATCTTCCAATTAGTTCATGTGATGCATCAAAGGGGGTTCGCGCATTATCCGGCTGATTCTAAATAGAATATAGCTTTACACACCCCATGCTAATTGTCATATAATATGTATTATGGAAAATATGGATGAGGTGTCTCAGGTGTGGGCAGAAGTTGGTATAACTGACTTATCCTATTGATACTAAACAATCTCATCATGTGGATGAAGATGAGCATCTGGTGATAAAGTATCACCCAAGTTTCGCGCCGTTTGGCGCAGGTTTATCTGGCACCGCCAGTACGACATCTCCATTCTCACGATAAAATCCAGTTACCAACACTTCAGATGGAAAGCCTGCGATGCGTTTCGGCGGAAAATTCGTCACGCAGACCACCTGTTTTCCAATCAGTCCCTCTTTGCCGTATAATGCTGTGATTTGAACGCTGGAGCATTTTTCGCTAATCACCGAACCAAAATCGACCCATACTTTATAGGCAGGTTTGTGTGCTTCAGGGAAATCCTCAACCCGCAGAATGGTTCCCACGCGTAGCTCCACGGCCTGAAAGGCTTCCCACGAAATAGTTGTCATGGTGCCTCCAGCAACTCGCGATAGACCGCAATGGTTCTGTCTTGCATCTGCTGGCTGGTGAAATGCTTGCTCACATGCGCTTGCGCGAATTTCGCCATCGCGTCACGCGTATTGGCATCCAGCGCCAAGGCAAAACGGATAGCCTCGGCCATCGCCAGTGCGTTTTCCGGCGGCACCAGATAGCCCGTCTCGTTATTCACGATGGTCTCGCGGGCGCCGCCATGGTCGGTCGCCACCACCAGCCGCCCCATGGCCTGCGCCTCGATCGCCACCCGGCCAAAGGATTCCGGCTTGATGGATGGCACGACCACCAGCTGCGAGAGCTGATATGCCTCGGCCATAGCGTTGGTATTACTCACGAAGCGCACTTTGCCTTCCAGTCCGCTTTTCACCACCTGCTCTTCCATCTCTTCGCGGTAGGATTCATGTCCCACATCATCTCCCGCGATGATACATAAAAAATTCTCCTGTCGCAGCAGGCTCAGCGCTTGAATCAGCACATGCTGGCCTTTGATACGCGTAATGCGCCCCGGGCAGAAAATAATCGGCGTGGTATCTTCCGGCAGCCGCCAGGACTTGATAAGCTCCGCCACCCGCGCTGGCATGATTTTCGCCGTGTCGAACTGTGCAAAATCGACCCCGCGCGGAATCAGCCGGATGCGTGATTCCTCGACGCCATATTCTTCCCGCAGATGCGCATCTACGAATTGCGACACGGCAATCACTCGTGCCCCGCGCGTCATAATTGCGTTGTAGTATTTTTTAAACAGCCCCTCGGTGCTATAGACCCCGTGGAATGTCGTGACAAATGGCACGCACGCCCATTTCGCCGCATAAAAAGCGCTCCATGCCGGGGCGCGGCTGCGCGCATGCACCACATTTACGCCCTGCTGCTTGATCAGCTGATAGAGCGCCAGCGCATTCTGATACATCACTAACGGATTTTTACTCGCCAGCGGAAGCTCGATATGGGTGCCCCCGAGGCGAGTGATTTTTGCGGTCAGCGCCCCCCCGCTTGATGCCACAATCGCCCGCATACCCGCGCGCGTAATGGCCTCAGCGATTTCAATCGTACCGCGCTCCACCCCCCCGGATTGAAGGCGTGGCAGCACTTGCAGAATGGTTGGCATGGCTTTCATGCGCCCATGAGTAAGGATTCGTGCCACAGGTGCAACAACTAATGCACAGAGCATGCACTCTTTTATTTACCGGAGTCATCGCTGTGACATAGTATGCACGCATGCGCCCTTCCCTACACAGCACCGCTTCTGGATACAAAATCGCCTATCACCATCAGCCCGGTAGCGGTCCGGGGGTGATGTTCTGCTGCGGATTCCGTTCCGACCTCACCTCCACCAAGGCCACCACACTCGCCGAGTGGTGTGCGGAGCGCGGTGTTGCCTTCACACGGTTTGATTATAACGGCCATGGCGCATCCGAAGGCGCGTTCGAGGATTTCACCATCGGCGGTGCTATTGCAGATGCGATTGAGATGCTCGACAGCATCGCTCATGGCCCGCAGATTCTCATTGGTTCTAGCATGGGTGCGTGGGTAGCGCTGCATGCTGCACTGGCGCGTAAACATCAGGTGCGCGGGTTGATTGGCGTTGCCGCCGCGCCGGATTTCACCGAGCGCCTCATGTTCGCGCGGATGACGCCGGAGCAACGCACGGAAATCGAAAACGAAGGCAAAATCTGGGTGCATAGCGACTACACCAGCAGCGATTATCCCATCACCCGCAACTTCATTCATGAAGCCCGCGCGCATTTGCTGCTGGATGATGTGATCGGCCTCGACAAGCCCATCCATCTTTTCCACGGGCAGGAAGATGTCGACGTGCCGTGGGAGACCTCCCTCCTCCTCAGCAAACAACTCATCAGTGACGATGTTTCCGTTACGTTGATTAAGGACGGCGACCACCGCCTCAACCGCCCGTCGGACTTGCAATTACTGACGGATGCCGTGGGGCGGATGCAGGAACAATTAGGATAGGACGCACACATGAAACCGACCATCAAACCGCACAACCCTTGCTTCTCTTCTGGCCCCTGCGCCAAGCGCCCCGGCTGGTCGCTGGATGCACTAAGCGGCGCATCGCTTGGCCGTTCGCACCGCGCGAAAGTCGGCAAGGAAAAGCTGAAAGAGGTCATCGACCGCAGCCGTGCTCTGCTCAACATCCCGGCGGATTATGTGCTCGGCATCGTTCCCGCGTCGGACACGGGCGCGGTGGAAATGGCGATGTGGTCGCTGCTTGGCGCACGCGGGGTGGATGTGCTGGCGTGGGAAGCCTTCGGCAAGGGCTGGGCGGCGGATTGTAAAAAGCAATTGAAGCTGACGGATCTGCGCGTATTCGATGCGCCGTATGGTGAGCTGCCCGACCTTAACAAAGTCGACTGGTCGCGTGATGTAATTTTTACCTGGAACGGCACCACCTCCGGCGTGCGCGTGCCGGATGCGGAGTGGATCGCCGCCGACCTCGAAGGCCTCGCCATCTGCGACGCCACCTCCGCCACCTTCGCGATGGATATTCCCTTCGCGAAGCTCGACGTGGTGACATGGAGCTGGCAGAAAGCCCTCGGCGGCGAAGGCGCGCACGGCATGCTCGCCCTCAGCCCGCGCGCGGTGGCACGCCTCACCAGCCATACGCCCACATGGCCGATGCCGAAGATTTTCCAGCTCACCAAAGACGGCAAACTCATCGACGGCATTTTCGTTGGCGAGACCATCAACACCCCCTCCATGCTCTGTGTGGAAGACGCGATCGACGGCCTCAAATGGGCTGAGTCTGTGGGTGGGCTGAAAGGGCTCATCAGCCGCAGCGAGAGCAACCTGCAACTGCTCACCGAATGGGTGCGCTCCACCACATGGGTCGATTTCCTGTGCGAGGAGCCGTCGCAGCGTTCCTGCACCTCCGTCACCTTCAAAATCAGCGACCCGTGGTATCAGGCGCTCAGCACAGATGCACAAGCCAAAGCGCTGAAAGATTTCACCAACTTGCTCGAAAAAGAAAATGTCGCCTACGACATAGGCGCCTATCGCGATGCCCCGGCGGGCCTACGTATCTGGGCGGGTGCCACGGTGGAACACGCCGACCTCACCGCCCTCCTCCCCTGGCTCGACTGGGCGTGGGCGGAGGTGAAGCGGGGTTAGTCTAGCACTGCCTAATTAACCAATCGCATTCCCCTTAGAAACAGTTAGCGTGCTTTGTACGCTACTTGTTGTATTGCGCGTATGTTCTGAGGCATCCGCGTAAGCAAAGCTGTTTTCAGGCTGAAAGTTATAACTTTTCAACAATGCTTCAAGCTTCGTATTCTTTTGTTCATTTTCCAAATGGGGCGGTAGCGGACTATTCGGACCACCTTCGACATTCTCACCCAGATCACGAAATGGCCGCATTCGTGGATTATGATCTGGTTGCGAAGGCGTCATAAGTACGCCGTCGCCCAATCCAGTAGGAAGCCACGTGCCATTACTTTGTGGTGTGTAGGTTTTTCCGTCATAGCCAATGCCAAGGCGATTAGATATTTGTCGCATCAAGCCATCAAGAGAATCAATTTTATTATCTTGCGCAAAGGGATTATCGGGGTCAGTTATCACGTTGCTCCCATTAATTAGCACACCTACACGCCCATCATATTCGCTATGCCACACACGACGTGGCGCATTTTCGTTGAAATCTTTTACCAATTCTTCCTTCGATATCTTTCCACTACCATCGCGATCCAACTGATTCCGTATTTTTGATTCAGAGCATCCGAGAAGCTCAGCACGTCCTTTGATATAATCATCGATTAATTGCTCAGTTGTCTTATGCTCGAAGGGTAAAATTTCGAGACCATTGGTAAGATCGGGTCTTTCTGTCTTCACTCCAACAGCCAGCTGTGCCATGAGTGCTTTAGGGTCACTAAAATCTACGGTCTGCGGATCAATGCCCGCCTCTTTGCATGCTGCTGTAAATGCAGCTTTTGACTTTGGCCCCCATGTGCCGAGGCCTCCTTTTTGCGCGCGCAATGCTTCGGCCAGCGCCTTTGCCTCCGGTGAATCTCCATCAGCCAGCATTTTCTGAAAATCAGCAACGTCACTTGCATTTGGTTGACTTTGTGCGGACTTTTTGTTGATTCGACTCCGACCGTTTGGCGATTCCAATCCGGCAATTTTATCAATATCGAACATTTCCGACTCAACCAGCGCGTTAAAAGTATTTTTTATTTCAGAGCTAAATTGTTCAGGGTGGGTTGAGATATAATCTTTAAACGCTTTCAAGGAGCGTGCATCCAGCATCATTCCGCCATTTCTACTTGTTGGATCAATATCTATCCCATATTTTTCTTTTAGAATTGGCCACAAGTTTTGCATTATTCCATGTTGCTGAGGATCATAATGTTGGGGATCATAAGGATTGTTCGTAACCCCTTCTTGCTTGCACAAAGCATCAATGAACGCCTTTCGCTCGGGTGTCGCAGAAACAATAAAATCAGGCTCAACAACAATTTTTTCCATGTATAACTCCTCAGTCATATTACGAGTCATCATACCATCTCTCTCGTTAATTTTCTATTAACATTACGCAGATTTTTTGAAGATTGCCCAAAAACAAAGCCAACGATGATACGCCTGTTTTGGCTTACCGGGAAGATGTCTAACCAACTATATTTGCTGGCAAAAATGTTTCACGTGAAACATTTTTGGCGTGGAACATTACTGCCCTACCGTGTTGTCATCCCTGCGGAAGCAGGGATCCCCTTTTTTAAGGAGATTCCCGCTTTCGCGGGAATGACAATAAAAATAACCGCTTACCCCTTCGCTTGCAGCCAGCGGCTGCCGGGTTTTACGGCCTGCGTGCCCTCGAGATGCGCGGGCAGTGCATCCGGCTGATAGGTTTTGACATCCAGCGTCAGCAGCGAAACGAGCGGGAACGGCAGCGCGTGCGTGCCATTGCTGCGGTCGATCAGCGACGCTTCGGCGACCACGTTGCCGCCATGCGCCTCGATACATTTCACGGTTTCGAGCGAGGATTTCCCCGTCGTCACCACGTCTTCCACCAGCAGAATCCGTGCGCCTTGGGGAATAGCGAATCCGCGGCGGAGGGTGAATTCGCCGTTCTCGCGCTCGCAGAAAATCGTCTCTACATTCAGCTGACGCCCCATTTCATAACCCACCACCACGCCGCCCATCGCAGGCGCGACAACCATGTCGATGGCCGTGCCGCCCAGTGTTGCGCGCACCTTGTCAGCGAGTGCGCCGCAGAGTTTCGCCGCGCGCGCCGGGCTCATCAGCACTCGCGCGCATTGCAGATACGTATCCGAATGCAGGCCCGAGGAAAGAATGAAATGCCCGCGCAGAATCGCCTCTGCCGCCTCGAATTCCGCCATGATTTGCTGTTCGTTCAACATATGCTCTCCTATCCTACGCGTATATTATCAATCAACCGTGTGCTACCCAGCCGCGCGGCGACCAGCAACCGTGCTGGCGGCGCATAATGCGCAAGCGGCGCGAGCGTATCTTCTGCCCGCAGCTCTAAATAATCAATGCTCGCGAAGCCCGCGGCGAGGATTTTTTTCTTGGCGGCATCTATCAGCGCTGAAACATCCCCACCCGGCAATTGCAGGGCGAGCTGTGTCAGCGTAGCATGCAATGTCGGCGCAATTTTGCGCTCACTTTCCGACAAATACTGGTTGCGCGACGACAGCGCTAAACCATCCGCCTCGCGCACCGTTGGCACGCCTAGTATATTGGTGTCTATATTCAAATCATTTACTAAACGTTTAATCACGCAAAGCTGCTGGTAGTCTTTCTCGCCGAACAGCGCCACATCCGACGCGACTTGCAGCAGCAGTTTTGCTACCACGGTTGCCACACCATCAAAATGCCTGGGTCGAACAGCGCCACACAAGCCTTCGCTCACGCCCGATACATGAATGTTTGTTGCGAATCCATCCGGGTACATCGTCGCCACGTCTGGCAGCCATGCGGCATCCGCCCCCACTTCGCGCAGCAACGCCAAATCACGCTCCAGAGGGCGCGGATAGCGGCTGAAATCTTCGTTGGGGCCGAACTGGGTGGGGTTCACAAAAATGCTCACCACCACGCGCACGGCGTGCTTTTTTGCCTCACGCACGAGGTGCAAATGCCCCGCATGCAGCGCGCCCATCGTCGGCACCAGCGCCACCGTTTCGGCCTGCCCGCGCCAAGTTGCGACAGCGCTGCGCAAGGTGTCGAGCGTGTTTAGTTCCATTAGCATCAGGCTCTGATAGCAGCCGCGCGGAAAAAGAATAGAAAAATTCGTGGCCGCCGTGTTACATAGCCGCATGAGTGAACCCGTCATCATCCAGCGCTACCGCCAAACTGTTGGCGAAAAATCCTTCCGCGAGGATGCCGCACAACTGCGCGCGGCAGAGGCATTCCAAGCGCTCCACGACCAACTCGTGGGCGCGGAAGCACCGCGTAAAAAACGCCTGTTTAGCCTTGTCCGCCCCGCCCCGAAAGCCGCCGGGCTTTATGTCTGGGGTGATGTGGGACGCGGCAAATCCATGCTCATGGATCTCTTCGTCGATGAAGCAAAGAATGCCTGCCCCACGCGCCGCGTGCATTTTCATGCGTTCATGCGCGACGTGCATAAGCGCATGTTTGCTTATCGCCAGCATCACGAGGGCGAGGTGATCGAGCACGTCATCCGCGACATCGCACGCGAAGCAAGGCTGCTCTGCCTCGATGAATTGCAGGTGACGGATGTAGCGGATGCGATGATTCTCGCGCGCCTGTTCGCAGGTTTGATGGATGCGGGTGTGGCGATTATATTCACCAGCAACCGCCCACCACGACAGCTTTATCAGGGCGGGTTGCAGCGCGAGCAGTTCCTTAAATTTGTGGCGCTACTCGAAGCGCGCATGCCGATGGTCGAAGTCAATGGCGGGCAGGATTACCGCCTCGCGCAGATAAAAGCCCTTTCGCGTACCTACATGTTTCCGCGCAATAGCGACTCGGATGATTTTCTGCTCACAAGTTGGAATATGCTGACCGGCGGTGCATCGAGCGAACCGCTGCGGATTGAGGTGGATGGGCGCATTCTGCGCGTGGATAAGCAAGTGCATGGGGTGGCGTGGTTCACCTTCCCTGAGCTTTGCATGCGCCCACTCGGTGCAAGCGATTATCTTGAACTCGCCACATTGTTTCACACTATTCTGTTGCAAGGCATTCCAAAACTAAAGCCGGAGGATCGCAACGAGGCGAAACGCTTTGTCACACTCATCGACACGCTGTATGACTGCCGGGTAAAACTCATCATCACCGCTGAGACTGCAGCAGAAAATATTTACGCCAGTGGCGACGGCACGTTTGAATTTGGCCGCACCGTCTCACGCCTCATCGAAATGCAAAGCGAGGCGTATCTCGCGTTGCCACATGCCGCATTTCACTCTAAAAGCGCGTGATGCAACAGTCTCCCCTCACCGTTTATCTCGCTGCGCCGCGCGGTTTTTGCGCGGGGGTGGATCGTGCGATTGATATCGTCGAGCAAGCGCTGAAGCTCTACGGCGCGCCGATTTATGTGCGACACGAGATCGTCCATAACCGCTGGGTGGTGGAGGATCTGCGCGCCAAAGGCGTGGTGTTCGTGAAAGAGGTGGATGAAATTCCCGATGGGGGCATCACCGTGTTCAGCGCACATGGCATTTCGGAGAAAGTCGAGAATTCAGCGAAACTCCGCGAACTTCCCGTCATCGATGCGACCTGCCCGCTGGTGACCAAAGTGCATAATCAGGCCAAGCGCTATGAGCGCGAGGGCTATGATATCGTGCTCATCGGCCATGCGGGTCACCCGGAGGTGGAGGGTACCAGCGGCCGCGTGAAGAAAGTATATCTCGTCGAGGATATCGACGACGTGGCGACGCTCGAAGTAAATAATCCCGACATGCTCGCCTACGCCACGCAAACCACGCTGAGTGTAGACGACACAAAAACCATTATCGACGCACTGAAGCAGCGCTTCCCCAACATTCACGGGCCAGACACGCGCGATATTTGCTACGCGACGCAGAACCGACAGCAAGCGGTGAAAGAACTCGCGAAAAAGGTAGAGCTTCTGCTGGTAGTCGGCTCCGCAAACTCAAGCAACAGCAACCGTCTGCGCGACTTAGGCGCGGAGCATGGCATCCCCTCTTACCTCATCGACGATGCAACGGATATCGACCCCAAATGGCTGGACGGCATTGCCAGTGTTGGCCTCACTGCCGGAGCCTCCGCCCCGGAATTGCTGGTGGAGCGCGTGGTGCGTTATCTCGAAACCCTACGCGTGGTCAACGTCACGCCGTTTAACGTGATTGAAGAGCATGTCGCCTTCAACCTCCCCGCTGAAGTGCGCAGCAGGCCGTTTAAGAATCGGCTGAAGGCGGGCTAATTGCTTTTGTCATTCCTGCGAAAGCAGGAATCTACTTCCTAAATCGATAAAGGGGATTCCTGCTTTCGCAGGAATGACAAAGTATGGATTATGAGGTTGCACTGTAAAATGCACGTTGCTATAACCCGCGCGCATTGGTGAGGGCGGTTAGCTCAGTTGGTTAGAGCGCCACGTTGACATCGTGGAGGTCGGAAGTTCGAGTCTTCTACCGCCCACCAAAGTTTCATTCGCCAGCGTTCGCTGGCAGACAAAAACATCAACAAATAAGCCAATATATAGCCATAACCTGCTCGTCATGGTTCGCGTCAATTCGCTAGCATCCGCGAATAAAACGTGGTAAGAATGGTGGTAACTGATTTGCCACGGTTAGAAAGTTACCACGATGCTGTCAGATGCCCAGTGCCGCAATGCTTCAACCCAAGCGAAAATTCGTAAACTGGTGGATGAACAGGGTTTATACCTCTGGGTCTATCCCGATGGCCGCAAATACTGGAGGCTGCGCTACTGGCAGCTGGGCAAAGAAAAAAGCCTATCGCTAGGCGTCTATCCCGAAATTGGCTTGAAAGAAGCCCGCGCCAGACGTGATGCCGAACGTAAAAAACTGAACAGCGGTCTCGACCCCTCCTCTGAGCGCAAGGCTAAGAAGCTTCGCGAAAAACTATCATCAGAAAATTCATTTGAAGCAATCAGCCGCGAGTGGCACACTAGCCGTAGCCGCGCATGGACTCCAAAATACACGGTCAGCCTTATACGCCGCCTTGAAGCGGATATATTCAAAAAAATCGGCCATCGCCCTATTGCTGAAATTACTCCGCCAGAGATGCTGGCTACACTACGCGTAATTGAAGCGCGAGGCGCTCACGACTTGGCGCATCGCGTCCAGCAAGTCTGCGGGCAGATTTTTACCTATGCCATTGTCACCGGCCGTGCCGAGCGTAACCCCGTAAATGACTTGCGCGGTGCACTTACCCCTACCGTAAAAAAACATAACGCTTATCTCAGAGCCGAACAGCTCCCAGAATTTCTACAAAAAATGAACGCTTATGATGGCGCTCAGACACGCCTCGCCATGAAGTTCCTGCTACTAACCTTCGTACGCACTGGCGAAATGCGTGGAGCATTATGGTCGGAAATCGACCTCAAGAAGGCCGAGTGGCGCATCCCTGCCGAGCGTATGAAGATGCGTGACCCACATATTGTGCCTCTATCGACACAAGCGCTAGCAGTGCTAGAGGACCTGAAGCCCCTCACCGGCCACTGGGAGCATGTGTTCCCGAATCAGCATAGGCCTAAAGGACAAATGTCCGAAAACACGATTCTCTATGCGCTATACCGCATGGGTTATCATGGTAAAAGCACCGGCCACGGGTTCCGCGCCACTGCCAGCACAATACTAAATGAGCATGGCTTCAAGCCCGATGTGATCGAACGGCAGCTTGCGCACGCCGAACGTAATAGTATTCGCAAGGCCTACAATCATGCGCAATACCTCCCTGAGCGCCGCAAGATGATGCAGTGGTGGGCTGATTATTTGGATTCTTGCGCTGGCAACACAAAAAAATAGGGTTCTGATATGGAAAAGTCTTTGTTGCATATCAGCCATGAAGAAGCGCAAGAAAATGAAGCGCGACGTCTCAAGGCTGAATCTGCGCTTGATAAGGCAGAAGCTCTCATAGAAACATGGTTTGAAGCGTATTCGGAGGGCGAAATGACCTTTGATAACTACTGCCGGTATGTTTATGCAGCATTATCTGCCAAAAATATTGAACCGTATGCGCGCCAGAAAAAACTCGGAGGCGCTATTGAATCCGCTCTAAAAGCGAAGCCACCCAAAAGAACAAGAACAAATAAGCGCTTTAACACTGAAGGCTTTGTTAAAGTCTGTCGTGGTTTAGTTAAATTGGTTGGTGAGTATGAGAAGCTCCCGATTACTCGAATGGGCAATACGCAGACTGCCTTCGAGAGAGTAGCAGAATTATTACAAAACCTTGGTGTAAAACAGGCCACTAAATCAACGGTTGAGAGAAACTACATGAACTTTGAAAAAGACCGAGCTGTAGTAGACAAGAAAAATTCCTAGGCTACTCCAGCCCCAAAATCAATACGCAGTAATTGGATATAGTGCGGGCGAGCCGAGAATCCTGAAGTGCTATGTTGCCACCATAAACCATGAAGAATCATGGTGGTCATCAAAAGCTGCAGGAGGATACATGCAACAAGCCCTTTCCATTGAAGAGACGCGCGCCGTCACTGGTATCGGTCGCACTAAATTATACGAAGCCATTAACAGTGGTGAACTCCGTGCCCGCAAGTTGGGCAAAAGAACACTCATTTTACAAAGTGACTTAGAGTCGTTTCTCTCAAAACTTCAGGATTACTCACCTGTTCGAGGGCATAAATTGACCCTAGAATCGCCGCACTCCGGCATCAAACAGGGAGAGTAATATGCTATCGACCGAGTTTGTTACTTGGATTGCTTCCAAGCTAGAATTGCGCGACAGTGCTTCTGTCGATCAATCAACGTTAGCGCGATAGGAGGATGTTGATGACACATACGTCTTCATATTTCATGGAAAATGATAGTATAAGTTCAGTAGCAACTAGCCATAGCTGCATGCGAGTAGATCTTGCAGCTGCACTAGAGCCAATTGTTTCGCGTGTTCGTACTGATATTACTGCTGTTCGTGATGCCCGTGGAATGCGGTGGAGCAAACAGCCGCTAACAAAAAAACGGCTTGAAGCACACCTATCTGGTGGGACATCCCGTGGTGTATGCCCTATTCAGGAGGGGCAGAGCACTACACGTCTGGCACTGCTTGACTTCGACTCACACAAAGGTGAGACGGCTTGGGATGATATGGCAGACATAGCAACACATGTTGGAAAGCATCTCGATAAGCTTGGATTGAAGCCAATTGCCTTCCGTTCGCGTGGTGGGAAGGGGATTCATTTATTTTTTCTTTGGGATGAACAGCAAGATGCATACAGTGTTCGGCAATTTTTGAAGGGGGCTATAGCGGATCTTGGTTACCACGACGGCACTGGTGGTGTCGTAAACAGGCAGATTGAGATATTTCCCAAGCAGGATTCTGTCCCAATCGGTGGCTGCGGCAACCAGTTCATCTTACCACTCGCAGGGCGCAGTGCTCCACTAGACTATCTGATTGGATACGACGAGCCCTTGGATAGAGATTTCACTCCGAAACTCGACTGGGCTATCTCTGTTAGTGTGCCTCATTTAGAGAAGACAAAGGTGCAGCCAGCACCCAGGGACCTCGACAACAATCCAAATTTAGAGGAATTCGCTAAACTTCTTGAGCCTATTGATCCAGATATTTCGCGCGACCAGTGGATAAAAGTTGGTATGGCGATTCACTACGAGACACATGGCTCAGAAGAGGGCTTTGAGCTGTTCAATACGTGGAGTTCACGCGGTAACAAATATAAATCCGAGAAGGATCTTCGTGATCAATGGCAGAGCTTCAAATTAGACGCTGAAAGTCCGATTACCAAGGGCACATTGATACAGATTGCTCGTGAGCATGGGTTTATGGCCAGCACATCATGTGAGTTTGAAGATCTCGATGCCAATCACCTTAGCACTGAGCGCTTCAGGGTAAAACCCGCCGCAGAGTTTGCCGCAGGTAGACCCCCTCAGTGGTTGATTAAGGATATCCTCCCCAAAGCTGGCCTTGCTATGGTGTATGGGGAATCTGGTGCTGGAAAGACTTTCTTTGTTTTTGATATGGTTGCTACTATCGCACGCGGCGTCGATTGGCGTGGCCGCAAAGTCAAGAAAGGTCGCGTCATCTACGTGGCAGCTGAGGGGGTGGGAGGTTTCCGCAAGCGCCTCAACGCGTATGCGAGTCACCACGAGATTTCCCTGAATGAGCTGGATGTTGGTATTATCGATGACGCGCCTATTCCATACACCACTTGCGCAGATGTGTGGCGGGGTCACCATCATTCAGCAAGCTTTCAGCTAATGCGACCGTGCAGAGAGTGTCATCCGTGAAGTGCCCCCGCGGATGGAAGAACGGCGCGAACGCCTTGTCCTTCGTCGGTGCAAATTCATACACCGAGCCAACGATATCGCCAATGACTGTGCCCCACATAATTTCATACCTTTGCTTTTAGGAATTCGGCGAACGGCTTTGATTAAACGCAATTTAACCAAGCCAATCTGAGCATCTTTTTTTCATCCGTGTTTGTAGAAAAACCACCTCGTATGAAAGTTCCGAAGAGAGACCGAGGAGCATCAACTGCAAAATAAAATTTTTTGGAGTTTAGCGCATACATTTTTACCACCTCGGGAAGCATAATAAAAATTGCTGTTTTATGGCCATTTTTTACGGAAACGTATTCCAGCGGTATTGGTATTTCTTTTTTCTTATCTTCATCAATAAAATTTACACTATTTATGTTTCTTTTTATTTCTCTTTCACTGCTTGTTAATCTCTCTGTTTCAATCACAAAGTAAGGCTGTTTATTTGAACCATGACAGGCTGCAGATACTGCACTGACTGGGTTCCCAACATAATCATTAGTGCTGATCGCCCTGATGCCATTCCCAAGTATTTCTAATTGGATAGGATTAAAGTCCTGGCTTGTGATTACTTTTAACGCTTTTAGTTTGCTATCATTTGGGGATAGCATCTCATTTTTACCAGCAACAGATGCTATGGTCATAACTCTAGCATCTACGCCCATTTCAACAATGTAGGATGCAATTATTCCAGACATAAGCTGTTCTGTTGATAGGGTATAGCCTTGAAGCTGTATGGGTGACGAGTCAGCTTCAGTTAGCTTACTTCTGTAAAATTGGTGAAAACCAATTCTGCTTCCTTCTTCAATAGTTCTAGACACTCCTCCCAAAAAAGCGTACGCGCACGCACTTGCACAAATGCCGACGTTAATTTCAGATGATGACCAGCCGTCAATTCGATTGGTTCTTCCGATAGAGACGTGCAATTTGTTTTGGCGAAAGAGCTTTCCTAATTTAAGCCCAGCAATTAAATTCCCACCTGAGCTATGTAAAACAATCTTACGAACATTGGGCTCTTTATTAAGAAATTCCTGAAATTTTTGTGGGGTGGAGCTGTCTATTTCGCCGATTGCGGATATCCATAAACAACCATCGTAACAATTTCCGCCACTGCTAGCTATTTCGAATCGCATTGATTCTTCTGTGCTATCATTACTCTTTCCTTCTTCAGCATAGGTAGTAGAAGCCAACAAGAATACTAAGAGATAAGCTATGAGTGTTTGCATAAATTTCTCAGTAGCTTGAAGGGTCAGGGAGGCGCTCAAAATACTCACTGCAACGAGACTTCCTCGTTGAAATACCCGGACCATCATAAATCGTTTCAAACGTACGGATTAAATTTTTCGAAGTATCTGTCGTTATCCTTAGTGCACAAAAGATGTAATCATAGTCTCCTCCAGTGGTTGAAGCTGATCCGTAAGCACCGTATCGTTGTGCAGCGCGCGATAGCTGCTTAGGCGAAACGACTCGCGGTTTTATTGGCAATAGAAACTAGCCACAGCATGGCGGGTACTTCTACCAGAACACCCACCACTGTTGCCAACGCGGCACCAGACTGTAGCCCGAAAAGGCTGATGGCAACAGCCACAGCAAGCTCAAAGAAATTAGAACTGCTGATAAGGGCGGCTGGTGCAGCGATATTGTGTGGGAGGCGCGCCTTGCACATCCACACATAGGCAAGCGTGAACATCAGCACGCTTTGTATCAGGATAGGCACGGCAATCAAGGCAATGACCAGTGGCTTTTGCAGCAACATTTCAGCTTGAAAGCCAAACAGAAGAACAACCGTAGCCAGCAACCCAAGCACGGAATAGGGTTTCAAGTGATTAAGGAAGGAGGATAGACGCTGCTTACTGTGCGCCAGCAGTTTTTTGCGCGTGGCATAACCCGCCCCAATCGGGATAATGACATACAGACCAACCGAAAGCAGGAACGTTTCCCACGGTACTGCAATATCAGTCACACCCAGCAAGAAGGAGGCGATGGGTGCGTAGCCAAATATCATGATTACGTTGTTAAGTGCCACCTGCACCAGTGTGTAGTTGGGACTGCCATTAACCAGACGGCTCCACACAAAGACCATCGCGGTGCAAGGCGCAGTGCCAAGCAGGATAAGGCCAGCCACATATTGTTTGGCATCGTCTGGCGGTATGAAGGATGTAAAAACATGCTGTAGGAATAAAACCCCCAGTGCGGCCATGGTGAATGGCATGATAAGCCACGTTACCACGAAGCTGATGGCGAATGCTTTGGGCTTCTTGGTGGCTTCTTTGAGGGTAGAGAAATCAACGTTTACCATCATGGGATAAATCATCACCCAGATGAGAATCGCGACTACCAGATTGACGCTGGCATATTCTATGTGCGTTACAGCATGAAACACCGAAGGGATTAAGTGACCAAGCCCAACACCAGCGGCAATACATAGTCCCACCCATATGGAAAGGTAGCGTTCAAAGAACCCAAGAGAAGAATTGGTCATGACTATGCACTCCGTAACGGCAAGAGCGAACCATGAATTTCTGTGCCACCAGCCAGGGTATTAAAGACCGTGCCATATTTCTGGATATTCTGGTGCAGAAGCTCCAGTCGGTGATCTGGCTCATCGCTATCGACAACCAGTTTATAAGCCACATCAACTAACTTGGGGGGCGAATCCTGACGTTTTGCAGTGATGGTAACATCTACGCCTTTTACGTCCATTTTGAGCATCGGGGTAACACGCTCAACACTTTTAATCATACAGGCAGCGAGTGCCGCCATCAGAAGCTCTGCTGGGTTAAAGGCATCCTTTCTGCCAGCCAGATCAGTGTCCAGCGTGATTGAAGCATCCTTGCAAAGTGCGCTACTGCCGTGTGCATCAAGGCGTTTTGCACTTACTGTGAATTCCATCATTGAAGTTCTCCTATTTCATTCAGCTTTTGCAGGAGTTCTTCCTGAGTCATTTTATCGAATGGCAAGCGCAGAAAAGCCTTAACGCGCCTTTCCAGCATAGTGATTAACTCCGCCCCGCTTATCTGTCGAGATTTTCAGCGGAATATAAGCGGGACACCAACGAATGATGCCGGTAAGTAGCGGCACAATGCCAACCGCGCCCCAGATGTTGCCGGTGGCAACGCCCCAGCCGATAATGGCAAGACCTGCGATGATACGAAGGGTGCGATCCGTCTTTGCAACATTACATTTCATAAAAACTCCATTAAGCGGGGTTGTTAAGGGCAGAAAATTGCTCGTAGGCAAGCATGGCATCGGCGGCATACATCAGCGATGGACCACCGCCCATATCTCCTGAGGAATGCGAAACACTCTTGTTCAAGCTCTCCACCCTCACTGCGGAAGAAGAGCTACCCGTGGGTTAGTAGTTAAGCCTGCGCAATCTGCACACTTAACTAACATTCTTGAAAGCAGTATAAAAATAACCAACGATTTTTGCGATTATCTTTATTTAAAGCATTTCCAATTGTTTTTACTAGATATTTTATACTATTTTTTAATTAAAAGGGCGCGCCCGATCGGCATCTTAAGCGCATGCCGCTCTGGATCGTGAGTTATACCCAGTAGACTTATGCCTCATTTTATGCCATTTTATGAGGCATAAAGAGAGGGATTATCGCTCATGACATCTGCGCCGACTTGGAATTGGCAGCAACAGGACTGGCCTGATTTTATCTACGATTTTGCCAAACTGCGTGCCCGCGAAGAGCGGTTCCTTCTTAACGCAGGGATATTCCTCGGCGCGTATAAACATATCGATGACCAGGAAAAGCTAACCTTTGCCATCGAAGTAATGAGTAGCGAAGCGGTCGAGAGCTCTGCGATCGAGGGAGAGCAACTCAACCGAGATTCGGTTCAGTCATCCATCCGTCGGCAGTTGGGATTAAACACCGATCAGCGTCGCCCCAAACCTGCTGAGCGGGGCATCGCAGAAATGATGATCGATTTATATCAGAACTTTGCGCCACCCCTTACGCACAAAACACTTTTCGGCTGGCATCGCATGATAACCAATGGGCGGATGGATATTCAAACGATCGGCGCTTACCGCACGCACGAAGATGCCATGCAGATCGTTTCCGGCAGGATCGATACTCCTAAGATCCATTTTGAAGCACCTCCATCCAAGACCATGAAACGCGAGATGAATCGTTTTATTCATTGGTTCAATCAAACAGCGCCCGATGGGAAAGCCCCCTTGCCTGCTCTAACACGGGCGAGTATTGCGCATTTGTATTTTGTTTCGGTTCATCCGTTTGAAGATGGCAACGGACGGATCGGACGCGCACTGGTGGAGAAATGCATCGCACAAGCCTTGGGTAGGCCCGCGGTACTTGGCCTGTCCTTGATGATCCATCACCAGCGCAAAGCCTATTACGATATGCTGGAAGCAAGCAACAAGCATAACCGGATCGACCCATGGCTTGATTATTTCAGCGACGTCATTCTAAAAGCGCAGGCGCATACGAGCAATCTCGCCGAGTTCCTCATCGCCAAAGCGAAGTTCTACGACCACCACCGTGGGCAGCTGAATGTGCGCCAGGCCAAGGTGATTGAGCGCATGTTCCGTGAAGGTCCGGACGGCTTCAAAGGTGGGTTGAGTGCAGAAAAATATATCGCCATCACGAGCACGTCACGCGCAACGGCAACGCGTGACCTCACCGAATTGACGAACATGAAAGCACTCACAAAAACTGGTTCCGGTAAAGGCACGCGCTACCAACTGAAGTGGGAATAGAACTACGCGACCGGATAATAACCGTCATAGAATGCGTATAGGCGCACATGAGCAGTTATCGTGATTTTACGTCATCAGCGAGTTTGACCTTGTAGGTTTTAATATACTTAGCGTCGCTAATAATGATTTTGTCATTATCATCATTATTCTGAACGACTTTGACCCCCTTGCCCAACTGCTGAGCATCTTTGATGATCTTAGCCATTTCGTCGGTATCGATCTTACCGTTGGAAAGATGAAATGGGTTCATACTAAACGTCATGCGGTCTTTGATATACGTCGCAATCTTGTCAGGTGCGTTAATTTCACTCCGCCGTTGACCAACCTCTGCATACCCAGTCTGCATCATGGCGGGGATATTTTTATGCGGCAAGAGATAGGCATCTTTGTTGCTGGAACTAAGGCTATCAAGCGTTTTCTGCTGCTTGATCCAATTCGGCGTTCCCGTCGTGCGGATGCTTTCATTGATAGAAAAAAGCAGCGGGTCATTTACATACATGCTGCCCGTTTGCTGGGTCGAGATCACCTGCGCAGACGGGCTGGTTTTTAGGACTTTGCTCAAGTTCTGGAACCCCCCACAGGAACCCAGATGTACCAGCTTCACATCTGGCGTAATCAGCGGCAAATACTCATCCGCATGGTAGCTATGACCACGTCCTATAAATACTTGGAAGGCTGGCTTCCCAAGCCCTTGTGTGCTGGCGACGGTTCTATTAATCGCTTCCAACCCATCATCATGGTGGTCAGGCTTGTTGGCGTAAATCCGTACAGGTACGCCCTTGCTGTCGGTACTGCTCACACAGACATATTCTTTATGGTCTTCTAATGAGGTCGAATTCCTGTGAAGCATTCAGCTTCTTTAGCACTTCAAAGCGTTTAGCATCAGGCAATTCGTGCAGCGCGTTAAACTGTTGCGCGAACGCAAGCGCGCCTCCTGCTGAAGAAGTGATCGTATTTGTCACCTCCGCTTCATACGGTTTACCTTTCAGGAGATCTGTGTTTCTTATCACCGTGCATGGGTCATGCTTCGCGGCAGTGTGAAATGCTGTGTCCAGCACCGCCGCTTCATGCGCCTTACCTTTCAGGAGACCCGCTTGATTAAATACAGTCCATTGAACCGTTTTTGCGGCCAGTGGAAAAGCGATGCCCAGCACCTCATCTTTATACTTCTTGCCGTCCAAGAGATAGATGTTACTAAGCACCGTTTTTGGATCCGTTTTCGCACCCGCGTGAAAAGCGATGTCCAGCACCTCATCTTTATATTTTTTGTCTTCTAGCCGCCAGTCTTTCTCAATCACCGTTTTCAGATCCGTTTTTGCAAGGGTAAACCATGCGGTTTTAAGCACCGACTCTTCAGCCGCCTCGTTATACAATAAATAAGATTTCTGAATCACCGTCAGCGGATCGACTTTAGCAAGTGTCTCAAATGCCAGTTTCAGCTTTGATGCACTAACGTCGCGAGCCTGCTCTAAAATCTTGAGTGCTTCTTCTTTGTTCATGGCAAGTCCTTTGATGCTATCCCTCCAGTTTTAGCATAAAGACCTTAATTTCTGGTTAATGGCGCATAAATAGACCCATGATAACGGTACTCGTCAAAGCCCCCTAAAGCCGCACATTCCATGGGACACTTTGGGACAACAGTTAGCCACACACTGCATCTATTCACAGCATAATTCTAAGCATAAACAGCCTTGACGAACACGCCACTTGCGCACATCTTGATTATAGTAACAATAATCAAGCAGGGCAACGATGGCACATGGCGGAGCAAGAAAGGGAGCTGGGAGACCAAAGGGGCAAGGGCGCTATGGGGAATCCACTAAAGCAGTACGGGTCCCGATTAGTTTAGTCGATGCCGTTAAGGAATATGCCGCGACGGAGGGCTTGAAGCTGCCACTCTATTCAAGCCGCGTTCAAGCAGGCTTCCCGTCCCCTGCTGACGATTATATAGAGGATAAAATTGACCTCAACCACCACCTCATAAAGAAACCATCCGCGACGTTTTTGGTGCGTGCATCGGGCGATTCGATGATTGATGCGGGCATCCGTGATGGCGACTTGCTTATTGTTGACCGCAGCTTGAAGCCCACAAGCGGCAAAATTGTCATTGCGGCAGTGGAAGGCCAGCTAACAGTCAAGCGCCTCATAATCAAAAACGGTAAGCCATGGCTAATGCCAGCTAATAAGGATTTTCAACCCATCCCTGTTGATCCTGAAAGCGGCGTGATGGTGTGGGGCGTTGTTACCAACTGCATCCACGCGTGTTAGCGCCATGTATGCCCTCATTGACTGCAACAGCTTCTATTGCTCGTGCGAGCGGGTGTTTCGTCCTGAGTTAGCCAAACGCCCCATCGTGGTGCTTTCCAATAATGACGGCTGCTGTATCGCCCTCACCCCAGAAGCTAAGGCGCTGGGGCTGGTGATGGGTAGCCCCTACTTTAAGTGCAAAGATATTATCGAGCGCAATGGTGTTGCTGTGTTCTCATCCAACTACGAGCTTTACGGCGATATGTCGGCACGGGTGATGAGTATTATAGGCGACATGGTGCCCGAGCTTGAAATCTACTCCATTGATGAAGCCTTTGCCGATCTGGACAATATGCCCATTGAAGCCGTGAGCACACTAGCCGCTGAGATGCGGGCGCGCATCCTGCAATGGACGGGCATCCCGGTATCCGTTGGCATCGGCCCTACCCAGACCCTCGCCAAGGCAGCCAATTGGTGGGCGAAGAAGCGAACCACTACGGGTGTATTCGCTATCACTACCGATGATCAGCGGCGCGCAATGCTTGCGGCTTTTGAGGTCAACGATGTGTGGGGGATTGGCCATCGGCTCACCAAGCAGCTCTCGGCACTTGGCGTTTATACGGCCCTCGATCTTGCTTCACTCAACAGCGCCCAGGTCCGCAAGCGGTTCAGCGTCACCATGCAACGGGTGGTGTGGGAGCTGCAAGGCCAGCGATGCCTTGGGTTAGAAATCGCCAGCCCAAAGAAGCAGATTATCGCCTCACGTGCCTTTGGCCTCGTGATCACCTCGAAAGCAGAGCTTGAGCAGGCCGTCGCTACTTACATGGGGCGCGCCGCAGAAAAGCTTCGCAAGCAAGGCAGCTACGTACAGACTATCCAGGTATTTGCTGAGAACACTAACCGCTTCAAAAATGATCTGCCCTATTACAACGCGACCACGGTTAGCCTACCGCGCCCCACCGATGACACCAGTGAACTGATTGTAGCTGCCAAAGCGGGGGTCGATCGGTTTTACCGGCGTGATCCTGGCTACCGCAAGGCTGGTGTAATGCTACTCGAAATTTCTTCTAAAGCCGAAACGCAGCGGGAATTGTTTGCGCCGCTTGTCAGCGAGAAGTCCGCAGCACTTATGAGCACACTGGATAATATCAATCGACGTCATGGTAAGCGCAGCCTGTTTTATGCTGCGCAAGGCATCAGGCCGCACTGGCAGATGCGGCGTGAGAAGAAGTCGCCATGCTACACTACGCGACTATCAGAAATACCCATAGTTTTGATAGATCGCTAAACCGTGTGCGATGCCAATCTTGTTAATTGGGGTAATCTTTACAGCGATATATCCCAGGCGTCGCAACATAAACCGCTTGCTTGCTCATTTTGAACACTTGCTGTGAGTTCCTGTCCGACACTCATAGGCGATAAGGAGATCACCTTATCATCACACGCCATTGCGACCAGTCGTTGCTTAAAAGGATTTTTCCTGTATTCCTAAATACTAAAAATGGCGGACTTAAATCGCCACATTTAACGATGAAATAAAAGTAAGCGTTTAGGATTGTTGAAATGACAAAAGTTTCTTGTGTTGATTTGTTCTGTGGTGCTGGCGGACTGACGCATGGCTTCGTGCTAGAGGGAGTGCCAGTTGTTGCTGGTATAGATATGGACCCTGCTTGCCGCTTTCCTTACGAGGTTAATAATGGTGCTAAATTTGTAGAGCGAGACATTAGCAAGGTAACTCTGGCTGAGCTTAATGCATTATTCGGTGATGCCAACTTGAAGATCCTTGCCGGGTGCGCTCCTTGCCAGCCCTTTTCCACTTATGCACAGCGCTACGAGCTTGATGGGAAAGACGGGAAATGGGGGCTCTTGTACGAGTTCGCTCGTCTGGCAAAAGGCGCTCGCCCAGATGTCATTACAATGGAAAATGTTCCAACCGTTGCCAAGCACGAGGTGTTTCATGACTTCGTCGATACGCTAAAGCGACTCGGTTACAACGTATGGTTTGATGTCGTCGATAGTTCCCAATACGGCGTACCACAGACTCGCCGACGCATGGTGCTGTTGGCATCCCTGCACGGCGAGATCAAGATGATTGAGCCTACGCTCGAAAAGCCCAAGACTGTAAGGCAAGTGTCGGTCGCCTGCGAGCGCTGAGCGCTGGCGAGGCGGCACCCAAAGACAAGTTGCACGTATCATCAACGCTGTCAGAGAAGAATCTCAAACGCATCAAAGTTTCGAAGCCGGGCGGAACGTGGCGTGACTGGCCAAAACATCTCGTCGCCGACTGCCATCGAGCAGAAAGCGGGAGGACCTACCCGGGCGTCTATGGTCGCATGGAGTGGGATAAGCCTGCTCCCACTATGACAACGCAATGCTATGGGTTTGGGAATGTCCGATTCGGGCACCCCGAACAGGATCGGGCAATCACCTTAAGAGAAGCGGCAATCATTCAGAGCTTCCCGCGTGACTACGCGTTTATTCCCAATGACGGTGAGGTGAACTTCAAGAAACTCGGGCGCCTCATCGGCAATGCCGTTCCTGTTGACCTTGGCCGCGCGATCGCACGCAGCATAAACTCCCATCTTGCAGAGATTGCGCAATAACCATGACCCGATAAATGCCGTTCCGGCCATTTGCCGGGGCGCATAGAACCGACAGAGTAGGAATACGTAGGCCGCATGGAAATTTCGAACGCACAGAATAACCAGGCCTACCGCGCCCGCCCCGAACCTGGACAACTGGTCGAGATCAGGCGACGTCAGTGGGTCGTTGCCGAAGTCGTCTCATCCAAGCTAACATCAGCGTCGGTACAACAGAATGCCGTGATCCTCTCATCCATCGACGAAGACGGTCTGGGTGAGGAGCTTGAGGTCATCTGGGAGATTGAGCCAGGCGCGCAAATCATTGAGCGTGCAGGCCTGCCGTCGATAACCGGTCAGGACGACTCAGACACTTTAGAGGCTTTCCTTGATGCGGTGCGCTGGGGTGCTGCTACGAATGCCGATAGGGGCTTCTTACAAGCGCCGTTCCGAAGCGGCGTCAGCATTGAAGATTTCCAACTTGACCCGCTGGTGCGTGCAATCGACATGGCGCGCGTCAATCTGCTTATCGCCGACGACGTCGGCTTGGGCAAGACGATTGAGGCCGGTCTCGTCATCCAGGAGATGTTGCTGCGGCACCGTGCCCGCACCGTGCTGATCATCTGCCCCGCATCGTTGCAAGAGAAGTGGCGAGTGGAGATGCTGGAAAAGTTTGGCCTCGATTTCAGGGTTGTCGACACAGCCTACATCAAGCAGTTGCGCAGAGATCGTGGAATTCACGCCAACCCCTGGACTTCGCATCCACGGCTGATTGCGTCCATGGACTGGGTCAAAAGCGGCGAAGGATTGCGCGCCATGCGAGATGTCCTGCCCTCACACACCAGCTACCCACGCAAGTTCGACATGCTGGTCGTCGACGAAGCGCACAACATCGCCCCCGCTGCAGGTGCGAACTACGCGCTGGAGAGCCAACGCACTCGCTTCATTCGCTCCATCAGCCCGCACTTCCAGCATCGCCTATTTCTGACGGCCACTCCACACAACGGCTATACCGAATCCTTCACTTCGCTGCTGGAGTTGCTGGACGACCAGCGTTTCGCTCGAAACATCCTGCCAGATGAAAAGCAGTTGAGTCAGGTGATGATCCGCCGCCTCAAAAGCGACCTGGTCGATGCCGAAGGTAATCCGCTCTATGCGAAGCGCAAGTTGCAAGCGCTGCTGGCGTCGTACTCCGCACAAGAGCGCGCCATTCACCAAAAGCTGAACGACTACTGCGCGATCCGCGAGCAGGATGCCGAAAAGGTCGGCAATGGCTTCGGCACGTCGTTCGTCAACCAGTTGCTCAAGAAGCGGCTCTTCTCTTCACCCGCCGCATTCGCCTCCACCCTTGAAAAGCACATCGCTACATTGGCCAATGGCAGCCATCGCAAGGACAAGGATGCGATGGCCGACCGCATTTTGCGCAAAGCCATCCTGCGAGTCGAAGAAGACTACGCGAACGACCAGGATGTTGAAAGCGCCCAGTCCGAGGCCGTCGAAGAGGCTTCACGTCATGCGCAACCACTGACAGCAGAGCAGCAAAAAATGCTGAACGAGTTGCGGTCGTGGGCTCAGACTGCCAAGAACCAGGTCGATGCCAAAGCCAAGTCTGTCCTTGATTGGCTCTCTACCAATCTCAAGATTGACGGCCAGTGGAATGATCGCCGGGTCATCTTGTTCACCGAGTATCGCACCACCCACCAGTGGATGCATGAGATCCTCGCCAGCCACGGTTTCGGTGGCGATCGATTGGCCATCCTTCATGGCGGCATGCCGCAGGATGAACGAGAGAAGGTTAAAGCGGCCTTCCAGACTTCGCCCAAGGATTCAGCGGTGCGCATCCTGCTGGCCACCGATGCCGCGTCCGAAGGTATCGACTTGCAGAACCATTGTAACTGCCTCATCCATCTGGAGATCCCATACAACCCCAACGTGATGGAGCAGCGCAACGGCCGTATCGACCGGCACGGGCAGCGACAGAAGGAAGTCTTGATCTGGCATCCCGTCGATGGTGGCGAACAGGGCAAAGCAACCATTGGTGGTCACGGCGACGACATCATCCGAGCACTGCACAAACTCGAATCAATGCGGGCGGATATGGGTAGCGTCAATCCGGTCATCGCGCCGCAAATGTCGGGGTTGATTGAAGGCTCGCTCAAAGACCTCGACACCCGCCTCGCTGAAGCCAAGATCGCCAAGGCCAGGCGATTCGTGCGCGCCGAGCGCGAACTGAAAGACCGTGTCGCCAAGCTGCACGAACGGCTCCTGACCACTCAGCAGGATTTTCATCTCACGCCAGAGCACATCCGCATGGCGGTCAAGACGGGTCTTGTGTTGGCAGGCCGTCCGCCGCTTAAGCCTTTTGCCTTGGCTGATGCCCCGGAAGGCACCGTATTCAAGATGCCTGCACTATCGGGTTCGTGGGCTCGATGCCTCGAAGGGCTGCGCCACCCCCACACACTGCAAATTCGGCCCGTAACCTTCGATCACGCCGTCGCTAAAGGGCGTGACGACGTGGTGCTGGTTCACCTGAACCACCGGCTGGTACAGATGAGTCTGCGCTTGCTGCGCGCCGAGGTCTGGGCGCAAGACGATGTGAAGAAGTTGCATCGTGTCACCGTGCGTTCGGTGCCAGACGCCCTGATCGACGGGCCTGCCGTGGTCGTCATCTCGCGGCTGGTCGTCACTGGCGGCAACCATCATCGTCTCCACGAAGAGCTGACGGTCGCAGGAGGCTATCTGGGCGACAAGTCTTTCCGCCGTGAAGAAGGTGTCACCAAAGTCCAGCAATGGCTGGATCAGGCCAAGCCGCTGACCGCTGCAGACTCTCTGTTTGATGCCATCCGCGTCCGATTCGACCGTGCGCAGAGCGCCATCCTGCAGGCGGTAGATGCCCGTTCAAAAGACCGGCTCAAGTTCCTGACCAACACCCTGCAATCCCGCAAGCAGCAAGAAGTGACCGACATTGGCACCGTGCTTGATGAGCTCGAGAAAGTCATCCAGTTTGAGCTGAAAAAGGATCAGCAACCGGAGCAATTTTCTTTGTTCTCAGAAGACGAACGAACACAGCTCAGGCGAGACACTGCCGCACTGGAAGCACGTGTTGCCCGCATTCCTGCCGAGCGCCAGCAGGAGGTCGAGGCCATTGAAGTCCGCTACGCCAGTCTCAACGACCGCACCTTTCCGGTCGCCGTCATTTTTCTGGTGCCTGCATCTGCCGTTCAGGGAGGTGCCGCATGACTACACCCAGCGTGCATGATGATTGGCTGTCGCTGATCGAGATCTCCGGCCCCTTCCTTGCCGTTCCCGTTCTGAAGGAAGCCTTTCCGCAAGGATTGGAAGAACTGGATGCCACCAAACGCAAGCGTCTGCGCCAAGCCTATGAGGAATGGCGCGAAGCGCTGGACCTTGAAGATACCCAGTTCGCCGAGTTGCACGTGGCCTGGATCGACGAGGTACTATCGCGCGGCCTTGAGTTTGATGAAGACGGCAAAGGCGATGTTCTCAAGCGCGCCGAATGGTGCGCCGCTAACCTCCAAGCCAGCTTGCCCGAACACGGCGTGACACTGTCGTGCGATCTTGCGGTAGTAGATGAGCAACGCGCCAACAAACCACTGCTGTTGATCCAGACTTATGCGCAGGATGTCGACCTCGAAGCCACGCTGAAACAAGATGGTTGGGCCGCCATTCCTGCCGATCGCATGGTTCAGATGTGCCGCTCTCTCGGTTGTCGTCTCGGATTAGTGACCAACGGCGAGCGCTGGATGCTGGTGGATGCCCCGGTGGGTGCCGTTACCACCTTTGCTAGTTGGTATGCCCGCATCTGGAGCCAAGAGCCCATCACCTTGCAGGCGTTCGTCCACCTGCTAGGCATTCGTCGTTTCTTTGTTGACGAAACCGAACAACTGCCCGCGCTGTTCGATCGCTCCCTGAAGTTCCAGGACGAAGTCACCGACGCCCTTGGCGAGCAAGTACGCCGCGCTGTCGAAGTATTGATTCAAACACTCGACAAAGCTGACCAGGATCGCAATCGAGAGCTCCTGCACGACGTCAAGGAACCCGAGCTCTATGAGGCGGCGCTCTCGGTAATGATGCGCTTGGTGTTCCTGCTCTCCGCCGAGGAGCGTGGCCTGCTCCTGATGGGTGACGAGCGCTACGAAGCCAACTACGCGCTCTCCACCTTGCGCATGCAGTTGCGCAAGGAATCCGAAGAAATTCTGGAGCGCCGCTGGGACGCTTGGTCGCGCCTGCTGGCGATCTTCCGGGCGGTGTACGGCGGCATTGAGCACGAAAACCTGCGTCTGCCTGCTTTGGGCGGCTCGCTCTTCGATCCGGACCGCTTCCCCTTCCTCGAAGGCCGAGCCAAAGGCTCGAACTGGCGCAGCGATGCAGCCAAGCCGCTGCCCATCGACAACCGCACCGTGCTGTTGTTGCTGGAAGCCATTCAGCAGTTCCAGGGTCGCACGCTGTCGTATCGCGCGCTAGATGTCGAACAGATCGGCTACGTGTATGAGGGTCGAAGCCGTCACCAGCACGCCTGCAATATCGGTGCTATTGCCCATCGCCCCTGTATTGTTGCCGAATGGGTCGGTGCCGCCGCCGATATAAATATACCCGCCATTGGTGGTCACATTCGAGCCCGTCAGCAGGGCCACGCCCCCGTTGGTTGGCGTCACTGAATTCATATCCGCCTGGAACAATACATTTGGCGAAGCAGAGCCGTAATAGGTAATCCGCGACCGCGTAAAGGAGATTGAGCGATTGCTGCGAATCAGCACGTCACCACCGGCAATAATAATATCGCCTGCCGTGGTGCTGGTTGAAAAGATGCCATAGGGCGTGGTACCCGACTGCGTACCCGTCAGGGTAATGGTACCCGTAGTGGTTTGCAGATATGGCGTGGTTGATGTGCCTGCAATCGAAATGCCGTAGTTGGTGGTGGTGGTGCCGCCACCGATGCCAGTGATATCAATTGTGCCGTTCTGGGTCGTCAGAAACAATGTGTTGAGGCCACTAATATTGACCCCGTAATTGCCCGAGGTGCCATTACCGCCCGTACCGTGAATCGTGATGGTTCCGGCACCGGTGGTGGTGAGCTGCGCAGTGCCAGTCAGCGATACGCCAAAGGCGCTAGACGTTCCGGCATTGCCTGTGCCTTTGATCCAGATATTGCCCCCACCCGCATTGAGCGCCGAGGAAACAATGCTCACCCCCGACGCAACACCCGAATGACCTACCGCGCCGGTGTTATTGCCGAACGGGTCGGTGCCGCCGCCGATATAAATATACCCACCATTGGTCGAGATGTTGGCGCCGGTGGTGAGCAAGACGGAACCATAGGTCGGCGTCGCCGAATTCATGTCCGCTTGAAAGGTCACGTTGGGAGAGGTCGTGCCATAATTGGTGATGCCCGTACTCGTGAACGAGATGGATCGGTTGCTGCGGATCAGCACATCACCGCCCGCAATAATAAAATTACCTGCCGTGGTGCTGCTAGCAAAGACACCATAGGGGGTGCCTGTTCCGTAATAGCCCGTAAGCGTTACCGCGCCGGAGGTGGTCTGGATATAAGGCACCGTCGCCCCGCCGCTGATATAGATACCATAACTGGTGGTGCTGTTTCCGCCCCCGGTGCCAGTGATGTTAATTGCGCCGCCGGTGGAGCTGATATTGGTGGTGTTTGTACCGCTCAGCACCACCCCGTTTACACCGGTGGTGCCGCCAGCACCACCAACCCCGGTAATCGTAATGTCTCCGTCTTGCGAAGCAATCGTACTGCCCCCCTGAATGGTGATGCCGTCGTTGTTTGTACCAGCACCTGCGCCACCTGTTCCCAGCAGGGTAATCGTCCCATTCCCGCTCGTGGATAGCCCGCTGGACGTCAGAACGGCAATACCATAATTGCTGTTGGCGGCTGTGTTGTATCCCGTGCCGGAAATCCAGATATTCCCCCCTCCGGCATTGAGGAGAGAGGTGTTGAGACTAACGCCCGCTGTATTAGTAGCGTTGCCAACTGCCCCTGTATTGTTACCAAACGGATCGGTGCCACCGCCGATATAAATATACCCGCCATTGGTTGAAATATTGGAACTGGTCGAGATAAACGCGCCACTGGTCGGCGTCGCAGAATTCATATCCGTCTGAATCAATACGTTGGGGCTGGCCGAACCGTTATAGGTAATATGCGAACGGGTGAGGCTGATATCGCCGCTGCTTTGGAGAATGACATTGCCCCCGGCGCGAATGAAATCCGCTGCCGTGGTGCTCGTCGCCAGAATACCATAGGTAGTGGTGCCCGAATGGGTTCCGGTGAGCGTAATCGCCCCACCGGTCGATTGAATAAGCGGTGCGGTTGCCCCGCCATTGATCAGAATGCCGTAATTGGTGGCGCTCGCACCGCCACCTGTTCCGTTGAGGGTAATTGCGCCATTGCCAGAGGAGATACCCTGGGTATTGGTACCATCGAGAATAATCCCGTAGTTGGAGTTGGTGCCCGCGCCACCGATGCCCGTCACACTGATGGTGCCCGCGCCGGTGGTGATGAGATTACCCGCACCGGTCAACGACACACCGTAGTTATTGCTGCCGACGTTATGACCTCTGCCGCGAATGGTGATGTCACCCCCGCCCGCGTTGACCGTCACGCCATTGATGCGCACCCCTGCTGCCTGCCCCGAGTTGCCCGTGGCGTAGCCGGTGGCCAGCACCGTGCCGCCGCCGATGGTGATGTTGCCACCATTCGTGGTCAGGGCGCCCGCCACATTCACATAGCCCGACGTCGAAGCGACATTGTTCATGCTTTGCAGCGTGAGGTTGCCGCCATTCAGTGTGATCGCCGCGTTGATGATAATATTGCGGAAGGCCGAAAGCGTCAGCGAGCCGATGCCCGTCACTCCGGTGATGGCATTCGCCACCGTGATGTCACCGTTCCCGGCAAACGCATCGCCACCGGTCGTGATGGTGACGTTCGTGCCGTTGTTGAGCGCTGCAACAATCGACGCCACACTCACCACCGACGCCGTTGCCGAAGGAATAAAGTTGGGGTCGTTGATCGCTGTCGTCGCGCCGTTTGAAATGGTGATATCTGCGGGGTCGAGCAGCCATTGGCCGGCCATGCCGTTATACGCGCTGGCATTGACGCTGCCGCCGAGCGAAAGCCACTGCTTGCCCGAGGTTTCAACGAAGCCGCCATTGCCGCTGGCACCTTTGGCACGCGCATCAATCGAACCATCCATGCGCGTCCAGAGGTCCGACCAGATAATCGCCCGCCCGCCATCGCCCGAATGGATGGAAGAAACATCGATCGTCGCGCCGGAGTCAATCACCGTGGTGCGCGCGGTGGCGAGGTTTCCGCCGCCCAGATAATCGCCGCCGATACGCACATGGCCACCGCCCGCATGGCCACTGGCATCCACCATGCTGCCGCTGGCGAGGGTGATATGGTCGCCGGTCACCGTTACATTACCTGCCGCCTGGCCCGCATTCTTGCCGCTGACATCCAGCGTGCCGGTTACGGTTACATGGCTTGATCCGGTTTTAGCGGTGCCGTTCGCCCCAGCGGCCGCAATCGTTATTTCGCCCCGTTTGCCGCCCGCCGTCTGCGCGCGAATGGTGCCGCCCACATTGATGGCGCTGTTGACAATATCACGCCCGGCCGCCGCGGTCAGCGCGACCTTTCCGCCATTGGCTTCGATGAGTCCGGTATTGGTAACAAGCTGGCGATTCACCTTACCACTGACCGCCACTTCGAGCAGCCCATCGCCATAAAAATCGACCGTGGCCGTATCGCCGGAGGCCAGATGGACGCGCCCCATATTTGCGCGGATCACGCCGTGGTTTTCGACCGTCGGCGCGACCAGTCCCACCAGCCCCGCCTCGCGTGCAGTGATAGTGCCGTGGTTGATAATTTTTGCATCTGGTGCGCCGGGTTTATCGAAGACCAATGGGCCACCGCTCATCACGCGATCATTGTCGGTATCCGAAGTGGTGGCTACCAGGCCATTCACATCGACCACCGCGCCATGGCCAAATACCACGCCGTTCTGGTTGATGATGACGATATTTCCATTCGCCGACAGCCTGCCGTTAATCTGGCTGGCGCGGTTGGTGTTGACGCGGTTAACCGTGAGCGCCTGACTGTTGGGTTGCTGGAACTGCGTATGTTCTCCGGCGTCGATATCGAACTCGCGCCAGTCAATCACTGCCTGCTGGGATTGCTGATTGATATTCAGCGTGTTGCCGTTGCTGTTGATGGAGGCCGAGCCCGCGACAACGACGCCACCCTGAGGGTTGGCATGCGCCGAAGCTGCGGCAGCCAGCACGGCCATCGCGCAAAGCCCGGTCATCCATCGCTGTTTAAACTGTGCGGCCACCGACATTCCCTGTTTGATCAACGGGGAATTGTATTTTATTTTATATCAAAAGTAAGCTTTTTTGTGCTTAGAAGCCCTGGCTTATTTGCAACATTATCCGGGGCGAGGCGGGGTTTGCGCCATAGATAGGGGTGAGCACTTCGCGTGTAAGTGGTATCGCGATCCCCAGATTGCCAGCCTGTCCTTTGCCAGTGGCAAAACGTACGCCGGCGCCTGCCGAACTTGCGGTTGTGCGCGCAGACTGTGACGTATCCTTGTTGGTCACGATGCCCATGTCATAAAAAGCATAGGGCTCAAGATTGATTGGCTGAAGGGCGCGCCAGCCCCCATAGCGCAATTCAAGGGCACCTGCGGCACCCTCATCGCCTACAACCTCTGATACGTCATAGGCGCGTCCGAACGCCTGACCACCATAACCAAATTCTTCCGACGAATAGAGTGGCCCAGATGCTTTCTGACCCGAAACCTGTATCAGCGCTGACCAGTCCTGCGTGATTCCCTGCAGCCGCGAAACCGTCAGCTCACCCTTCGCAAACCCAGGCTTTGCTTGGCCCCGCGTGAGGTTAAGCTCTCCTGCTTTGCTCGCGCCCAGACCGCGGAGGCTCTGGCTGAGTGTGAAATTTATCACATTCGTACCCCTCCACGCATCCGTTATGTCATATCCGATATTGGCCCGGAGCACGCGCACCTGCTCACGGGTCAGCGCGGTGCCAAAAAGATTGCTTTTCACATTGCGCCCCTCAAGAGCGATTCCCGTCGAAAGATTCTCCCCGCGTTGACGCAGCCACTGATATTTCAGATTCATTTTTGCGTTGGTGGAGCGACTTTCAATTTGAAGCGGCGCGAGTGTGTAGCCAGGCTCTGCCTCTGTTAATCCCAGCTCGGCCTGCAGGGTTACGTCCGGCGCCAGCGGCAATTCGTGACGCACCATGCCATACATCAGCTCATCCGGCGTGGTGGCAGCGAGGCCATACACCGTGGTTTGCTGCAAGGGCAGAAGGCTGTCGCTGGCCGTTAGGGTCAGCTGGCTTGGGCCCAGAAAGCGTGAGCCATAATTATCAAATTCCAGCGACGCATTTGCTTTTTTCTCCTGCGGAATGAGCGTCAGCATGCTTTCGCCAGGCAGGCCGGAGGGCGCCGCAGAAAGCACCGCGCGGAAGCTTTGGCCGGGCAAATCGTTCAGCGATAAAAGCGCCGCTTCGAGTGTTTGCATTTTAATCGGGCGTGCCGCACGGATGCGGTTCAGATGGCCCTCGATAACCGGGTGGCTGGCGCGCGCATCGTCCAGCGTGATATCGCTGATATATCCCTCGGTGACGGCAATCACTACCGCACCATCGTCCACGCGCTGATCCGGCACGCTCACCCGGGTCAAAAAATAACCCGCGTCGCTGTATTTCACGCTCAGCGCATTAGCGACGGCATACACATCCGCCAAGGTTATTTTCTGGTCGAGGCGGTCCGTATACAGGGCGGCGAGTTCTTCGGGCGTGAAAACCGTTGCCCCCTTCATTTCCACGGAGCGCAACGTCAGATAAACCTTCTCCGCGCCTTTGGGGGCCACCACTTGCGGCGCAGTAGCTGCCGCCGCCTTTGCTGTGGGTGATTTGGGCGTGCTCATCCCTTGCATCGGCTGACCGATACGTCCGGGATCTGCCGGCCCCGGCACCGTGACCGCGCGCGCCGGAAAGGCGCTAAGAAGCGCTGCCGCCACGATCAGTCCACCGCTTATCTGCCGCCCTCTGTGCACACATACTCTTTCTTAATAAATGAGCGAGGAATCTAAAGGAGCGGGTGCGACGGGTCAAGAATTCCATGGCCTTCGCAGGAAAATGGTGCTTCTGATGGGATTCAAAACATAATCTGGCGTTTAGGAAGCGGCTTCCCATACAAAGATTAAGGAACCAGACGACGAAGAAATTCTTGCTTCTTTGGGCCAACTTGCTGGTGCGTCTTGATGCGCTGTTAGCAGGCTTGCATACCCTTCCACCAGTACAGGATATTTGCGCGCCACAGACCACGGCAGCAGAAGGTTATGCCTGTAGTGTGAGGGTGGTTTTTGCATAAGAACCATCAAGATTGATATATTTCAATTGGATAACGGATTTTTGCCTATCATGCGCTGGGCAAAAAAATCGACCGTGTTAACCAATTTTAAATACAATCTTAACAAAACTGTCACACTTCTCTGCTATGACTCATAGTATAAAGAGTAGTGATTAACAGCAAGCAACGCACAAAAAACACGACTTTAAGGAGAATACATCATGGGCAACAAACGCGGCCGCGGCGGCAATGAGAAAAATCAGCAATTCAAGCATCGCTATGTAGTGCGCGTCGACGCGACGGCGGATGATAACGAAAATAATTACGACACGCTAGGCCTGATCGCGGAGGAGTGGCTGCGGTTGAACCCCGATGCGACCAGCATCGAGGCAGGCGACCTTGCGGCGAAGAAGAGCCTGCCGGTCGTGCCTGAAGGTGCTTCAGACGCGAAGAAACGCAAAATTAATGCGCAGCGCCGTAAAATTATTGAAGAATGGATCGATACGGAGAACAAGCTCGTCGATATTAACGGAAGAATGTGTAAGGAAAAAGGTGGTGCGGCCTTCCGTGCGCCGCTCATTTGGCCCGGCCTGAACCTCGACCTGCCGATGGTGGAGGGCACGACCGCGCTGGTAGACGAAGGCGCAGCAGCGGCCGATGGCAAAACCGTGAAAGTGGTAGATCCGCAGCAGGCGGGGCCTTGTGGTAAGAAGCCGCGCGGTGCGAAATCGTCGTGCGTGGATCCGGTGATAGAAACCGCGCCAAACGATAATGTCAAGGCGCCGGCGCCGAAAGTGGAAGCCGTGCAGCCAAAGGATGTGAGCCCGCGTCATCATGGCTTCAAGGCGCAGGCGGCGACCAATGCACAATACTGGCAGCCGGGTTCGATCGACTATGCAATGGAAATCAAGGCCATGACCGGCCTCGATGCTGAGTATACCAAAAGATATTATAGCGAACAAATCGCACCGCGCCTTCGTGAGAAAAAGAAACACAGAGGTGACGGTTCCGATTACACGAAACAGGGTCGGGGCGGCGTCAATGACCGCAGCAGCCGCGAGAATAACGACGAAGCACGTCGTGACGATGGCAATGGTCCGCGCAACGAACTCGCCAAGAATTTTTTCGGTGATCCGGGGCGTATTCGCGTCAACGGCTTCATCGATAAATTCGCCGATGGGGTGACCGATAAGGATAGAGAAGGCAATATTATTCCAAAGGGATCGATGATCCGCCATGACGGTCTGGAGCTGACAACGTTTGGTGGCCAGCATCGCGGCATCACGGTTGGGAAAGTTCATATTGGATTCCTTCCGGGCTATAACGTTACCGCATCGAACCCGTCGCATCAGACCAGCTGGTCGACCGTGACTGGCCCGGGCGGCCTCACCGAAGTGGCGCACGCATTCTCCAACCTCAACAAGATCGGCAAGATCGGCGTGTTCACGGATGAGCGCGCGATCAACTCGCAAACGGTGGTGGATGCAGATCACATCATCGCGGGCACGTTCCTTGACCTTACCACCAAAACGGTGAATGAGAATTTTGATATTGTTGCTTCGACCACGGCGAAGCCGGAGGAGAAGCAAGCCGCGGCGATTGAAGTGCTGAAGGCCTTGCGTGACCAGAAGCAAAACTTCCTTGTGGAGCAGAATGGCGCTGAGGTGGTGAAGCTGGAAACCGCGGAAAATGCCGTGCGCAACTACTTTGCGCAGAATGACATCAACGTACCGCTGAAAGAAGATATTGAAGACCTCAGCAAATATGAGCGTGTGCACCTCGCCCGCATGCCGAAGGAGCAGCTCAAGAAGCAGCATAACGTTCGCTTCAACAAGGATAAGTTTGCGCATTTTGAAGGCAGTGAAGGTGAGCGATTCCCGAAAGAGGTTGAGGAGTATCTGGAGTCGAGAGCATATGGTGCTCCAAAGGACAAACACCGCCTGCAGAATATATATGATCTGCGCGTGGCACAGGCTCAGGATAAGGTGAAAACCCAGACTGAGATGATGAACCTCAATAAAGAGGCGTGGGATAAAATCCTCGCCAGCGACGAGTCCATCAAGAAGTTCGGTGAGTTCGTGGCGAGCGATCAACAGGGGGCAATTGCTGCCGGTGCGTGGTTACATGACGTGGAGCGCAACCCGAAGAATTACGGATTGCACCGTGGGGATGCGCGTGCGGATGTTAAAGCGCTGCTCGGTGGCGATAAGGCCGCGATTGATGATGTGCTAAAGCGCGGTTATAGCTCACCCATCCTGTTCATCCGCGATCAGAAACTCGCACTGGCGCGCCCTGAGCAGTTTGGCCCTGTACTGGGGAAAGCAATCCAGGATAACCCTGCCGCGTTCCGCGATCTGATGCAGCGTTCGACCAGCATTGACGCTGGTAAAACGGATGGTAACCGCCATGCTATCGGCATGCTCGCGAGCTATGCCCGTGTGGATGCTGTCGGCAAGGATAACGAACCGGTTGCTGCTGCTGAAGCACTGAAAGCTACCATGAGCCCAGAGAATGCGAAAGTTGTGGATGATGCGATCTTCCACGCCTTCCACTACGGCGACACGCATGTGCGTAATGCGCCGACCCAAGGCCAGGAACGTGTGCAGAACGTGTTTGAGAAGGCACAGAACGAAAACCTGGCCTATCTCGCGAACGTGAAAAACGGCGTGGTTGACGCAAAAGATGTTGATCTGAACAAGCTCTATCACGACCTGTATCTCTCCGACGCGGCGAAGGATGCCGGCTCGCAGCAGATCGGTACGCTCGGCGGATTCGGTGTGGCCAAGGCGGTGGGGAAAGATGCGATCTTCCTCACGCTGATGCGCGACCCGAAAGCGTTCGATGCGATCAAGAGCCATCTCGGCAAAGACAACGACGACCTCAAGGATCATGCGAAGTCGAACTACCGCGTGCTCAACATCCGCGACCGCAACAACCAGTTGCGCCGCGTGATTGGTCGCGTGCAGGATATCGCGGAAGAGTACAACAAATCGGAGCCAAAAGATCAGGCTCTTTGGCAGAAAGCGGCGGATGAGTATAACAGCTTCTTCGTCACCATGGAGGTGAAGGGCGACCGTAAGAAGAACGGCCATGCGCAGCGCGTAGCCAAGAATATGGCGAACGCGGTGGACGGGCTTTACTATGCAGTAGGCCAAAGCCCAGAGGTGAGCACCACCGTGATGAAGACGATTCTGGATGATCCGCGACTCTCGGATGCGGTGCTCTCGATAACGCCGGAAGCGGCCAGCTATACCGATGCGGTGGCTCATACCCACCTCAACACACAGTTGAAGGACAACCACAGCAAGCTGGCGGGCGCGGGTTATATCGGCATGACGGGTGAGGTGCTCGGTCTTGACGGGCGTCAATCGCTTTACAACGCGATTCCGGTGAAAGAGAAATCTGACGGCACAACCAAAGCCAAACGCAGCGGCAACAAGGCACCGGTCTCGTTCGACCCGGCCGTCTCGCTTGACGGTGAGCTGGCAAAACTTTCCGGCCTGCTCGCCGATGGCAATGCAGATGCGGCAACGTTGAATGCTCAACTCGGCCAGGTGAAAGTGCTGCTCGGCTCACGCGAGGCGGCAGGGCGCATGGGTAATGACGCGAAGGCGGATAAAGCCGCGCGCGCTGCGTTTGCGAACACTCTAGGCGATGCCATCGACCAGCTCAGCCGCGACGGCAAACTCGATGCCGATACGCGTTCTGCACTGGTTGCGGATGCAGGTAAGGCAACGGCGAAACCGCTGCAAGGGGGTGCGACGCAAATCTCGCCCACCGCAACGCCGCTGGCGACGCAACTTGGCACGCTGAAGGCGCTGCTCGGCAGTGCTTCTCCGGCGAACCCGCAGCAGCTTAGTGCAGCGATCGACGGGGTGAAACTCGCGTTGATGGGGGCAGATTCCGGCACCCAGTATTTGAGTGACAATAGCTATGCGATGATCAATAGCGCGGTGAATGCAGCCATGGATGAGGTGAAGGGCAGCGATGACCATGTGCTCACGGCAGAGACGCAGGCGCAGCTCACCAAGGCCATCAATGGTGCGAATGCGCAGTTGCAGGCCGCCGCGGTAGGCCAGCAGACCAGCATTCTCTCAGGGTCGGTCGATGGTAAAACGCGGACGCAAATTGCTGCCTCGGTGAACATGTCGCAGACCGGTAAACTGCTCGGCACCCAGCAGCCAGTCATTCTGGCGCCGGGCACCAAAGCGCTGGTGGATGCGGCCAAAACGCCGGATGCCAAGCATCAGGTGCTGGTGGATGCATTAGCGGCTTCGTTGCAGCAGCAGGTCAAAGCCGGCACGCTGACACTTCCGGTGGATGCGAAGGGGCAGCAACTGACGGCGCAGCAAGTGGCGGCCGTGATGCTCGACCCGCAAAACCCGCTGGTAGATACAAAGCATGATGGCCAGCAACTCGGCTTTGCACCGATCTCCTCGGGCCTCCTTGGCTCGCTGGTGACGGGTGCCAACACCGGACTCGGCCGCGGGCTGATTGCGAAATGGATGCTGGCACTGCCGTTTATTCGCGGCACGCAGACCATTACCAATATTATTTATGTCGAGGAGGGCTGCCCAACCTGTTGGGAACCGCTCAATGGCGGCGGGGAGATGCGTGCTGCAGGACAGGCGATTGAAGGCATCTTCAATACGACTGGTGGTACACCGATTGTAACGGGGGAACTGGCTCCATCAGTTGGGAAAGCCATGAATCTTGGTAAGAATGTAATTACGAAATAGTAATGTTTTCTGACATATATCCAATACAAGGCGGGGGAGCGATCCCTCGCCTTTTTTGTTGGGGGTGGGGCGGGACTGAGGTTTTTGCTGATTTTTAGCAGATTTTAGGGCGTCATATAAGCGATATGACAAGCAAAAAATGTGACAAAAATGCCAAATAAATGGCGAATTGTCATCAAACCGTCACATAATTTTGCTAGGA
>JBIIEL010000016.1:0-43833 GCA_044237845.1 Rickettsiales bacterium | reverse complement strand
CGTAGATATACCCGAACACTGCGCGCACAAACGTGATGGAGAGCTTCATGATGAGTGCGAGTGCGACGAAGAAAATCGGCGGGAAGGCAATCGCCATAATTGCGAGCACGGCGAAGAGGGCGTTCTTACATTCATTCCCCGTGCTGGTGGCGCTGCCGCCGATATAGTCGGTCGCGAACTGGATCATTTTCGCGAAGAACCCGTCGAGCTGCGCAAAGGCATCGTTTGCGGTATTGGCCACGCCGGACGGGTTGAAGCCGGTGAGCACCATTCCCACCCCGTCGCGAATGCCACTGATGAAGAAGGTGTAGACATAGCCAATCAGGTAATCGCTCTGGGTGGCAAATGCCCAGATGAACGAGACTTTGAGCAGGAACATTTGAAAGTCACGTGCAGTGGCGGGGATGATGCCAATGGTAAAGCCAAGCCCAAAAATCACTGTGGCCAGCACGATCACCGCGCTCACCGCCGGGGCGAGGTTGGTCACCATGCCGCAGAACATGTGCCCCATGAGATTGCTGGAGAGATGTTCTATATTGCAGACGAGAAAAGAGAAAATATTGCTGAAGCTGAGCGTCGTTGGACAAACGCTGCCCGCGTCGTAGAGCGTACCGTTCGCTTGCCCAGTGCTGCTACAGGAGAAATTGCCCACCGTGCCATCCGCCGCAGCGAATGCAGGTTCGACGGCGATAAACAATGCCAGCGCCGCGAGGAGAAAAATGCTCGCCAGCTGCCACAGCGTGAGGTTGTGCGCGTAGGGAATGGCATAGGTCTGTGCAGGTTTTCTCATGCGGCAGGTTTCCCATAACCCATGAGGGCGGCGAGTTCATCGGCCGGATTGAGCGCTTGTGGTTTGGCGCGGCCACAGAGCGTTTGGCGGGTGATATCGTTGAGTACGGCAAAGCTCATTTTGAGCACGGTAGCTTCGCTCCCGCGTTTTTGCAGCACATGGTGATCGCTCGTGTGGTTATAGGCCAGCGTTGCCATTTCCTCGGCACTCAGGCCGAAGCCCATCGCATATTCTGCATCTGGCGTGCGATCCGGCAGGGCGAAAATCGTCGCCGCTTTTTTGCTGATGCCGCTGGTGAAGGCGAGCGCACCGCTTGCAGAAACATCGTCGGTGCTCAGAATCGCAGCCGCATTTTTGCTGGTGAGATGGTCGATCCAACCGACTGCGCGCGGTGCAAACAGCGGTGTGTCGAGGATGTGGAATCCGTCATCCAGCACGATGAGGGTCGGCTTGCCGGTGAGACTGCTGGTAAGGCGATGCAGCAGATAGCTTGTCAGCGGAATGCGGGTGAGTGGGTCGGCCATGAACCCGCTGATATCCCAGCCCGTGACGTCGCCGGGTTTGAAGTTGTCCTCTGGCATGTCAAACAGTGCGCCGTAGATCCCGCCTTCGCAGAAACGCGAGAGCGCAGTGGCGAGCGCCGGATCAGCGTCGCGAATGGTGGGGAGCATGGTGGAGAGGCGCCGATGCTCGCGCGGAACCGCCATCACCTGTGCGATCAACGATTGGAAAAAGGCAAGCGTGCTGCGGTTCAGCCCATGTCCGTGTGGGTCGATGAGCGTCGAAAGCCAGAGGGCAAGGAATTCGCGGTTGCTTTGTGTATCCACCATGTGCAGCGGGTTGAGTTTCAGGCCCGCTGTGCCCGGCGCGCTATAGCTGCCGCCGATGGCTTTGAGGAAGGTACCGGCGCGGCCATGGCAGTCGAGATACCAGATGGAAATGGGAAGTTTACGTGCTTGCGCCAGCAAGAAATGGGTGAGGCTGGTGCGGCCGGTGCCGGGTTTGCCGAGGATGATGGTATGTGCGCAGTCTCCGCGGTGGAAATTGAAGAAATACGGCGCTTCCTGCACGGTGGTGAGCAGGCTGACTGGCGATCCCCAGGGTGAACCGGCGGCATTGCCCATCGGCGCGGACTGCAGGTTGGCAAAACCCGCGAGATGTTCCGTGTCGATCGCGCGTTTGCGTACGACGAAGGGGAAATTGCCCGGCAGTTGCGCCCAGTAGCATTCCTCGAAACGCAGATCCTCGCGCACCACAATCATGCCAAGCTTTCCGAGGGATTTTTGCACCAGCTTGATGTTTAGCTCCAGCTGCTTGATCGATGGCGCAATGAGGAACATGCTGGTCTGCTGCTGGCCATATTCCTGATTGCCGGCGGCGCCGCTCATCTGCATCAGCCGGTCGATCTCCATCCATTTCGCGAGTTCTTTATCGCCGCTGATGCTGAGATAGCGCGCCTGTTTGGCGTAGGATTCTTGAGCCTCCTCTGCGCCGGTGAAGCTGAAGCACTGGCTGATGATGATTTCACAGGGAATCTCGAGGAAGGAGTCGATGCCCGCGAGCGTGGATTCCTTATATTCTTTAAGGGTAAGCACAGCGGCAAAACGGCGATGTCCCTCGGCAGTGCGCACTTCCATGGCGTTGTAGCCGAAGGTGATGTCGCCCGAGGTGAGCACCTGCGACAAGTCGCGCTCCGGTACTGGCATTGGGCGCTCTTCGAGGTTGATGAGTTTCTCGAGGAATTCGAGCTGCTCGCTATAATAGACTCCATCGCGCGCGACGATGGTGAGCAGCCGTCCACCAAATGGCCCAAGAATTTTGAGCATATCCTGCGTGGTTTTGCTAAGCTCTTCGGCAAATTGCTCAAGCTCTGCCGAGCGACGGTTGCGGTCGCGCCCAGGGTAAAGGGTTTGAATCAGGTTCGGCAGATTGCGCAAACCCGCGGCTTCACCACCCGCTTTGACGATCGTGATATAGAGCTCGTTAGTGAAAAACGCTGAGGCGGGTTGAGAGGTCTGCCAGGCTTCGTCGAGTTTTGTGGAGAACGGATCCGCGAAGGCAGGACGTGGCCCGCGCTGCTGGCGGCGGCGCAGCGTATGCAGCCAGATGGCGTAACTATCGTCTGGCAAGGATTGCCGAATGGCGGCGCGGATATTCTGGCGCAGCTTGCCCGCCGCTGCGGCATCCACCCCCAGCCCCGTGATTTTGATGGTCTGTAATAGCTCGCCGTCCTTGGTAACGATGGTATCGCGGTCGAACAGGCAGGCATAGGGCACGAAGTCGGATTCGATCACATCGTCGGAAATATCGCGCAGTGTCTCGAGGTCGCGCTCCCTGACGTCGCTCGTCTGCGCCATGAACTTAGTACGCTCAGAAGTTTTTCGGGATGCCATAGGCACTGTTCTAAAATTCTAGGGTTATTGCGTTACGCGTAACCATACCGCTCGTTAGGCTGGGCGGCAACTTCTGAGAGGCAAGTAGGGAAGAAACACCGCCCCCGGAAATCGAGGGCGGTGTTTTTTCTTTAGGTTAGAAACAGCCGGTACCACCGCTGCTGCTAGCGCTGGCAAGTTCTTCTACGATGGCGGGTGCGCCGAAGATCACCGCTACGCCGATACCGACGATGATGGCCATGCCCCATGATACTTTACCCATGAGCGCGCCGACACCGATCACGATGATGGCAAGTGTGGCAATACCCTGACCGACTGTGCCGGTGAACCAGTCTACCACACCACACAGAACACTACCGATGGTGGTGGTTGCGTGTGCGTCGGTTGGCATCAGCATTACGCCGTAGGCCACGAATAGGCACAGTGCCAAAGACATTAATTTGTCTGTAGTGAGAGTGGATTTCATAGTTGCTCCGTTTGAGGTTGTTGTCCGTCGTCGTTTTTAATAGTTTAGGTTCAAAGGAGAGAACCTTGTTATGTACCTTATTAACTATTACCACAGTTTTACGATAATTTTAAGATAAATGTTGCTTTTTCTTTACGATTTTTTGCCGTCGCGCTGGCAAATTTAGCACAAGGGCAGAGGGAAGAGGCGAGAGGTTAGAGGTTAGAGGTTAGGGGGTGGTGGCATAAAGAATAATATAAACAGATGCTTAATATCTTTTCTCTCGCCTCTAACCTCTCGCCTCTAACCTCTCCTTGCCTCCCCCCGCCAACTGCTTTAGAAGGTCTCTCACATTCATTCTTTAAAGGAGCGCCTTATGACCAACGTTGCCAAGAAACTCGAAGAAATGGGCATCACCCTGCCGGAAGTAACTCTGCCTGCGGCCAACTATGTGCCGTGCATGATCTCGGGCAACACGCTCTATGTCTCAGGCCAGCTGCCGATGAAAGACGGCAAGCCGCAATTCGTGGGTAAAGTCGGCCGCGAGTTCACGATGGAAGAAGGCCAGGAATGTGCGCGTCTTTGCGCCATCAATATCCTCGCTCATGTGCGCAAGGCGCTCGGCGGCGACCTCTCCCGCGTGTCCAAACTCATTCGCATGGGCATTTTTGTGAACGCGCCGGACGATTACATCGACCACCCGAAAGTCGCGAACGGCGCGTCGGATTTCATGGTCAATCTGTTCGGCGAAAACGGCAAGCATGCGCGCTTTGCAGTCGGCGTTTCCGGTCTGCCGTTCGGCGTGGCGGTGGAAGTGGATGCCACGTTCGAACTGAAAGCATAGGCCATGACGGTTGCTGCCGCGCTTGAGCAGGTGCATGTTGCTCTCAACGACAATAACGCGGGGCTGGATGCCAGCATCGCCACGTTGAAAGCGGCGCTTGCCGCTAAAGGTGAGAAGCAGGTTGAGATGGATAAAACCCGCCTGCCGCAGAATAATCGTCAGGGGCGCAAAATGCTGCAGACCTATTTCAAAAAGCGCGGCGTGGTCGTCGTCTTCGCGGAGTAGTGCGCTTAAATCCGAACCCTTCGCTCCCGCTGAGGTCACCATGACAACACGGCCGTTCACCAGCTATGACGCGCTCAAGCTCATCGCGTTGCTGGCGATGACGGCCGATCATCTCGGGGCGTTTATGTTGATGGATGCGCAGTGGCTGCGCGTCGTTGGCCGACTCGCCGCGCCACTGTTTTGCTTTCTTGTCGGCTGGAATGGTAGCTACCGATTTCGGCGCGAGTTGCTGGTGGGGGCGATTCTCGTCACGCTGCTCGATGTGGCCTATCGCTCGCTTTTCCCGCTGAATATTTTATGGGTGCTTTTGTTTGGCCGCGTGCTGATGGGTTGGATGGATCGGCGCGCGAAACCGGAATCACCCACAATGATTATCACTGTGTTGCTGGTGTGGATTCTGAGTTTCGCGCTGGTCGAATATGGTGCGCTTGCCCTGCTGTGGATGCTGTGGGGACGTGCTGCGCATAAGCAGCCCGGCAGCCGCGAAAGCTGGATTTATGCGGGTGCGAGCTTTATCATCGGTCTCGGGTTCACCTGCGTGCTGATGCAATATACCAGTGCGGCGCAGTACACTGCCACCGCTCTGCTGTTTGGGCTGATGCTGTTCGGCTTGCAGCGTTTTCAGTTGCGTGAATATCCCGGAATGCGGTTGCCCGGCGCAGGATTTCTTTCGCGCCACGCGCTTGAATATTATGTGCTGCATCGCGCGGCAATTTTTGTGCTTGGCACCGTCTATGGCACGGTCATGCCTGGCTTACGATGGTTTGAGGGGTGACGATGCGTTATTGGTTGTTTAAATCCGAACCTTCGGCGTGGTCGTGGCAACAACAGACCACCACCGGCGCAGCCGGCACGGGCTGGACAGGCGTGCGCAACCATCTCGCCAAGCAGCAGATGATGGCCATGCGCGTGGGCGACTTTGGATTCTTTTATCACTCCAATGAGGGCAAGGAGATCGTCGGCATCGTCGAGGTCATCCGCGAGTTCTACCCCGACCCGACCGATGACACAGGCAAATTTGGCATGGTGGATGTGCGGGCGGTGAAGCCGCTGAAAATGCCGGTGAACCTCGCGCAAATTAAGGAAACGCCTGCACTGGCGAAGATGTCGCTCGTCACCAGCGCGCGGCTTTCGGTGCAACCGGTGACCGCGGCGGAGTGGAAGATTATTTGTAAGATGGGTGAGACAGCCGCGCATTAATGCGCCACAGCAGCGCGACCAGCAGCGCGGAAACATAGGTGTCGATCAAATAATGCCATCCGAGCGCAAACGAGCCGGTGATGATGATGATCGCAAAAGGAATGGTGATGAACAAGAGCCGCCGCGCGTGGTGATAGCTGTGTAGCGCAATGAGCATTGCCACTGCCGTGTGCAGGCTGGGCATGGCGGAGATTCCGTTCCAATCGACGAGTGTATCGTTGGTCACAAAGCGTAGCAGTTCCTGCCGCATATTGAGGATGGGCGTTGCGGAAAGAATGGTGCGTGTATCGTAGAGTGGGTCGATGAGCGCGGCGTTCATGACGCTATAGGCGTCGTGGTAAAATACGCTGTAAAACACCGGGCCAACGGAGGAGAACAGCGTCGCCAGCACCACGCCACCGATGATCCATAGCATCACGAACGTGCTCAAGAATTGCGTGCGGCTCGCGCTTGCGGGCAGCGCCATTTGCCACAGCACATAGACGACCATTACAAAGCTCCACAGCCCGACATAATAGAGGTTGAGCGTGTTGACGAGCGATGGGGTGAGCCACCCCGAAAACCACGCAAACGGCGCGGTGCCACCATGCAGCGCGAGGTCGATTTTTTGCAGTACGGGATCGAGATAATAGGGCTGGAATACCGAGATGAGTGACTTGCTGTAACCGAAATTATTGAAGAAATTGCAGTAGAGCGCAGCGATGCAAAGCAGCCCCCCAAGCTCGCGCCAGAAGCGGCGGTCACCAAGGCGCACCGCGCCCTCGCGCCGCTCCACCAGCCCCGCATAAATGATGATGAGATAGACATAGGTCGGCAGAGTGGCGAGGCTGATAACGCTCGCGTGGATCACCGTTTGCCCCGCTGGCAGAAACTGCTGCAGCGTCAGGAAAAACACGTAGTAACCGACAACCGTCAGCGCCGCGAGCTTGGTGAGGCCGATGCGGTGGAGGAGTGCGTGCAACTACGCCGCTTTTTGCACGAGGGAGACGTTGAAATTTGCCTCGGTTTTCGATGTGATTTCCTCGACCGTCACGCCATCTGCCAGCTCGATGAGATGCATCTGGCCGTCGATGATTTCAAACACGCCGAGGTCGGTGATGATGAGATCCACCACGCCGACGCCGGTCATCGGCAGGGTGCATTCGCGCATAAGCTTGGCCGCGCCGTCCTTCGCGTTATGCTCCATCAGCACCACCACGCGCTTGACGCCGGCGACGAGATCCATCGCCCCGCCCATGCCTTTGATCATTTTTCCCGGTACCATCCAGTTGGCGAGGTCGCCGCGCTCGTTCACCTGCAACGCGCCGAGGATGGTGAGGTCGATATGCCCGCCGCGAATCATGCCGAAGCTATCCGCGCTTGAGAAATACACGCTTTCAGGCAGCTCGGAAATGGTTTGTTTTCCGGCGTTGATGAGGTCGGGGTCGACGTCGGCATCCAGCGGGAACGGCCCCATGCCGAGCATGCCATTTTCCGACTGCAGCGTCACATGCATGCCTGCGGGGATGTGGTTCGCCACCAGCGTCGGGATGCCGATGCCGAGGTTGACATAAAACCCGTCCCGCAGCTCCCGCGCTGCGCGTTTACACATATCGTCACGATTCCATGGCATAAAATTATATCCGTGATATTTGGTAGAAAGATGCAAGAGCAAGAGGAAGATAGAAAATATAAAATACCGCAATAGTTTTTAATGGTCCATAAAGGCGAAAATGTTTTTTCAATGTAGAATTATATACAAAGAAAACAATAGAAAAAGTCGCAGGAAGTAGGGTATGTGTAATTACGATGAGGATGCTGAGATATGGCTCAAGGGGTGTTCCGGTCAATGACAAGAGGGATAGTATTGAGCACCATGCAGCCAATCCTATCAAGAGTGGCAGGAAGGAGATAATCTGTCCACTCTTAGGAAAAGTAGTCCAACCAGGATTGCGCAAACGATCAAATCTGATCATATAAAAAATTGTTACAATGGAAAACGCCAAGAATCCAAAACTCATCTCCATAATTCCGTGCAACATATCTAAGCCGCTCTCACGGTTCTGTTCTCAATCCGCTTTTCATAGGTTTTGCCGTGGAAGATGCGTTGGACGAAAATGCCCGGGGTGTGGATGTCGTTGGGGTTGAGTTCGCCGACTTCGACCAGTTCTTCGACCTCGGCGACGGTGACTTTACCGGCGGTGGCCATCATCGGGTTGAAATTGCGCGCGGTTTTGCGGAAAATCAGGTTGCCCGCCTTGTCGCCCTTCCAGGCTTTCACGATGGCGAGGTCGGCGGTGAGGCCGGTTTCCATGACGTAGGTTTCGCCGTGGAATTCGCGTAGCTCCTTGCCTTCCGCTACGATGGTGCCGACGCCGGTTTTGGTGAAAAAGGCGGGAATGCCCGCGCCACCGGCGCGGATGCGCTCGGCCAGCGTGCCTTGTGGGTTGAACTCGATCTCGAGTTCGTTGTTCAGATACTGCGTTTCGAAGGTTTTATTCTCGCCCACATAGCTCGACACCATCTTTTTAATCTGGCGGTCTTTGAGCAGGATGCCGAGGCCGAAATCATCGACCCCGCAGTTATTGCTGATGATGGTGAGGCCTTTGATGCCGGATTTTTTGAGCTCGGCAATCGAATGTTCCGGGATGCCGCAAAGGCCAAAGCCGCCGGACATAATCGTCATGTTGTCGCGTAGAAGCCCGGCCAGTGCCGATGCTGCGTCGGGATATACTTTGTTTGTCATACCATTACCCTGTGTGACTGTTGCTTCAGTGCCGTATCTTTACCAGAATCGCATAGTACTAGGGCGTAAATGAACGTCAAGCATTGCAAGCAGTGGGCGGATATGCCATTTCTGACGCGTGGGAAACCGTATGGAACGGGCGAATAGCCTTGCAAAATAGCGGTTTTTGGCATAGATTAAATCCATGCAAGGTATGCATTTTATGTTTGGACAAATTTTATGGAAACGGCCACAGCACCGCGCCGAAGGACGTACCCGTCCAATATGAACATCACGCGCGAAGATATTGACATGCTTCTCAAGGAACCCTCGGTTCCGATGCGCATGGCCATCGCAGACAAAATCGGCAATGGCTATAATTCCGGCCTGTTTACAGAAGGCGAGAACAAACTCGCCAACGAGATTTTCCGCCTCCTGCTCAAAGATACGCAGGTCAAAATTCGCGCGCTGATGGCGAATCATCTGAAACACAGCATGCAGGCGCCGCATGATATTATCTTCGCGCTCGCCAACGATGTGAGCGATGTAGCCGTGCCGATTCTTGAATTTTCGAACGTGCTGACGGAAGAAGACCTCATTCTCATCGTACGCGCCACGCGGGAACATCCGAAGCTGAAGGCAATTGCCAAGCGCGAGTCGATGTCGAAAGAATTGTCGCATGCGCTGATTGAAAAACGTGACGCGGAAGTCACCAAAACGGTGATTGCCAATCCGGGCGCATCGATCGCCGAGACCAGCCTTGAAACGGTGCTCGACGAATTCGAGCGTGACAACAGCGTGCTGCAGGAATTGGTGCTGCGTGGTGGTTTGCCCTATACGTTCGCCGAGAAATTGTTTGCGACGGTTTCGGCCGAATTGAAAAAAGAACTCTCGAGCAAATACGGTCTGCGTCGTCAAGTGGTAGAAGAAACGGCTACCGGCGCGCGCGAAACGGCAATGCTGCAATTTATTTCGCCATGGATGAGTCAGCATGATATTAATCTGCTGGTCGACGAAATGCAGCGTAATAAGCGACTTACGGATTCGGTGATTATTCGTTCGCTCTGTATTGGTGACCTGCGGTTTTTTGAAACGGCGATTGCCAAACGCGTCGGTATTCCACCTTCCAACGCCCGTATTTTGATTATGGATCCAGGCCCGCTCGGGTTTAAGGCGCTTTATGCTTCCTGCGGCCTGCCTCCCTCGTTCTATGAGGCGATGCAGATCATGCTGCGGCTGGCTTATGAAGAAACCGAATATGGCAGTTACCGCACTACCGATTTCTGTGCACGTATGGTCGGACGTATTATCGGCGGCGACTACCATAAGACCGTTGAGAATATGAACACACTCCTCACCATGATCGGTAGCGCCATCAATGACGATCCCACCATCCACTAGCGCGGCAGCAGATAACGAAAGCATGAAGCTCTCGTCGGACGATGTTGAGCGCCTACTGCGGGATGATTCGCCGGATTCGCGGAGTTATATTCTCGAGAAGGTGGCCACGCAATATAACCAGAAACGCCTGACCACCAGCGAGCAGGAAATCGCGGAGCATATTTTCCGCCTGCTGATGCGTGACCTCTCGACCCGCGTGCGCGAAACGCTCGCCGAACACATGAAGGATAACGAGGATGCTCCGCGTGATGTGGTGCTGCATTTGGCAAATGATATCGCCCCGGTGGCGGCACCGGTGCTGGCCGCGAGCAAAGTGCTGAGTGATGCCGATCTGGTAACGATTGTTGAGGGCAGTAACGAGGTGAATAAGCTGCTTGCCATCAGTGCGCGGGAGCGGGTTTCACCGCGCGTGAGCAGTGCGCTTGTGGAAGCAAACTACACGCAGGTGCTGACCACCCTACTCGCCAACCATGGCGCAGAAATCAGCACGCAGGATCTCGGTAAAATCGCGACGGATTATGCCGACGATGGCAGCGTGATGCAGGCGTTGGCGGAACACCCCAATTTGCCGGTGGTGGTGGTCGAGCGCATTATCAGCAAGGCAAGTGAAGCAGTGTCGGCACAGCTTAAAGAAAAATATAATTTGAGTGATAGCGCCGTGGGCGCGGGTGCGGCCAAAGTGCGTGAAGAATATATGCTGCGCCTGTTTGATGGACAGCTGCCGCCGGGCGAGGTTGAGGCGCTGGTACGACAGATGATTGATCAGGGCAGTATGTCGCCGTCGATTCTGATGACGGCGTTGTGCCGTGGGCAGCTTGCATTTTTCACCGCAGCAATGGCGGCGATTGCCAATGTGCCGCTTGCCAACGCTGAGCGACTACTCATTGACCGTGGAGAACACGGCTTCACTGGGATTTATAACAAGTCGGAATTGCCTGAATCGATGATGGAGGCGATACGCCTGGTGCTGCATGCGGTGCAGGATCTCGAAGGCGGTGACGCACCGCCGGGCTCTACGCTTTATGCCAACCGATTGGTGGAGCGTGTCGTGCACTCTGCGGGTGATCATGATATCGACTACCTCCCGTATTTCATTGCGCTCATTCGCCAGAACGCGCAACGAAGGTAGTTTTTCTTGAAGGGGACCTTGTTCCCTACGCTGCGCTGACTCCTGCCGCACGCGGCGCGCCATGGAAGGCTAGACGATTCGCTTACGGGAAGGGGGTATCCTTTCTTTCTCCAATTCCTCATTTCCTCAATTCCTCAATTCCTATACACTCCCCCCCATGCGCTCGATCCCAAGCCCCTTATTGCTGTTGCCTGCGTTACTGGCGCTGCTGTTGCTTGCCTTATTTAGCGCGCCAATGCAGCTAGGCGTGGTGCCACTTGCGCCGAACGTGGTGTGGCTTACGACGTTGGTGATGGTGGCGGCCTACCCGCCCGCATGGCCACGCTGGTGGGCGTTTTTGCTCGGGCTCCTGGCGGATGTGCTGTTCGCCACACCGCTCGGCAGCCAGGCACTGCTCGCGTTGCTGCTGGTGCCGCTTGCCGCCGCCAATGCGCGTCGCCACGCGACCCAAACATTTCCAGTACGATGGCTGGAAATTTCCGGTGTGCTGCTGTTTGTGCATCTCCTGCTATGGGTGCTGATGCATGTGGTGATGGCGGATGCAGCGCCGCTGCGCGCTGCCTTATTCGCGGCATTTGCGAGCGCACTCTGGTATCCGGCATTTTATTTTCTGCTGACGCGCGTGGCGTGGATTTTACCGCCGCTGAAATAACTACGAAACCACCACTGGTTTGTTGCTGCGCGGTGCAATGAACACCACGCTGGCGATGATGATTGCAGCGCCGAGCCAGCTCGCATGATCGCTCGTTTCATTGAAGATAAAATAGGCAAAAATGGAGGTAAATACGAGGCGCATAAAATCGAGCGGCATCAGCGTGACGACCGGCGCAAGGCTATAGGCGCGCACCATAGTGAAATGCATGAGAATCGAACAGAGGCAGATGCCGAGAACGACCAGCCATGTCGCCGCATCTGGCCACTGCCAATGCATGAACCCCATTGGCAGTGCGATCAAGAACATGAATAGGTTCATGTAAAAAATCATAGTGAGCGGTGTCTCGGTACGACTCAAAGATTTGATGAATACGCTAACGATCGCCCAGGAAGCCGTGGCGAAAATTACTAACAGCGAATTGAGGTCGAAGCCATCGGCGCCTGGCCTGAGGATAATCAGCGTGCCGAGAAAACCAACGCCGAGCGCGAGGAAGTGGCGTGCACTCGCTTTCTCCTTCAGCACCAGCATGGCAAAAAGCGTGGCCAGCAGAGGTGCGGTGAAGCTGAGTGCGGTGGCGTGGGTGAGGGGCATCAGTGTGAGGCAGTAGGTCCAGGTGATCATGCCCACCGCACCGATAGCGCTGCGCCAGACATGATGCATCAGCCGCGTGGTGCGCATGACGGCACACTTGTTGCGCAGTGCAAAGGGCAGCAGTAGCGCGATGGTAAGCATATTGCGGAGCGTGACGATCAGCGTTGCATGGAGCGTTTCCGCAGCGAGGCGCACGCAGATATTCATCAACGACACTGCCGCAGTTGAGATCAGCATGTAGATAATTGCCGCGCGGGTGGGGTGATTCTCTACCATTGCCGCCCATCGTCTGTGAATGTGTGTGCCCATGGTTCACATGTTATGGGAAGCCCTGCTCTGCGCAAGCGCAATATGACATGTACGCCGCTGCTTGCAGTTTGTGGCGAAGGCGGGCAGGATGGAGCGCATGACCCACACCCCGCCATGGCTCACCGAAGCCCCCATCCAACGCCTGCTCGCGGCGACGCGCGCGGCGGGTGGCGCGGCACGCGTGGTCGGCGGTGCAGTGCGCGATTTCCTGATGGGCGTCGAGGGGTGGGATGTCGATATCGCCAGCAGCCTGACGCCGGAACAGACGATGGAGATTGCCAAAGCGGAAGGCTGGAAAGCGATTCCCACCGGCATCGCGCACGGTACGGTGACGCTGGTGCTGCCGAACCGCATGGTGGAGGTGACGACGCTCCGCCGCGACGTGACGACAGATGGCCGCCGCGCCACGGTGGCCTATACGGATAGTTTCGAGGAAGATGCCGCACGGCGCGATTTCACCATCAACGCGCTATCGATCGATGCGGGGGGAACGCTCTATGATTATTTCGGCGGTGAAAAAGATTTAGCCGCACACGCCGTGCGCTTTATCGGTGATGCGGCAACGCGCATTGCCGAGGATGGCTTGCGCATTTTGCGCTATTTCCGTTTCCTCGCCACGCACGGAAAACCGCCGGCCAATGCCGAGGCGCTCGCGGCGATTAAAGAAAAGAAGGCGATGATTGCGCAGCTCTCGGGGGAGCGGATTGCGGCGGAGATGAAGAAGCTGCTCGCCGCTGAAAACCCGGCCTATGTGCTGCGGCTGATGGAAGAAACGGGCGTGGCGCCGCTGGTATTTGGCCGCAGCATTACCCCGGCGGCGATGATCCGCCTGCATATGTTCGAGCATCAGGCGGAGTATCAATGCTCCGTCTGGGCGCGCGTGGTTGCGATGCTGCCGAATGCGGCGGCGGCGGATGCCGAGTGGCTCGCGAGCCGCTGGAAGCTCTCGCGGCATGAGAGCCAAACGCTCGCGCAGCTCGTGGCGCTGCCCGCGTTCGATGCCAGCGCGCCGCGCCATGTTTACACGCGCCTGCTGCGGCTGCATGGCGCGCCCGTCTATCTCGATTGGTTGCTGACGCAGGCGGCGCTCACCCCCGGCATTGCCGTCGCGCCGTTTGTCGAGCTCGCGCATGATTTCACTCCGCCCGTGTTTCCCATCACGGCGGAAGACCTTCTCGCCCGCGGCATGGCGGAAGGCAAAGCGCTCGGCGACGCACTCCGTGCGCTCGAAAATATATGGGAAGCAAGTGATTACACACTCAGCAAAGATGCCCTGCTCGCGGGGGTGTAATTTCTTGAGGCTATCGATTCAGCGAGATTTTTGTGCGAGAAAAACCACCCGCTCAGGTGCGCAGCTATTCCGCCGCTTCGTCCTGATCCGGGTTCACGTAGTTCGCGCCGCCGGGGTTTTCCTCGAGCGCGTAGCCCGCCGAACGCACGGTGCGGATGAGGTCGGGCTGTTTGCCATCGTAGTTGAGGGCTTTGCGCAGGCGGCGCACATGCACATCCACGGTGCGCAGCTCGACATAAATATCATGCCCCCAGACCGAATCGAGCAGCTGCTCGCGCGCGAACACGCGACCCGGATGTTCCATCATATATTTGAGCAGCGAGAACTCCGTCGGCGAGAGATGCACATCGTTGCCGTCGCGAATGGCTTTGTGTGAGGTGAGGTCTAGAACAATGCCCGAGAACTCCATCGTTTTTTCTGTCAGCGAGGGACGGATGCGGCGGAACACCGCGCGGATGCGCGAGATGAGTTCTGGCGGTGAAAACGGCTTCACCATGTAATCGTCCGCGCCGGAATCAAGCCCGCGGATACGGTCGCCCTCTTCCCCGCGTGCGGAGAGCATGATAATCGGCGTGTTTTTAATCTCGTTCTGCCAGCGGATGTTTTTGCAGATCTCAACGCCGGTCATCCCCGGCAGCATCCAGTCGAGCACGATGATATCCGGCCGTTGTTCCTTGGCGAGGTTCACTGCCTCGTCGCCATTACCGGTAGCGACCACCGCGAAACCCTCTTTCTCGAGGTTGTAGCGCAGCAGCGTTACAATCGCGGCTTCGTCTTCGACGATCATGACTTTGGTTTTTTGTTCTTTACCAGCAGCGGACGACATAGCGTACTCCTTGCAGTTTATCGTTATATTCAAACGCAGCTTTGCCTTGCAGGTCAAATTTTTCTACGCCATGATGTTCGTTATAAAGCAAAAAGATGAATTTATGGTTAATGCGCCACAAATCGCTACACGATTTTTGCTTTTATTATATGGACAAATCCTGTATCGACCTGCAAATCTGCGTCATTGCGAGTGCGAACCCTATGAAACCACTGCCTGCCACAGCCAAACTGGTGCTCGACCTTGCACCGCTGCTACTGTTCTTCGTTGCCTACCGGGCGGCGGGGGTAATGGCGGCCACCGCAACACTCATTGTGACGACGCTTATCAGCATGGCGGTGCTCTATGCGGCGGAACGTAAAATCTCCCTCGCCCCCCTCATTTCTGGCGTGCTGGTGACGGTGCTCGGCGGGCTCTCGATTGCCCTCAACGACGACCAGTTCATCAAAATGAAGCCGACGCTGGTGAACTGCCTGTTTGCAGCGGTGCTACTCGGCGGGGTCTATGGGTTCAAGCGCGGTTTGCTCAAGCATGTGCTCGACGTGGCCTTTCACCTGAGTGATGAAGGCTGGCGGATTCTCTCGCGCCGCTGGGGGTTTTTCTTTTTGTTCCTCGCCGCACTCAACGAATATATCTGGCGGAGCTACAGCACCGATTTCTGGGTGAATTTTAAAGTTTTCGGTATGTTCACCTGCACCATCGTCTTCGCCCTCGCGCAGATGCGGCTGGTCGCCACCCACGGCATCACCAAAGATGTCTAAAGATTTTATGATATCACTTGTTTTTCTTTTCATCGGACTCTTGCTCTGCACACTGGCAGTATCCATGCTACGTAAAACATTGCGCCGCATGCAATCTTGGGAAACCGTTTTCACCACCGGAAAAATTGTGGATCATCAGGCTCGTCGCGCCAGCAAAGGTGGAGTGACCTACAATAACATTGTGGAATATGAAGATAGCGGAAAAATATTTCGTGTGGCCAGCAAGAGTGGCTCTGCATGGAAAGGCCGTCTTGGCAAAGAGGTCCGTGTGCTCTATCACCGCGACCATACGGAGGATGCAGTGATAGTATCTTTCTCGGAAACATGGCTCCCCATTATTGTGCTTTCGATAATGGGGGCAATCTCTTTTGGAGTAGGTGGATACAATACGCTACTCGAATGCTGCAATATCAATTTGCTAGAGATCTTGCGCCGATAAGATTTTCTCTCTTTGCGCTTTCGCTTCAGCTCGCTTTTGCCACTTTTGCCCCAATGTCGCGGCGGCAGAAACCATCTGGCCAGTCGATCATTTCGATCGCTTCGTAGGCACGATAGCGCGCTTGACGAATGCTGCCCGCAGCGGCGACGATGTTGAGCACGCGCCCGCCGCGCGAAAGCAGCTGCTCGCCCACGCGCACGGTGCCAGCGTGGTGAATCGCGACGCCGCCTATGCTTACCGCATTGCCGAGATGAATCGGCGTGTTTTTGACATAGTCCCCTGGATAACCGCGCGCGGCCATAACGACACAGACCACTGCATCGCGGTTGAAGCGCAGCTGCTTGAGGTCGATCTTGCCGCGAGCGCAGCTCATCAGCAAGGCAGCGAGATCACCATCGAAGCGTGCGAGGATGGATTGGGTTTCCGGGTCGCCGAAGCGGCAGTTATACTCGATGAGCTTGGGGCCGTCTTTCGTCAGCATCAGCCCCGCGAACAGCACGCCAACATAGCGGATACACTCTTTTTTCAAGCCCTCCATCGTCGGCGTGATGATGGTGCGCATGATGGTGTCTTCCATCTCCGCTGTGACGAGCGGGGTGGGTGAAAAGCTGCCCATGCCGCCCGTGTTGGGGCCCATGTCGTTATCAAAGGCGCGTTTATGGTCCTGCGCGCTGGCGAAGCCGACCGCCGTTTCACCATCGCATAACGCGAAGAAGCTGACCTCCTCGCCTTCCATACATTCCTCGATGACGACGCGCGCACCCGCTTTGCCGAACGCACCGCCGAAACAGTCTTCGAGCGCGTGGATGGCCTGCCCCACACTGGTGGCGACAGTGACGCCTTTGCCCGCGGCGAGGCCGTCGGCCTTGATGACAATCGGTGCACCCTGCTGGTTGACATAGGCCTTGGCGGCGTCAAGCGTATCGAACGTGGCGTAGCGCGCGGTGGGGATGCCGTAGGTATCGCAGAGTTTTTTGGTGAAATCTTTTGAGGCTTCAAGCTGCGCTCCGGCTTCGGACGGCCCGAACACGGCGATGTTTTCGTCGCGCAGGCGGTCGGCCAGACCCATGACGAGCGGTTCTTCCGGCCCCACAACAACGAGGTCGATTTCGTTCTTTTTGCAGTAATTCACGATGTCCGTATGCGCGAAGATATCGACGCATTCGACGATCTCGGCGATGCCTGCATTGCCCGGCGCGCACACGACCGAGTCGCAACTCGCGCTGCTGAGCAGACGGCGCACCATCGCGTGCTCGCGTCCGCCCGAACCAATGACCAGAATTTTCATATGTCCCTCGTACCTAGTTTTGCTGGCGCGCTGCCGCGATTCTTTGTAGCGTTACCGCATGAGCTTCATCCAGAATCAAGCCGAATATAGTGTGAGCGAGATTGCCGGCCATGTCAAACGCATGGTCGAGGATACGTTCGGCTTCGTGCGCGTGCGCGGGGAAATCTCGAAGGCGAGTGTGAACAGCGCTTCGGGGCATTGCTACCTGACGATGAAGGACGACAAGGCGATTCTCGACGCGGTGGTGTGGAAGGGCACGATGGCGCGCCTCGCCCACAAGCCGCAGGCAGGCATGGAAATGATCGCGACCGGCAAGCTGACGACCTATCCCGGCGCCTCGAAATATCAGCTGGTGATTGATTCCCTGGAACCCGCAGGCATCGGCGCGTTGATGGCGATGCTTGAAGCGCGCAAGAAGGCGCTTGAGGCAGAGGGGTTATTCGCCGCATCGCGCAAAAAACCGCTGCCCTTTCTGCCGCAGACGATTGGGATTATTACCTCGCCCACCGGTGCGGTGATTCGCGATATTTTGCATCGCCTTGCGGATCGTTTCCCGCGCCATGTCCTGCTCTGGCCAGTGCCGGTGCAGGGCGCAGGTGCGGCAGAAAAAATCGCGGAGGCGATTGCTGGGTTTAATGCGATTAGTCGTCAGTCGTCAGTCGTCAGTCGTCAGAAAGAAGAAAAGATATCACTGGAGACGGGAGACGGGAGATGGGAGACTTCTATCCCGGCCCCCGATGTCATCATCGTCGCGCGCGGGGGCGGGTCGATCGAGGATTTATGGGCGTTTAACGAGGAAGTGGTGGTGCGTGCTGCCGCGGCCTCACGCATTCCGCTGATCTCGGCGGTGGGGCATGAAACGGATACGACGCTGATTGATTACGCGGCGGATCGTCGCGCGCCGACGCCGACCGCCGCTGCCGAAATGGCGGTGCCCGTGCGCGATGAATTGCTGGCGCAACTGGAGCAGCTAACGGGCGCGAACAACCACGCCATTCGCAGTTTGTTGAATCGCCATCATGAGCGCATCACCGGCCTCGCACGCGGGTTGCCGCGCCCGCAGCAGCTGGTGGCGAGCATGGCGCAGGCGCTCGATATGCTCGGCGAACGGTTGCAGCATGCGCTGCCGCGCAGCTTGCAGCTGAGGCATGAAAAATTGCAGCGATTGATGGCAAGCCTCAGCCCGCGTTTCTTGAATGAGCGGCTGCTGCGTGAGGAACAACGGGTGAACCATCTCGCGGCGATGCTGGAATCGCTCAACGTGCTCTCGGTGCTGAAACGTGGCTTCGCGCTAGTGAAAGATGCGGGCGGACAGGTGATGAAATCCGCCGCCGCGATGCCGGAGGCAGGCGCCTTCACCGTGCAGTTCCATGACGGCGAGCGTGTGCTGCATGCGGGTGCGGCGGGCAGCCCCACGCCGACAAAACGCAGCGCGAAGGCACCTGCGAAGCAGCCGGGGCTTTTCGATTAAGTAACCCATTTTGGCTTCAAATCTGCTTGCGATGGAGCCTCCCTCAAAAAATCATGCACTCTGTGTGCACTGGATTTTCTCGGTATCGCACGCTATCGCGCTTTTTTGCCAAAATGGGTTACTAGACCCGCCTAATACTAGTTCGCTGAGACGGACATGTGAAAAATGTCGCTGAGGTAACGCACGAGCTTACGCCCCAGCCATAAGGCAATGATGAACCCAGCGAGCGGTAACAGCAGAAGTGGCGCGGTGTAGGTGAGTAGGCTTACCGCCGATTTATTAGCCACCCAGTGCGCGAATAGCTGATGATACACCTCGACGATGTAAAATACATCCGTGAGTTTGGCAAGGAGTGGGGCAGCGTTGCCGCTGGCGCTGTAAATGAGGTAGGACGCGCTCGCGATGCCAGCATAAGCTGGCAGCAGCAATGTTGCGCCGAGCGCGAATGGCGTCACGAGAGCGAGGAGTAAAAGTAACATCGGGTGCATGCGGGTTATGTAGGGCTTCTACAGAAAAATGCAAGGGGTCAGGCGAGCTTCTGCCGCAGGAATGCGGCGAAGGCGGGGGCGTCCTCAAACCGTAGGGTGACGGGCAGGGTGGCGATGTGTGCGCGTTCGGCGGTGGTGAATTTCACGGCGTCTTTTTCCGTGGTGATGAGCTTCGCACCGAGGCGTTTGGCTTCGGTGGTGAGGGTGGCGAGGTCGGTGTCGCTATAGGGATGATGGTCGGGGAAGGCGTGGGTGGCCGCGAGGGTCGCGCCTGCGCGGCGGAGGCTGTCGAAGAATTTTTCTGGTCGGCCGATGCCTGCGAAGGCCATCCACGTGCCTTGCATCAACCAACTGAGATCGCCCTCGGGCACCAGCTGCGCGCGGAAGACGGGAAGGGTGATATGTGCGGCGAGGTTGTGCGCGTCCTCGCCAATGAGCACGACGCCGTGGCAGCGGGCAAGCGCGGCAGCGAGGGGCTCGCGCAGCGGCCCGGCTGGTAGTAGACACCCGTTGCCGATGCCATAAGGCCCGTCGATAACCAGCAGTGAGAGGTCTTTCGCCAGCGCGTGATGCTGGAGTGCGTCGTCGCAGATCGCAATCGTCGCGCCTGCTTTTTCGGCGACGATGGCGGAGGCAAAACGGTCGCGCCCGACCCAGGTGGGCGCGCGGGAAGCGAGCAACAAGGCTTCGTCGCCGACCTGCTGCCAGCCATCTGCCGCGGTGACGCGGTGGGCAACGCGTGCGCTGTCGCCGCCGTAGCCGCGGGTGAGATAATGCGGCACCGCTCCGATTTCCTCGAGCAGTGGGGCGAGTGCGAGTGCGGTCGGCGTTTTGCCCGCACCCCCGGCGGTGACATTGCCGATGCTGATGACCGGTAGTGGTGCGCGCTCAGCAGTGGTGAGGCTGCGATCAAGCGCAGCACCGATGCCATAGAGCCAGGAAAGCGGCGTGAGCAGGGCGCTTGTAAGGCCGTTATATTGCCAAAAAGACGGCGTCTTCATAACACCTCCGCTGGAAGGAGCGCGGCGATATGCTGCGCAATATGCTCGCTCGCGCCGCGGGAGGCGGCAACGATTGCTGCAGCATTTTCGGCCATTTTTTTACGCGCCGCATCGTCCGTCAGCAATATGCGCAACGCGGCGATGAGATCGGATTTTTGTTGCACTACTCGCAGCGCGTCATGCTGCAGCAAATGCTGCATGATGGTGGTAAAATTATGGAACTGCGCGCCGGTGAGAATGGCGGCACCAAAGCGCGCTGGCTCGAGCGGATTATGGCCGCCGACGGCCACCAACGAGCCACCAAGAAACACGAGGTCGGTGAGGGAATAGAACGTGCCAAGTTCGCCCATCGTGTCGGCGAGGTAGATGTCGGTCGCGGCGAGAATGGGCTCGCCTTTGCTGCGCTGCGCGGCGGTGATGCGGTTTGCGGCAAGGTCGGCCGCGATGGCGTCGCCACGGGTGGCGTGGCGCGGAATGAGAATGCAGAGCAGCTCCGGAAATTCCTCGCGCAGGCGCTGCTGCACTTCGGCGATCATTTGTTCTTCGTTCGCATGCGTGCTGGCGGCGACCCAGATGCGGCGGCCAGCGGTGGCGCGAGTGAGTTCGGCGAGGAGCGCGTCATCCACCGGCAGTGGCGCGGCGTCGTATTTCAAATTACCCACTTCGCGCACATCCGCCGCGCCGAGGGCGCGCAGGCGTGCGGCGTCTTCTGGCGCGCCTGCATAAGCGGCGGTGAAGCAGGCAAGCAGGCTGCGAATGAGGCGCGGGAAACGCTGCCAGCCATCAAACGAACGCTGCGACATACGCGCGTTGATCAGCAACATCGGCACGCCACGCGCGTGCGTCTGCCACAGCAGCTGCGGCCAGAATTCAGATTCCACCCAGAGCGCGAGGCTCGGCTGCCAGTGCGCGAGAAAGCGGCGGACGGCGTGATGCGTATCCACCGGGATGAACTGATGGATGACGCGTGGGATGTTTTGCTGCGCCACCAATGCGGCAGAAGTGACGGTGCCAGTAGTGATGAGAATGTGAAGGGCGGGATGCTGCACGAGCAGGCTGCGCATCAGCGTGAGCACAGATTGCGTTTCACCGACACTCGCCGCGTGGAACCAGATGAGGGGGCCGACAGGGCGCGGGGTGGAGGCGTAGCCAAAGCGCTCGCCCATGCGCGCGGGCACTTCTTTGCCACGCGCGGCGCGTCGGGTGAGCCATAAGCGAATGAGCGGCGTGAGCGCGATGCCGGTGAGGCTGTAGAGCGCACGCATCATGCCGCGACCCCGCAAATTTCATCCGCCTCGGCGGTGATGGTGGTGAGTGCGTTCTCAAGCGCCACCGTGGCGGCGGTGATGGCCGCGTCGTCGTCGTCGGTTACGGTGAGCAGCGGGTGGGTGACGAAGGTGATGCGGCCAAAGGGTTTTGGCACAAAGAAACGATCCCAGCTGCGAAAGCGCCAGTGGCGGCTGGCGGAGAAGGTGATGGGCAGTAGTGGGTAGCCGGTTTTTGCTGCGACATAAGCCGCACCCTCAGCCGCTTTTTGGAAGGGGCCGCGTGGCCCGTCCGGCGTGATGGCGAGGTTGCCACCCGCCTCGGTGACGCCGAGCATATCGCGCAGCGCTTTAGTGCTGCCGCGTTTTTTTGAACCGCGCACAGAGCCAACGCCAAACCATTTCATCACGGCGGTGATGAGCGCGCCGTCGTTATGGTGAGAGATGAGCACCGACATGCTGCGCCCGCGCGGTTTGACAAACTGCTGCATGATCATCCGCCCATGCCAGAAGCAGAAAATCGCCGGTTTATCGCCGCTGAGATAAGGTAACGTGCTTTCGTCAAACTCGAAACTCACGCGGTTGGTGGCATAGATGGCGCGCATCAGGAGGCTGGCGAGGAACGACAGCACGAGATGCGTCGCCCGCGCGTTGAGGATGCGTTTTTTGAGAGGTGGCTTTTTCATTACGCACTCACGGGCTCGGCGTGCGGATGCTGCAACGCCTGGTAGATGGGGCTTTTAGCGACAAGTTCCGCATGGGTGCCGCTCGCGGCGATGCGCCCGTGGTCGAGCACGAGGATGGTGTCTGCGTCTTGAATCGTGCTGAGGCGGTGGGCGATGACGAGCGTGGTGCGCCCGGCGGAAAGCGCGGCAAGCGCGTCCTGCACGGCGCGTTCGGAAGCGTTGTCGAGCGCGCTGGTCGCTTCGTCGAGCAACAAAATCGGCGCGTTTTTGAGAATGGCGCGGGCGATGGAAAGCCGCTGGCGCTGGCCGCCAGAGAGCTTGACGCCAAGCGGCCCGATGGGCGTGTCGTAGCCCTGCGGCATCGCTGTGATGAATTCATGCGCGTGTGCTTTTTTCGCGGCGGCGATGATTTCCTCTTCCGTGGCATCCAGCTTGCCGTAGGCGATGTTGGCGCGCACGGAATCGTTGAAGAGGACGATGTCTTGGCTGACGAGGCCGAGCGCATCGCGCAAGGAGGCGAGGGTGACATCGCGCACATCCATGCCGTCGATGGTGATGCTGCCGGATTGCGGCTCGTAAAAACGCAGTAGCAGATTCATGATGGTGCTTTTGCCGGAGCCGGAGGAGCCGACGAGTGCAACGGTTTTTCCCGCAGGCACGGTGAAGCTCAAGCCCTCCACCCCGCCGCTGCCAGGGTGATAATGGAAGGAAACATCCGTGAGGGTGATGGTGCCACCAGTGACGGCGAGAGGCGCCGCATCGGCCTTGTCGGCAATGGTGGGCTTGCTGTCGATTATGGCGAAGAAGCGCGCGGCGGCGGCCATGCCTTCTTGTAATTGCGTGTTGAGCCCGGCGAGTGTTTTGACGGGGCGATAGGCCATCAGCATCGCGGTGATGAAGGAGAAAAAGGCGCCGGGTGTGGTATCGCCATGAATAACCTCAAACCCGCCATACCAGATGATGGCGGCGATGGCGACGCCACCGAGCAGCGACATCATCGGCGCGACGGCGGACTGAATGCGCGTCGCTTTGTAATAGAGCTTGAACAGCTGGCGCACGGTTTCGCGCACGCGGGCGATTTCGAACGCCTCGCGGCGATAGGCCTTCACCACGCGCACGCCCTGGAACGTGTCATCAAGCTGTGCCGAGAAATCAGCCATTTGTGATTGCGTGGCATCCGAGACTTTGCGCATGCGGCGGCCGAGTTTGGAGATCGGCAGAAAGGCAAACAGCAGAATGCCTACCGCCATGCCAGACATGGCGAGGCTTTGGTAAAGCATGACGACGACGAGTGCGACGGCGGTGCAGCTTTCCTTGATGGCGCCGGTGATGACCTGGCTCACCGATTGGCGCATGAGCATGATGTCGTTGGTGAGGCGCGAGATGAGGCGACCGGAGGATTGCTCGTGAAAGAGGCTGATATCCGAATGCATGAGATGGGCGAACAGGTCGCCTTGCATATCGGAAACCACGCGTTGACCCACATATTTGAGGCAGAGTGATTGGCCGTAATCCCCCACCGCATTCACGAGTGCAGTGAGCATGAGGATGATGGGAATCCAGAACAGAAACACTTCGTTTTTATTGACGAAGATATCGTCGAGCACTGGCTTCATGAGATAGGCTTGCATCGCGCTGGTGCCTGCGACGAGCAGCATGGCAAATGCGCCGAGGAACAGCACGCGACGATAGCGCATGACATAGGTGCGCAGCAGGCGTTTATAGAGTGCGAAGCTGGGTGTGGGCGCTTCGGACATCAGTTCCCCGCGATGGTCATTTGGGGGACGGCGAGGGTTGGCACGTTGGTGCCGTAACGGAATTCCAAATCATTTGCGGCGACGAGGTTCGCGAACATGTCGCGCAGATTGCCGGCGATGGTGACTTCGGAAACCGGATAGGCGCGCGTGCCGCCTTCGAGCCAGAAGCCGGACGCGCCGACGGAGTAGTCGCCCGTGATGAGGTTGATGCCGTGGCCGATGGTTTCGGTGACGTAAAACCCGTCGCCGAGATTGGCGAAGAGTGCGTCGGTCGTGTCGCTGCCGCCATGCAAATAGAGATTGCTGGTGGAAGGATGCGGCGCGCCGGAGAGGCCGCGCGAGGCATGGCCGGTGGTGACAAGGCCAAGCTGATTGGCCGAGCGCGTGTCGAGCACCCAGGAGGTGAGCGTGCCGCGCGCGACGAAATCACGCGGGGTGGCGGCGATGCCCTCGGCATCGAACGGGTGGGAGCCGAGGCCGAAATCGCGCAGCGGGTCGTCGGTGATGGTGATGTTCTCGGCGAAGATTTTTGTGTTGAGGGCGTCCTTCAGGAAGCTGGTGCCGCGCGTGATGGCGCTGCCGGAGATGGCGCTGGCGAAGGCCGACAGCAATTGCCGCCCGCAGCGTGGTTCGAAATAGATAGTCGCGGTTTGCGAAGGAATTTTACGCGGATTGAGTTTGGCGACGGCGCGCGCGGCCGCTTCGTGCCCGATGCTTTCCGGCGAGGGCAGGGCGCGCTGATGCGTGGTCATCGCGTAGTCGTAATCGCGCTGCATGGTTTCGCCCGAACCGGCGATGAGCGAGGTGGAAATGCTGTAGCGCGAGGTGGTGTAATGTCCGGAAAACCCGTGGCTGGTGACAAGCGCGAGGTGATGCTGGCTGGCGCTCGCATCCGCCCCGTTACTGTTGGTAATGCCGGGGGCGCTGCGCCCGGCATCCTCTGCCGCGCGGGCGATGGTTTGCAGGTAATTCATTTCGGGAATGGTGGCGTCGGCAATGTCCGGCGATGGCCATGCCTTGGCGATGAGTGCTGCATCCGCCAGCCCGGCGAAGGGATCGGCGGGCGCGACGCGCGCGATCGCCACCGCGTTTTCCGCCATGCTGCGCATGGAGGCGGCGGTTAAGTCGGAACTCGATAACGTCGCCGAAGACTGACCGACAAACACGCGTAAGCCGACGCCGACCGATTCCGAACGCTCGATGGTTTCCGGCGCGCCGTTCCTGATGCTGGCGTTGACATCCGTCGCGGCGATGGCGAGTGCGTCGCAGGTGGTGGCACCGGCGGCACGTGCCGCTTCCACCGCCTGCGCGGCGAGGGTGAGCAGCGCGTCGCTATGCATGACGTTTCCCCGCGAGATAGACGTGGTAAAGTGCAATCGCCGCGGCGTTGCTGACATTGAGGCTCTCCATACGCGAGCCCATCGGCAGGCGCACGCGTTCGTCGCAAAGTTCCGCAGTGAGGCGGCGCATGCCTTTGCCTTCGGCACCGAGCACCAGCACAGTTTTGCCGCTGAATTTCAGGTCGGTGAGTTCTTGTTTTGCTTCGCCCTCGAGCCCGATGATCCACCAGCCTGCATCTTTCAGTTCGCGCATCGCGGTCGCGAGATTGGTCACCACTACGCGCGGCACAATGTCGAGCCCGCCGCTCGCCGCCTTCGCCATCGCGGGCGTCTCCGGCGCGGAATGGTCTTTCGGGGTGACCACCGCAATCGCGTCATAGGCGGCGGCTGAGCGCATGATCGCCCCCACATTATGCGGGTCGCTCACCTGATCGAGTATGACCAATGTGCCGCTTTTGGCGTGAATCACGTCTTCCAGCGTGAATGGCTCCAGCGGCTTCACCTCTGCCGCGATGCCCTGATGCACCGACTCCGCACCGAGAATGCGGTCCAGCTCACGCCCGTCCAGCACCTGCGGTGCAGGCAATTTTCGTGGAAGTTTTAAGCGTGTTGCGTTGCTCTCGTTGGCGAGGATGCGCAACACCACCCGCTCCGGGTTGGCGAGCGCGGCGTTCACCGCATGCCAGCCATAGACCCAATGGCCGCCGCCTTGCGAGGGTGCGCGGTCACTTTTTGCGCCATGATTCGCGCGCGGTTCCGGGCGTGGGCGGCTGAGGTTGGTGTGATGCGGTGAACCCTTTGCCGGGGGCAGCGCGCTGCGGTTGGATATGCGATGTTTTTTTGCCATGCGCTTGGTTTAACCCAGCCTTGGATGGGTTTCCAGTGAAACCTGATATTATTTCGGTGCTTGCATTGACGCTGAGTCTAGGCTGGGCTACCATGCCACGAACAGGAGAATGCCATGACAGAGCGCCGCGCGAAGGTGGAACGTAACACGAAGGAAACCCGCATCGCGGTCGAGGTGAATCTCGACGGCACGGGGCAGTATAACATCGCGACCGGCATCGGGTTCTTCGACCATATGCTCGAACAGCTCTCGCGCCACAGCCTCATCGACATGGTGGTGGAGGTGAAAGGCGATTTACATATCGACGGTCACCACACCACGGAGGACACTGCGCTCGCGCTTGGCCGTGCCGTGTCGGACGCGCTCGGCGAACGCATCGGCATCACCCGCTATGGCAGCGCCTATGCGCCGATGGATGAAACATTGAGCCGCGTCGCGCTCGACCTTTCCGGCCGACCATACTTGGTGTGGAATGTCGCGTTCACGCAGGCCAAACTCGGCGAGTGGGACAGCGAGCTGGTGCGCGAATGGTTCCTTGCGTTTGCCAACCAGCTCGGCGCGAATCTGCATGTCGAGAATCTCTACGGCGTGAACAACCACCATATTGTGGAGAGCTGCTTCAAGGCGCTCGCCCGCTCGCTGCGTGACGCGATTACGATTGATGCGCGGAAGGCTGGCGCGGTGCCATCCACCAAAGGCGTGCTGACGCAGGGGTAAACAATGCGAACCAAAATTTTTACCGTGCATGAAAATACCTCGATTGCGGAACCCGCAGATCGGGCGATGCTGGTGCGCGAGGGATTTAGCATCTGGGCGAGCGCGTTCACCGTGCTGTGGCTGGTGATGCACCGGCTGTGGCTCGAAGCATGCGCCTATCTCATGCTGCTTGGCATGATGGTCTATGCCGGAGAGACTTATGGCATCAGCGAGGTGGGGCAGGGCGTGGCGCAAGCGTTCCTCACCGTGATGCTCGGTTTTGTGGCGCATGACCTTGAGCGCGCGGCGCTCACTCGCCGTGGCTACACCATGACCGGCGTGGTGGCGGCGGAAAGCGAACTCGCCGCTGAGCGCCGCTTCTACGACATGGTCGCGGCGTGACACGCATTGCCATCATCGATTGCGGCGCGGGGAATTTACACTCTGTGCGCAAAGCCTTCGCGAGCCAACTTGCGGAAGGGGCGGTGCTGGAAGTGGTGACGGATGCAACGGCGTTGGCAACGGCCACGCATATTGTGCTACCCGGTGTCGGCGCCTTCGCAGATTGTATGGCGGGTCTCACCGCCTTGCCCGGCATGCGCGCCGCGCTGGAAGATGCCGTGCTCGCCCGCAAAACGCCCTTCCTCGGTATTTGTGTGGGCATGCAGATGCTGTTTCAGCGCGGCCACGAACATGGCGTACACGCCGGTCTCGGCTGGTTTCAGGGCGAAGTGAAAAAAATCACGCCTGCCGACTCCAGCCTCAAAATCCCCCATATGGGCTGGAACCGCTTGCAGCGGGGGCAGGGTTATTTTGCTACGTGCCATGATCATTTCTACTTCGTGCACTCCTATGCCGCCAGCGGCTGCCGCACGGAAGAAGTGCTCGCCAGCGTTGACTATGGGGGCGAGTTTGTGGCAGTGATTGGCCGCGAGAATATTCTCGCCACGCAATTCCATCCGGAGAAAAGCCAGGCCGCAGGTCTGGCGCTTCTTCGACATTTCATCGGGCAGTAACATGGCACTGGCAGAAAAATCGAAACACAGCCTTGTAGTGGAAAAGAAAACCGCGCTCAGCGACGCCGAAATCGACCAGCTGGTGGTGGCGACGGAAGACGCCATTCGCGATGGCATCGGCTTCAACTGGCTGACGCCGCCGATGCGAGAAACCCTCGAGAGCTACTACAAAGGCGTGGTGATGGTGCCCGCGCGCAGCCTTATTGTCGCCCGGCTGGATGGCGTGGTGGCGGGCGCGATTCAGCTGGTCCGGCCCAGCAAAACGAAAGAAAGCTCGGCCTTCGCGGCAACGATTGAGGCGCATTTCGTCGCCCCCTGGGCGCGTGGGCACGGCCTCGCAGGAATGTTGCTCGGCGCGGCAGAGCGCGAAGCGGCGAAGGACGGATTCTCGGTCATCAACCTCTCGGTGCGCGAAACGCAAACCCGCGCACTCGAAATCTATCGCGGCCATGGCTATAGCGAATGGGGCACGATGCCGTACTACGAATATGTGAACGCCAGTATGGTGAGTGGGCATTTTTTCTACAAGAAGCTCGAACCGATTTCGAACCTGATTTGAATGAGCATGGCGAATCGCGTTGTCATCTTCGTGCTCAGTCGGTCATGTGCAAAAACGTACACTCCCTCCCTGCGCGCGGCGCTTCCTAGCGCTTCATCCATGCTGATTCAAATGAGCGCCACACGATGAGACTCTACCCCGCCATTGACCTGAAGGACGGCAACTGCGTGCGCCTCTATAAGGGCGACATGAACGCGGCGACGGTCTATAGCGACGATGCCGCCGCGCAGGCGCGCCGTTTCGAGGCGGTGGGGTTCGATTACCTGCATGTGGTGGATTTGAACGGCGCGGTCAGTGGCGCTTCCATCAACCATGCGGTGGTGGAGAATATCGTGAAAAGCGTGCATGTTCCGGTGCAGCTCGGCGGCGGTATTCGCGACATGGCGACGATCGAGCGCTGGCTCGCACTCGGCATCTCGCGGGTGATTCTCGGCACGGCGGCGCTGCGTGACCCGGCACTGGTTCGGCGTGCCGCCGCGGCGTATCCAGAGAAAATTGTGGTGGGGATTGACGCCAAAAACGGCATGGTTGCCGTCGAAGGCTGGGTGGAAGAATCCACCATGCGCGCGGTCGAGCTCGCGCGGCGCTTCGAGGATGCAGGCGTCGCTGCGATTATCTATACCGACATCGCGCGCGACGGCACGCTCGCGGGTCCGAACCTTGATGAAACCGCCGCACTCGCCGCCGCGATTTCCATTCCCGTTATTCTCTCGGGCGGCATCGGCTCGCTCGACGATATCCGCGCGGTGAAGGCGCGCGCTGCGCGTGGCATCGACGGCATCATCCTCGGCCGCGCACTCTATGAAAATAAGGTGGATGCGGCGGCGGCGCTGTTGCTGGTGAATGGTGTGTCATGACCTTCCCCATCCGCATTATCCCCTGTCTTGACGTTGCCGGTGGGCGCGTGGTGAAGGGCGTCAACTTTGTTGATCTTGTGGATGCGGGCGACCCCGTTTCGCAGGCCGCGCTTTACGACGCGCAGGGGGCGGATGAGCTCTGCTTCCTCGACATCACCGCGACTTCGGACAATCGCGGGATTTTGTATGACATGGTCGACCGCGTGGCGACGCAATGTTTTATGCCGTTCACCGTCGGCGGCGGCATCCGGTCACTGCGTGACATCAGGGAATTATTGTTGGCCGGAGCAGACAAAGTGTCGATCAACTCCGCCGCAGTCGCGCGACCAGAATTCGTGGCCGAGGCGGCGAATAAATTCGGCGCGCAGTGCATTGTGGTGGCGATCGACGCCAAGCGCGTCGCCGATGACCGCTGGGAGATTTTTACCCATGGCGGAAGAAACGCCACGGGGCTCAATGCGGTCGATTGGGCAGTGCAGATGGAAGCGCTCGGCGCGGGTGAGCTGCTGGTGACCTCGATGGATCGCGACGGCACGAAGGATGGCTATGACGTTGCACTCATCCAAAAAATTGCTCGCGCCACGCGCGTGCCGGTGATTGCTTCCGGCGGGGTGGGTGCGGCGGAGGATTTTGTGGCGGGTGCGCGTGCCGGTGCCACCGGCCTGCTCGCGGCGAGTGTGTTCCATTTCGGGCAATTGACCGTGGGTAACGTGAAAGAGGCATTGTCGCAGGCGGGAATTGCGGTTAGAAAAACAGCATGAGCGCATTTTCCTACCTCGACACACTCCTCACCACCATCGCCGCGCGGGCGGGGGCGGACCCGGAGACGTCTTACGTCGCCAAGCTGCTGAAGAAGGGCACGCGCCGCATCGCCAAAAAAGTGGGCGAGGAAGCGGTGGAGGTGGCGCTCGCCGCGGTGGCGCAACCGAAGGCGAAAGTGGTATCGGAAAGTGCGGATTTACTGTTTCACCTGATGCTGCTGTGGCACGCGACAGGCGTTGCCCCGGCGGAGGTAATGGACGAACTAAAACGCCGCGAAGGCACCAGCGGCATTGCCGAGAAACAATCACGTACGGAGAATTAAATGCTCGACCAAAACGCACTCGACACGCTGTTCACCAAAGCGCGCACGCATAATGAATGGCAGGATAAAAAGGTCGATGAGGCGCTGCTGAAGCGCGTCTATGACCTCACTAAAATGGCGCCGACCTCAGCCAATTGCCAGCCGCTGCGCGTGGTGTTTGTGACGAGCGACGCGGGCAAAGCGAAGCTGAAACCCGCCCTCGCGCCCGGTAATGTGGCGAAGGTGATGAGCGCGCCGGTGACGGCGATTCTGGCGATGGATATGGAGTTTTATAACCATCTACCAAAACTTTTTCCGCATGCGGATGCGCGCAGTTGGTTCGCGGGCAATGATGCGTTGATTGAGGCGACGGCGTTTCGCAACTCCTCGATGCAGGGCGGCTATTTCATCCTCGCCGCGCGGGCGCTAGGGCTTGATACTGGCGCGATCTCGGGCTTCGATAATGCGGCAGTCGATGCGGCGTTTTTCGCGGGCACCAGCGTGAAATCAAACTTCATTTGTAACCTTGGTTATGGCGACCACAGTAAGCTTTTCCCTGCCTCGCCACGGCCAACATTTGAAGAGTTTTGTAGTATTGTTTAATGGAAGGGGGCATCGCCCCCTATGCGCCTAAAGGCGCTGACCCCCTCCGCTTCGCGGCTCGCGCCGTAAAGCGCTACGCACGATAAATGGCAATGTAAGGAGTATGGAATGTCCTACGATACCAACAACGTGTTTGCGAAAATTCTGCGTGGCGAAATGCCCTGCCGCAAAGTGTATGAAGATGATTTTGCGCTGGCGATTCATGATATTTCGCCTGCCGCGCCGACGCATATTCTGGTGATGCCGAAGGGGGCGTATGTCTCGTTCGCGGATTTTATGGCACGCGCTGCACAAGCTGAAATCCATGGGTTTTTCGCCGCCGTCGCCAAGGTAGCGCAGCAGGAAAATGGCGAGGCCGACTTCCGCCTCATCAGCAATAACGGTGCAACCGCAGGACAGACCGTGTTCCATTTCCATGTGCATATTCTGGCCGGAACCGTGATGCACGCGCTGCTCGGCGACTGAATTTTGACGATTGCGTCGTCCTGCTGCGGATTCGCCGTGCTCACGTACTAGGTGTACGCTGCGCGCGGCTCAACTTGCACTCCTGGCACTCGTTCAAAATTGAGTCGCCGATGGAAGCATTCTTCTAACGATGCAGCAACCCCGCCGTTTCAAACAGCGGCAGGCCGACGACGTTGCTATAGGAACCGCTGATAAACGGAATGAACGAAGCCGCTGCGCCCTGAATACCGTAGCCGCCCGCTTTGCCCTGCCACTCACCGCTTGCGATATAGGCATCGACCATGCGCGGGGTGAGCGCAGAGAATTTGACGATGCTGGTGACGGTTTTATGGCGCAGCACGCCCGCGCTATCCACCACGCACACGGCGGTCATCACCCGGTGGCGACGGCCTGATAGCAGCGCGAGGCAGGTGCGCGCCGTAGCCTCGTCCTCCGCCTTGGGCAGAATGCGCCGACCGAGCGCGACCACCGTATCCGCCGCTAACACTATCTGCGCTGGATGTGATTTTGCGATGGCTTCGGCTTTGCTGCGGGCGACGCGGAGCACATACGCGGCAGGCGTTTCGCGCGGCAGCGGCGCTTCGTCGATATCGGCGGGAATAATCGCGGCGGGCGTGACGCCAATCTGCGCAAGCAGTTGCACGCGGCGTGGGGATGCAGAGGCGAGGATGAGGGAAGATTGCGTCATAAGAGCAGCCAAGCGTTCAGCGTTCGTTCATATCGTGCGTAGCGCTTTATGGCGCGAGCCGCGAAGCGGAGGGGGTTTGGGGGTGATGCCCCCATCAGGCGCGAAGCGCGCAAGACTACTTCTCGCGGAATTTGATGCGACCCTTCGTCAGGTCATACGGCGTCATTTCGACCTTTACCTTGTCGCCCGCGAGGACGCGGATGCGGTTTTTGCGCATCGACCCTGAGGCATGGGCGAGCATTTCATGGCCGTTCTCGAGCTTCACCCGAAACATGGTGTTCGGGAGGACTTCGATAACAACGCCATTAAATTCTAAGAGTTCTTCTTTGGTCATGGCGGGGCTTATAGCACGGAAAACGAGGGATGCAAGGGTTTGTCGCATTTCTTGTTCCACGAGCCGCTGTAACGCTAAAAACGTCCGGTAATGGCAAGTGAACAGTCATTGTTATCGTTAGTCAGAACATTGTAGGTGGTTGCTGTCGAGCAATCGGTTGCGCTACCGTCATTAAGACGAGGATAGGGGCTGTAACCATAGACGCTTCTGACACCACCCGTGAGCGGCAATCCGTCATCGAATTTTTTATCATAAAGTGCTGCCCACTCACTCGACAGCGTATCTAGGTTACTAACGCTATTGGTGTTTCTGCCTAAACCCATACCGATACTTCCATCTGCCGTTACAGTATCCTTGTAGCCAATGATATAGACGGGTTTCGAATCAGCACATTGCGTTGATATGAGCAGGCCACCCCCTATTTTTGCTGTAGGCAGATGCTCGCTGATGGTCATCACCCCACCCGTTAAAGGCGTTAGCTGTTTACCGGGGTAAAGTCCGGCATCACGCAGATGAATAAAGAAGTACTGCGCTTCCCCTAGCACGTCCCCGGATATAGTAATGCCGTGGTCAGGATGACAGGCAATAGCGGTTGTATCGGCTCCTGTATTATCGAATTTTCCATTACCACGCGCATTGTATGCGGTCACTAAAGGAGTGAAGCCGAAGTTTGTTATTTTAGTGTCTGAAATATCACCAGGCAGGTCACGGTATTTCTCTTTGAACACGAGAGCTGCCGTATCGATATTGCTAAACTGCGTGGCTTGGCTGCGCATTTTGTATTGGCTGATGAGCTCTTGTCCAACCAATACACCACCAATAATTAGGCCAATAATGACCAGAACAATGGCCAACTCAACCAAAGTGAACGCGGTTGAGTTTGTGCGCCCAGAGCTACATAAGAAATTGTTTTTCATTGATAATATGTCTATTTTTCGCGGGCCCATTTTTCGGGAGCATACTAACAGGTTATAACAAGAACTCCAATCAATCTTAACAAAACTGTCACATTTCCGGGGGTGGGGCTGTGCTAGAGTGGGGGCAATCGAGGAGTTTAAGATGGATATTGAACCCAAGCATATGGATGTCGTGACGGCGCTGAAATTGACCAGCCGCTTTGATTGGCAGCAGGATGACAAAGGAATTTACTTTGTGGCGGAGCATTTGGAGGCAAACCAAGACTCGGAGTTGCGCGCATTGCATGCACAGGCAAAGGTACGGTGTCATGAGGTCCATCCACCCGTCTCTACAGGTCCTCATCAAAGTAATCGCTATGAACTGCTTGATGGTTATGACGTGCAAAAACTCACCGAACTGGCACAGCCGCGGGTGGTAGAGGCGCTGAATGTGCTGACGGCAGATATCGGCGATGGCATTACGTGGAAGCAAAAAGATGGCGTTATTTTCTTTGAAGGAAGCACATTCGAGGTAGGGGGAGTGCATCAATTCTCAGAAGAAAATGGATTGGGAATGCATCTTTATTCGCACTCAGGCGGCTCACCGATGCGCTGCGAGTTGCAGCCCGGCTATGAAGCGTTGAAGCTGGTAGCGCTGGCAACCAAGGGAACCCATCAAGACCCCGAAGCGATGATGCGTATGCTCGACGCGCTTAACACCCTCGCACCGGAGGTGACGTGGAAAATTCACCCCTCCGGGAGTAAGATTCGCGGCGCCGCGGCGATGGGCTCCTCCGCAGTCTTTGGCGTGACGCAATTGTTAAAGCCACTTATTGTGCCGACGGAAACAGGCGATGACAAAGCCACATTCAAAATAGATGCGTTCACGGCAAGTGATTTGCAGGCGCTGGAGGCGAAGGCGGCAGATAAAACGAAGTCTGCCATCTGCAGCGGCTGCCCCGGCTGCAACAGCTGCAAGCCAACGCATGCGGCGGTGCCTGTGGTTTCGGCGGTTGAACCGGACTTGCGGGGGCTAAAGCCGGGCGACCAGATTCGTATCCCGTATCCTAAACAGGGCTATTCTCTGTAACTCACTACTTAATATGCAGCACGCTGACCAGCGTGAACAGGCGCCGTGCGGTGGCGAAATCCATCGTTAGTTTTTCGGCGAGCTGGGTTTGCAGCATTTCGGAGCCTTCGTTATGCACGGCGCGGCGCGCCATATCGAGCGTCTGCAAACGGTCGCCCGGCGCGTGCTTGATCGCCTCGTAATAATTTTCGCACATCAGGAAATAATCTTTGATCACGCCACGATAGGGCGTGAGCGGCAGGGTGATGGTGTGGGTTGCTGCGGCGCTGTCGGTGAAGCGCAAGGTGAGCCGCCCCTCGCGCACGCTGATGAAGAGCGAAAGCGGCGGCACCAAATGCGGCGCGGCGAGTAGCGTCACCTCGTTACTGTGGATGAGGTCGACCAGCGCTACACGGCGCTCATGCTCCACCTCCGCACTGCGGCGGATGATGCTCGCATCGTCCAGCGTGACTTCGGTGATGACGGGCGCGTTGAAACTCATAACCGGCACCGTAGAGAGAGGGCGTGGGCGGGTAGCCCCTCGGCATCCGCAAGCGTGGCGGCGGGGGCGGCGAGTGGGGCGACGGATTTCGCATCCCCACCCATGATGCTTGATCGCACAAGGAAATCGAACACCGAGAGGCCGGAGGAGAAGCGCGCGGCGCGGCTGGTCGGCAGCACATGCGAGGGGCCGCAGATATAGTCGCCCATCGCCTCCGCAATATGGCGGCCAAGGAAAATCGCACCCGCAAAATGGATGCGCCCGGCGAGCGCGTCCGCGTCGTCGACCGCGAGTTCAACATGCTCCGGCGCGATGCAATCGACAATCGCCGGCGCATCGGCGAGGTCATCGACCAGAATGATGATGCCGTGCTGCTGCCACGAGGCGCGGGCGATGTCGGCCTTGGCGAGATGGGTGAGCGCAGTTTCGATTTCCGCTTCCACACGCGCGGCGAAGGCTGCATCGTCGGTGATGAGTACGGACTGCGAGGATTCGTCATGCTCGGCCTGACTGAGCAGATCCGCCGCGATCCAGGTCGGGTTGTTTTTCCCATCCGCGACGACACAAATTTCGGAAGGACCTGCGATGGTGTCGATGCCGACATGGCCGAAGACCTGACGTTTCGCCTCGGCGACATATTGGTTGCCGGGGCCGACGATTTTATCGACCGCAGCGATGGTGGCGGTGCCATAAGCCAGCGCGGCCACGGCCTGTGCGCCGCCGATGCGGTAGATTTCATCCACCCCTGCGATTTCGGCGGCGGCAAACACGGCGGCGTTGATCTCGCCGCGGGGGGTGGGCACCACCATGGCGATGCGGCGCACACCCGCGACGCGCGCGGGTATGGCGTTCATCAGCACGCTCGACGGGTAGCTCGCTTTGCCGCCGGGCACGTAAAGCCCGACCGCGTCGATAGCGGCGTATTTCCAGCCGAGCGTGATGCCCGCATCATCGACATAGCGATGATCGGCAGGGCGTTGGATTTCATGGTAGCGGCGAATGCGCTCCGACGCTAGGGTGAGTGCGGCGCGCACGTTTTCGTCGCAGGCGCTTGCAGCGCTGGCGATTTCTTCGCGGGTCATGCGCAGGGTTGCCGGAGTAGCGTCCCAGTGGTCGAATTTTGTGGTGTAGTCGGCGAGTGCCGCATCGCCCTCGGTACGCACGCGGCGGATGATGTCGCGCACGGTGCTTGAAACATCTGCGCCTTCGCCGTAGCGCAGGACAAGCGTGTGGCGCAGCGTGGCGAGGAAGTTTGGGGTGTTGGCGGAAAGCTTATGCGGCATGGCAGGCCTCGCGCAGGGCGTCGATGATCTGCGTGAGGTCACGCCCACGGGTTTTGTAAGCGCTGCGGTTGACGATCAGGCGCGCCGACACATCCATCACTTTTTCGATTTCAACAAGGCCGTTGGCGCGCAACGTATCGCCTGTGCTGACGAGATCGACAATGCGCTGGGCGAGGCCGGTGGCGGGCGCCAGCTCCATCGCGCCACTTAAGGCGATACATTCGGCGACCACGCCGCGCTGCGCAAAATAGCGCTCGGTGATGTTGGGATATTTAGTCGCCACACGCAAATGCGTGTGTATTTTAGTTGCTCCGGGTTGGTCTGCTGACCAAGCTTGCGCACCCGCCTCCTGCGCCACGGGCTCAGCCACCGAGAGGCGGCATTTGCCGATGCCAAGGTCGAGCGGGGCGTAAAGTTCGGCGTAGCTGAATTCCTGAATCACATCGCTGCCGACGACGCCGAGTTCCGCCGCGCCATGGGCGACGAAGGTCGCGACATCGAACGCGCGCACGCGGATGATGGAAAGCCCGGCGATGTTGGTGGCGAATTTGAGCGCGCGGTCGCCATCGTCGAAAAACGCCGCATCCGGCGTGATGCCGACTCGCCCGAGCAGCGGCGCGAGTTCCTTATAAATCCGCCCCTTGGGGATGGCGAGCGTCAGCGGCGATGTGAGGGCAATGGTCATGTGCGGTGCAGCATAATACCAAAATGCGTGTCATGCCAGCGAAAGCTGGCGCTCCGTTACACTGCATATATGAGGTATCACGCACTCCGTAAATCCCTCTCCCCCACAGGGGGAGAGGGCTTACCCGTGGCACCGCCGAGTTCTATACGTCAACTAACTTTTGATACACCTACCGCACCCGGCGGATATCTGCGCCGCAGAGGGCGAGTTTTTCTTCGAGGCGTTCGTAGCCGCGGTCGAGATGGTAGATGCGGCCGACGGTGGTGGTGCCCTCCGCCGCGAGTGCGGCGATGACGAGGCTGACGCTGGCGCGTAGATCCGTCGCCATGACGGGCGCGCCTTTGAGCGCGGTGGCGCCGTGGACGGTGGCGCTGTGGCCATCGATGGAGATATTCGCCCCCATGCGCGCGAGTTCGGGCACATGCATGAAGCGGTTTTCGAAAATGGTTTCGCTGAGGTGCGAATCGCCCGTGGCATGGGTGAGCAGCGTCATGAATTGCGCTTGCATATCCGTCGGGAATTCGGGGAAGGGCGCGGTGGTGATATCCATCGGCTTCAGCGGTGTGGCAAGGTCGCGGCGGACGATGATGCTGTCTTCTCTTTCCTCGATATCAATCCCGATCTCCCGCAGGGAGTCGATGACGACGCGCAGCGTCTCGGGGCGGGTGTCGAGCAGTTCGACTTCGCCTCCGGCCATGCCGACCGCGCAGAGGAAGGTGCCGGTTTCGATGCGGTCGGGAATGACGCGGTAGGTGGTGCCGGAGAGCGCGGTGACGCCGCGCACGGTGAGGGTGGGGGTGCCCAGCCCCGAAATATCCGCGCCCATGGAGATGAGCATTTGGGCGAGGTCGGTGATCTCTGGCTCACACGCAGCGTTATGGATGGTGGTGGTGCCCTTGGCAAGGGAGGCGGCCATGAGGATGTTTTCCGTTGCGCCGACGGAGACTTTCTCGAAATGCACGTCGCCACCGACGAGGCCGCCTTCGGGTGCTTCGGCGAGGACGTAGCCTTCCTCCAGCGTGATTTTGGCGCCGAGTGCTTCCATGGCCTTGAGGTGCAGATCGACCGGGCGGGCGCCGATGGCACAGCCGCCGGGCAGCGAGACTTTGGCGCGGCCCTCGCGCGCGAGGATGGGCCCGAGCACGAGGATGGAGGCGCGCATGGTGCGTACCAAATCATACGGCGCGGTGATGTTGTTGATGGTGGCGCAGGTGAGCGATAATTCACGGCTATAATGGCCGGGCATATCCGCACCCAGCGCGGTGCCGGTCGAGGTGTCGCGCAGGCTGAGTGCGGCGCCGTGCTGCACCAGCAGCTTGGCCATGGTGGTGATGTCGGCCAGATAAGGTACGTTGTCGAGCGTCACCTTCTCCGGCGTGAGCAGCGCGGCGCACATGAGCGGCAGCGCCGCGTTTTTCGCCCCGCCGATGATGATTTTGCCGTAAAGCGGTCGCCCGCCGGTGATGGTGAGTTTGTCCATCCCCCCGCTATATCAGGCGTTTGGCCGGAGTAAAGCAGGGATTTGCGAGGTATTCATGGTTTTTTAACCAATTGGTGGTAGGGTGAGAGGGTAGAAGAGAGGATTTGATGATTTATGAGTGATGAGGCGAACAGCGAGAATATAATGCTTGGCAGGGCGGGGGTGTCTGCGCTCAGCGCACGGATTCACGCTGCCACCCAATTTGCTCAGAATCTTACGCTGATGGAAAAAGAGCTGCACCAGCGACAGAATGCCCTGAGTGAGTTGATGAGACAGCATCTCTATGAACGTACGGCGATTTCCCGCAAGGAGTTCGTAGATTTAGTGCATACGGAATGTGAGCGCCTGAAATGGCTGGAGATGCCTACGGGCAATGCATCGGAAACCGAGTCATACCAAAAGATTCGTGCCTATTATGAGCAGATTACGGATACACATAATCCGAACAGAACCTATCTAGATTATATTGTCTATCTGCATGAGGAGTCGGGGCTTGACCTTGCGGCCAAGGACTTCCCGATGCAGTATGCGAAAGCGCAGACCAAGCTTAAAAAAAACTATCTCGATGCTGTTGAGGCGGGCAACCGTAAGGATAATCTTGGAAACACGGTCAGTGTAAAAGATGCATTCGCACAAATACAAGCGTTTCAGAAAGTAGTGATTATCGATGCGCTGCACAGCCACGAGAAATGGCTGATCAATTGTTTCGATGCGGTGCGTGAGGAATTTCCGAAGCCTCAGGTACAAGGCTTCGGCGCGTTGATTGAGGCGAACATGCCGCCACCAACCCTATGCGTCAGCAAGCCGTTTGTGCGGGAGCTTGAAGCGCTGAAGCGCAAGGATGCGCCAACGCCGCAGGCGGATACCAAATTCTATCGTGAGATGCAGCAGTGGCGGAATACGATGCTTGAAACGATTGAGGATGGAATAAAAAGTGAGCGTACCGTGACCAAAGATCGTCTGGATGGCGTATTGCTGGATGCGCGCGTGCAGGCGATGTCGTCGATTTTAGCGGTGGCAGATAAGGAAACGGTAGAAGACCTGATCGAGATAGAGAAAAAAACCGCGCTGAAATCGCCTTTTGCCATGTTCCTGCGTGAGCAAGGACTGCTCGGTATCTCTGGCCAGCGGCTCGATTTAGAACTCTATCTCCGACAACATGATGCCTTGCAGGAGAAATTTAAATACTGGCTTATCGTTAATCCTGGTGCAGAAGAGGGGGTAGAGCAAAAACCAGAAGATGCAGTTTTTGCCATTCCTGCGGATGAGCGCTATGAATTCTACTGCAACCAGTTCGACCGCTATGCAAAAATGGTTGATATCGTGGCAGTGACGGAGCAGGTGCAAGAGCAGTTCGTGGCAAATGAGAAGCTGGCGCAGAACGCTGAACGCCGGGGTTGAGTTAGGCATTTTTGAACATAATCTGCAGGAACGGATAGAAACATGTTCTTTGAGAAAGTCGCAATTCGGGAATTAGCGTGCTGGATGCGTTTGCATAGGACGAAGAACATGCAGATTTTTGCGCTCATGCCCAACCAGAAAGAACTCGGCGATGATTTTATGGAGGGAATTGCGACCACCCTTGAGAGTAAGCCTGCGCTGACCTCGGAGCAGGTGGTGGAGATTATTAATACGGCGTTTGATAAAGAATTGCGCGCACAGTTTCACTGCGAGGGCGTGAGCGATGCGGAGTTTGAAGCAGCTCAGGAAAACTACAATCAGAGAGTGCTAGACTCTCCCTATGTGGCGTTTCTAGGGCAGTATGGGCTCTTTGATGATACCGGTGCATTGAGCATGGAACGCTATGTGGCAGAACGGGAAGAGCTGCATGCTGGGTTCAAGAGCGCCATGGCGCTTGATTATCCTGAAATGGCGGCAGAAGCAGTGACGGAAGAGATTAATCTGTTCGAAAAGATAGGGTTAAGTGTTTCGAATCTCGACGCGCATACAACAGGCGCGAAAGTGATTCTGGGAGCGTATGAAGCAGAGTTGCAGAGACGCCAGCTGGGCAACACCCCGAACTGACTCTAACCCGCCTTCTTATTCTCCACCTTCGGTAGCGTAACGCCGGTTTGGCCCATATATTTGCCTTTGCGGTCGGCGTAGCTGGTTTCGCACAGCGATTCACCTTTGAGGAACAGGAACTGGCAGGCGCCTTCGTTCGCATAAATTTTCGCGGGCAGCGGCGTGGTGTTGCTAAACTCCAGCGTCACATGGCCTTCCCATTCCGGCTCGAGCGGGGTGACGTTGACGATGATACCGCAGCGCGCATAGGTGCTTTTGCCGAGGCAGATCACGAGCGTGTCGCGCGGGATGCGGAAAAACTCCACCGTGCGCGCCAGCACAAACGAGTTTGGCGGAATGATGCAGACGTCTGTTTTGCGGTCGACAAAACTTTTCGGCGAGAAATCTTTCGGGTCGACCACCGCCGAATCGACATTGGTGAAAATCTTGAACTCATCCGCCACCCGCGCGTCATAGCCGTAGCTCGACAGGCCATAGGAGATGACCCCCTCGCGCGTCAGATTCTCGACAAACGGTTCGATCATGCGGTCTTTCAGTGCGCGTTCGCGGATCCAATGGTCGGGCTGTATGGGCATCTTTTATCCTAATCGTTCGATTCTCGCGGCGATCTACGTCGTCGCTCGCGTACTCGAAGGATCACGTAGCGCTGCCACGCTCACCTTCTGCGTGCGCTCGCTCCTAGTATCTCATCCACGATAATCGAACGTGCGCCGCTAGGGCAGAAGTAACGTTTCACTCGAAAACGTCAATCACTAATGGATTATAATCCACGCCCGCCGCCACCCTCGGTGCCGGCGAAGCGGTTCCAGCGCTCCGTCGCCATGCGATGCCGCCCGGTGTTTTTGTCCCGGATTTCCTGCATCTTCGCGCTCCAGACGGTGTTGCCGGGCTTACCCTCGGCCTTGCGGGAGGATGCGAGTGACGCTGCGCGCATCTCTTCCTCGCGCTCGCGGTCGAGCTCGCGGTTGCGCTCGTGCACTTCCGCCTGCTGGTTGATATGCTGCGTGTGGCGGTTCTTAAAGAGCTGCGCCAGTTTCTTCAGTTTTTTATGCTGTTTATGGGTTTCGTGCGTCATGCGGCGCTCGCGCTATGCATTTTGTTTGGCGCTTTCAGCGCGGTGGAGGCGGACTCCCCACCCCCCTTCGTTCGTCCTTCGGCCTCCGGCTCGCCGCGGCTACGCAGGCCTGAACCTGCCTCAGTGCCTGCGTCTTCCTCACCGGCGACGGGCAACGGGCAACGCTCCACCGCCTTCCGGCGTGCCATATTGCGCCGGAGTGCCGCAGCAAGCTTGGCTTTTTTGGGAGATGCAGGTGCGGTGGGTTGCGACATCCGTGATATATAGCATAAATCAACCCTTGCAGGCAAACGACTCTTGTGGCAGGAAGACCTCCGCTTGTTTCAGCGCGCTGCTATAGCTCAGTGGTAGAGCACGTCATTGGTAATGACGGGGTCGGAAGTTCGATTCTTCTTAGCAGCACCATATTCCCATTCGCTGGGATTCGCCTTCGGTCGGAAAAGCAAGCAAACAAGCCAGATAATAGCGCACTTCCTGTTCGATGGCATCCGTGGTAATTCGCTGGCATCCGTGGTAAGGCCGTGGTATAAATCGTGGTAATGGTTTATCACTGTTGGAAAGTTACCACGCCATGCTTTCGGACGCAAAGTGCCGCAACGCCAAGACCCAAGCCAAAATTATGAAGCTTGCTGATAGTAGCGGTCTTTATCTTTGGGTTTATCCTGATGGCCGCAAATACTGGCGGCTGCGTTATTGGCAGCTGGGTAAAGAGAAAAGCCTTTCTCTCGGCGTTTATCCTGACATCAGTTTGAAAGACGCGCGTGACCGGCGAGATGTTGAGCGCAAAAAGCTCAATAATGGGCTCGACCCTTCCCAAGAACGCAAAGCAAAAAAGATTCGGGATAAGCTCTCCGCCGAATACTCCTTCGAGGCGATTGGTCGTGAATGGCATGGCAAGCACAGCCGAAAATGGTCGGCAAAATATGCAGCCAATCTGTTGCGGCGACTAGAGCTGGATATATTTCCTAAAATCGGCTCGCGCCCTATTGGCGAAATTACCCCGCTTGAGGTACTATCCGCGTTGCGCGCTATCGAGGCGCGCGGCGCGCATGATTTATCCCACCGTGTGCAGCAGTGGTGTGGCCAAGTTTTCGGTTATGCTATTGTCACCGCTCGGGCCGAGCGCAATCCAGTCAATGACTTACGTGGTGCGTTGACGCCTATCGTAAGAAAGCATAACGCCTATCTCAAAGCGGACGAGCTGCCGGAGTTCCTGAAAAAGCTGGACGAGTACGATGGCGCACAGACCAAGCTCGCTATGAAATTCCTGCTCCTGACCTTTGTGCGCACAGGCGAGATGCGCGGCGCACGCTGGTCAGAATTCGATATGGATAAAGCAGAGTGGCGCATCCCTGCTGAGCGGATGAAGATGCGTGAACAGCACATCGTTCCACTGTCGAAGCAGGCACTTGCGGTGCTCAAAGAGCTAACACCCCTTACCGGCTATTGGGAGCATGTGTTCCCGAACCAACACAAGCCCAAAGGACAGATGTCTGAAAATACCATCCTTTATGCGCTGTACCGCATGGGATATCACGGCAAAAGCACCGGCCATGGCTTCCGTGCAACGGCCAGCACTATCCTTAATGAACATGGATTTGCGCCCGATGTGATCGAACGGCAGCTTGCGCACGCCGAACGTAATAGTATTCGCAAGGCCTACAATCATGCGCAATACATCGCTGAGCGCCGCAAGATGATGCAGTGGTGGGCTGATTATTTGGATTCTTGCGCTGGTAACACAAAAAAATAGGGTTCTGATATGGAAAAGTCTTTGTTGCATATCAGCTCTGAAGAAGCGCAAGAAAATGAAGCGCGACGTCTAAAGGCTGAATCTGCGCTTGATAAGGCAGAAGCTCTCATAGAAATATGGTTTAATGGTTATTCAAAGGGTGAAATGACTTTTGAGGGGTACTGCAAATCGGTTTTTAAGGCTCTTTCAGTTAATAACATTGAACCACATGTGCGCCAAAAGAGACTCGGTGGTGCTGTCGAATCAGCCCTGAAAGCAGATCCGACCAAAAGAACAAGAAATAGCAAGCGATCTAATCCTGAAGAATTTGTCCAGACTTGTCATGATTTGGTTAAATTGGTCAGAAAGCATGAGAATTTATCGATTAACCGAGAAGGATCCAGAAAACCCAAGGCTAATCAATATGCGAATAATGATTCAGAAAAGACTGCCTTCATGCGCGTGGAAGAAATCTTGCGTAGTATCGGTGTAGCTGTCCATTCCAGTACAGTTGAGAAGAACTACCGAGACTGGAAAAAAATCAAGAAGGCTGAAGCAAGTATCCTCCCCAAAGCTGGCCTTGCTATGGTGTATGGGGAATCTGGTGCTGGAAAGACTTTCTTTGTTTTTGATATGGTTGCTACTATCGCACGCGGCGT
>JBIIEL010000001.1:0-162123 GCA_044237845.1 Rickettsiales bacterium | reverse complement strand
ATCACGTTTGTGCGCGCAGTGTTCGGCTATATCTACGCGCTCGTCGGCATTACCTTCCTGCTCACCCTCGCACCAATTTTCCTTTCTTTCTTCCTCTTCAAACCCACCCGTTCCTTCTTCGATAAATGGACAGGCTATCTCGCCTCCTTCGCGCTGCAGATTGTCATCCTTTTTGCCTTCCTCTCCTTCATTCTCAGCATCAATGTCAGCCATATCAGCAACAGCTTCGTGGATCTGGTGGTCCCGGTGAAAAAAACCATTGAGAGCGGCTCTTTCCGCGCGCCGTGGGAATATTGTACGCTCTGCGATTTCAAAGTGGTCGATAAAGATACCGGCATCGAACTCACCGCTGCCGAGCAGAAGGAATTTATCAAAAAGGGCAAAATGGTCTGCAAAACCAATCCTGGCACGCCGATCGACGCACTTGCCGCCACCACGCCGCAGGCAAACGGCTCCACCACCACGAAAGAGCAAAGCGCCATCCTGCGCTTTGCCGGCGCGGGCTTTACCACCCTGCTGGTGCTTGCCTTCGTGATCGAGGCGTTGCTCGGCTCCGTCGCCTCCCTTGCTCAAGTCATCGCCAGCGGTGTTGGCGGTGGTGTCAGCATGGCACCGCAGCTTGGTGGCGGCGTCAGCATGTCGGGACGCCCCACCGTTGGCATGCCGGGCGACGGGCTCTATGGCGATTTCGAAGCCGGCATGACCCGCGGCTTCGGACAGAGCAACAACTCGGTTGGCGGCTTCACGGGCGGCTTCAAAGAAGGCGCCGCACAAATGCTTACTGGCCGATCCGGCAGTGGTCAGGAGATTTCAGGTTCAGGCGTCAAAAACCGCTTCCTCGACTGGCTGGTCGACCCAAGCCAGATGGATCGTTACTAAGCGCGAATCTATCCTTTTATACCGCCCATAAAAAAAACCGCCCATCCAGGATGCGCGGTTTTTTTAAATCTCTGCTGATGAGCGCGTATTATTTCTGAAGGCTGCTATCGCGAACCATATTTCCACCCAGTGCGATGCCCGTATTCACATTATTCGACACCTGCATCGGCATGCCCATTTCCTGACAGATGCCCTGCGCGATTGCGCGAGCGATGGGATTTGCACCACCAACGGCTCCGAAGAATGCCGTGCCGCCTTTCATCATCTCTAGGTTCATCGTCTGCTCCTATGTTTGCGCCGGTTGGGCTGTGCTCTTATCTTTAAACTACCACAAGTTTCCTAAAGAAAGGTTAACAAGGTTAACTTTTTTTATGACAGTTTTGTGACAAAAAGGTTAATTTCATTCCCAAAGCGCCTTCATACCTTAACTTTATGGAAAACGGGGGTGGCGCGCAAGAAAAACACGCAAATCCAATGCAATCTTCACATAACTGTCACAATTCTCCGCTTGACTTGGCAAAATGGGGGTTAAAGTTTCGTTGCGAACCGCGCAGCTTTGTGCTAGCGTAGCCCTGTCATTTCAGGAGGTTACCATGTTCGCCCGCATTCTTACCGCGTTTTTGATGTCCGCCACCGCCGCAAACGCCCAAACGGCTGCTCCAACACCTGCGGTCGTAACACCGCCTGCGACAACGGCCGCGCCTGCCGCAACGCCCGTAGCCGCCACCCCTGCAGATGCCGCGCCTGCCACCGCCCCGGCCGATGACGCCGCCGCGCCCAAAGATGAAAAACAGGAAATTGGCTACGATCCCAAAGTAAAACGCGATGAATTTGGCAATATCATTGGCGAGAAAAAAGAACGCGCCGCTCCCAAAACGGAATCACAAAAGCTCCGCCGCGACAGTGGCAGCAGCCTGCGCAGCGACCGCGCGCGCTTCACCAAAACCGCACCAACTGTACCGACAGTGAAAACGGCGGTCACCCCTGCCGTTGCCAAGCCCGAAGCGCCCGCTGCAGCAAAAGCGCCTACAGCTCCGGCTGCCGCCCCCACTCCTGCCGCGACTACGCCGACGCCGTAACAAACAAAAAATAACTTATAATTCCGTGCCGCCGACCGTCATCGCCGAAATCAGCATCGAGGGTTGGCCAACGCCGACCGGCACGCTCTGCCCGCCTTTGCCGCAGGTGCCGATGCCGGGGTCAAGCGCCATGTCGTTGCCAATCGCCGCAATGCGCCCCATGATCTCCGGGCCCGAGCCAATCAGCGTCGCCCCTTTGATCGGCGCGGTGATTTTCCCGTCCTCAATCAAATAGGCCTCGGTCGCGTTGAACACGAATTTGCCACTCGTAATATCCACCTGCCCGCCGCCGAGATAAGCGGCATACACCCCGCGTTTCACGCCCGCGATCATGTCGTCTTTCGTCGCGTTGCCGCCGAGCATAAACGTGTTGGTCATGCGTGGCAGCGGCGCGTGGGCATAGCTTTCACGGCGGCCATTGCCCGTTGCCGCCACACCCATCAGCCGCGCGTTCATGCGGTCCTGAATATAGCCTTTTAAAATCCCATCCTCGATCAGCACATTGCGCTGCGTCGGCGTGCCTTCGTCGTCAATCGTCAGCGAACCGCGGCGATGTTCAAATGTGCCATCATCCACCACCGTCACCCCAGGCGCGGCGACCTGCTCGCCGATGCGTCCAGAGAAGGTGCTGCTACCCTTGCGGTTGAAATCGCCTTCGAGCCCATGCCCCACCGCCTCGTGTAGCAGCACGCCGCACCAACCGGCACCGAGCACCACGGGCAGTTCGCCCGCCGGCGCGGGCTTCGCTTCGAGGTTGACCAGCGCCTGACGCAGCGCCTCATCCGCCACGGGCTGCCAGCCGGAGTGGGAGATCAGCGTGTCATATAAGTAGCGCCCGCCCGCGCCGCTGGAGCCGGATTCCATTTTCCCATTCGCGCCGACCACCACCTGAATGCTGAGGCGCACCAGCGGGCGTGTGTCGCTCGCCGCGCGGCCATCCGCACGCAGAATAAAAATTTCCTGCTGGTTGGCAGCAAGCGTCGCGCTCACCTGCTTCACCCGCGGGTCGCGCGCACGAAGATACGCGTCGATTTCTTGCAACACGCCGAGCTTCGCCTCGAACGACACGGCGGCGAGCGGATTCTCCCCCGTATATAAGCGATGGTTCGCACCGAAAGCGGGTTCGATTGCCGTATGCACGCTTTTCTGTCCGGCATCCACCGTGCGCACCGTTTCCGCCGCGCGTTTCAGTGCCGCGTCACTCAGTTCCGCACTATGCGCATAAGCCGTTGTTTCGCCCTTCACCGCGCGCAAACCAAACCCTTGCGAGCTATCGCCGCTGGCTTGCTTCAGCCGCCCATCATCGAACACATACGCCTCGCTCGCGCGGTGCTCAAGGTAAAGCTCGCCATCGTCCGCCGCATGCAGCGCGTCTTCCAGCGTGCTCACCGTTGCGCCCCGGTCAAACGCGCCTGAGGTAAAAAATCGATTACTATCCATGCACGAGCAGTAGCCACTTGGCTGTCACGAGTAAAGAATTAAACTGTCACCTATCTTCTTCACTTTACTGACGACTCACGGCTGACGACTGGCCACCCCCTCTTTCAACTTGCATCACCGGAGTTCATCGGCTACGCGGAGGGGAACGTAACCTCTCATGTGTGGTCGGCGATGACGCGTATTTTTTCTGTTTTCAGTCAGTTCCTTGTGCTCAGCCTGTTTGGCGCTTCCATGGCGCTGGCAAACCCCGCTCCGGTGACAGATGCCGCAGCAAAAGACGCCGCAAAAGCGGTGGTCGAGGCCGCACAAGCCCCTGTCGCAGATGCCACCAAGGCCGATGAAAAAACGCCCGAAGCTGCCCCCGCAACCCCGGCCGAAAAACCCCTCTCCGACGACGAGAAAAAAGCGCTGATCGCGGAAGCGGACGCCATCGCGGCCTTCAACAAAGACGCGGTTGTTGGTGCGCCGACCGACTGGCAAATCTACTACCAGCCTGCCAGCTCGCCCGTGATGACCAAACTCGAATGGCTGCACGATGCGGTGATGGTTATCATCACCCTCATCACGATTTTTGTCACGGTGCTGCTCGGCTATATCTGCGTGCGCTTCAGCAAGCGCGCGAACCCCAAGCCCGCCAGCTTCACGCACAATAAACTGGTCGAGGTGATCTGGACGGTGATCCCGATCCTCATTCTCGTTGGCATCGCGATCCCATCGCTTCGCGTGCACTACCAATATACCAACAACCAGACGATTATCGACAACCCTGACCTCACCGTGAAGGTCGTTGGCCGCCAATGGTACTGGAGCTACGAATATCCCGACCATGGCATCGCGTTTGATTCGAACATCAAAGCAGATAAAGACCTGGCCGAAGGCGAGCCGCGCCTCCTCGCGGTCGATAACCCGATCGTGGTGCCGGTGAATAAAACCGTACGCATTCAAATCACCGGTGCGGATGTCATGCATGCGTGGGCGGTGCCCGCATTCGGCGTCAAGCAAGGTGCCGTACCGGGACGCCTGAACGAAACCTGGTTCAAGGCCGAGAAAGAAGGCATTTATTACGGCCAATGCTCGATCCTCTGCGGCAAAGCGCACGGCTTCATGCCGATCGAAATTCGCGTGGTTTCAGACGAACAATTCGCTGCCTGGGCAAAAGGCGCAAAAGTAAAATTCAACTAAATAGATAAGGTCGAGAGTCACTATGGCACATCACGGAACACACACCGCCGATCACCACCACGACGATCATGGCGCGCCGAAGGGCTGGCGCCGCTGGGTCTATTCGACCAACCACAAGGATATCGGCATCCTGTATCTTTATTTCGCGGTGTTCGCGGGTCTGCTCGGCGCAGCGGCGTCCGTCTGGATGCGGATGGAGCTGCAAGCCCCCGGCGACCAGTATTTCGGTGGCAACTACCAGCTCTATAACGTGGTGCTCACCGCGCATGCGTTCCTCATGGTGTTCTTCCTCATCATGCCCGCGCTGATTGGTGGCTTCGGCAACTATTTCGTGCCGCTGATGATCGGCGCGCCGGACATGGCCTTCCCACGTATGAACAATATTTCCTTCTGGCTACTCATTCCGTCGATCGGTTTATTAGTGGCGTCCTCCCTCGTGGGCACGGGCGAAGCCCGCGGCGTTGGCCTCGGTTGGACGGTGCAAGCACCGCTCTCGGTGATCGATGGCCTACATAAAGGCATGGCGGTAGATCTCGCGATCTTCTCGCTCCACCTTGCGGGTATTTCCTCCATTCTCGGGGCGATCAACTTCATCGTCACCATTTTCAACATGCGTGCACCGGGCATGACTTTGTTCAAAATGCCGCTCTTCCCGTGGGCCATCCTGCTCACCGCGTTCTTACTGCTTCTGTCGCTGCCCGTGCTCGGTGGTGCCATCACCATGCTGCTGACGGACCGCAACCTCGGCACCAACTTCTTCAACCCGGCCGGCGGTGGCGACCCTGTGCTGTTCGACCATCTGTTCTGGTTCTTCGGTCACCCGGAAGTATACGTGCTGATTCTCCCCGCCTTCGGGATTATCTCGGAAGTCGTGGCGACCTTCGCGCGCAAGCCGATCTTCGGTTATCTCGGCATGGTGGCGGCGATGAGCTGTATCGGTCTGCTCGGCTTCATCGTGTGGGCGCACCATATGTTCATCCTCGGCCTGTCGCCCAATACGGAAGCCTATTTCATGATCGCGACGATGGTGATTGCAGTGCCGACCGGCATTAAAATCTTCTCGTGGATCGCGACGATGTGGGGTGGCTCCATCACCTTCGAAACGCCGATGATTTTTGCCATTGGCTTCATCTTCCTCTTCACCATGGGCGGTGTCACGGGCGTCATGCTCGCCAACTCGGCCATCGACATCACCTTCAACAACACCTACTACGTGGTCGCGCATTTCCACTACGCGATGAGCCTCGGCGCGCTGTTCGGCGTGTTCACGGCCTTCTACTACTGGATCCCGAAAATGTCCGGCTACATGTATAGCGAGTGGATGGGCAAGTTCCATTTCTGGCTGTTCTTCATCGGCACAAACCTCACCTTCTTCCCGCAGCATTTCCTTGGCCTCGCCGGCATGCCGCGCCGTATTCCGGACTATCCGGATGCCTATGCCGGCTGGAACTACTGGTCGTCGATCGGTTCCTACATTGCCTTCGCGGGCGCGCTCTGGTTCCTCGTGGTGGTAGCGGAAATGTTCATCAAAAAACGCCCAGCGAAAGCTAACCCATGGGGCGAAGGCGCCACGACGCTCGAGTGGACACTCAGCTCGCCGCCGCCATTCCACACGTTCGAGAACCAGCCGGATTATAGCAAGGTTCCAACGGCGTATCCGAGCCAGCATTAAAAGGGTGAGGGGGGCTTCTGCCCCCTTCACTTTACTTGCGCTCCCCACAATCGCGCGCTAGACCATTGCCATGAACAGCACCACGCTCAATGCTACCGCTACGGAGTCCTCGCTGAAGGACTACCTCACGCTGCTGAAACCCGGCGTGATGTCGCTCGTGGTCTTCACCGGCGCGGCGGGGTTGTGGATGGCGCCGGTCGCCATTCATCCGTTCTACCAGCTCATCACCATTCTCTGCATCGCGCTTGGTTCCGGCGCGGGCGCAGCGCTTAATATGTGGTATGACCGCGATATCGACGCGCTGATGAACCGCACGGCCAAACGTCCCATCCCCGCTGGGCGCATCGCGGCGGATGACGCGCTCGCGCTGGGCCTCATGCTTGCGTTTGCGTCGGTCAGCCTGCTCGGCCTCGCGGTCAGCTACGTGGCGGCGGCGTGGCTCGCCTTTGCGATTTTCTTTTACGCCGTGATTTACACCATGCTACTCAAGCGGGCGACCGCACAGAATATTGTTATCGGTGGGCTCGCGGGCGCGCTTCCGGCGCTCATCGGCTGGGTCGCGGCCTCGCCCGAACCGGCGCTGATGCCGTGGCTGATGGTCGCGCTCGTCTTCCTGTGGACGCCGCCGCATTTCTGGGCGCTCGCGCTCTATCGCAGCAGCGACTATGCTGCCGCCAACGTGCCCATGCTTCCCGTCGTGGCGGGCGTGAAATCTACCAAGCAGCATATCCTTGTCTACTCCGTCCTTCTCGTCGCGGCTTCGCTCAGCCTCATGCTCGCGGGCGCGGGTATGTTGTATGGTGTTGCAGCGGCACTGCTCGGCGCGAATTTCCTGCGCCACGCACAACGTGTCTACCGTTCGGATGAACCCAAACTCGCCATGCGCATGTTTGGTTATTCCATTCTCTATCTCTTCCTGTTGTTTGGTGCATTGCTGGCCGATCACTGGCTGATGCCCTCACTTTCTACGTAATCTTGTCATCCCTGCGCAAGCAGGGATCTCCTTAAGTAAGTGGATTCCTGCTTGCGCAGGAATGACAATTAAACCCAAGGAACCCACCATGCCCAAAGGCCCCGCGCACGACCGTCAACGCAGCAAAAACTGGTTCGCCCTTAGCGTGCTCGTGCTGCTCGTTGCCGGGCTCTATTACCTCACCATGCTGAAGATGGGTGGGGCGTAACATGATCCAGATACTCCGTAGAATAGGTAGAATAATACTATGGCCTCTTTCGTTGCTGAGTATGATTTTTTCTCCTTTTGAGGCTACGAATAATATTCTCGCCTTAACAGAAGACACTGTTGATTCTGTAGAGAGAAAACGCAAGAAGAGCGCCCCTTCCAAGGAGAAAGAGTGATACGCCTAGACACCGCGACCAACTTTATGTTCTTTGTTCGTCCCATCGTCAATTCGGAACCTTCTCCATGAAATCCAACCGCACGCTTGCCCTGCAACTCGCCGCCCTCGCGGCAGGCATGGTGATGTTAGCCTTCGCCTCGGTGCCACTTTACCGCGTATTTTGTCGGGTCACCGGCTTCGGCGGCACCACGCAGCAGCGGGTCGAGGCCTATCAGGGCGCGCCAACAAACCGCGTCGTCAATGTCACCTTCAACACAGACGTCGACCCCAAACTGCCGTGGAAATTTGAAGCAGCAGAGAAAAAAATTACCTTGCGCGTGGGCGAAAACCGACTGGTCGCCTTCCGCGCAACCAACATCTCAAACAGCGCGACACGCGGCACCTCGACCTACAACGTCACACCGCACGCGGCCGGACGCTATATCAGCAAGGTGCAGTGTTTCTGTTTCGAGGAGCAGCGCCTCGCTCCCGGGCAGTCGACGAACTTCCCTGTGTCATTTTTCATCGACCCGGCCATTCTCGATGACCCGTTCCTGCGCAATCTGACAAATATTACTTTATCTTACACGTTTTTTAGCTATGAATCGGCAAATAAGTCGAAGTTTTAACGGGCACCACTATCGCGGCGTGAGTTTGCTGATGGTGGATGGGATACTAGGAGTGACCGAGCGCAGAACCGCAAGCGTAGCAGCGCTACGTGCGGATTCGAGCACCGGACACGACAACGTAGCCCGCCGCCAGCAGCAAACGATGAGGTCTCTATGAGCGGACATGTCACCCACCCTTACCACCTAGTCAACCCCAGCAAATGGCCGGTTTTAACGGCGTTTGCCATCCTCACCTTCGTGGTCGGCGGCGCACTGGCACTGCATAAAGACCCGCTCGGCCTGCCGATCGTGTTCGCTGGTCTCGCAGCGATTATCGCCTGTGTTTTCTTCTGGTGGCGCGACGTAATCAGCGAAGGCGTCCACGACAAAGCCCATACTGCTGCCGTATCGCGCGGGTTGCGTGCGGGCATGGCGCTGTTCATCGCTTCCGAAGTCATGTTCTTCGTCGCCTTTTTCTGGGCCTATTTTGGCGCGGCCTTCTTCCCCAAACTCCCGCTGGAAGACGTGTGGGCGATCGCACCGGGCGTCTGGCCACCGAAAAACATCATCCCGTTCGAGGCGTTCGACCTGCCCTTCTTGAACACGCTGATCCTGCTGCTCTCGGGCACGACGGTCACCTGGGCACACCATGCGCTGGTGCATAACAACATGCGCGACGTGGTGCGCGGCCTCACCCTCACCGTGGCGCTGGGCGTGCTCTTCACCCTCTGTCAGGCGTATGAATATTCGCACGCGGCCTTCGGCCTCACGGACGGCAAATACGCCGCGACCTTCTACCTCGCCACTGGTTTCCACGGCCTGCACGTGATGATTGGCACTGCGTTTCTCGCGGTCATGCTGGTGCGCGCGCGGCGCGGCACGCTGAATGCCAAGCAGCATCTCGGCTTCGAGTTCGCGGCTTGGTACTGGCATTTCGTCGACGTAGTGTGGCTGTTTCTCTTCATCGGCATCTACTGGTATACCTCCAACTAACAGGCTGCACCGGATGCGTTCCTTATTGCGCCAGGTATTGGCACCTCGTTGCCCCGCCTGCGGTAAGGGCAAGCTGTTCAAGGATATATTGGGTATTGTCGACGCCTGCGCGAACTGCGCACTGCCCCTCAAGCATCACGACGCGGGCGATGGCCCCGTGTTCTTCGCCATTTGCCTGATTGGCCTGCTGATTGTCGGCGGCGCCACCTTTGTCGAGCTACGTTACATGCCGCCGATGTGGCTGCATGCGGCGCTTTGGCTGCCGCTCACGTTTATCGGTTGCATCGCCACGCTGCGTATGTTCAAAACCATTCTCATCACCATGGAATATCGCCTCAACCAACTGCGCACGAAAGACCCTCATGCTTAGAGAACGTTTCAATCCACCGAGCCCGATTGCGTGGTTCTTTTTCCTGCTGGGCTTTGGCGTCACCATCGGCCTTGGATTCTGGCAGATGGATCGCATGAAGTGGAAGGAGCATATTATCCACGAGCTGGCCGAAGCGCGCAAAAAACCACCGCTGGCAACCTTGCCGACGGAGGAAAGTGAGCTCGCCGCGCTACAATTTCTGCCCGTACGCCTCAAGGGCACCTGGCGCGAGGATGTGGAGTTTCACGTCGCCCCGCGCTACCTCAACGACCAGTTCGGTTACGCTCTCATCACCCCGCTCACACTGGCGGATGGGCGCACCGTCCTCGTCAATCGCGGCTGGATTCCGGCAGCGAAAAAAGACAAAAAAACCCGTCCTGAAAGCCGCGTAAAAGGCAAGGCCACCATCACCGGCATGGTGCGCATCGGGGCCGAGCGCAGCTTCTTCACCCCCGCCAGCCAGCCGGATAAAAACATCTGGTTCGGCCGCGACATCGACGAAATGGCCGCCTATGCCAGAATCCACCGCGTCGTGCCCGTGATGGTGGATATTGTTTCCCCACCCCTACCCAGCAAGCCGGAGGGCAAGGATAAAAAATTCTCCATCGCCGCTGCAAATGCTCCCCAAAAACCTGCTGTAACGCAGTTACCCATTCCGTCGGATGGCGATATCCGCCTGCGTAACGACCATATGGGTTACATCTTCACCTGGTTCGGCCTCGCCGCGGGCATGCTCCTCGTGTTTGTCACCTACCATATCCGCCGCCCGGGCAAGAAAAAACGGCGGCGCTAGGTTCTGCTGCTAACATCTTCACGTATGGGTAACTTTAGTAACCTATTTTGGCAAAAAAACGCGAAGCGATGGATACTGAGAAAAATCCAGTGTACACGTAGTACATGATTTTTCGAAGAGGCTCCATCGCAAGTAGCTTTGAAGCCAAAATGAGGTTAATAGAGGTGCCCATGCACTATATCTCCACACGCGGCTTAGTGCCGCCGACTGATTTTAAAGGGGCGCTGCTGAATGGCCTCGCGGGCGATGGCGGGCTCTATGTGCCCGAATCCGTGCCCACACTCACGCCCGCCGAAATTTCAGCGCTGGCCGGGCTGTCCTACCCCGAGCTTGCCCTCAAAATCATCACCCCGTTCGTGGGCGATTGCTTCACACAACCCGCCCTGAAAGCGATGATCGACAACGCCTACAGCAGCTTCCGCCACGCTGCCGTCGCGCCGCTCACACAGCTCTCCCACAACCATTTCCTGCTCGAGCTGTTTCACGGCCCCACGCTGGCCTTCAAAGACTTCGCGCTGCAACTCGTCGGCCAGATGCTCTCCGCCGCACTCCCCACGGGCGAGCGGGCGCTGGTGCTCGGCGCCACCTCGGGCGACACCGGTTCCGCCGCCATGGCTGGCTGCGCAGGGCGCGATAATCTCGATATCGTCATCCTCTATCCCAACGGCCGCCCGTCGGAGGTGCAGCGTCGGCAGATGACCACGCTCGGCGCGCCCAACATTCACGCGCTCGCGGTCGAAGGCACGTTCGACGACTGTCAGGACATGGTGAAAACGCTGTTCGCCGACCAAAACTTTCGCGCCAGCCGCAGGCTGCTCGCTGTCAACTCCATCAACTGGGCGCGGGTGATGGCGCAAATCGTTTATTATTTCTACGCCGCGCTTGCGCTCGGTGCGCCTGCCCGCCGCGTCAATTTCACGGTGCCGACGGGCAATTTCGGCGACATTTATGCCGGTTATGTTGCCCGCGCGATGGGGCTGCCGATTGGCACGCTCACCATCGCCACCAACCGCAACGATATTTTGGCGCGCTGCGTGGCGACGGGTGAATATCGCATGAACGGCGTGAAACCCACCCTCAGCCCCAGCATGGACATCGAGATCTCCAGCAATTTCGAACGGCTGCTATTCGACCTCCATGGCCGCGACGGCACCGCCCTCGCCGCCGCGATGACCGCCTTCCGCGCCACAAAGTCGCTGCGCCTCACCCCCGCGCAACATGCCGATTTCACGCGCGTCTTCAGCACGCACAGCACGAGCGACGCCGAAACCCTCGCCACGATTCAACAAACATATGCGTCCAGCGGCACGCTGGTCGACCCCCACACCGCGACGGGGGTAGCAGCCAGCGAATCACGAATCACGAATCACGAATTACGAATCACCCTCGCCACTGCGCACCCAGCCAAATTCCCCGAAGCCGTGAAGCAGGCCACCGGCCTCACCCCGCCGCTGCCCGCCCACATGGCCGACCTGATGACCCGCGACGAAAAAATATCTTCACTTCCTAATGACATCGGCGCATTGAGGGACTATATAGCCGCTCTCTAATACAAACTGGCGGCATGCATGACATACACCCTCACCACCCTCCCTAACGGCCTGCGGATTGCGAGCGAGGCGGATGCGTCCACGCACACGGCGGCGTTTGCGATTGCGGTGGATGTCGGCGCGCGGCACGAGGCGCTGGAACAGGGCGGGCTTTCGCACATGCTCGAGCATATGGCCTTCAAGGGCACCGCGCGCATGAGCGCCAAGCAGATCGCCGAGACGTTCGACATGATGGGCGGCAACGTGAATGCCTATACCAGCCACGAACACACCGTCTACTACGCGAGGGTGCTCAAGGAATATGCGGGCGACGCCGCGCGCCTACTCTGCGAGATCGTGGCCGATTCGGTGTTCGACCCCGCCGAGCTTGAGCGCGAGCGCGAGGTGATCCTGCAGGAAATCGCCATGCATCATGACTCGCCGGACGATCTGGTGTTCGATTTGTTCCAGCGCCAGGCCTTCGGCGATTCGCCGCTCGGCCGCAGCATTCTCGGTGACCCGGCACGCATCGCGACCTTCTCGCGCGATGATCTGGTTGCCTTCACCGCCACGCATTACGAACCGCGCCGCATGGTGCTCGCCGCCGCGGGCGCGGTCGACCACGCCGCCACCCTCGCCATCGCGCAGGAATTTTTCGGCGCGCGCAAAAACAACGCCATCGAAAAACTGCCCGTAGCGGCAGCCTATAAAGGCGGCGAGGAAACGCTGGAGAAAGACCTCGAGCAGGTGCAGCTTGTCGTCGGTTTCAACGGCGTCACTTCGCTGAGCGACGATTATTTCGCGAGCCAGGTCTTCGCGACCATCTTGGGCGGCGGCATGTCGAGCCGCCTCTTCCAGGAGGTGCGCGAGGCGCGCGGGCTGGCTTATTCCGTCTCGGCCTTTGCCGCAGGCTATAACGATATCGGCGTGCTCGGCATGTATGCGGGCACCACGGTGGAACATTTGCCGGAGCTCACCGTCGCGCTGCGCGAGGTGATGGAAAGCATGCGCGCAGGCGTGAGCGACGCCGAACTCACCCGCGCCAAAAACCAGATCAAAGCCAATGTGCTGATGGGGCTGGAGAGCACCGCCACCGTCGTCGAGCGCATCGCCACCCATCTGCTGGTTTATGGCCGCTACCGCACGGCGGAGGAAATTCTACCACTGATCGACGCCATCACCCACGCCGACATGGTGCGCATGGCCGAGCTGGTGCTCAGCACCAAAACCCCCGTCATCGCGGCGCTGGGCCCCCAAGGCAGCGTCCGCACTGCCGGGCTTTCCGAACGGTTGGTGGCATGACCCACACACTCACCGCGACGGAAGACCATGCCGGCACCCGGCTGGATAAATTTCTGGCGGCCATGCTGCCGGAGATTTCCCGCGCGCGACTTCAGGCGATGATCGAGGAAGGCGCGGTCAGTCTTCAGTCTCCAGTCTCCAGTCTCCAGAAAGAAAAAGCGCCGAAAGACTGGCGACTTTCTGCCACCCACAAAGTCCGCGCGGGGGAAACCTTCCTCCTCACCATTCCGGAAATCAAGCAGCTCGACCTCACCCCTTCTGCCATCGCGCTCGATATTGTCTATGAGGACGACGACATCATCGTGCTCAACAAACCGGCGGGGATGACGGTGCACCCGGCCGCGGGCACGCATGGCGACACGCTGGTGCACGCGCTGCTCGCCCATTGCGGCGCATCGCTCTCGGGCATTGGCGGCGTCGCGCGCCCGGGCATCGTTCACCGCATCGACAAAGACACGTCCGGCCTGCTCGCGATTGCGAAGCACGACGCGGCGCATCAGCATCTCTCCGCCCAACTAAAGTCGCGAGAAATGAAGCGGCGCTATGTGGCGTTCGCCTGGGGCGTGCTCAACCCGCGCGAGGGCACGATCGACGCGCCGATTGCGCGGCATCGCCGCCATCGTCAGCAAATGGCGATTGTGGAAGGCGGGCGCGAGTCCGTCACCCACTACACCACCGAAACGCTGTTTCGCTGCCCCGGCTCCATCACCCCGCTCGCCACCAAAGTCATCTGCGACCTCGATACCGGACGCACGCACCAGATCCGGGTGCATCTGCTGCATGCCAAATGCCCCATCATTGGCGACCCGGTCTATGGCGCCAGCACCGCCACGCGCCTCAACCGTTTAAAGTCCGGTGGCACGCAGGTGCCGGAGGAAGTTGCTGGAGCACTTCAAGCGCTTAACCGCCAAGCGCTACACGCGAAGGAGCTGGTGCTCACCCACCCAAACACAGGCGAATTCATGGAGTTCACCTGCCCCCTGCCGGATGACCTGATCGCGCTGGAAAACGCGCTGGCCAGCTTGACAAATTAAGGGTTTTGGGGTAATTTTTCCCTACATAAAAAACAAAAAACCCGGCAAGGTAACCCCATGGCAACCACCCGCAGCTTTGCACTGCCCAGCATTTCGCCCGACGCAGGCCTTCGCGCATACTTGCAGGAAATCCAGAAATTCCCGATGCTCGACGCCGACGAGGAATATATGCTCGCCAAGCGTTGGACGGAATATGCCGATTACGAGGCCGCGCACAAACTCGTCACCAGCCATCTGCGCCTCGTCGCCAAAATCGCCTCCGGCTATCGCGGCTACGGCCTGCCGATGACGGAGCTCATCGCCGAGGGCAATCTCGGCCTCATGCAGGCGGTCAAGAAATTCGAGCCGGAGCGCGGCTTTCGCCTCTCGACCTACGCCATGTGGTGGATCCGCGCGGCGATTCAGGAATTCGTGTTGCGTTCCTGGTCACTCGTCAAAATGGGTTCCAGCGCCGCGCAGAAGCGCCTGTTTTTCAACCTCACCAAAATGAAAAAGCGCCTGCGCGATGTGGATTCCGGCAAGGCGCTCTCGCCGGACGAAATTCGTACCATCGCCACCGAGCTGAACGTAAACGAGCAGGACGTGATCGACATGGATATGCGCATGGGCGCGCATGACCAGCATCTCAACGCCCCCATGAACGGTGAGGATGGCAGCGCGGAATTCGGCGATTTCCTAGCCGACCCGGAAGCAAGCCACGAAGAAAAACTCGGCGAGCATCAGGACTTCATGCAGAAGCGCTCGCTGATGATGAAAGCCATCGCCAGCCTGAACGAGCGCGAGCGTGAGATCATCGAGGCGCGGCAGCTCGTCGAGGAACCGGCGACGCTTGAAACGCTTTCTGCGCGCTACAATATCAGCCGCGAACGCGTCCGCCAGATCGAAGCCCGCGCGCTCGAGAAGATGACCCATTTCGTCATGGAAGCCGCCAAACTCGCCGCCGCAAAAGCCCTGCCGAAACCTGAAGCGGCTTAGCGAATTACCCGGCTATCGGGGAAAATAATCCGCACGGTGGTGCCCACGCCCACTTCACTGCTGAGCTGCAGTTTGCCGCCATGGAGCTCGGTGAACATCTTACACAGCGGCAGGCCGAGGCCGGTGCCTTCGTGGCTATGGTTCCGGTGCACTTGCCCGAACACGGCGAGCGCCTTCGGGATATCCGCTTCCGCGATGCCGATGCCAGTATCGGTGACCGACAGCACCATCTGGCCATGATGGTCAAGCCGCGCGCTCACCGTCACCGTGCCATGGACCGGCGTAAATTTAATCGCGTTAGAAAGCAGGTTGAGCAAAATCTGCCGCAGCTTGCGTTTATCGGCGCGCAGCAGCGACACACCCGCAGCGATCTCGCTATCCAGCGCAATATGCTTCGCCCGCGCGCGCTCGCCCACAATGCGCAGAGACTCCTCGATCGACTGTGCCACCTCAAGCGGCTCATCATGCAGTTCGAGTTTCCCCGCCTCGCCTTTACTGAATTCGAGGATGTCGGAAATCAGCTGCAGCAGATGCGTTCCGCAGAGATTAATATCCTGAATTCGCTCTTTCTGCTTCTCGTTCAGCGCGCCGAAATAACCCGCACCGAGCATCTCCGAGAAACCGATCACCGCATTGAGCGGCGTGCGCAGCTCGTGACTCATATTGGCAAGGAATTCGGATTTTGCTTGAGATGCCAGTATCGCCGCCGCTTCGGAATTTTCCACCCGCGCAATTTGCTTGGCCATGTTGAGCGCAAAATAGGAAAGCACCGAACCAAAAATCGTGAAGATGGCGAGGAAGGAAATATCCTTCACCCGCGCCTTGCGCCACCCGCCGAGGAAATCCTCCTCATCGATCACGACCGCGCCGACCAGCGCTAATTTCGTGAGCTTGGCGTAGGCGTAAATCACCACCGCGCCATCGATATTTTTGCTGTCGGCAACCACCGCATCATCCTGCGTGGCGGCACGCGCTTTTTCGCTGATAAAGTCGAGCGCTGCGTCGTGATTTTTCTCATCCTGCGGGCCGCTATAAAGCACATCGCCGCTCGTCAGCATCAGGGCCATATAGCGGTCCTTCTGTGGGTCAATTGCGGCGAAGAAATCGATGAAAATGCGTGGGTCAACAGCGGCAATCACCACCCCACCGAAACTGCCATCGAGCTTGGTAATGCGCCGGCTCATCACCAACAATTTCGGATGCCCGGGAATGTTTGTGCGATGCTGGCCGACATAAAAATCCGGCGCATCGTCGGCTTTCATCACGGTGAAAGCGGGGTCGCTGATGGCGGTCTCGGTGTAGCGATACCACTGGTCATAGCCCGGGTTATTCGCCGCCACCTCGATCACGCCCTGCGCGTTCACCATCATCAGCGCCACGATCTGCGGCGCTTCCTGCACCCAGAGGCGGAAATTATTTTCAATATCGTGCGGCAGATTGCCACCGAACATCGTGTTGAAATATTGCCGATCCACCGCACGCCGCAGCGTGAGATCGACCGAGAGTAACGACAGCTCGATCTGGTCGCCGAGAATTTGCGCCCGGCGCGTGGCATTTTCCTTACCGTCGTCGATCGCACGGGTATAAGCCTTGCTCGCCTGATAGGCCACGAACACACAAAACAGCAGCATAATCAGCGCCGAGAACGCGATCAGCGTTTTTGCTTTGGGCAACCGCCCCCGCGCGCCGGGCAACGCCTCGGGCGCAATCGCCATATCCTCTGTGTCGATCTTCTCCATCGTTTCCCACTATGCCTATCACAGGTTAAGAAAACGCTAAGAAATCCTTGCAATTGCGTTAGCAGGGTCATTTTTCTTCGCAAGAGGCTAGAGGCCAGAGGCCAGAGGCTAGTAGTTCCAGCAGCTTAGCGGCGGGCTTTCTTGCGCAAGCTCTTGACAAAATGCAGCACGAAAGTAGAGTGCCCTGCCTTTTTCTTGCGCGGATCTCACCCATAATCGTTGTTGCCATGATTACCTATAGACGTGAGATAGATGGACTACGTGCTCTCGCAGTGCTTCCCGTAATCCTTTTTCATGCCGGATTCGATACGTTTAGCGGCGGCTTTGTCGGCGTGGATATTTTTTTTGTGATTAGCGGCTATCTCATCACCTCAATAATTCTCTTGGAAAAAAGCGCGGGCACTTTCTCGCTACTACGCTTTTATGAGCGCCGCGCAAGACGTATACTGCCCGCATTGTTTCTCGTAATGGCCGTGTGTGTCCCATTGGCGTGGGTATGGCTACTGCCAAGCGACCTGAAAGACTTTTCTCAAAGTCTTATTGCCGTTTCCGCATTTGCGTCGAACATTTTGTTTTGGCGGGAGAGCGGCTATTTTGATACGGCTGCGGAACTGAAACCGTTGTTGCATACTTGGAGCTTGGCGGTAGAAGAGCAATATTACGTTCTCTTTCCACTTTTCCTATTGTTTATGTGGCGTTACGCAAAGCAATGGGTAGTGCCCATATTGATTATGTTGGCACTCGTAAGTTTAGGACTTGCGCATTGGTAAGTTTAGGACTTGCGCATTGGAGCGCATACAACAAGCCCGCGGCCGCTTTCTTCTTATTGCCAACACGCGGATGGGAGCTGGCGATTGGTGCGCTCATAGCATTCTACTTTTCACGCCATAGAAATCATGAATTATGTAAAAAGAAGTCGCAGCTTGGTAGCTTGCTTGGACTTGTTATGGTTCTCTACGCAATCTTTGCATTCAACAAATCCACGCCTTTTCCTAGCTTTTATGCACTCGTGCCCACATTAGGGGCGGCACTTTTAATTCTCTTTGCAACACCGAACACTTGGGTAGGGAAAGTGTTCGCGACGAAGATGTTTGTTGGGATGGGTCTGATTAGCTACAGCGCATACTTGTGGCATCAGCCGTTATTGGTATTTGCAAGACATCTTAGTTTGGATGAGCCTAGCCCACTAATTCTTATAATTATGTGCATCTCCTCAATAATTCTTGCGTATTGTTCGTGGAGATTTGTCGAGAGGCCTTTTCGAACAAAAGGTAGATTTAGTCGCAACCAGATATTCTTCTGTGCGATCGTTGGTAGCATGGCATTTTTTATGGTCGGCCTTTTTGGGCATCTTAAAGTCGGTGGTGCCGCAAAAATTCATTGGGTCGAAGGGGGAGAGGCCCCCAAAGAGTTTGGTGGCATTGTGCGTGACGGCGTTGAGTGCTCATACAGAGACCCATTAAAAGCGTGTAGAATAGGCAGTCATTTTTCCGATATTCGAGTGGTTATTGCAGGCGACAGTCATGCGCGTGTTTTAACTGAAGCTGCCAGCCATTTCGCCGGTAAGGGTCTGTTTGAGTTGGTTGATCTTTCGGCAAGTGGGTGTCCATTTTTATTGGGAATGACTGCTTACGTTAACGGCATAGCTTCCGATAGGTGCAACTCAGACTATCAGTCACAGAGGCTGAAATTGTTGAGTTCTTTGCCCCCATCTTTTGTTATCCTGCATTCAAGGTTTCCGCTTTATATAAATGGAAAGGGCTTCGATAACACCATCGGAGGGGTTGAGCATCGCGATGAATATGTTATGGCCTACGATTCAAACACTTCAATAAATGTTCGCTACAAGCAACAGGTAGAGTCATTTGAGAAAACAGTGCGTTCATTGCGTGAGCTGAACCATAAAGTAGTGATAGTGGCCGGAGTTCCTGCTAATGGCTGGAATCCGATAATGCGATTAAATCGAATTGAGCAATTGAGCCTTGGCCGCTCTCATGAGCAGCGGAATGAACTAATGAGAATACCCCTCAGTGCAGTTTTAGAAGAACAGTAGCTGTCGGACGCTGCAATTAGAGAGGTTGCAACGAAGTTCTCTGGGCTAGTGGTAATTGATCCCAAGAAAATATTCTGCGATTCACATTACTGTTCAAGTATTACGGAGAAGAATATCTTATATTCTAATGGTGATCATCTGTCATTTAATGGCTCCATGCTTCTTTTTCAATATGTATTAGAGGAAATTGGCGTTCTAAATTGAAAAGAATCCGTCGGCTGTTATGGCTAACAGGGTCGAATACGCTCCTCGCAATGACGCGTGGAGAAGTACGTGGTAAAGCCAAACGAAGGAACACAACAAACCATGGTCGCACGCGTACATACCGTCGCCTTCCAAGGCATCGAGACACTCGCGGTCGAGGTGCAGGCGCATATTGGGGTGGGGCTGCCGGCGTTTACCATCGTGGGCCTGCCGGATAAGGCCGTTGCCGAATCGCGCGAGCGGGTGCGCGCCGCGCTGGCCTCAATGGGTGTGGCGCTGCCAGCCAAGCGCGTCATCATCAACCTTGCCCCGGCGGATGTTGCGAAGGAAGGCTCGCATTTCGATGTGCCTATTGCCCTCGCGCTGCTCGTGGTGCTTAACATGCTGCCGGCGGATGCGGTGGAGCGGTTTGTGGCACTCGGCGAGCTGGCGCTGGATGGTGCGATGCAGCCGGTGGCGGGGGTGCTGCCTGCGGCGCTCGCGGCGGCCGCGCAAAATAAGGGGCTCATCTGCCCGCTGGAGAATGGCGCGGAGGCGGCCTTCGCGGGCGATCTCGATATTCTCGCCGCGCCGTCGCTGCTGGCACTCATCAACCATGCCAAGGGGCAACAGGTGCTCGCCCGCCCCGAAGCCAAAATTTTTGCCGCACCGAAAAAAACGCATGACCTCGCCGAGGTGCGTGGGCAGGCGATGGCGCGGCGCGCGCTCGAAATCGCGGCGGCGGGCGGCCATAATCTGCTGATGATCGGGCCGCCGGGTTCGGGCAAATCCATGCTCGCCTCGTGCCTGCCGGGCATTCTACCGCCGATGACGGCGGAGGAAATGCTCGAGACCAACCTCATCGCGAGTGTCGCAGGCAAGCTGGTGAAGGGCGAGTTCACGAGCACGCGGCCGTTCCGCGACCCGCATCATTCGAGCTCCATGGCCAGCATGGTGGGCGGTGGTCGCCGCGCTGTGCCGGGGGAAATTTCGCTCGCGCATCACGGCGTGTTGTTCATGGACGAACTGCCGGAATACCCGCGCGGCGTTTTGGAATCGCTCCGCCAGCCGCTTGAGACCGGGCAGATCTCCATTGCGCGCGTCGAGGCGCATGTCACCTACCCTGCGCGTTTCCAACTCATCGCGGCGATGAACCCCTGCCGCTGCGGCTACCTCGATGACGCCGGGCGCGCCTGCGGCAAAGCGCCGCGCTGCGCGGACGATTACCAGTCGCGCATCAGCGGCCCGCTGCTCGACCGCATCGATTTACATGTCGATGTACCGGCGGTCGATACGCTCTCCATGCTCACCCCTGCGATGGCGGAATCAAGTGACACGGTACGCGAACGCGTCGCCGCCGCCCGCGCCCGCCAAACCGCACGTTTCGCCGCCATGGGCTCCCCCGCGCGCACCAATGCCGAGGTGAGTGGCGAGGCGCTGCATAGCGTGGTGCCGCTCGATGCCGATTGCCGCGCGCTGGTGGAGGACGCCACAGCGCGCCTCAACCTCTCTATGCGCGGGCTCACTCGCGTGTTGCGCGTCGCGCGCACGATTGCCGACCTGGAGCAAAGCGCGTCTGTCACCCGCATTCACCTCGCCGAGGCGCTTTCCTACCGCCAGCAACCGCAGGGGCGGTTTTTGGCCGCTGCTTAGCAGAACTTTTTTGTCGAGCAACCAACTGAAAAACAACCATTCTCAAAAATAGTTGGGCGGGTTCGCACAAATGCAACCTTCTGTAAACGGTTCGTTAACCTTTTGGGCGTATATTCGCCTTTATGGGCCGAATCAGCGGCTCGGCAAACGAACCAAAAAATCAACTTTATAGGAGCCTGCCAATGAAAACTCTTCTGCGCACCACTGCACTTGCTACCCTGGTACTCACCCTTTCGTTCGGCGCGGCTAACGCGGCGGATTCGAGCGCGGTGCGCCTGTCACAAACGCGTCTGGCAAACCTGGGCTACGATGTTGGCCCACGCGATGGCGTGATCGGTGCACAAACCGCCAACGCAATCGCCGATTTCCAAGCGCACGCAGGTCTGCCTGCCACTGGCGCGCTAGACTCGGATACCTACCGCATCCTGAAAGACACCAACGCGGTGGCATGGCGTGGTGCGTATCGTGGTAACTGGGCAGGCTATGCTTATAATGGCTACCATTATGGTTACGCTCCGGTGCAAACCAACCGCATCAGCGCGGTGCCAGTACGTTTCGGTAACCTCGCGGTGAACGAAAGCCGCATCGGTGCCATGGGCAACTACACCGTGACGCTGAACGGCGCACCGGTACTGGTGGCCAACAACCAGCCTGCACCGATCCGTATCAGCAACACCTACCGCATGCCGGGCGAAGACGTAGTAATCTTCACCTCGTATGACGGCACCGGTGGCTGTAGCTACAAAAACTACATGATGAGCGTCCGCAGCGACGGCACCCATAGCACGCCGACGGCAGTGGGCGATTGCTCGGGCAACTACCGCGCTGCGATCGAAGGCAACGGCCTGCTCGTGAACTACACCCCCGTGGGCTACAACACGTGGAACACCGTTCGCTATGCGAATGGCACCCTCGCGGGTCTCTAGTCAAACTTCCCCCCGTAGGCAGGAAGCACGGAAAGGCTCGAACTTCGGTTCGAGCCTTTTCTTTTTGCGTGTATCAAATAAGGTTGCGGCCGGCGACTAGAAACGCTGCGGCACAGACTCGCCCGTCGTCACCCGATCGGTAAATTTCTCTGGCGCGTCACGGCGGGCGCGTGCCGCATGGTGCATTTCCCTATCCACCCCGCGTACTTCGGCAAGCTTCTGCGGCGCCTCTTCAGGGGTAGCTTGGTTTTTTTCTTCCAGCTTCGCATTATAGCTGCGGATATTGGCTTCGTGATTCTCCGCAGCTTTTTCAAACACCGGCTTCATGTCGTGGAACAGCCCCGTATGCACCAGCGCTTGCTTGATGGCGGTGAGGCGCTGAGGATACGGCGTGTCCTCAGGCTCCGCGAGCCCGGTCGCCACCGCCGTAATCGCCCGCCACTCCTCGCGGCTGAGCTTGATGAGGTCGTAGGGGGCGGATGCAAGCATATCCATCACTTCGCCACCATTCTTGCCGTTTGTAAGCCTTAGCGGCACATGGTTGCGATGCGCATAGTCAGTGCAGAATTTTTTCTGTTCCCGATAGGGGCGGTCAAGCATCCCGGTCTGCAAGAACATTTCCATTTTCTCACGCAGATAAAGTCCGGCTGCGAAGTAAACCGCCTCATCTCGCTTCACAGCGCGCTCGGCGGGCCCCTTCTGCCACTGCTCAGCAATACTGAAACAGCGCGAGACATTAACGTCAATATCTCTACGTGCCTGCGTGCTGGCATTTTCTTGTATGCTGCGTGAAATGCCGTAAGTGAGCCCCGCTTCAAAGGCGACGCCGAAATGTTCGCCTTGAATCGTATGTGCGAAATGGCCGGCGAGGTGCGAAATTTCATGGCCGATGTGAGTATCGTCGAACTTTTCTCGCCGCCCTTCTTCACCCAGATATTTCCAGTGCTCGTAATAGGTCTTATTACCCATCTGCCGCATGTAGGCGACCGCATCTTTCACCGTCGGCCGCCATGTGCGCGCCATTTTGGCGTCGATGTCGTCGTAATATTCTTTGTTCACCAGCAGCGGTGCCAGCGCCTTTGGCGCGCGGGTTTTGGCAATCAACTCCCGCAGCGCATCCGCCTTCTCGCCGATAATGTGCCTGACCGCTTGGTGTAGACGACGCGGCGGCGGCGTTTCTTTCGGTGGTGGCTCTATCCCGTAAAAATCCTGCATGCCCCCATATTACCCCGAGACCGCCTGATTTTGTGTGACAATTCCATGACAATTGCGGGGTGCGCGGTGGCGGGGGTGGATAAGTCTGTGCATGGCGTGTGGAGAATAGAATAATCACTACAAGCCGCTGGATTTTAATCCTGTTTCAAAGGTTATTATCCCCTGAGATTTCCCGATTGACCCCACGCGGCAGGTCGCTAGGTTGTTCCTCCCGCTGCGTCATGGGGTTAACCCGGCGTGGTAAAAAAATGCCGCACTGATGTATTTTTACCTACTACATCTTGTGGTTGCTAAAAAACGCGGTTTTGAAGCACTAGTGCCGAAATACCACCTTGAACAAGAAAATTAAAAGGCTGAAAAACAAATATAAAATAATAATCAACGAAAAAATTTCACCTGTTAAAAAATTTTCTCTCTAGACAGTTAGACCACAAGATGTAGTAATCGATCGAACCTGATGCGAAACTGAAGAAGCATTGCATAATCGGGCTGAGGAAACAAAAAACGTTTTAAGGTGTGAGACATGACGACCAGACCCATTACCGTCGACTACAGCCGCGATAAATACCTCACCGATTTCGGAAAGGCGACGCTCGACGACCGCTATCTCCTGCCAGAGGAAAAATACCAGGATCTGTTCGCCCGCGTTGCGAGTTTTTATGGCGACGACGAAGCGCACGCCAAGCGCATCTACGAATATATCAGCCAGATGTGGTTCATGCCCGCCACGCCGATTCTATCCAACGGCGGCACCAAGCGCGGCTTGCCGATCTCCTGCTTCCTCAACGAAACCGAAGATTCGCTGCAAGGAATTGTCGATCTCTGGAACGAGAACGTCTGGCTCGCGTCGCGCGGCGGCGGAATCGGTTCCTACTGGGGCAACCTGCGTGCGCTGGGCGAAAAAGTCGGCCGCAACGGCAAAACCTCGGGCGTGATCCCCTTCATCCGCGTGCAGGATTCGTTGACACTCGCGATTTCGCAAGGCTCGCTGCGTCGTGGGTCATCCGCCTGCTACCTCGATATCTCGCACCCCGAGATCGAAGAATTCATCGACATGCGCCGCCCGACCGGTGGTGACACCAACCGCAAAGCGCTCAACCTCCACCACGGCGTGGCGGTGACGGATGCGTTCATGCAAGCAGTCGAGAAAAACGAGAAATGGAATCTGCTCAGCCCGAAAGACAAGCATGTGGTTGAGACGGTCAGCGCGCGCGACCTGTGGGCGAAGCTGCTCACCACCCGCATCGAAACCGGCGAGCCCTATATCCTCTTCATCGACACCGTGAACAAGGCGATTCCGGAGCATCACAAGCAGCTCGGCCTCACCGTGAAAATGAGCAATCTCTGCTCCGAGATCACGCTGCCAACGGGCTACGACCATCTCGGCAAAAGCCGCACCGCGGTGTGCTGCCTGTCCTCGCTCAACCTCGAATATTACGACGAGTGGAAGAACCACCCGACGCTGATCGAAGACATCATGCGCTTCCTCGACAACGTGCTGCAAGATTTCATCGACACCGCGCCGGATAGCATGGAGCGCGCGAAATATTCCGCGATGCGCGAGCGTTCCGTCGGCCTCGGCGTGATGGGTTTCCACTCCTACCTGCAATCGAAAATGATCCCGTTTGAATCGGTCATGGCGAAGGTCTGGAACAAGAAAATGTTCGCCCATATTCGTGAGCAAGCGGACGCGGCATCGGTGAAACTCGCCCATGAGCGCGGCGCTTGTCCGGATGCAGCAGAAGCCGGAGCAATGGAGCGTTTCTCCAACAAAATGGCGATTGCGCCGACGGCTTCGATCTCCATCATCACCGGCAATGCGAGCCCGGGAATTGAGCCCTATGCGGCGAACGTCTTCACGCAAAAAACCCTCTCGGGTTCTTTCCCCGTGCGCAACAAATATCTGAAAGCACTGCTGGCTGAGAAGGGTCAGGACACGCCGGAAGTCTGGTCGTCCATCACCACGCTTGAAGGCTCGGTGCAGCATCTCGACTTCCTCGACGAAAACGAGAAGCTGGTGTTCAAAACCGCGTATGAAATGGATCAGCGCTGGGTGATCGAGCATTCGGGCGACCGTGCGCCGTTCATCTGTCAGGCGAGCTCGATCAACCTCTTCCTGCCGGCGAACATTCACAAGCGCGACCTGCATATGCTGCATTACATGGCGTGGAAGAAGGGCGTGAAGTCGCTTTACTACTGCCGCTCGGCATCGCTGCAGCGGTCGGATAAAGTGAGCAACAAAGTGCCCGAGATCCAGCTCGAGATGTCGCTCAAAGCTAAGCAGTCGACGACGTACGAAGAATGTCTCGCCTGTCAATAGCCGCACGTAGCTTTGCTTGCGCCGCGCTGTTTCTCGCTGCTTCGGCGGCAGAAGCCGCCGTTGCCGTACGCTCGATCGATGATCTGCGTGCGGACCCCACCGTTGCGGCGCTTGAGGCAAAATTCATCACACTGGTTGCGGGTGCGATGCTTTATGCAAGTTGCGAGGAAGAATACAGCCTGGGTGAAGAACAAATCGCTTACCAGAAAGCAGCCCTCGCTCGCGTTACCAAGGAATATGGCGATTCCTTCTTCACCGCCTATGTTGCCAAAGTCAGCGCGCCACCACCGCAAAACATCGTCGATTATTACGCCAAATATATCGTCGATGCGCAGCAAGCCGTGGTTGCAGATGTCGACAGCAAAATTCAACGCGGTGGCTGCAAGCAAGTGTCGCTTGAGAAACATTACCGCGAAATTGAAAAAATGCGCATCGCCGAGGAGGCTGCTGCACTCAAAGCCAAAGCCGGAAAAGTCAACCCCTGGGCACAGCCCACGCAGTAGATAACTGTGCAAGACGCGTCTTTACCACTTTAACTGACGACCGAATTACACTAGATTTCCCCCCAAACACCTTGCCTGCGGAGCGCATCATGTCCCTTCTCGACGCCAAACCGATCTACAAACCCTTCGCCTACCCGTGGGCATATGACGCGTGGCTGATGCAGCAGCGCATTCACTGGCTGCCCGAGGAAGTGCCGTTGGCCGACGATGTGCGCGACTGGAAAAAGAACCTCGATCCCGCTGAGAAGAATTTGCTGACGCAGATTTTCCGCTTCTTCACGCAGGCGGATATCGAGGTGAACAACTGCTACATGAAGCACTACACGCAGGTGTTCAAACCCACCGAAGTGCAGATGATGCTCAGCGCGTTTTCGAACATGGAGACGATTCACATCGCGGCGTATTCCCACCTGCTCGACACGATCGGCATGCCGGAGACCGAGTATCAGGCCTTCATGAAATACAAGGAAATGAAGGACAAATACGACTACATGCAGCAGTTCAACGTGAACAGCAAAGAAGAGATCGCCATCACCATGGCGGTGTTCGGTGCGTTTACGGAGGGGCTGCAGCTCTTCGCTTCATTCGCGATCCTGCTTAACTTCCCGCGCTTCGGCAAAATGAAGGGCATGGGGCAAATCGTGACCTGGAGCGCGCGCGACGAAACGTTGCACTGCCAGTCGATCATCCGCCTGTTCAAAACCTTCTGCGACGAAAACCCCGAAGTCTGGACGGACGAGCTGCGCAGCAAACTCTATGTCGCCTGCAACACCATTGTCACGCATGAAGACGCCTTCATCGACCTCGCCTTCGGCGTGGGGCTGGTGCAGGGGCTGACGCCGAACGAGGTGAAAAGCTATATCCGCTATATCGCCGACCGCCGCCTCGGCCAGCTTGGCCTGCAGCCGATGTACCAGATCGAGAAAAACCCGCTGCCATGGCTCGATGATATGCTCAATGGCGTGGAGCACACCAACTTCTTCGAAAACCGCGTGACCGAATATGCCAAAGCCGCCACACAAGGCACCTGGGACGACGCTTTCGTCTCCCACGAAACGAACGAAGAAGCGGCTTAGGCTCTAGTCGTAACCTGCGCCAAACCGGCTGATCGCGTGATGCGTTGGCGCACCTACGGTGTTTGTCTCTTGAATGCTGTAGGCATCCAACAGCGCGCTATCAATCTGTAGCCCGGCAATCTCCCGCAAGCGTACCGCATTGAAGGTGAAGTTTTTCGTTTCGTCATCATAGGAAAGCAGCGCACCCCCATAATTCTCCACAAAGGGAAGCCCTGCCTTATCGAGCGCTTCCACCAGCGCGTCCTGCGGCACTACAAATGTATCGCCGACCTGAATGCCGCTGGTTGCCAGTGCCGTTGCGAGGGTTTTCTCCTGCGCAGATATCTCTGGCATTACCGCCGCCTGTTCCTGCAACAGGCTTCTGTCGAGCAGCACTTTCTGTTTATGCTGATTCACGGAATATTGCTGCCCGTTCCATATTCTCGTCACTCTCTCAGGGGGAGATGTTTCGTCATCCACGCAGCCCACCACTGCTGCGAGCAGATTCGGAATATCCTGCGTGCTCGCAGGCAACCCCAACTGCTGCAAAAAAACATCGCGATCAATCTCCACCACCGCTCCCGATGGGTAGGTAAGGGATCGACCCGAATCGGTTATTTTCTGGTGTAAGGTGGCATTCTCTAAAAAGAACTGTGCGTCCTCAGTTGCGAATGGCTGCGGCGCTTTAGCAGCATCGACCATCAACTGCGCTTTGCTAAATTTATAGTTCCAGCCTTGTTCTCCCCGATATGCCGCAAACTCATGTGCCTCGGTCATGCTGAATGGCACCCTTGGTTTTTGTATCTCTGTGTAAAAATCATTCGTGTGGAAAAAAACAAGTCCATCCTGCTCAGTGCCTTTTGTCAGCAATAACTGTGCGGATTTTGGGTCAAAGTTCTCAAGCTTATCTGCCTTTCGCTTCAGCTGCATTTGGCCAAGCCCCGTCGCTTCTTTCAGAATTGCTTCGTCAAAAACTTCACGATCCGACGACGCGCCAAATCCAGATTCTAGCCAGCCCTCATATTGAGCAGCGCGTGCATCCGCGCCCATAATGCGCACCCAGTCGGTCGCATAAATCCCCAATCCCTCGGTGGTATCCATTTCATTCTCGGGGGAAACAACATGCGCAACGTCATATAATTGCCGCGCCTGTTCTTGCGTAAATTGTTTCTTCTCATCAGCCATAGCGGCGCTCCTTTATCGATGTGATGCGCCTCTATAGCACACCAATCCCTCAAGAAATGTGACAGTTTCGTGAAGATTGATGGGTCGCCCCGTGAAGAGCGATAATACAGGCGCCCTAATGCCGCGTTGGTGCGGGGGCGGCCTCATCCTCGGGGCCGGATTTAAGCACCGGCAGACGGCGCGGCAGCAGGGCTTTGGCGAACAGCTCGCCCTGAATGGCGGCGTTGTACGGCGTGGGTTGTGGTTGCATAGCATCCTCCCTTAGTGGATAAGCTTAGTGTACGCCGCAAAGGTTAAGCGAAGATTACTATCCACAGGGAAATTATAGGCGGGGGCCACCCCCGCACCCCCTGCGCATGCGCGGCGGCTCGGGATGGAGGAAGCCTACACAGAAAATTTCCATCGCACCCACATCCTCTGCTATGAGGGGCGGATGGACACCCACAACTCCCTCACCCTTTCCGCCGGGGCGGATGGTTTCGGCGATGGATCGCACCCCACCACGGCGGGGGTGCTCGCCGCGCTCGAATCCATCGACCCCACCCTCTTTTGCCCCCGCATCGCCTGCGATATCGGCTGCGGTTCGGGCATTCTTGCATTTTCCATAATACGGCTATTCAAATGTTTCGTGGTGGCAGTGGATAACTCCAAACAAGCCATTGAAATAGTGCGCATCAATGCCCATGAAAACGGCATAAAAATAAGTGATTATGCACAGGGTGACGCACCTTGCGTAGCCTCCCATGGTGAGCCCGAAGGGCGGGGGTCAGCGCCTCTTGGCGCGTCTTGGAGCGAAGCGGAAAGGACGAGTTTACGAGTCAACGGGATAAGACCCCCTTCAGGAATATATACTATCCATGCCGAGGGGTTTGCCCACCCGGCCATCACCGCCGCCGCGCCGTTCGATCTCATTACCATGAACATCCTCGCCGCGCCGCTGCTCGCCCTCGCGGGCGATGCCGAGCGCCATCTCGCACCGGGTGGGGTGCTCATTCTCTCGGGCATTTTCCTCTGGCAGGAACCGCAAATCCGCGGCGCCTATCAATCGCTTAGCCTCGAGCTAACCTCCCGCCTCACGCTGGGTGACTGGGTCACCCTCGTCTGGCAAAAGGCGGGGTGACAGGCTCTGGAAACCCGGAACCCCTCAATTGTCACAAAAGCTTCACACAACTCGCCCATAAAATCGCGTAGAGTGGATAGTGACATATACTAACAGGACTCAAAAATGAGCGAGCAAGCAACAGAATTACTAGGTAGTGCCGAGGAAGAAGAGATCAAGGCGCGCTCCACGCAGGTGCGCTTCCGTCAGCAATTGCTGCTGGGCACGGGCGGTGCGATGATTTTTGGCCTTGTCGGCGCACTCTCTTCGGGGTTTTTGGGGTCACTTGGGACGCTTTACGCAGCGGAAGGCATCGCCGCTGCTTTATTTTCTCTCCCCGCACTTGGGCTGGTCGGCGTCGCGGCGCTAGGCTTGAGCTGCATCTATCTCGGCACCAAATATTTTGCCGAAGCGATTTCGCTCGATCAAGATTCGCAGGCGCGTAAAAATGCGTTGGCCAAAGTCAAGATCGAGGGGATGGAGTTAGCACCCGCGCAGGAAGTCACCGTTTCGCGCCCCATGGGCACCCCGTTTGGCGTGGCGCATACGCATGACGAAGCGGCGAGGGAAATACAGCCTGCGCCAGAGAATCGCCGCACCGCCGCGCCAAGCCACACGATCAGCCATGTCGCGCATCACGAAAAAATGCACGCACCCGCGCATGAAATCCTCGCCAGCCACGCCGCGAACGACGATAGCTGGCAATCGCGTACCGCCGCGAATGATACTGCCACCATTCACCCTGAACAGGCAGGTCGCGCATAATGGTGACATCCATCGCACAGCCCGCACGTAGCGACCACCACCCTGCGGGTGGGGGCACGACAGTAGCAGCGCCGCACTTAAGTACGGCACGCACCGCAACCACCGCACGCGGCGTGAATGTGCAAGATTTCCTCGACGCGAACCGCATTCATATCAAAGACGGCTCGCTGTTTGTCGATCCGTATCTCGTCATTCACCCGCGCGAACTGGCGCCGGAGAATGAACTCGCACTGCGGAAAAAACTGCAACTCACCTATAGCATCAACAACCCGTCCTTCTACGAATCGCGTGAGCGTACGGCGGCGGCACTGAATCTTGGCCAATTGGTGCCGGTCTCGCCTTCCGCCAAGCGCAGCAAGCTTATGGAGGAAGTGAAGAGCTTCAACGCCCAGCTCGCGAGCGGGGTGGACGGTGAACTCCAGAAAGAGCTCGACGATAAAAAAACGCCGATGGCCGCCATCGCGCGCGACGTGGTGGAGCATCCGGGCAGCGACCCGGTAGGGCTCGAACTGCTGCAAAACAGCCTCGCCGTTTATTTGCTAATGCGCGAGAAGCTGACGAAAAACGGCTATCTCGGCAAGCTGACAGACTATGTTCAGCGCCGCGGCACGCCCGACCAAGTGCTCGCCGACCTTGCGGATAATATCGGCGTCACGCCACTTCAGGTGCGCGAAGCTGGCCTCAAAGGCGGCATCGATGGCATCGGCCAACTGCTTGGGCTGGAGCCAAAATATATCAGCGACGTGAAGGAGCTGGCGCAATACGCCGCGACGCAGGATTTCAGCTATAACCTCGTCGAGCACTGGCATTTGGGGCGTCAGCTGCAGGGGCTAAACGCGCCGATGGCGGAGAAAATCTCGACCGGGCTCGATGCCCGCATCACCGCCAAACTCGCCGAATTCCGCGATAAAATCCGCCATCATTTCGAGGTGCCCGCGCCGATCAAGAACGAAGAAAAGCTCATCGCCGAAGCGCTCAACCTCGTCGACCCCATCCAGCGCGAGCTGATGTTCCGCCTCGGTTACGAAGTCTGTTTCTCGCCGGAAGTGAACGCGGACGACATCGCCTTCTTCCCCGGCATCTACGGCCTGCACCGCAAAGCCGCCAACGACCTGCGCGACGTCGCAGGCACCTACCGCATTTACTTCTCCGGCCGCGGCGACAAGCGTGGCTCACAACGTACGCTGGTGCACGAGATCGCGCACAACCTCTGGCCGGAGCAATTCTCCGCCGCCGAGATCAAAGAGATCGACGCGCTGGCGGCGAGCGACCAGCAGCGCTTCACGCGATTCCAGAAGCTGATGAACGAACATTACACCGAGTTCGAGCGGTTGTTTGACGCCTATAAAGCGGGCAACACGCAAGAAAAGCTGGCCATCACCGCCGTTGCGAACGAAGAATTCGCGGCCTATGGCTTTGATGCCGAGGGCTTGTTCCCTTATCTACGCACGGCGAACGATTTCCGCACTGCCGTGAGTCATGCGTTCGAAACACTGAGCATCGAAGGTGACCGCTATAATCGCAGCGGCTACAACTCGCCAGAGGAGCGTTTCCGCGAAGTCATCTCGCGCTTTGCCGAGCTATCGCAGGTCGAATATCGCGGCGAGCCGCAGTTTTTGCAATTCCTCGCCCCTGGCCTCAACCAGATTTTCGAGGCGCATTATCTACCGCATCTCGCCCGCGTGAACGAGGCAATTAAAAACGGCGCGCTGCCCGCGCGTCATGCGGATGCAGCCGTGCCGCCCGCCCGCGTACGTGACGATTATGCGGATCCCACCAGCGATACCGCCCCGGAAACCGAGGTACAGCCGAAAGTAGCACAGCGCCCGGTTGCGGAACCGACCTCGCCGACACAGGGCACGCCCGTCACCCCGCCTGCAACAGCGACGCCAACCGTTCCGGCAGAAACACATGCGCATGTTTGCAACGCTGCCTGCCAGCATGCCTGTACGGCGGATACGCATCCGCTCTCGCAAGTCAGTGCCGATACAGTGCAGCTCAACCCCAACACCCTCGCCGCGCTGAATACGCTCTCCGGCATGGGCATTGTGCAGCATTAGGCGCGAGCGATGATCACCGTAAAACAGGCAAAACTGGCTGATAATCCGAAGAATGCAGCAGCACTCGCCCATATTCAGGCCGCGCTCACAGGAGATACCAGCACAGGCCTTGTTTATCTGCTACCGAAAAAGCAGAAAGAAAAACCCACCATTACGACAGTAGTGCCAACTCCCGACATTCCTCCGCTGCAGGTCACGGAAACGGTCACCGCACCGAAAACTGGGCACGCGGTCAAGCCTGACTGGGAATCTCCGCGCGAGAAGCGCCAACTACCGGGACTCAAAATTCTCGGCACGGTGCCAATGGAAAAAATCGACCCGCCACTGCGTGAGAAGCAGGTCACCCCGACCTTCTCACGATTCATCGACCACAAAGGCAAGCTCGTGGGCGAAGCACATTATTTGCCCCGCTGCCGCGCGAGCGCGCACAATAATCGCTAAACCTTCATCGGCATGATGATGAGGTTCTGGCTGCGGCTATGCATTTTCCGCTGCAGCATATAGGCGGTCTGGTTGTGCAGGATGTTGGTGAACATGTTCTCCTTCTCGAAGATCAGCTTCGCCGCGAAGAACACCGCATGTGGGAAGTCTGCTGCGATGCGCTCAGAGAGGTTCGCCACCGTGGTAATCACATCCGTGCCATAATCGTGGTAATAGGTGGCGGGGAGTTTGCGCGCGGTGCAGAAATCCACATATTGCTTCAGCATGGATTTGGTATCACGGCGCAGCGCGTGCCAGCTGGCCTCGTCGCCGAACTCCTCGGTATCGATTTCACCGACGCTCGCAAACACGAAGTTTTTGAACACGCCGGGGAAGAGGCGCTGCACCCACAGGAAGGTATGCATGCCGGTCACTGCCGAGCCGCCGACGAGGAACACCGCCGTCTGCTGCCGTGGATCCATTTTCGGTTTTTCGTCCTCGGCGGAGGGTTTCTTGGCGAACATGGCACCACCCAGCTCGTCCTCGATCTGTTTCATGCGCGCGCGCACTTCATCGTAATGCCGGCGAATCATGAGGCCGATGAGGATAACAACACCGGTCACCAGAATGGTTTTCCAAGCGCCGTGGGTAAATTTCTCGAGTACGGTCACAATCAGAATCGTGCCGCACACGACCATGGAAACAAAAGCAACGGCAAATTTTCCCCATGCGGGTGATTTCTTGCGCTCACGCCAGCGATGGCGCGTAATGCCCGCCAGCGATAAGGTGAAGGTGAGGAACACGTTGATCGAGTACATCACCACCAGCACATGCACTTCGCCGCCGGTCACCAGCAAGGCACCGATCGCCATCGCGCCCATCATCAGCACGCCGTTTTTAGTGACGAGTCGGTTGGAAAGCGCCGAGAACATATGCGGCATCCAGCGATCCACCGCCATCGCAGCCATCACACAGGGGCCGGCGATAAAGCCGGTATTGGCCGCTACAAACAGCAGACCCGCCGCCAACAACAACGACACACCCACAAACTCGGCCGAGATATTGATGCCGCCGATTGTCCAGTCCGCCGTTACCATTTTAAACGCGGTGGCGTTGAGGGTTTCGCCATCGACCTTTTGCACATCCCATAGCAGATACATGGCAATGATGCCCGCCGCCATGAACGCCAGCGAGAAGGCAATCGCCCACATCGTCGCCTTACCGGTGCGCACTTTTGGCTCGGCAAGATTGCCGACCGAATTGCTCACTGCCTCAAGCCCGGTATAGGTACCACCGCCGAGCGAGAAGGCCTTGAAGAAAAGTGCCAGTACGGCGAACCAGCCGATTTCGCTGGCCATGCTTTGGGTTTCGGCAATCGCGTTGGGCACCAGGCTCGGCAACCCTTCGGCATGCCCCACCAGCGCCGCGATAACGAGAATGGCGTGTGTAATCACAAAACCCATGAAAATCGGCAGCAGCGTGCGGATGGATTCCTTCATGCCGCGCAGATTCATATAGGTGAGGATACCGACCACCACAAAGGCGAGTGTGAGTTTAAAATCCTGAAACCCGATGGGCAGCATGGAAAACAGCGCATCCACCCCGGCAGCGATCGAGATCGCAATGGTGAGCACATAGTCAATCAGCAGCGCACCGCCCGCCACCAGCCCGGTTTTGGGGCCAAGCAGCGTGCTCGCCACGCGATAGCCACCGCCGCCATTGGGGAACAGCTCAATCACCTGCGTATAGGCTGCCGCAATCAGAAAAACGGTAAAAGCGGTGGCAAGTGCGAGGAATACGGCGAGATGCGTATGGCCAGCCAGCGCCAGGAACGCCTCTTCCGGACCATAGTTTGCAGAGGATAGCCCGTCCGCCCCAATGCCGATCCAGGCGAAGAAGGTAATCAGCGCCATGCTGTGGCGGGTGTCAGAGCGGAAGGGGTCAAGTGGTGCGCCCATCAGGAAGCGCTTGATCGCGGGGAGATTGAAAGTCATATGGCCTCACCTTTTGCCCTTTTTCGGGCGTTTTTGCCGGATTAATCCTGTTTATTGCGCGCTGCAACAGAAATCGGCGGTGAGCCGCATTCACGATTCACTATTCACCACTCCCTGCTATAAGCAGCGCATGAGTGCCCATGTCCCCCAGCCCCAGTTTGTGATGCGTGACGGCACGCCGGTTTCCGCCGCGTTCGACGATGTCTATTTCTCCCGCGCCGGTGGCATCGCCGAGACCGAGCATGTGTTCCTGCGTGGCAACGGTTTGCCTGCGCGGTTTGCCGATCACGCTAACTTTAAAATTATGGAACTTGGTTTTGGCACCGGCCTCAATTTTCTCGTGACATGGAAAAGCTTCGTCGAGCACGCCCCGGTGCAGACACATCTCCACTATCTCGCGGTAGAAAAATTCCCCCTCACCCCCGCGATGTTGAGGGAGGCGCTCGCCGCCTATCCGGAACTCGCGGAATATGCAGCCCAGCTCATCGCCGCCTATCCGCTCCGGCTGCCCGGCTGGCACCGTATTCACCTCCCGCGCGTCACCCTCACGCTCGGGTTTGGTGAGGTGGAGGCATTATTATGCGCTTCGCGCCTGATGGGGGTATCACCCCCAAACCCCCTCCCTTCGGGCTCGCCGGAGGCTACGCACGACACGAATTTCTCTCTTAAAGAGTCATCGACTCACGCCTCCTTTCTCGACGGTTTTGCTCCCGCCAAAAACCCGGACATGTGGAGCGACGCGGTGCTCGACGCCATCGCCACCATGGCCGCGCCGGACGCCACCTTCGCCACCTTCACCGCCGCCGGAGCGGTGCGCCGTGGCCTCGCCGCGCGTGAATTCACGGTCGAGAAAGTCCCTGGCTTCGGCCATAAGCGCGAGATGCTGGTGGGGCAGAGAAATACTCAGGCTGAAATTCATGGCATGCGTAGCGCTTTATGGCGCGAGCCGGTTGCGGCTGGGGTCAGCGCACAGCGCGTAGGGGGCAAAGAGCCCCCTTCAATTCTGATACTCGGTGCCGGCATCGCCGGTGCCACTGCCGCACGCGCACTAGCGGAGCGAGGGTTTCGCGTCACGGTGCTGGAGCGGGGCGCAATCGCAGGCGGCGCCTCGGGCAATGCAGCGGGCGTTCTTTTTCCGCAGCTCACCAAGCGCTGGACGCCCTCCGCCGCCTGGTATTTCGCGGGCTACAGCTTCGCCCTCGCCCAACTCGCGCGCTGGAAGGCAGACGGCCTCAGCTTCGCCCACACGCAGTGCGGCATGTTGCGATTGCCGCGTCACGATGCCGAGGAGGCACAACTCCGCACGCTCAACGACACGCTCGGGCTGGATGCATCCATCGTCCACTGGGTCGATTCCAACGAAGCGCGTGACCGCGCAGGCGTGGCACTCACCAGCGGCGGCGCATGGTTTCCACAGGGCACATGGGTCGCGCCGGGCGAGCTGTGTGCCGCATTGCTCACGCACCCCAACATCACCCTGCACGAACATACCGAGGCCACCGTCCTCACCCGCGATCGTGCTGGCTGGCGCGTGGAAACGCGCGACGGAACCGTCTACGAAACCACCCACTGCATCCTCGCCACCGCGCATGACACCACCACGCTCGCGCCCCATCCGCTCACCCTCAACGCCGTCGGCGGGCAGGTCAGCGTCTTCGAGGCGAGTGACGTTTCCGCGCCGCTTCGCGCCATCCTCTGCCACAAGGGCTATGTCATCCCCGCGGGCGAGCGCGTGCTCATCGGCGCGACCTATAACCATGGTGATGCTTCCTATAATGTCACCGACGAAAACCACGCCAAAAACATCGCCGAGGTGGAAACATTTTTACCGGGTTGGATTCATGGCCAGCCGCGCAGCGGCCGCACCAGCCTGCGCGCCACCACGCCGGATCGGCTGCCCTATGTCGGCGCGCTGGCGGAAGGGTTATATGTCAGCGCCGGGCATGGTTCGCGCGGGTTGCTCTCTGCCCCGCTTGCGGCGGAAATCATCGCCTCCGCCATCGCGGGTGAGCACGCGCCCGTCACCACGGATTTGCTCTCTGCGGTGAACCCGTTGCGATTTATGAAATAAGCGCCCGCACCTCGGCGAAGCCCTCGCGCGCAAACAGGTCGCGGTAGCGCGCCACATCTTCCGCGCGTGTGACATAGGCCACCGATTCACCTTCACGCACGGCTTCTTCGTCGACCACGCTCAGCGCGCGCCGCGCGATCGCCTCGCCGGAATCAATCCACGCCACATGCCACGGCGCCGCGGCGAGCAGGCGCTCGCCAATCAGCGGATAATGCGTGCAGCCGAGCACCACCGCATCCGTTTTCCCGCGCGCATCGTCGTGAAAAATCGGCGCGATCTCGGCGGCGAGCGCATCGTCACTCACTGCCCCACCAAGCAGCAATTCCTCCGCCATCCGCGCGAGGTTCGGCGCGCCGTAACAATCCACCACACAGCCCGCTGCGAACTCATTAATCAGCGCGCGGCTATACGCGCTCTCCGCCGTGTTGGGCGTCGCGAGCAGTGTGAAGCGTTTGGTTTTACTAAACCGCGCCGCCACCTTCACCGCTGGCACCGTACCCACAAATGGCAGCGCAAACCGCGCCCGCAAATCTGCGAGGCACAAGGTCGATAACGTATTACACGCCAACACGACCGTGCCGGTCGGGGCGGAATTCTTCTCGGAGATTTTCTGAAGCGCCTCAATCAACCCCGTCGCCCGCGAAAGCAGTTCCTCCGCCGAGCGAGCGCCATAGGGGAAGTATGCCGTATCCGCCACATAGGCCAGCGCCACGCCCGGCCGCGCGCCCTTGAGCGCCCGCACCACCGATAACCCACCGAGTCCTGAATCCATCACCAGCATAGATTGCCTATATCGAATCCGCCACGTAAGCGAAAGCGCGATTCTTGCCACTCGCCTCTAGACTCTCACCGATGAACACTCTATAGACGTTGCCATGAAACTCATCGCCGGAAACAGCAACGCCCCCCTCGCCGCCGCCGTGGCGCAGCATTTGGGCGTGCCGCTCACCTCCGCCAGCATCCGCCGTTTTTCGGATCAGGAAATTTTCGTCGAGGTGAAGGAAAACGTGCGTGGGGAGGATGTATTCCTCATTCAGTCAACCTCCGCGCCTGCCAACGAAAACCTGATGGAAATGATGATCACGCTCGATGCGCTCAAACGCGCGAGTGCGCGGCGCGTCACCGTCGTCATCCCCTATTTCGGCTATGCGCGGCAGGACCGCAAACCCGGCCCGCGCACGCCCATCACCGCCAAGCTGGTCGCCAACCTCATCACCACTGCAGGTGCCAACCGGGTGCTGACGGTGGATCTGCATGCCGGGCAAATCCAGGGCTTTTTCGATATTCCGCTCGACCATTTATACGCGCGGCCGGTCATCGTGGCGGACATCAAACAGCAATTCGCGTCGGATATTGCCAATGTCATGGTCGTCTCGCCGGATGTGGGCGGCGTGGTGCGCGCGCGGTCGCTGGCCGGGAAAATCGGTGCCGACCTCGCCATCGTCGACAAACGGCGCGAGCGCGCGGGCGTGTCGGAAGTCATGAACATCATCGGCGAGGTGGAAGGGCGCGACTGCATTCTGTTCGACGACATCGTGGATACCGCGGGCACGCTCTGCAACGCGGGGGATGCACTGCTCGCCAAGGGCGCCAAGTCCGTCTCGGCCTATGTCACCCACGGCGTACTCTCCGGCCCCGCCATCGAGCGCGTCGCCGCCTCGAGGCTCAAATCTCTCGTCGTGACAGACTCCATCATCCCCACCGAGGCCACCAAAGGGTGCAAAAACATCCGCATCCTCAGCATCGCCCCGCTGCTGGCCGAAGGCATCCGCCGCATTTCGGAAGAAAGCTCCGTGTCGAGCTTGTTTGATTAGTGTGAGCCGCGCTTGACAAGGGGTAAGGCTATCGCTATAAGTCCCCACCTTTTGGCAGCAACAGAAAATAATTATTACAAGAAATCAAGGAGATACCCCATGAAAGCGGCGATTCAATTCAAGGCTGAAACCCGTCCGGAAGCTGGTAAGGGCGCTGCACGTGCTGCGCGCCGTAACGGTTTTGTGCCGGTCAATGTCTACGGTAAGGGCAAAAGCAACGTCAGCGCGAACGTTGAAGCGCGCGCGCTCAGCAACGAATATTTCCGTGGTGGCTTCATGAATAAAATCGTGTCGCTTAACCTGGGTGGCAAAGAAATTTTCGCCATCCCGCGCGACATTCAGCTCAACCCGGTATCGGACAAGATCGAACACGCGGATTTCCTCGCGGTGGACGATAAATCGGTCGTAAAAGTATTCGTGCCCGTGCACTACACCAACACCGATAAATCCGTCGGCATCAAGCGCGGCGGCGTGCTCAACATTGTGGCACACAAGGTGGAGCTGCTCTGCCCCGTGGCCAGCATTCCTGCATCGCTCGAAATCGACGTAGCCACGCTCGATATCGGTAGCTCGATCCAGCTCAGCGGCGTCACCCTGCCCAAGGGCATTGCCTCTGCTGTAAAAAGCCGCAACATCACCCTCGCCTCCATCGCCGGTCGTGCGAAAGAGGAAGCGGAAGTACCAACCACCGCACCGGTGGCTGGTGCCGTGCCGTCGACCAAAGCGGCAGCGGCTGATGCCGCCGCAGCAGCGGCTCCGGCAGCGGGCAAAGACGGTAAAGCAGCCGCCAAACCTGCCGCGAAGAAATAAGCGCTTCGCGCCACCCTCGCTTTTCATGAGGCCTTTATGTGGCTCATTGTCGGTCTAGGGAATCCCGGGGCTGAATACGCCGCGACGCGCCATAATATCGGTTTCATGGCGGTTGATTGCGTAGCGCCCGCAGGCGTCAGTTTCACCAAGAAATTCCACGGCGAATGCGCGCAGATGACCCTCGGCGGCGAAACCCTGCTGCTGCTCAAGCCGCAGACCTTCATGAACCTCTCCGGCAAATCCGTTCAGGCCGCACTCGCCTTCTACAAACTGCCGCCATCGCAGCTGGTCGTCATCCATGACGAGATCGACCTACCGCTGGGCAAACTTCGCATCAAAAAAGCTGGCGGCGCGAATGGCCATAACGGCCTCAAGGATATCGACGCTATGGTGGGGGCGGATTACTGGCGCATCCGCCTCGGCGTGGGTCGCCCGGCCGATCAGCGCCCCGCGGCCGACTATGTGCTCGCGCGCTTTAACAAAGACGAAGAACCGCTGCTCACCAAAACCCTCGCCGCGCTGGCTGAGCATCTGCCGCTTTTCTGGCAGCACTCGCCGGAAACGCTTGCCAGCAAGGTCGCCGCCACGCTAAACCCACCACCAGTTAAGGTGAAAAAAGAACCCACACCTGAATCCACCGAGAAATCGGAATAACATTCACCGCGAAGCCAGTAGGCTGTGCAGTACTCTTTGTCATCCCTGCGAAAGCAGCGATCCCCTTTGAAGGAGATTCCCGCTTTCGCGGGAATGACAAAAATGGAGGAACCACAGCCTGAAAACTGTCGCGATCGCACATAAAAGAAAGAGCCTACCCATGGGATTTAACTGCGGTATTGTTGGCCTGCCGAATGTCGGCAAATCCACCCTGTTCAACGCGTTGCTGAGCCAGCAGGCGGCGGAAGCGGCGAACTACCCGTTCTGCACGATCGAGCCGAATGTCGGCCGCATCGCCGTGCCGGATGATCGCCAGCTGAAGCTCGCTGAAATCGCCAAATCCGCGACCATCATTCCCAACCAGCTCGAATTCGTAGACATCGCCGGCCTCGTGCGCGGCGCGAGCAAGGGTGAGGGGCTCGGCAACAAATTCCTCGCCCATATCCGCGAGGTGGACGCGGTGATGTATGTGCTGCGCTGCTTTATCGACGACGACATCACCCATGTGGAAGGCTCTGTCGACCCGCTGCGCGACGCGGAAATCATCGAGCTCGAACTCACGATTGCCGATCTTGAAAGCCTTGAAAAACGCGTCGACAATAACGCGAAAAAAGCCAAGGGCGGCGATAAGGAAGCGCAAGCGCTGGTGACGCTCGCCGAACCGATTCTGGCGCTGCTGCGAGAGGGCAAACCCGCGCGTCTCTACAAACCTGCCGATCGCGAGGAGGCCAAGCGCGTCCGCGCCTTGCAGCTACTCACCAGCAAGCCGGTGATGTATATCCTCAATGTCGATGAAGGCAGCGCCGCGACCGGCAACGCGCTTTCCGAAACCGCCATGAAAATGGCCAAGGAAAAAGGCGCCGACTCGGTCATCATCTCCGCCAAAATCGAATCCGAAATGGCGGGGCTAACCGAGGAAGAAAAGAAAGAATTCCTCGCCGATCTCGGCCTCAAGGAAACCGGCCTGACGAGCATCGTCCGCACTGGCTTCAAGCTGCTCGACATCCTCACCTTCTTCACCATCGGGCCGAAAGAGGCACGGGCGTGGACGGTGCGTCGCGGCGCCACCGCGCCGGAGGCCGCTGGGGTCATCCATACCGATTTCGAAAAAGGCTTCATCCGCGCCGAGACGATTGCGGCCGCCGACTATATCGCCCTTGGCGGCGAGCAAGGCGCGAAGGAAGCGGGCAAACTCCGCCTCGAGGGCAAAGACTACCTCGTGCAGGACGGCGACGTGTTCCATTTCCGGTTTAATGTGTAGGGTGGGCGCTAAAAAACCAGCCCGGGGGGGCGCAGCCCCCAAAATCTTCACAAAACTGTCATAATTCTTTCAAAAAAACATGCTATCCCTCTACCGATTAAGAAGGAGATACCGATGACTTTACGCAAACTGACGCTTTTGCTGCTCACCCTTTCGCTCGCGGCCTGCTCGCATGCAGATAACAGCCAGCGCTGGGTGCGCAATTATGAAGGTAACCAGCTAGAAATGGTTCCCGGCCACAGGGGGGATGAAGCCGATAACAAGCGCTATATCAACGTAACAAACACGAATCGGACATGGGTTGGCAGCCTTGCGGGTGGCGAAGAAAAACTGGAGACTCGCAAACAGTTTCTGCGCAACCTCGCAGCAACCGAGGCACAGCGGCTTTGTGCACCCAATGGCTTTGCCGAGCGCGGCGAGCCAGACTATGTGATGACCGAGAAAAGCGAAATGGCTTATGGCGGCGGGCTGATTGGTTATGCGATTGCTTCTGCCATGGCCGACTGTGCAAACCTGCCCATTCAAATGGTCTATTACTATGCCTGCACCAGTGCCGCTGCAGCGCCTGCACCTGCCGTAACGCAGCCTTTGGAACCCGCACCAAGCACGCTCACACCTGCTGCTGCGGCACAGCCTCTGGCGCCCGCACCGGCCATAACAACACCGACAGTGATTGCGCCGGTGCCTGTCCCAGCACCGCTTCTCTGCATCCCAAGAGCAAACTAATGGCAAAACATCTGTTGACCGCGCTCTGCCTTCTGCTCACGCTTAGCGCGTGTGAACGCAGGAAGTTGGATCCGACGCCCTATCAGGCGGCAGGGGCGGACAAAGCCTATGGCTATGTGGAGCGCGCCAGCGCCACACCCGGCACCTATGAGCTACAGGTGCGCGGCAATCGGGATACGCCGCCGGAGCTTCTGGAGGGATATTTTATCCGCCGTGCCAGCGAATTATGCACCGCCGGCGTTGCCAGCCAGACAGCCAAACGAGAGGCAGCCACCATCATTCGTGATCGGTATATCGGTCACGGCCTGTTCATGCCCGGCGAAACCTACAGCGACCCCCTCGTGACTGGCGTCGTAACCTGCAAATAATCCCCCTAAAATCTTCACAAAACTGTCACATTTCTCCGTAGGTGGCTGTGCTATAAAACGCGCAACAAAGGAGAACACTATGCCTCAGACCAAACCATCTAACGAAGCACTGTTTGTCAAACTGATCCACGATCTGGATGAGGCAGACGGCAAGGCCGATGGCCGCATTATCGCCAACAAGGATATGCGTGAAATGCTTGATCTCACCTCTTTTAGCCTGATCAACTTGAGTGCAGATCTTGTCATGCAAATCAATGAGGAAAACCAGCGCAACAATGGTTCTTCCCCTGAGAAGCCCCGTGCAAAATCGCCTCAGGAAATGCAGCAAGAGCAACAGGCGGAAACCGCTCGGCAACAAAAGTTGCAACAGCTCTATACAGACCTGAATTCCACAAACAAAAGCCTCCACTTCGTCACTGCGCTGGAAACCCACCTCTTCAAAGAAAACCAGCCCGATGGCGCGGGCTATCGTATTGATTGTCCGGATATAGCCCTTAAAGCGCAGTTGGAGGCGGGTGATTTTGCCAGCGTCCTCCGCCAGTGCTTACCGCAGGAGGGCGTACCCGCCGCTACCACTCCGAAAGGCAAAAGATCAGCCTCACCACGGCGCTAAAAAGTTAAGAAAGCGTTAATTTTGTTGAAACATTTATCTAATTTGGTAGAATGTCTTCAGAATCAACCGGTTCCATGCAAGGGTTTCATGCTGTCCGCCCCTGTTACCATTCCTGCCGACATGCCTGCTGAGAGCACAGCGTGGCTCGATTCGCCGCTCAACCGTCGCCAGTTTCTACGCGCGGGGCTGATGGCCGCCGCAGGGTTGGCGCTTGCCCCTATGCTCACCCGCCCGGCCTATGCGGCACTGGCAGCATCGCCTGCGCGCAACATTGCCCTCACCAACCTGCATACGGGCGAGGCCTGCGCGCTGACCTATTGGGAAAACGGTGCTTATGTGCCGCAGGCGCTGGCAACCATTCATCAGGTGCTGCGCGACCACCGCACCAACGACGTCCATCCGATCGACCCAGCGCTGCTGGATTTGCTCGCGGCACTCCATGGACGGCTCGAGACCAACGCGCCCTTTCAGGTGATTTCCGGTTACCGCTCGCCAAAAAGCAATGCGGCGATGCATGCGAACTCCTCAGGCGTGGCGCGCAAAAGCCTGCATATGGAAGGGAAAGCGATGGATATCCGTGTGGCCGGGCGCGAGCTCGCCTTGGTACATAAAACGGCACTCACGATGGGTCTGGGCGGTGTGGGCTACTATCCAACGTCGGATTTTGTGCATGTGGATACCGGCCGCGTCCGCCAGTGGCAAGGCGCTTAGATAGCGTCGCTATCTAATTCATCGCGAGCTTGATGCTCTCATTCGCTTTGTTGACGCCGCCCATGGCCACCAGCAGTTTCTTGTCCATGTTGTAGATATCGCGGCCAAAATGGGCACGACCCTCAGCATCCACCCAGCTCGTCCAATACACGAGATGCACCGGCAGCGGGGTAATCGAGACATTGCGTGAAGCGCTGCTTTCATAGCTCGCATCGATTTTGGCTTCATCCCAACCCTCATGCTTCAGCACAAATTCGGTGAGGGCTTTGGGGTCGCCAAGGCGCACGCAGCCGTGGCTCAGGCTACGATCTGCCTGCGCGAACAGGCCGCGGTTGGCGGTATCATGCAGATAGATACTATCTGAATCCGGGATGTTGAATTTCACTTTGCCGAGCGCGTTTCCAGCGCCCGGTTTCTGACGCAGGCTATAGCCCATATTACCACGGCCCACCGCATTCCAATCCACATCATAAGGGCTGACTTGCGCGCCATTGCTGGCCGTCACCGTATAGCCCGCACGCGCAAGATAGCCGGGATCCTTACGAATTTTCGGCAGCATCTCGTTCGCTGCGATTCTGGCCGGAACGCCCCAGCTAGGATTCAGTACCACATCCGTAATATTCTTGCTGAACATGGGCGTTTTGCTGGTGGGTTTACCGACGATGACGTTCATGTTCAGGCGGTCATTGCCCGAAACTGCCGTCAGCGTATAGCTCGGGATATTGACCAGCACATAGCGCGTGCCCAACTCTTTTGGCATCCAGCGCATGCGTTCCATGGTCATGGCAATTTGTGCCAGGCGCTCAGATACCGGCACGGTGAGCGCGTTTTGCGTGCTAGCGCCAATCACGCCATCGGCTTCAATGCCATGACGCTCCTGAAACCGTTTTACGGCTTCCTGTGTCTGCACATCATAGAGTGTGGGCTGTGCCGAAGGTGCGCTGGTCTGCAGATCGCCGTTGGCGGCCAGAATCTGCCGCAATGTCGCCACGCGGGCATCGCTCATGCCGGGCTTGATGGGGGCGCCGGGCGTAAAATGCGGCCAGCCGCCATTGCTAGCGATGGTCTGGTAACGGCCAAACACGCCTTTGAGTGCGGTATATTCTTTGCTGGTGGGAGCGAGTGCGTTCAAATAAGCAGCCGTGTCGTTCGTCGCAGCGGCTTGATTCAGCAGCGCCATTTTCTCTTCCGGCGAGACGGCTTGTTTGCCCGTATCCCATTGTGGCTTGCTCACGCCGCCATGCATATCGCTCGCATATTCCATCACCGCATGGCTCATCAGCAGCTCCAGCGAAAGGCGCACCCGCAGGGCGGTTTCTGCATCGCGGTGCGGAGTCATCGCCACGCTGCGAATGGTCGACACATGATAGAGTTCTGGGTTAAGCCCCTGACTATCCGCCCGCGCAATCACCTCGAGCGCCTGCGTTGCGCGCTTGGTCAGACCACGGTTATCAACCCATACGGGCTGGTAATTGGTTTGCGCATAGAGTGGGCGCAGCGCGGCGGTCTCGATACGGGTATCATTAAACTCCAGCGTCGTTTGCGAGAGCCACTGTGCGAGATGCGCGTTGGTATCATCCGCCTGTGCGGGTGAAAACATTGCCCATGTCGCGAGGATTACCACCATCGCGCGACCGACTATTTTCGTGCTGTAAGACCGCTGTTTCATGCCATTTACCCAAGCTGGTTATCTCAGGTAAGCATACTGCAGAAAGGTTAAGACTTCGTTTAGCGAACCCTAAGAATGGCTTAAGATGGGCGATTATTCGCTTTTTCTTTCACCGCACGCGGTAGTTCGTAGTTGAGCATTGCCGCGCATCTGTGCGATAGTAGGGTCACCACCTCATTGCTTCACACGGAGTGTGCATGCTCCCTCGCTGGTTATCCTGGCTGCTTTTTGCGGCGCTGCTCTATTACGCGGTGACGACGGTCAACCGCGCACCGCTGGCTGTTGCCGCGCCCGATATGGCTCCCTCTGCTGCAACCCCAACGCCCACCTCTGCTGCTGAGAAATATCCGTCGCTGCACAAAGCAACCGATATGGAACGCTGGAAGCGCAGCATCAACCCTGACTACGCCAAAGCAAAAGACGCCGAGGCGGCCCAGAAAACACCCGAAAACACGGGGGGCCGTGTTGATTAGGCGCGCACGCTTCCCGCTATAGAGCTGTTATAAAAGAAAAATATTCTGCCGCCCGCAGCGCGCCGCTCGGTCGATGATAGGATTTGCCAACCCCTGCAAGAACTCTAATCATTTTCCATATATATTTTTGCCACAATCTTAATCAAATATTAACCAATATGCGTTATAACCGAGGATAAGAGGTGGCAGCATCGCAACTTCACAACCAGGGATAGGAGCATTACCCATGAAGAATATTACCAAAGTCATCGCCCTCACCGTTGCCATGGCTGTTGCCAGCACCAGTTACATACCTTCGGCTGAAGCCAAAAATGGTCGTAGCGCAGAAAAAGTACGTAGCATCGGCCAAAAAGCGCATAAAGCTGAGAAAAAAGTGAAAAAAGTACGCAACAAGGCAACAAAAGGTGTTAATAAAGTGAAAAACACCGCTACAAAAGTGAAAAAAGTGAAGCAAAAAGCAAAAAAACTGAAAGGTATGGGCAAAAAATTGGGTTTCTAAGCCATTCAGGGTTAAAAATCCTGTAAGATTAACCCTCTCCCGCCCTGCGGGGGAGGGTTTTTCTTTTAGGGCACACGGCTCCGGCCTCAAAAATTAATAATTTTCTGCGTTTTTAGCATTAATCTTAATAAAATGTTAACGAATAACTGGTATAACGGAGGATAAGGGGTGGCAACATCGCAACTTCGTAACCAGAGTAGGAGAAAGACCATGAAGCATATCACCAAAGTCATCGCCCTCACCGTCGCTATGGCCGTCGCCAGCGCGGGTTATGCGCCACCAGCAGAGGCTAGATTGGGGGCTCCTAAAAGTGAGTTCGGTCACAAAAAAGAAAATACGGGCAAGCGAAAGATGCGCAGCAATACTGGTAAACACAAGATGGGTGGTAATACTGGCAAACATGGGGGTATTAAGGCGGTAAAAGAGGGTAAACCGAAGATGCGCAGCAATACCGGTAAACGTAAGATGGGTGGCAATACTGGCAAACACTAAATCAACTTTAATCATTCACACATGCTTAGGAGCATTACCCATGAAGAACATCACCAAAGTCATCGCCCTCACCACTGCGCTTGCTGTTGGCTTTACCAGTTACATTCCTGCCGCCGAGGCAATGCCAAAACTAACTCGCCCAGCCACCACCAAGGGGGTTGCTGGCGTTGATAATTCCAGCGTCTCTAAGGCCGTAGGGAAAGTAAAGAAGGCGAAGGTAAAGAAGCCAAAAAAAGCCAAAATCAAGAAGCCTAAAAAGATGAAGAAGCCGAAGAAACTGAAAGCGCCAAAAGCAATTGGTGCTGCGAAGCATGCGGTCAGATCGCCTGGTGCGGCGTCTTCCGCCTCTAAAAACTTCTAATTAGCCCATCCACAAAGCAATAGAGTACCCTCCCCCGCCCTGCGGGGGAGGGTTTTTCTTTTGCGGGGGCTAGAACCCGGTGGGCGCACGCTCCAACGTGCGTAGCGCGCTGCCCTCAACGCGGATAACGGCGAGGCCACGTTCCACCGCGCCACTCGGCATCAGACGGAAGAGGCCGTTGGCGGGACCGGTGAACCCGCGCGTGTGATGCAGCACCTCACCCGTATAGGGCCGTCCCGTCACTGCAATCGCCACCGCGAGCGCCACCGCGTCATAGGCAAGGCTTGAAATGCGTGGCGCGGCATACCCATATGTCTCTTGGAAACGGGTTTCAAACTGCTCTGTCATCTCTGGCGGGCTCGAGGCGAACCACGCCCCATCGAGATTCACCCGACGGCGCAGTGCCACATCGTCCCACAGCCCGATGCCCAGAAATTGTACATTGAGCGGTGTCACCCGCCGTGTCGAGAGCGCCCGCATGATGGTGTCGAGCGGCGCACCACCCTCGGCAATCAGTAGCGCATCGAAGTTCGGTGGACTGCCTTCGGGCACGAGTGCGGCGAGCGTTTTTTCAAGCCCTGCCCCTTGCGGTGCATATTGCTGCTCGGCGACAATTTTCACCCCAGCATTATTCGCAGCAGTGCGCGCCGCCGCGATCACCTCGTCGCCCAGCATCGTTTTCGGCGCGAGAATGGCGATGCGTTTACGCTTATGTTCAATAGCGTAGGTTACAATCTTAAACGCCTGCTCCTGCGGCGAGAATCCAAGCATGTAGGTTCCCGGCATCGACCGTGCCCGTTTGTTCGAGAAACTGAGCAGCGGAATCTGTTTTGCCGCCGCCATCGGCGCGACCACCTCTGTTGTGTCCGAGAAAACCGGGCCGATAACCACTGCCGCGCCGGCATCAAGCGCCTGTTGCATAGCGGCACGCGCCAGTTCTGGCGAATCACCAGTATCTTTTGCCAGCAATTCCACCTTGGTTTCTTGCTGCTTGCGCGAGAGCTGTGCGTATTTATCAAACAGCGCGAGGCTAGCCGCATTTTGCAGCGCCTGACCCATCGTCGCGTTGCGCCCCGTCAGCGGCAGCAACAGGGCAACCTTCACGGTTTTCTTCGTCTGCACTGGCAGCAACCCAGCTGACGCCGATTGTCCCTGCCCCAACGCATTTCCCCGCGCACCGACCACCGCGGCATCCGGCATCAACGCACGCCCACTGATTGGCGCATGCTGAATCTCTTGCGCCAGTACGGGCAGCGCCAACAACACCATCAATAGCAGCGCGCCGAATGCAATGATGTAGATTTTTTTCATTTGTTCCTCACATGCGCGGATCATTGCATGATCCATACCATGTTGCACGACGAAGTGGAAATGAGGAATTGAAGAAAGCCAAACAAGCGACTAGCACTATTCACTCCTCACTCCTCACCATTCACCGATATGACCGAAAAAAAAGGCGAACTGTTTCTGGTCGCAACACCCATTGGCAATCTGGGCGATATCACGCTGCGCGCGCTCGAAACCCTCAAATCCGCCGACCGCATCGCCTGCGAGGATACACGGGTGAGTGGCGGGCTGCTGCACCATTACGGCATCAAAATGCCACTCATGTCCTATCACGCGCATAACGAGGCGGAAGCAACCGAAACCCTCCTCGCCGCACTGCTAGCGGGGGATCGGGTGGCGCTGATTTCCGACGCCGGCACGCCGCTGCTGTCCGACCCCGGCGCGCGGCTCGTTGCCGCTGCCATCGCCGCGGGCATCCGGGTCACCCCCATTCCCGGTGCGAGCGCGCTGCTGTCCGCCGTCACTATCGCCGGACTTCCCGCCGAGCAATTCTTCTATGCCGGGTTTTTGCCGAGCAAGGCTACCGCGCGGCGGGCGACGCTTGCGTCGCTGGCCACTATCCCCGCGACGCTGGTGTTTTATGAAGCGCCCCACCGCCTCACCGACACGCTGGCCGACCTAGAGGCCGCGTTCGGTGATCGCCCCGCCGCCGTCGCGCGCGAGCTGACCAAGCTCTACGAAGAATGCCGCCGCGCGCCGCTTAGCGCACTCCTCGCCCATTACACCGCCACCCCTGCAAGGGGAGAATGCGTGATTGTAGTCGCAGGTGCTTCCCCCGCCGCCGCGATGGACGACGATGCAATTGATGCCGCCCTCACCGAGGCGATGAAAACCCAGCGCCTGAAGGATGCCGTGGCTGAGGTCGCCAAAAACTCCGGCCGCGCCAAAAGCGATGTCTATGCCCGCGCACTGGCGATTAAGGACGGGGCATGACGAGCCAAAAACATCGCCGCAGCCACAGAAGCGGTCTGGTGGCGGAGTGGCTGGCACTTCTCTACCTCATGCTCAAAGGTTATTTCCCCCTCGCCATGCGCTACAAAACCCCGGTGGGCGAGATCGACCTGATTATGAAACGCGGTCGACGGCTGGTGTTTGTCGAGGTGAAGGCCCGCGCGGATGCGGACAACGCCGCCCATGCCGTCCACGCCAAAAACCAGTCGCGTGTGGTGCGCGCAGCACAGCACTACCTCGCCAGTCACCCGCGATATGCCCAGTGTGAAGTTCGGTTCGACGTTTGCCTCATCGCGTGGTATCACTGGCCGAAGCATCTACCGAATGCGTTTTCCTGAGGAGTTTTTATGCGCCGTTTTCTGCTGCTTGCCGCCCTTCCTTTCCTGCTCAATGCCTGCGCGTCGCTCGTCATCAGCGCCGGCACCGAAGCGGCGATTTCCGCGGCCGAGAATCGCAGCGCCGGCCGCAAGGTTGACGATAAACTGCTCTACGCCGATATCATCAAACAATTCACTACCGCCGACAAAGGTGCGCTGGTGGGTGATGTGAACATCAACACCCGCTTCGCGCGCGTCATGCTCACCGGCACGGTGGATAACGAGCAAGCAGCGGCGGATGCGGTCGCCCTCGCTTGGAAAGCCAAGGGCGTCGAAGAAGTCATCAACGAGCTGGTGGTCGACCCGAGCGCGAATATTATTTCGACGGCGGGCGATTCGCTGGTCAAACGCAATATCGAGGCGCGGCTGCTCATCACCAAAGATGTCTGGGTCATCAACTATTCCATCGACGTGCAAAACGGCGTGGCCTACATCATCGGCCGCGTGAAAGACCAGGGCGAGCTCGACCGCGTGATGAGCATTTGCCGCACCACCAAGGGCGTGAAACGTGTGGTCAGCCATCTTCAGGTGAATCCGGAGACCAACCTCGCGCCGGCAGGTACGCCGAGTACGCCATCGCCACGGCCCATGGGCAGCAGCACGAGCGATACCAGCGGCACCCTTACCCCGCTCGACCAGATCGAAGTCAGCCCCAACAGCCCGGCCAGCGGCGGCTACTAATGCAAATCGCCATCCAGATGGACCACCCCGCGCGGCTAAACCCCGCGACGGACACCAGCTGCATGCTGATAGAAGAGGCGGCGAAGCGCGGCCATACGGTCTATTTCTACGAAGCGCCGATGTTAAGCTGGCGCGAGGGAACCCTCACCGCCCCGCTCGCCCCCATCACGCTCGACTTCAGCCAAACCCCCTGTTGGCAGCTGGGCGAGGCCGTGCGCCGCCCCCTCGCTGAAATGAACGTGGTGCTGATGCGGCAAGACCCGCCGTTTGACATGGGCTACATCACCGCCACGCATTTGCTAGAGCAGCTTCCGCCAGAGGTTCTTGTTTTAAATAACCCCGAAGGCGTTCGCAACGCGCCGGAGAAATTATCGAGCCTCGCCTTTGCGCGCTTTATGCCGCCAACGCTCATCAGCCTCGACAGTGCGGAAATCCACGCCTTCATCAAATCCTGCGGCAACGTGGTCGCCAAGCCGCTTTATGGCTATGGCGGGCGCGGCGTGTTCAAACTCGCGGCCGGGGATAGCAATATCGACACGCTGCTCGAGCAATGGTCGGAGCAGTCGCGCGAGCCGCTGATGTGGCAGCAATTCCTGCCCGAAGTCGCACGCGATGATAAACGGATTCTCTTCATCAACGGCAAGGTGGAAGCCGTGTTTGGCCGCGTGCCTATGGAAGGCTCCATCCGCGCCAATATGCGCGTGGGCGGCGCGCCCGTCGCCGCCACCCTCACGCCGAAGCAGGAAGAAATCTGCGCCGCGCTCGCGCCGTTTCTCATTGCCGAGGGGCTGGTACTCGCCGGGATCGACGTCATCGGCGACTGGCTGACGGAGATCAACGTCACCTCCCCCACCGGCCTCCGCGCCGCCGAAAAACTCTACGGCAAAAACCTCGCCGCCCTGTTCTGGGATGGGGTCGGCGCGTAGGGAATCTGTAATCTAGTTAACACGTCAGCGGAATCTTAACGCTTTCTTAACTAATTCCCGCTATACTCAACCCATGGTCGAGCAATTCTCTGCCGTGGGGGCGGATATTCCCCCGGCAATAGTACATATCCCGCCGCCATCGGCGCCGCAATACGAAGCCCCCGTGGATCACGTCGCCGCAGCCGCACGCGCCCTTGCCACGCCCACCGCAGGCGATGCGGTTGCCCTGCTTTCTTATGCTAACCCACATCTCTGCGACAGCGCTAAGCCATTGCCTTCCCGCACAGATACTGCCGCGACCGAGGCGGCGCTCACTGTCATTCGCATGGCGCAGCTGCTCACGGAAGATGCGGCCTGCCCCCACCGTGCGGATCGGCATTTTCGTGCCCTCATCGACAGCACGCCGGGAAGCTGGTCGGAAATTGCGAATGCGATTGTGCCCTACACGGCGGAGGATGCGCGTTTTGCCCGCCATCATATTCGTAAAACGCTTGAATTACGACTCGAACGCCCAACCGACAGCCAGGAATTTCAGGAAGTGCTGGCCTATCTGTTTGAAAACCGCGCCCTGCCGGAAATACTAGCACAAGCGCATCAGTGGCGATGCGAACCACATCGCGGCCTCGCACTCTTGAAAGACGAAAGCCGCGCCGCGAATCTCGAGGTGATGATTCGCCTCAACCGTCAGCACAACAGCCGCCACGGACTGAGCTGGTAGGTGGCTTCCAGAGCCTGTAACCCCGTGTTTACCACGGGGTCCATCTGTCACACATGCCGACGGAGCAAGTAACAGGTGGGCCCCATCGTGCGACGGGGTGACGCGCTGAGGATGAACTTCGGCATGTACACATAACGAGCAGCCTCACTTTTTGCGTTTTTTCCTTTCACTTTTTGCCCAAGTCGGCGTAAGGAGGCGTAGGGATTTAAACTGAAATATCAGGAGTGTTACCATGGCTGTTTCTGCATCGCTTGCAACCCAACGTAAAAGCGCACGCGAGGGCAATTACAGCTCGCTCCACCAGCAGCGCATCGCGGCGATTGTGGCGGCAGCGCCGAAGGGCACCAGCCCGGCGCGCAAACAGTTTATCGAGAACTTCTACGCGCATTCGACCCTGCTCAACCTCGACAGCCAAACCCCTGCACGCTCGGCGGACATCGCGCTCGCCGCGGAGAAATTCTACGCCACCCGCCCGGGCAAAGCGGCCCCCAAAATCAGCGTGCTGCCGATCACGGTGAAAGACGGCGCGCGCAGCCTCACCCGCACGCAGGTGATGGCGCTGAACACCGACATGCCGTTTCTGGTGGATTCGCTGACGGGGCTGTTCACCTCACTCGGCCTCTCCATCCACCTCATCTGCCACCCCATTCTCACCACCGCGCGCGACGCCAAGGGCAACGCTGTGGCCGGGAAAAACGGCAACGCCGAATCGCTGATTTATGTTGAGCTCTCGCCGCTGCCGACGACGCTGTCGCCCAAGCAGCTCACAGCGAAAATGGAGCATGTGCTCGATCACGTTGCCGCTGCGGTGGCCGACTGGCGGGCGATGCGCGACCGCGTGCCCGCGCTTGCCGAAGAATATAAACGCACGCTGCCTGGCGTCGCGGCGGAAGACCTAGCCGAGATGCGCGACCTGCTCAACTGGCTGGCGAGCAACCATTTCGTGTTCCTCGGCATGGCGCATTTCGCGGCGAAGGGCGAGAAGCTCGCGCTCGATAAATCCTCCGCGCTTGGCATCTATAAACTGCCGCCGGATAGCGACGTGACGGGCGTGGAGGACGCAGCACATCCCATCGCGCACGATATCATCAACGTGCTCAAAGCATCCGCCTTCTCGCTGGTGCATCGCCACACGCCGATGGATCTGATCGTGGTGCGTCGTTTCGATGCGAAGGGCAAATTCGCGGGCGAGCTGCGCATGCTCGGCCTGTTTACCTCGACCGTGTATTACCGCGAAACGCAGAACATTCCGTTCCTGCGCCGGAAATCGGCGAGCATCATGAAGCGTGCGGGTTTCAACCCATCCAGCCACTCGGGCAAATCGCTCAAGGCTATTCTCGAATTCCTGCCGCGCGACGAACTGTTCCAGCTCGACGAAGACCGCCTCTTCCAAACCGTGATGGGCATCGTCTCGCTCGATGAAAAACCGCAGGTGAAACTCTTCGTCCGCCCGGATCAGTTCGGCCGCTTCGTCAGCGCGATGGTCTATGTGCCGCGCGAACGTTTCTCCTCCAGCCTTCGCGAAGAAATCATCCGCATTCTGGAGCGCGCCTATGCCGGGCGTTCGAGCACGTTCTACACGCAGATTACCGAGTCGCCGCTGGCGCGCCTGCATGTGCTGATCGAAACCACGCCGGGCAAAATCCCGAACGTGGATGAAGGCGAGCTCGAATATCAAATCTCAAGCCGCGCCAGCATTTTCACCGATGCGCTGCGCGATGCGATCAACAGCCTGTTCGGCGACGTGAAAGGCCCGGCGATTTTCCAAAGCTTCGCCACCGCATTCCCGGCGGCTTATATCAACAGCACCAACGCGCAAGCCGCCGCGCACGACATTCGCCACGTGCTCAGCTGCGAATCGGGCGACGGGCTCGCCGTGGCGCTGTTCCGCCCCACGGGCGCACAGGGCGACCATCTGCATCTCAACTGCTTCACGCACGACATGAATTCCGAGCTGTCGGCGATCATCCCCAGCCTAGAACATATGGGCGCGACGGTGATCGACGCAACGCCCTACACCATCACCCCGCACACGCCGCTGAAGCCCGTGCTGCTGCGCAACTTCACCCTGCGCGTCGCCGGTGCAGGTGCCCTCAGCCTCGCCGAAAACAAGGCGCGGATCGAGGAAGCGATCAGCAATATCTGGCGCGGCAAAACGGATGACGACGCCTTCAACGCGCTCATTTTCTCCGCCGGACTCACCTCGCGCGAGGTGGAAATTGTGCGGGCCTATGCGCGCTACATGCAGCAGCTCGTCTTCCCGTATAGCCAGAGCTTCATCGCCGGTGCGCTCAGCAACCATCCCGAACTCGCACGCGCACTTGTGAACCTGTTCGCCGCGCGCTTCAACCCCGCCGCCAGCAAGGGGCGCGAGACCGCTTCGGCGAAACTGAAAGCGAGCATCGAGGCCGCGCTCGAATCCATCACCAACCTTGCGGAAGACCGCATCATCCGCCAGTTCCTCGCGCTGATGATGGCGACTTTGCGCACCAACTTCTACCAGACGGATAAAACCGGTGCGCCTAAATCCTATCTCTCGATGAAAATTCAGTCGAGCGCGGTGCCGGAAATGCCGCTGCCGATTCCACATGTCGAGGTCTTCGTCACCTCGCGGCGGATGGAAGGTGTGCATCTGCGTGGCGGTTCGGTTGCGCGCGGAGGCTTGCGTTGGTCGGATCGTCCGGAAGATTTCCGCACCGAAGTGCTGGGGCTGATGAAAACGCAGCAGGTGAAAAACGCCGTCATCGTACCGCAGGGCGCGAAGGGCGGGTTCATTCTCCGTCAACCACCGGCGGAGCGCGACGCGTTTCAGGCCGAGGGCGTGGAATGCTACAAAATTTTCCTGCGCGGCCTGCTGGATATTACCGACAATATCGTCGGCACCAAAATTGTGCCGCCGCAAAATGTGGTACGATACGACAATGACGATCCATATCTCGTCGTCGCGGCAGATAAAGGCACGGCGACTTTCTCCGATACCGCAAACGGCATCTCGGCCGAATATGGTTTCTGGCTGGGGGATGCATTCGCGTCCGGCGGCTCGGTCGGGTATGACCACAAAGTCATGGGCATCACCGCGCGTGGTGGCTGGGTGTCGGTCGAGCGTCACTTCCGCGAAATGGGGCGCGATATCGGCCCCGTCGTGCTGAATTACGACGCTGCCGCTAAAAGCGTGGCGAGCGATATGGCTGAGCCAAATGCTAGGAGTGGCCGCGCGCAGAAACTTGAGCGTACAACGAAGTACGTGAGTTTTGAGCACGGACACGACACCGCAGTTGGCCAGCCAGATCGCTCGTTTACCTGTGTCGGCATCGGCGATATGTCGGGCGACGTATTCGGCAACGGCGCGCTGCTCAACAAAAACATGCGCCTCGTCGCGGCGTTCAACCACCGCCATATCTTCATCGACCCAACACCGGACGCGGCGGCGAGCTACGCCGAACGCGCGCGCATGTTCAAGCTGCCGCGCAGCAATTGGACGGATTACAACGCCAAGCTCATCAGCAAAGGCGGCGGCATTTTCGAGCGCGCGGCGAAATCCATTACCCTCACGCCGGAAATGCAGAACGTCCTCGGCACCAAAGTGAGCAAGGCCACGCCGGACGAACTGATTCGCATCATCCTCAAAGCGCCGGTCGATTTATTGTGGAACGGCGGCATCGGCACCTATGTGAAAGCGACGAGCGAAACGCATGAGTCGGTGGGCGACCGTGCGAACATTGCGCTCCGCATCAACGGCAACGAGCTGCGCGCCAAAATCCTTGGCGAGGGCGGGAACCTAGGCTTCACCCAGCGCGGGCGTATTGAGTACGCACGTACCGGTGGCCGCATCAATACCGACGCGATCGACAATTCCGGCGGGGTGGATTGCTCCGACCACGAGGTGAATATCAAGATCGCCTTCGTCGGCAGTATGGCCGCCAAGCGCATCACGCTCAAAGCACGCGACGCGCTGCTCAAAAAGATGACGGATAATGTGTCCGACCTCGTGCTGCTCGACAACCGTCTGCAAACGCAAGCCGTGTCGATTGGCCAGATGCAGGGTACGGCGCTGCTTGAGCCAGCCTCGCAACTCATGACGCATCTCGAGCGCGAGGGTTTCCTCAACCGCGAAGTGGAAGCGCTGCCCGACAGCAAGCAACTCGCGGAGATGAAGAGCGCGAAACTCGGCCTCACCCGGCCGGAAATTGCGGTGCTGCTCGCTTATGCGAAGATGGCCTTCTTCCGCGACATCAAGGATTCCAAACTGCTCGATGCGCCGTATTTCGAGGCCGATCTGCTGCGTTATTTCCCGACCGCAATGCAGAAGGAATTCGCCGCTGACATCAAATCACACCGCCTGCGCCGCGAGATTGTGGCGACGATGGTGACCAACTCCATCGTCAACCGCACCGGCTTTTATTTCGCACATAGCCTGATGCAGGCGACGGGACTTCCCGCAGCGGATATTGCGCAGGCGTATATCGCCACGCGCGATGCGTTCTCATTGCGTTCGCTCTGGGCAGAAATTGAGGCGCTGGATGGTAAAATCAACGCTGCCCATCAGGCCGCGTTGTTTGCGAAGCTCACCGGCTTCATTGAGCATAACAGCCGCTGGTTCCTCGCCAACATCCCGCAGCCGATGAAGATTGCGGACGTGGTGGCGGCCTATGCGCCCGGCATTCGCGACCTCGAAAAACAGGCAGATAAGCTGATGAATGCCCATGCCCGCACGGCATTTGATGCGCAGGTGACCGCGCTCACCGAGACCGGCGTGCCGCAGCCACTGGCACGCCGCATCGCTACGCTCGAGGTGATGAAAGCCGCGTGCGACATGATCGACCTCGCCCGCCGCAGCAAGAAGCCGCTCGCCGAAGTGGGTCGTATCTACTTCGCGTTCGGCGACATGCTGAAACTCGGCTGGCTGCGCGACAGTGCGGCGCAGCTCTCGGCAGATAATTACTGGCAGCAGCTCGCTGTTAAATCGCTCGGGGTGGAGTTCTATGCCGCGCAACGCCGCCTTACCGAAAGCGCCATCACGCGCCTCGGCCGTGGCAAGGGCGACATCGCCGCCGCGTGGGAGAAAGCGAATGCAGAGGCTCTGAACCGCCACAGCAATTTCATCGGCGACCTGCGCGCACAACCCGCGCTCGACTACCCGATGCTGATCGTGGCACTGCGTCAGGTACAGGCGATCACGGGGGCATGATTGCATGCACCCACGCTTCAAACTCCCGCCGCTGAATTTCCTCGCCATCCTGCATGATGCGTCGATGGCGGGGGCGAGTTTTATCCTCGCGCTCTATTTGCGTTTGGGGAATCGCACTTGGGAGCACGCACAGAGCTACCTCATCGAAAGCACGCTGGTGTTTGTTGCCCTCACCCTCGGCGCGTTGCTCTATTGGCGCGCGTACCGCCATCTCTGGCGCTATACTTCGCTTACCGATCTGATGGTCATCGCACGCGGCGCCAGCGTTGCGCTGCTGCTTTTTTACATCGCGCTGTTCACCGTCATGCGGCTCGAACATGTGCCGCGCTCGGTGCCCTTCATTCACTGGATGACGGCGATGCTCTGCCTCATGGGCCCACGTGTCGGCTGGCGCCTGCTGCATGACCGCGCGCTGATCGACCGCTTGCTTGGCCGCGGCAGCGCGCAGGTGGATGTGCTGCTCATCGGCGCGACACCGCAGGCGGAAATGTTCATCCGCGAATCCACCCGCAGCGTCGATTTCCCTTACCGCGTCGTCGGGCTGATCGACAACGATCCACGCCAGCACGGCCGCGAAATCCAGCATGTGCGCATCTATGGCAGCACGGCGGATATTGATTATGTACTGCGCAAACTCGAGCGCAAAGGCCGTCGCCCCGCACGCATGATTATCGCCACTGCCGCCATCAACCGCGTGGAATATGAAGCGCTGCTTGCGGTCGCCACCGCGCACGAGCTCACGCTTTCGCGCCTGCCTTCGCTCAGCGAACTCAAGGCCGGCGACCGGGTGCACGACATCCGCGCCGTGGCGGTGGAAGACATTCTCGGCCGCCCCGAAGCGGTGCTCGACCGCCCTGCCATGCGCGCGCTGGTCGAGGGCAAACGCGTGCTTGTCACCGGTGCTGGCGGCTCCATCGGCAGCGAGCTGGTGCGCCAAATCATCGGCATGAACCCCGCACATCTCACGCTGTTCGAGCAGTCGGAATACCAGCTCTACCTCATCGACCAAACGGTCGGCGACATCGCGCCCACCACACCGCGCAGCAGCCTCATTGGCGATGTGCGCGACGCCGAGCAACTCACCCGCGCCTTCGCCAGTGCGCGGCCAGAAATTGTGTTCCACGCCGCCGCTATCAAGCATGTGCCGCTGGCTGAGGCCAACCCGGATCAGGCCGTGCTCACCAATATTCTCGGCAGCAAACAGGTGGCAGATGCGTGCGTGGCGCATGGCGTCGGCGTCATGGTACAAATCTCGACGGATAAGGCCGTGAACCCGACGAGCGTGATGGGTGCCACCAAGCGCGCCGCGGAAATTTACTGCCACACGCTGGCGGAGGAGGGCGCCGCCACGCGCTTTGTCACTGTGCGTTTCGGCAATGTGCTCAACTCCACCGGCTCCGTGGTGCCGCTGTTTCAAATACAAATCGCGCGCGGCGGGCCCGTCACCGTCACCCACCCAGAGATGACACGCTATTTCATGAGCATCAGCGAGGCCGTGCAGCTGGTGCTGCAAGCGGCGGTGCTGGGGCTTGGTGAGACCAACCGCGCGCCGATTTTCGTGCTCGATATGGGTGAGCCGGTGAAAATCGTCGACCTTGCGGAGCAGATGATCCGCCTCGCTGGCCTGCGCCCGAACGAGGATATCGCGATTGCCTTTACCGGCCTGCGCCCGGGCGAAAAACTGTTCGAGGAACTTTTCCACGACGCCGAGAGTATGCTCGCCACGCGCCACCCGCTTATTCGCCTCGCCCGCGCGCGGCAGATGGATCGCCTCGCCGTGCTCGCAGCCCTACGCGCGGTCATCGCCGCCGCCAAAAACGGCGAGCGCAGCCGCATCCCACTGCTGCTCACCGAAAGCGTGAGCGAATACACCCCCGACACAGGAATCGCCGCATGATCACCCGCGCGCTCATTTCCGTTTCGGATAAATCCGACCTCATTCCCTTCGCGCAGTTTCTGGTGGGTGCGGGGGTGGAAATCCTCTCCACCGGCGGCACGGCAGACGCACTGCGCAAAGCGGGCATTCCCGTGCGCGATGTCAGCGAGGTCACCCAGTTCCCCGAGATGATGGATGGCCGCGTGAAGACGCTGCACCCCGTCGTCCATGGCGGCCTGCTGGCGCGACGCGATACGCCGTCACACATGGAATCCGCCGCCGCGCACAATATCGGCATGATCGACCTGCTGGTCGTCAATCTCTACCCGTTCGAGACCACCCTGAATCGCACGAACGAGGTCGCCGAGCTCATCGAAAACATCGATATTGGCGGCCCCGCCATGATCCGCTCGGCCGCCAAAAACCACGCCAGCGTGTCGGTGATTGTGGATGTGGCCGATTATGGCCGCGTGATGCAGTCGATGCAGGAAAATAAAAACGCCGTGGCCGCGCCACTGCGCACGGCACTGGCCGCCAAGGCCTTCGCCCGCACCGCGGCCTATGACACGCTGATTGCGAGCTGGCTCACCGGCGCAGCGACGGATTCTCCATGGCCGCCCTACCTGCTCGATGCGTCGCTGGCCACCACGCTGCGTTACGGCGAAAACCCCCATCAGGCCGCGGCGCTCTATCAGCGGCTGGATGCTAAGGGCGGCATCGCCAACGCGCAGCAATTGCAGGGCAAAGAACTCAGCTACAACAACCTTGCGGATGCTGAAGCCGCATGGGGCATCGTCAATGAAATTGCCACCCCCGCTGCAGTTCTTATCAAACACGCCAACCCCTGCGGCGTTGCCACCGGCGCGACGCTGGTGGATGCGTTTACGGATGCGCTGGCCTCCGACCCGGTCAGCGCCTTCGGCGGCATTCTCGCCCTCAACCGCGCGGTGGATGCGGCGCTGGTCGAAGCCATCGGTAGTTTGTTTTTAGAGGTCATTATCGCACCTGACTTTACGGAAGAGGCACGAAGTGCCCTGGCGGCGAAAAAGAACCTGCGCCTGCTCGTCGCTGCGGCCGAAACGCACGCCTCGCCGCTTTCGCACTGGGTGATTCAGGCCATCAGCGGCGGCTATCTGGTGCAGGAGAAAGACGCCAGTCACCAGTCACCAGTCACCAGCAAAGGATTGCCCGCTGGCTGGCGCGTCGCAACGCAAAACACTGGCGACTGGCGACTGGCGACTGGCGACTCCCTGCTCGCTTGGACAGTGGTGAAACATGTGAAGTCAAACGCCATCGTGCTCGTCAAAAACGGCGCGACGATCGGTGTCGGCGCCGGGCAGATGTCGCGGGTGGATTCCGTGCGCATCGCGATTGAAAAAGCCCGCGCCCACGGGCACGACCCGCGCGGCGCCGTGCTCGCGTCCGACGCCTTCTTCCCCTTCGCGGATAACGTGGAACTGGCCGCCGAGGCCGGCATCGCCACCGTCATCCAACCCGGCGGTTCGGTGCGCGACGGGGAAGTCATCGCCGCCGCCGAGAAGCACGGCATCGACATGCTCTTCACCGGCACGCGGCATTTTCGGCATTAGTATCACTATGAAAAAATTCGCCTATGTCGTTTATAAATTGACGTTCCCTAATGGCAAAATTTACATCGGCAAAGATATTGGCGGAAGCGGTCACTCAATGCGCTATTTTGGATCATGGGATAACGCTACAGTAGAGAGTGATTTTACTAAGGAAGAGTTATCAAGCTTCTCTCTCAGGAAAGAGATTCTTTTTGAGTCAAAAAGTAAAGATGAAGTAACTAGGAAAGAAAGCGAATTGATACTGGCCAATAAGTCAAACGAACCTCAGGTCGGCTATAATCGTACACACAGAAAAAGGTCATCTGCGCCTCTTTAGGCTTTTTCGCTGCGTCAAAATGGGTGAGATACTAGGAGTCGGCGCGCGCAGGGAAGGCGCGTAGCAGCGCTACGTAACTGACCGAGCACGACGAGGACGACGTAGATCGCCCATTTTCATGCAGCAATTACCGCCGCCCAAACAGCCGCTCCACATCCGCCTTCGCGAGCGCGACATAAGTCGGTCGTCCATGGTTGCACTGGCCACTGAAGGGCGTGGCTTCCATCTGCCGCAGCAGGGCGTTCATTTCGTCGATGCGTAGCGGCCGCCCGGCGCGCACGCTGCCGTGGCAGGCCATAGTGCTGAGGATGGCTTCGAGCTTATCGGCGAGCGCCAGCCCGTCTTCATAGAGCGACAAATCATCTGCGAGGTCGCGCACCAACCCGGCCACGTCACTGTCGCCCAGAATGCTTGGCACCTCCCGCACCAGCACGGTGGTGTCGCCAAAGCCTTCGAGCACGAGGCCGAGCCGCGCCCATTCCTCCATCCGCGCGGTGATGCGCGCGGCCTGCGCGTCGCTCAGATCCACCACTTCCGGCAGCAGCAGCATTTGCCGCGCCACTCCTGCCGCGTTCATCTCGGCCTTGAATTTCTCGTACATAATCCGCTCATGCGCCGCGTGCTGATCGACCAGCACCAACCCGTCTTTCGTCTCGGCAACGACATAGGTGTTATGCAGCTGCGCGACGGCGGCACCGAGGGGGTAGTGAGTGGTGAGTGGTGAGTGGTGAGTCGTGGGCTGCTGCTGCGCGCGATGCTGTGGCGGCAGATAATCCCGCCCCCAGAGCGGCGACTGCAGCGCTTGCAAGCGTTCGTGATTATCGTGCGTAGCCTCCCATGGCGAGCCGCTTGGCGAGAGTGGGGTCAGCGACGAAGTCGCGTAGGGGGCGATGCCCCCTTCAATCCGAAACGCCCCCAGCGCCTCTTCCGCCACCGTGGTGCTGGAGCGCTGCGAGGTCGCGCCGATCGCCGCACGGATGGCACCGAGCAGCAGGCCGCGCACCATCTGGCTGTCGCGGAAGCGCACTTCGGCCTTGGCGGGATGCACGTTCACATCCACCTCACTCGTCGGCACCTCAAGGAACAGCACCGCGACGGGGTGGCGGTCACGCGCAAGGTAGTCCTGATAGGCCGCGCGGATGACGCCGAGCAGCAGCCGGTCGCGCACCGGGCGGCGATTCACAAACAGATACTGCGATTGTGAGGTCGATTTGTTGAACGTGGGCAGCCCCGCAAACCCGGTGAGGCGCATACCCTCGCGCACCGCATCAATCGCCACCGTGTTGGCGGCGAATCCCGCGCCTAGAATTTTCTCTAAGCGCTGCGGCGCCGCGCTCAGCCAATCGTGTGTGAGCGCCGGAAAGTCGCGCACCGTGCGCCCATCATGGCTCAGGCGAAAGCGAATATCCGGATGCGCCATCGCGAGGCGCTCGATGATATCGACCACCTGCGTGATTTCCGTGCGCGCGGATTTCAAAAATTTCAGCCGCGCGGGAATGGCGTAAAACAAGTCACGCACCTCGACCAGCGTTCCCTCGCCGAGCGAAGCGGGGGTGACTGCGCCGACCGCACCGCCTTCAACCGTCAGCGCAAATGCATCCGCACTGCCGCGCGCGCGGGAGGTGATGGAGAGCCGCGCGATGGAGCCGATGGACGGCAACGCCTCGCCGCGGAAACCCATAAAATGAATCGCGAGCAGATCGTCGTCTGGCAGCTTGCTCGTCGCGTGGCGCTCCACCGCCAGCGGCAGCTGCGCCGCGCTCATGCCGCGCCCGTTATCGCGCACGCGGATGAGGCTCACCCCGCCATTCTCGAGCACCACATCCACATCGCTCGCGCCGGCGTCGATCGCATTTTCGACCAGCTCCTTCACCACGGAGGACGGGCGCTCGATCACCTCCCCCGCCGCGATCTGGTTGACAAGCACCGTCGGCAAACGGCGAATCACCAACGCCTCGCGCGGCGTGGTTGATTCAAGCGGACTGGCAACGGAAAGGCTCATGGGGTGAGTCTACCCCTACCGGCAGACGAGCGAAAGCGCGAATCCATCGTTAATCACAGATGCTACCGCGCGTCCCCATGCACAGGGGCTTGTGTGGGAGCTGGTGCGCCCTTGTCGTCCGTGCCGCCGACGACGGCGAAGAGGAACTTCTCCGGCGCCAGCAAATCCCGCGCGACGGCGTTAATGTCAGCACAGCTCACCGCGCTAAACAGCTCCGCGCGTTCGGTGAGATACGCCTCGCCGAGATGATGCCGCTGCATCATCATCAGCGTGCGCGAAACATCCCCCGCGCTTTCCATCTGCAGCGGAAAATGGCCGAGCACATAGCCCTTGGCATCGCTGCATTCTTCCGCCGTCACCCCGTGCTCGCGCATATCGGCCAGCACGCGTTTGACCTCGGCGAGCGCGGCATCCGCCGTGCTGTTACGTGTCGCGAGCTGACCGCCGAGGATCGCACCGACGCGATGCGCCTCAAGCCCGGTATGCACGCCATAGACCAGGCCTTTTTTCTGCCGCAGCTCGTTGCCTAAGCGCGAAACCAGCGTGCTGCCGCCGCCTAAAATCTCGTTGAGCAAATAAGCAGCGTAGAAGCGTTTATCGTCGCGCGCGATGCCCGGCGCGGCAAATTGCACCACCGTTTGCGGTACATCTTTTTGCGCGCGCAGCAGTTCACCGCCGCCTTGCAGTGTCGCGGGCGCGAGGGCGAAATCCGCCGCGTCACCCTCCGCGAGCGCCTCCACCGTCGGCTGCAACATCTCCTCAAGCAGCGCAGAATCCACATCCCCCGCCGCCGAGATCAGCAGGTTTTTCCGCGTCAGTCGTGTGGCAAGAAACTGCCGCACATCGGCATCTGTCAAGCTGGCGACACTCGCTGCGGTCCCATAATTCGGGTTCGCATAGGGGTGGCCTGCAAAGGCGCGTGCGGCGAGCAAACGCTCGGCGAGATAGCCCGGGCGTTCGGAAAGCCGCGTCAGCAGCGAGGCAACCTGTCCCTTCACCCGCGTCCTATCCGCTTCGGCCAGCGGCGGTTTGCTGATGGCCAGCGCCAGCAATTCGCCTGCACGTTTCGCATGTTCGCGCAAACAATACACATGCACGGTGAGGCGGTCTTCGTCGGCGCGGAAGTCGAGCGTGATGGCGTGTTCATCGAGCGCGCGTGCGAAATCCTGCGCACTCATCGCACCCGCGCCTTCGCCGAGCATGGCTGCCGAAAACGCTGCAAGTCCGCCCTTTTCTGCCGGATCATGCGCCGCGCCCGCGCCTTCGAAACTCAGCACCACATCCACCACCGGCACCGCTTTGTTCGTCGCATACCACGCCTCAACCCCATGGCCGATGCTGGCTGTTTTCACCTCTATCGCGGCCTGCGCGGGGGCAGCAAAGCCAAGCCACACCAACGCAGAAAGCGCAGCGAGAAGACTATGGCGCATGAGTCACCTCCATCGCTGGCGTAGGCGCAGCTTGCGTCTCCGCGGGCAGCAGATAGCCCGTCACCCGGCGCGAGGGCGCGAGCACAATGCGGGCGGCTTCCTGCATCTGCGCCGGCGTCACCGCTTCCACCAGATGCGGCCAGGCGTAAAAATACTGCTCATCCAGCCCCAGCGCATAAAGATCGGCGATGGTGGTGGCAAACGACGACAGCCCATCCTGCGCGAAAATCACCTCGGCTTTGAGGCGTGTTTTTGCGCGCATTACCGCCGCCGCATCCGGTGCGCCTGTGTTCACTCCGTCGAGCGCGCGGTCGAGCGCGTGTTCGAGCTGTTGGGGCGTCACCCTCGCAGCAGGCGTGGCATGAATCGTGAACAGCGCTGGGCCGATGCTAAACGGGTCATAGCTCGCCGAAACACTGCTCGCGAGTTTCTCTTTTTCCACCAACTGTTCGTAAAGCACACTGCCCGCGCCGCCGCCGAGATACTGCGCGAATACCGAGAGCGGCAGCGCCTGATCGCGCGCGCCGTTCACCACACTCGGCGCGATATATTGCCGCACGAGGCGGGGCTCGCGCACCTTCGCATCATGCATCGTCGCGTGGCGCTCAAGGCGCAGCGGCGGCTCCTCCGGCCAGATGCGCGGGGTGGCGATGCCGCTCGGCAGCGCGGCGTAATATTTCTCGGCGTCGCGTTTTACATCCGCCGCCGTCACATCCCCCGCCACCAGCAGCAGCATGTTGCGCGCGGTGTAATGCGCCGCAAAAAACGCCTGCGCATCGGCGAGGGTGAAGGTCGCCATATCCTCCGCCCAGCCGATATTCGGCCGCTGATACGGATGGTTTAAAAACGTGATGGCATCGAGCTGCTCGGCCATCTGCGCGGCGGGATTATTCTCCACCCGCATGTTGCGTTCTTCGGTAATCACCTTCAGCTCACGCGCAGCTTTTGCGGCATCAAAGGTCGGGCTTGCGAAACGATCGGCCTCCATCGCCATCACCTGCGGCAAATGCTCGCGCGCGATGGTCGCATAATAGAGCGTGTAATCCTTGGTGGTGAAGGCGTTATGCTCGCCGCCAATGCGTGCAATTGCGCGGTCATAGGTGCCTTCGGGATAATTTTTGGAGCCCGTGAACATGAGATGTTCAAGATAATGTGCCATGCCGGTTTTGCCGCGCGGATCATCCGCCCCGCCTGCTTTCACTAGCATCAGATGCGTCACGATCGGGATGTTGTGATTCTCCATCACCACCACCTGCAAACCATTTTTGAGTGTGAACTGCGTGACTGGAATCGCCGCGCGCAGGTCACGCGGGCGCGACGGATTCTGCGCATGATAAAAATAGACTGCCAGCAGCATCAGCCCGATTGCAGCGGGGGTAAAAAACCGAACAATAGGGGGATAGCGCATGGGCAATTCTTAGCAAGGCGTGTGCAGAAAGACAAGTACGTGTCGCCTCAGGAACAGAAGGCGCGGGAAAGGCGCCGAGGATGCCCATGCGCAGAAGACGCTCTAGAAAAGCTTATCGACTACAGTCGATTTTTTTTGTTTCTCTACCGCCACCTCGCCCTCGTTAGCGGGCTTGCCGGCATCTTTGTTAATACGCAGGCGTTCAGCTTCTTTTTTCGCGTCGATGACTGGCTCGCCCCCGTCATCAAACCAGTCGAACAAGGTACTGCGTTCACCCGCTTTCGGCGCGGCGGGGGCTATAGCATCGGCCGCCAGTTTGTCGCGGATGGCACTATCCGCCCCGTCCACCCCCATGCGTTTGAGAAAGCTGCTGGTGGCGCCACTCGGCGCATCGCTCGTCACCACCGGCGTCACCGCAGTTTCGCCTTTGGGTTGTTCCAATTTATCGGGCGTGAGGGGGGTGTCTTTACCCGTCAGCACGCTGCGTGCAACTTCATTCGCGGATGCACCACGTGGCGGCTCACCCGGGCGGGGTGGGCGCAGGGTAAATTCCGGCGGCACCGCAAGCGATGGGCGCGAGACGACAGTGAATTCATCCGGCGCTTCGCGGTTCATGCCAAGCGTATCACCCAGTGATCCACTGTCGCATGCGGCGAGTGCAAGCAGCGCCAACACCGCCCACTGTACCCTCAACTTCGAACTACGAACGCTCATTCTCATGCCACTACCTTAGAATTTCTGAACATCGTAAGCAACAGCAGAGATACACCGATGCAAATGGCGCTATCCGCCACGTTGAAGGCCGGCCAGCCGAGCTCGCCGATATGGAAATAAAAGAAATCCGCCACCGCGCCGAAGCGGATACGGTCGAGCGCGTTGCCGAGCGCCCCGCCAATCACCATCGCATAGGAAATACGCTCGATGCGCTTTTCGGTCGTGAGCGCGAGGCGCGCCAGAATGCCTGAGATCACCAGAGCCATTACCGTCAACGCCATGGGCATGAAATCATGCCCCGTGCGCGAGAACATGCCGAAGCTAACTCCCTTGTTCCACACCATCACGAGGCTGAAAAAATCCGTCACCACGATCGGCGGCCGCGCAATCATCCCAACATCATAAAGCAGCCAGTGCTTAGAAAGCTGGTCGAGCGCGAAGGTCAGCAACACAATCAGCGTCAGTTGGCGGGTGGGGGTTTTGTTCATGCGCTCACCCTAGCACCCGTTTCGCCGCCGCACAATCCTCACCGATCTGGGCGATGAGGGCAGGGAGCGAATCGAATTTTTTCTCGGCGCGGATGCGGGCGATGAGGGCAACATCCATATGCGCGCCGTAAAAATCCGCCGCCACGTTAAACAGATGTACCTCGAACGTCGGCGCGGCGTTGGCGTGCAGGGTCGGCTTCACGCCAAAATTCGCGACGCCGTCATAACACCGCCCGCGCACCGTCGCCCGCACGGCATAAACTCCCTGCGCCGGGTGCTTGAGATGCGACGGCAACGCCACATTCGCCGTTGCAAAACCGATGGTTTTGCCGCGCCCATCGCCATGCACCACCGTGCCGGAAAGCGTGTATTCCCGCCCCAAAAATTGTGCCGCGCGCGCCATGTCGCCCTCGGCGAGCGCCGCACGAATTGCACTGGAGGAACAGATTTCCCCCGCCACCATCACCGGCGGCGCGGTGATGACCTCGACGTTGTTTTCTTTTCCCCACGCGCGCAGCATCGCACTGTCGCCCGCGCGTTTGGCACCGAAGGCGAAATTCTCCCCCGTCACCACCACCCGCGCGCCGATCTGTTTCAAAAGAATATCATTTAAAAACGCCTCCGGACTGAGCCCGGCGAAGGCGGCGTTAAAGCGCGGCATGAAGACCCGCGCCACGCCTGCCTCGCGCAGCCGTTGCAGTTTGGTGCCAAGCCGTTCGAGGCGGAAGGCGTGTTCGGCGCGGCCAAAAAACCGGCGCGGGTGCGGCTCGAAGGTGAGTACGGAGGGAATCAAATCTTTTGCCTCAGCGGCGCGCAGCATGGCGTCCATCACCGCTCGATGGCCTAGATGAAGCCCATCGAAATTGCCAATCGCCACCGCAGTCGCGGCGTCGTGCTCGGTTGGCAAATGGCGGATGAGTTGCATGGTTGCGTTAGGCTTTCACAGATGGCATGGTGAGCGCGTATTTTACAAGGTTGTCGCCCGATGTCACTCGTCAAATCTACCGCCACGATTGGCTTTTTCACCCTACTCTCGCGCATCACGGGCTTTGTGCGCGACATTCTCATGGCCAACCTCATTGGCGCGAGCTGGCTGTCCGACGCGTTTTTTGTCGCCTTCAAGCTGCCGAATTTCTTCCGCAGGCTCTTTGCCGAGGGCGCGTTCAACGCCGCCTTCATCCCCAGTTTCTCAAGCATCCTCACCGAGCGTGGCCGCGAAGACGCCCTACGCTTCGCGGGCGAGGTGATGGCCGTGCTGCTCGTGGTGCTGCTGGTGCTCAACGCGCTGTTCATTGTCTTTATGCCGTGGATCACGCCGTTCTTCGCGCCGGGATTCGCCGATACGCCGGAGAAATTCGACCTCACCGTGGTGCTGAGCCAAATCACCTTCCCGTATATTTTATTCATCTCGCTGGTGTCGCTGCTTGGTGGTGTGCTCAACTCCATGGGCAAATTCGCCGGGCCCGCCGCGAACCCGATTCTGCTTAATCTCTGCATGATCGGGGCGATGCTGTTCCTGAACGAGTGGAGCGAAACCCCCGCCCACGCACTCAGCTATGGCGTGTTCATCGCAGGGATGGTGCAGCTCGGTTGGCTGGTGATGATCTGCACCCGCAACGACATGCTGCCGCCGTTTGTTGCTCCCCGCCTGACAAAGAGCGTCAAAACCATGTTACTGCTGATGGCGCCTGCCGCGCTCGGCTCCGGTGTGCAGCAACTCAACCTGCTCATCGATGTCATTATCGCGAGTCATATCCCGGATGCAGTGTCGTATCTCTATTATGCGGATCGCATTACCGAGCTGCCGATCGGCATGATTGGCGTGGCCGTGGGCACCGTGCTGCTGCCGATGCTGAGTAAGCAAATCAAAAGCGGCAATGCGGAAGCGGCAAAGGATAGCCTCAACCGCGCGCTTGAGATCGTGCTGCTCATCGGCATCCCCTGCACCGGGGCGCTGATGGTGATTGCCGAGCCGATCATCCGCGTGCTCTATCAGCATGGCGCCTTCACGCATGCCAACATGCTCGCCACCAAAGCGACGCTGATGGCCTTTGCCGTGGGGCTGCCCGCATTCCTCGCGGTGAAGGTGTTCGCGCCGGGGTTTTTCGCCAACCACGACACCAAAACGCCGTTTAAAATCGCCGTCACCTGCGTGGCGGTGAACTTATTTTTCAACCTCGCGCTCGTGTTCGTGGCGGATATGCAGTATGTCGGCATGGCGCTGGCCACTTCTATTGCAGGCTGGGTGAACCTCGCGCTGATGGCGTATATTCTGCACAGGCGCAGCCTGTTCACGCCAGATGCCGCGCTGAAATCGCGCCTCATCAAAATGCTCGGCGCCACTGGTATCATGATGGCAGCGCTGCTCGTCGCCCAGCCGCTGTTCGCGGGCTATTACGAGGAAAATATTTTCAGCAAAGCCTTTGCGCTCACTGCTGTCATCACCATCGGCATCGCGGTCTATGGGCTGGCGGTGCTGGCCCTCAAGGCCTATGAATTCGCGGCGCTGAAAGCACTGCTGAAGCGGCGGTAATACTCACCGGGTGAGGGGAGAAAACGCCTACTTCACCTCAACCCCAAACGGCACGAACAACTCCTCGCCGTCGATGTTCACCTGCGCGAAGAGCTTCACAAACCCTTTGCGCTTGGGGGCGAAATGGAAGTCGAGCGTGGGGCCGCCGCGCGCGTCATCGTCACTCGGCTCGGCGCCCATCGGGTGCATATGGGCGACGCCGCTGCGGTCGCCATAAAAGCCCACGATATGCGCGAACGCGCCCATCACCGGCTGCAGGCGATCGACGGGCGAACCGTCATTATCCGTCACCGTGAGGTGCCCCATCGCAGGCACGTTTTCTTTCACGATTTCGTCGTCAAAGGTTAGGGTGAAGGTATAGCCGCCCACCGTTGCTTCGCGCAGCGCGCTTTTGTCAACCTTCGCCTTGCCCTGGCTGATGCCCGGCAGCGCAAGCTTAAGATATGACTGTGGTGCGTATTGCGGTTTGAGATCGAGCCACATGGCGTAGCTGCGGTCGGTTTTCGGCGTCAGCATCACGCGGTATTCGCCGGGCGTATCCGTCGCCTCGGGGTGCAGATGCTGGTAATCCGTCAATGTCGGGTCGACAATCAGCGCATGCAGTTTCTTCGTATGCACAGTTTCAAGCCCTTCTTCGGTGAGTGGCTTGCCGTTATTGGTCAGGCGGAAGCGGATTTCGGTCGGCTTGCGGGCGGAAAGCAACGCAGTCGACAGCACTTCGGCCTCCAGCTTCACCGAGCGGTTGCGCAGGCGCTCCACCGGCTCCGGATGATCTTCCGACGGCGGCTCAACCTCCTCCACCAGCTCTAGCGGCTGATGGTAGTTGCGCTTGGCGCTGCCTTCCATCGGCGGCGCACTGTGATGCAGATGCTCGGTATGTTCCGCCGCCTGATCCATCGCATAGGCCGGCAGCGCTGCAAGGGTGAGGATGGCAAAAATTCGGGCAATCGGTTTCATAAAACTTCTCCTGTTGCGCTAGATATAGAGCAATCCGAGAATAATACCACCCAGAACAATGCGATACCACGCGAACAGGCCGAAACCCTTGCGTTGCACGAAGCCGACCAGCCAGCGCACCACCAGCAGCGCGACAAGGAACGACACGATGAACCCCACCGCAATCAGCTGTGCCCCGGCGGCGTCGATATGGGCGCCGCTTTTATAGAGGTCATAGACCCCGGCGGCGAACATGGTCGGCACGGCGAGGAAGAACGAAAACTCCGCCGCCGCCTTGCGCTCCACGCCGAGCAGCAGCGCGCCCATGATGGTAGCGCCGGAGCGCGACATGCCCGGAATCATCGAGAGGCACTGAATAAAGCCGATTTTGAGCGCAGTCATCGTGGGCATCTCTTCCGTGCTCGTCACCGTCGGCGTGGGTTTATATTTTTCGATCGCAAGAATCGCGATGCCGCCCGCAATCAGCGCCCACGCCACCACCGTGGGGTTAAACAGCGCCGCCTTGATAAAATCATGCACGAAGAAACCGATCACCATCGCGGGCAGAAATGCGAGCAGAATATTCCCCACAAAGCGCTGCGAAGGCTGCGTCCGTAGCGTCACCAGCACATTCCAGAACTTCTTCCAGTATAACACTAAAATCGCAAGAATCGCCCCGAACTGGATCACCACCTCGAACACATGGCCGGGCGGGCCTTGAAAGCCGAGCAGGTCCACAAACAGAATGAGATGTCCGGTCGAGGAAACCGGAATAAACTCCGTCAACCCCTCAACGATTCCCAGAAATGCGGCAGATAGAAATTCCATAAGCGACCTTCTCTCTTTTTCTCTTCACGCCTGCCAAGCGTGCGAAGAGTGGGCCAGATGCTAGGAGGGTTCTGTTTTGCAAGCGCCGCGTAGCAGCGCTACGTGAGCATTGCGAAACAGGTTCCGACGACGCAGATGGTCCGCTATGCGCAGGCTCTACTAGTGCAGGTCGCTCCAGATGCGCTTTTTGAGCACATAGAAGAACCCCGTCATGATGCCAAGGAACAGCATGACCTTGATGCCCATGCGTTTGCGCGCTTCCATCTCCGGTTCTGCGGCCCATTGCAGGAAGTTCACCACGTCCTTCGCCTGTTGGTCAAGAGTCGCCTTGGTGTTGGCGTCCTGATAGGTAACGGTATCGTCCTTCAGCGGTTGCGCCATTTTAATAATGCCGCCCGCCATATACGGGTTGTAATGCGTTCCCTCTGGCACGCTCATGCCTTCTGGGGGTGTATGGCCATAGCCGGTGAGCAGCGAATAGAGGTAATTCGCCCCGTCTGGGCGCGCCTTCACGATGAGGCTGAGATCCGGCGGCAACCCACCATTATTGGCGGCACGCGCCGCGTTGTCATTCGCATGGGGACGCGGGAATTTATCCGACGGACGACCGGGGCGATCGAACATTTCGCCCGCATCGTTCGGGCCGTCCTGCACCGTGTAGCCCGCGGCGAAGGACGCCACTTCCGCCTCGCTCAAGCCAATATCTTGCAGCGACCGGAAGGCCACGCGCTTCAGGCTGTGGCACGAGGCACAGACTTCTTTATAGACCTGCAAGCCGCGCTGCACGGAGGGCTTATCCATTTTGCCAAACACGCCGTCAAACGGCCAGTCCATCTGTTTCAGCTTGGGCGCATGAGCGTCGCCCGCAGCGGCGGCGGCACCTGCAACCAGCATCAGCGCCACCATGGAAATACGAGAAAATAGTTTCATGGGGCGACTCCTAGTGATGTGCGTTAGCGTTCTTAGCCGTCACCGCCGCGGTGATCGATGTCGGCAGTGGCAGTGGCTTCTCGAGGCGCGCCACCAGCGGCATCACGAGCAGGAAATGCGCAAAATAATAGCCGGTGCAGAGCAGCGAGAGAATCGGGAAAATCCCTTCCGGAGGCTGGCTACCGCAATAGCCAAGTACCACGGCATTCACCACGAACAGCCAGAAGAACCATTTATACATCGGGCGGTAATCCGAGCTGCGCACAGGCGAGCTATCGAGCCATGGCAGCGCGAACAGCACGCCAATCGCACCGAACATGGCGAGTACGCCGCCGAGTTTGCTCGGAATCATGCCGCCCATCAACCCGCCGAGGATCAGCACCACACCGACCGTCAGCGCGAGCCACAGGCAGGAAGGTTTGCAGGCATTTTTCGGCAGGAATGAACCGATGAGTTTCGGCAGCATGGCACGTGCCACATCCACATAGCGCAGCATCAGGCCGAGGCCGATCACCGCAAAGCCGACCAGCCAGAGCGGGATATCAAACGTAATCGCGCGCAGGATGGCGTAGAACGGCAGGAAGTACCATTCCGGCACGATATGCGCGGGGGTCACCAGCGGATCGGCGGGCAGATAGTTATCCGGGTGGCCGAGATAGTTCGGCGCGAAGAATACAAATGCCGCGAACACGAGGAAGAACACGCCGAAACCGAGGAAGTCCTTGCTGGTGTAATACGGGTGGAACGGAATTTTATCCTGCGGGCCCTTGGCGTCGATGCCGGTCGGGTTGCTGGAGCCATGCTGGTGCAGCGCCACGAGATGCAGCATCACGATGCCGACCAGCACGAATGGCAGCAGGAAATGCAGCGCAAAGAAGCGGTTCAGCGTCGGGTTATCGACCGAGAAACCACCCCACAGCCAGCTTACAATCGGTTCACCCACAATCGGAAAGGCTGAGAACAGGTTGGTAATCACCGTGGCGCCCCAGAAGCTCATTTGCCCCCATGGCAGCACATAGCCCATGAACGCGGTGGCCATCATGACGAGCAGAATGATCACGCCGATGAACCACAGCAGTTCACGCGGACGCTTATAGGAGCCGTAATACAGCCCGCGCGCGAGATGCACATAGACCGCGATGAAGAACATGGAGGCGCCGACCGCATGCATGTAGCGGATGAGCCAGCCGTAATTCACGTCGCGCATGATATGTTCTACCGAATCAAACGCCACGGCGGTGTTGGCCGCGTAATGCATGGCGAGGAACAGGCCGGTGAGGATTTGCGCAACCAGGCACAGCCCAGCAATCGAGCCGAAATTCCACCAATAGTTCAAATTCCGCGGCGTGGGATACGACACCAACGCATTATTCAGCGCCGAAAAAATCGGCAGGCGATATTCGATCCAACCAACAACGCCGGGTTTTTCTTCAGTGGGTGCATGTGCCATTCAAAACTCCGTTTTTAGTGCCATGTGGCGGGTGGCCTGTGGTATGTGCAACGTTTTTTACCTGTCACATGCCACCTATCACCCGTCACGACTTATCCAATCTTAATCTTGCTCTCGCTCACAAATTCGTAGGGCGGGATAACCAGGTTTTTCGGTGCCGGGCCTTTGCGGATGCGGCCGGCAGAATCATAATGCGAGCCGTGGCAGGGGCAGAACCAGCCGTCATTCTCACCGGCGCCATTGCCCAGCGGCACGCAACCCAGATGGGTACACACGCCCACCATCACCAGCCAGCGCTCATGGCCTTTTTTCACGCGGGCAGCATCCGTCTCCGGGTCGCGCAGCGTGGCGATATCCACCGCGTTCGCCTCGTCGATATTTTTCTGGCTGCGGTTGCGGATGAAGACCGGCTTGCCACGCCACATCACTTTAATTTCCTGCCCCTCAGCAATTGGAGTGAGGTCGACTTCCGTGCTCGCCAGCGCCAACACGTCCGCGCTGGGGTTCATGCTGTCGACCAGCGGCCAGAGCAGCGCGCCTGCGCCCACCGCACCCATGGCCTGCGCGGTCAGCGTCAGGAAGTCGCGGCGCGAGGGATCCGCCGGAGTGGCGGGCGCAGCAGCAGCGCCATGACTGCATCCGGCATGATGTTGGTGTCCACCCGAGGCGTGATTGGAACCCATAGAACCCTCTACTTTAAAAATGTTCGCTGTCGTTTTGCTACTCGCGGTAGTGGGATGTGTCAAGACGGGTGAGTGGTGAGTGGTGAGTCGTGAGTAGATACTGGCACAGCGCGTTGTTTCTGTTACAGCTTGCTTACCGCCCACCACTCAACATTCACCATTCACATGATAAACCTCGTTCTCTACCAGCCCGATATCCCGCAGAACCTCGGCGCGTGCCTGCGCCTTTCGGCCTGTATGGGCTGCGTAGTGCATATCATCGAGCCGTGCGGCTTTCCGATTGACCATGCGCGCCTGCGCCGTGCAGGCATGGATTATATCGATAAAGCGCGCTACCACCGCCATCTCAACTGGGAGGTGTTTTTGCAATATCGTCGCGAGCAGGCAGCGCCTGGACGCTTATTGCTGCTTGAGACAGATGGCAAAGCCCCTTACACGAGCACGCAATTTGTCCCCACCGACTATATCATCCTCGGCAGCGAGGGGGCGGGCACACCCCGCGCACTTTATGCACAGATGGACGCCACCCTTACCATCCCCATGCGTGCAGGCATGCGCTCGCTCAATATGGCCATGTCGGCGGGGATGCTCGTCGCCGAAGCCTGCCGGCAACAACAATGGAGATGGCCAGATGCATCATAATGCGGTTACATTGCCTACGAACGAAAGGATACGCCGTGACCACCGAGAGCTTAGACACGAAAAAAACCACTGCCGCCGACTGGTTCCGCGACCTGCGCGACCAGATCTGCGCCGCGTTTGAAGCGATTGAAACCGACTATGCCGCCGCCAATCTCAGCGAGGATTCAGAGCTGTGTAGCCGTGGCAAGCCCGCCGGAAAATTCGTAAAAACACCCTGGCAACGCCCCGAGGGCGGCAGCGGCGAAATGGGTATGATGAAAGGCCGCGTGTTCGAGAAAGTCGGCGTGAACATCTCCACCGTCCATGGCGAATTTTCAGAGCAGTTCCGCAAAGAAATCCCCGGTGCGGAGGCCGACCCACGCTTCTGGGCATCCGGCATTTCGCTCGTTGCGCACATGGCCTCGCCGCTGGTGCCCGCCGCGCATTTCAACACGCGCATGATTACCGTGGGCGACGGCACCCGCCTCTGGTTCGGCGGCGGCGGCGATTTGAATCCGATGTTCGAGAACGACGCCGACACCGCCGATTTCCACAGCGCCTTCAAAGAGGCGTGTGATGCATTAGATAAAGTGGCGCGCGGAACAAGCACGGAAGCGAGCCGGGCGAGCGAGCCATCAGCCAGCAACGCTGCGCGCAGCGTTGGTCAGCAGACCAACGCGGAGCACCCAAAAGACTTCTACACTGCGTTTAAGCAGTGGTGCGACGAATATTTCTTCATCCCCCATCGCGGCGTCGCGCGTGGCGTGGGCGGCATTTTTTACGATTATCTCGGGCTCAATTCCTTCGGCAGCGACCGCACGCCCGTCACCTCCGGCCGCTTCGGCAAAGGCGGTGTCACGGCAGAAGCCACCGCGCGCGGCATGGCACTCGCCGCCGAGGCACCGCTCAACTGGGAGCAAGGCTTCGCCTTCACCCAAGACGTCGGCCGCGCCTTCGCCCACATCTATCCGGAAATCATCCGCCGCCATATGTTTGAAAGCTGGACACAAGAGCAGCGCCACCACCAGCTCGTCAAACGCGGCCGCTACGCCGAATATAACCTGCTCTATGATCGTGGCACCCGCTTCGGCCTCATGACCGGCGGCAATGCGGAAGCGATCCTTATGTCCCTGCCGCCTGTCGCGGTGTGGGAGTAGCGATTGCATCGCCTCCTAGCAGCGCGCCATTTTCATGCAACGCGCCCCTTCTTCCGCTCCAGCCACACCAGCAGCGCCAGCCCCGGCACCGCCATGAGCGATGCGACGGCAAAAAATCCCTCCCATCCCAGCGTTTTGCTGAGCCATCCGCTCGGCGTCGAAAGCCAGGTGCGGCCAAACGCGGCGAGCGAGCTGAGCAGCGCGTATTGTGTCGCCGTGTAGTTCACTTTACACAGCGCGCTGAGGTAGGCGATGAACGCGGCGGTCGACATCCCGCCAGTGAAATTCTCAAGACTGATGGAAAGCGTGAGAAACCCGATATCCGCACCAAGCCGCGCCTGCACAATCAGCATGAAATTGGTGAGCATATGAATGAATCCGGCGAGCATCAGCGTACGGAACATGCCGAGGCGCCCCACCATCCAGCCGCCCGCGAACGTGCCCGCAATCGTGGCGATGAGGCCGTAAACTTTCACCACTTTGGCGATTTCGGTTTTGGTGAAGCCGAGGTCGAGCAGGAATGGGTTAAACATCGTGCCCATGAATGCGTCGCCGAGTTTATAGAGCACCACGAACGCCAGCACGCCAAGCCACATCGGTCGCGTCATGAAATCGCGAAAAGGCATGATGACATAGTCGCGAAGGAAGGTGGCGGGCGAACGTTTCTTTTCTGAGTTTTGCACTTCGGCGACGGAATTCTCCTTCGCCAACAACGTCAGCAGCAGCCCCGCCGCCATCACTCCGGCCATGGCCATATAAGTCCCATGCCAGCCAATTTTATCGGCGAGGTAGAGCGCGCCCGCGCCCGAGACCAGCATGCCGATGCGGTAGCCAAACGTGATACACGCCGCGCCCATGCCCTGTTCGTCCGTCTCCAGCCTCTCCACCCGATACGCATCGATGACAATATCCTGCGTCGCCGAAAGCGTCGCGACGATGACGGCGAACATAGCCGTAAGCCATTGATTCTCTGCAGGATTATTGCCAGCCATCCCCACCAGGGCGAGGGTGAGGAGCACCTGAGTTATCCACAGCCAGCTGCGCCTGCGCCCCAGCCGCGCAGTGAGGACGGGGATGCGCAATCCATCCACCAGCGGTGCCCAGAGAAACTTCAGTGCATAGGGCGTCGCCACCGCCGCGAACAGGCCGATGCTGGCGCGGTCGACCTTGGCATCGGCGAGCCATGCCGTCAGCGTGCTCGCCGTGAGCGCCAGCGGCAACCCGCTGAAAAACCCGAGCAGCGTAATCAGCAGAAATTTCGGTGACGTAAAAAAGCGCATAAAGCGTAAGTAACCGATTATTTTCGCGTTGTCATGCCGTGTTTACCACGGCATCCCACTACTTTAAACCGCCGCTTCGACCATGATCTCAATCTTCCAGCTCGGGTCGGCGAGGCGCGCCTCGACGGTGGCGCGCGCGGGGGTTTTGCCCGCCACCGCCCATTTGTCCCACACCGCGTTCATCTCACCGATGGTGCTAATATCCGTCAGCCAGATATTCACCTTCAGCAGGCGGGTTTTGTCCGTGCCCGCCTCGGCCAGCGTAGAATCAATCTGCGCGAGAATATCCGCCGTTTGCTCGGCCACCGTCGTGCCGCTTTCGGCCACAAACCCGCAGAGATAGACTTTGCCGCCATAAATCACCGCCTCGCTCAGCCGCGCGCCGGAGTTGATACGTTGGATGTTTGTCATATTCTTTCCTCTTTCTTTCCGTTCAGCTCGACAAGAGCAGCCTTAAAATGGATGCAATGCTAGGAGGCGATGAGCGCAGCGAGGAGTGTAGCAGCGCTACATGACCGAAGCGAGCACATCGACGACGACGCAGTGCGCCATTTTCAGGCTGCGAGCAATTGTTTGAGTGGCCGTTGTGCACGTGCACCAAGATACCCAATAATCTCCGCCGCACAGGCCGAGCCGAGCGCGCCCGCCGCCTCGAGCGACGCGCCATGCGTCAGCCCATAGAGCACGCCCGCAGCATACAAATCGCCCGCGCCGGTGGTATCCACCACCTTCGCCACTTTCTCCGCCGCGATGGTGATGCGCTCCGTCGGCGTCATCAAAATCGAGCCTTTCTCGCCGACCGTCACCGCCACCAGCTCGCACTGGCCTTGCAGCTTATCGAGCACCTGCTCGAGGCTGAGTCCCGGATAGAGCGCGCAAGCCTCCGCCTCGTTCGCGAACAGGATGTCAAAACTCTTGTCGATCATCGCCACCAGCTCGTCGCGGTGCATTTCCACACAGAACACGTCCGACAACGTGAAGGCAATTTTGGTGCCCGCCGCGCGCGCGATCTCGTAGCTTTTGCGGATGGCGTCTTTCGTGCCCGCATCGTTCCACATATAGCCTTCGGTGTAGAGGATTTTCGCAGCAGAAATCAGCGCCGCATCCACATCCGCATCCTCCAAATACCCCGCCGCACCGAGATAGGTATTCATGGTGCGCTGGCCGTCCGGCGTCACCGCGATGAGGCAGCGACCCGTGCCCGAAATCCCTTCCGAGGCGGTGCTGTCGAACGTCACGCCGACCGCGCGCAGATCATGGCGGAAAATTTTCCCCAGCTCATCGCTCGCGACCTTGCCGATAAACCCGGTTTTCCCGCCGAGCGACGCCAATCCTGCCAGCGTATTCGCCGCCGAGCCGCCGGAGACTTCCGTGCATTGCCCCATCGCCTTATAGAGCGCATCGCCGCGCTCCTGGTCAATCAGCTGCATGGTGCCCTTGCGCATGCCCTGCGCGTCGATAAACGCGTCCTCCGCGAAGGCCACCACATCCACAATGGCGTTGCCGATCGCGACGACGTCGTAGGTTTTGTTTGTCATAGTTACTCCTGTTGTCTGTGTGTTCTGTACCGTCAATTTGCGAAGGCTCTGCCCATCGCCTCCGCATAAAGAGTGAAGCATGTGAGCAGCGCCATCACGATAAAGAGTGCCCGATTATACCACAATAGAATCCTGGCCGCACTTGGGACGCGCGCGGCTTTAAGTCGGCGCAGTACCCAAAATGAAAGCGCAGATATAGCTAGCAGCGGAAGCGTCAGAATAATGGTATCGAATGCATAAGAAGTATCTTGGAAACATTGCGTGATGATGGCGTAGGCAAAAGGGATTACACCGATTCCTATGCTTGCCATTAACACTTGATTTGCGCGCAGCATTCGCTCTTCACGGATCTCTCGTAACAGCACAAGATTCAGTATATAGGTAACAGGGAGCACCAAAGTTACAAAGAAATCATCTTCATCCACTTCAAAAACAACCCAGATTGTTGTTGCTGCCAACAATAACCCGATAATCAATCGTAGGCGGGAATTAAAACAAGCGGCAATGCCGAAGCCCGCCAGCAATAGCAGGAGAACAAGAGAAATCGGAAAACTGTTCGTCATACTGCATTCCCTTTCATGATTTCATTCGCCCGCGCCCAATCTTCCGGCGTATCCACACCGAGCGGTACCGTATCCACCACCGTCACGTCAATGCGCATTCCGGCTTCGAGGGCGCGTAGCTGTTCGAGTTTTTCGCGCAGCTCCAGCGGGCTGGGCGGCAGCGAAACGAATTTCGCGAGCGCCGCGCGGCGATAGGCATACACGCCGATATGGTGGTAGCGCGGCCCCTGCCCATACGGCGCCATCGCGCGAGTGAAATACAACGCGCGACCTATTTTTGCGGGGCGCTGTATGGTGCCGTGCGTAGCCTCCCATGGCGAGCCCGAAGGGAGGGGGTCAGCGCCTCTTGGCGCGTAGGGGGCGATGCCCCCTTCACTTAAAATAATTTTCACAACGGATGGATTCTCATGCTCTTCGGTGCGCGTAATTTCGGCCGCCAGCGTTGCAATATCCACTGCCGGGTTTTGAAGCGGGGCAAGCAGGTCGTGCAACAATTTCGGTTCCAACGTCGGCACATCGCCCTGCAGGTTGATGATGATGTCGTGGTCGGTTTTTGAAACCACTTCCCAGATGCGATCTGAACCGCTCGGGTGATTGGGGTCAGTGATGACGGCCACCCCACCCGCTGTGCGGATGACGCTCGCGATTTCTTCGCCGTCGCAGGCCACCACCACATCGCCCAGCTTGGCCTCCATCGCACGCCGCCAGACCTGCACAATCATCGGCGCGTCACCCACCATGGCGAGCGGCTTGTTCGGCAGACGTGTGGCTTTCATGCGCGCCGGAATGACAATCAGAACGGACAAGGTACCCTCAGTTGCATCTAAGTTGTTGCGGCGTTTTACTGCCTATGCTACGCGCATGCAATAATACAATATTCCGACTTCACCTCTCTTTTCGTGCAGGATAGTTATGTCATCGAACCTCAACATGAACAAAATCGCCGGTGCCATTTTCCTTGCCGGCCTCATCGGCATGACCACCGGCAAAGTGACCGAATTTCTCTATGACGGCGGGCCACAGCATCCTGGCGCGCACGCGGAAGAAGTGCGCGGCTATAAGGTCGATGTCGTCGAAACCGCCAGCGCGGGCGGCGCAGCAGTTGCGGCAACAGCGGGCGACCTCAGCGCGCTCTACGCCACGGCGGATATGGCTGCGGGCGGCGCATTGGTCGCGAAAAAATGCGCCGTGTGCCACACGGTCGAAAAAGGTGGCGCGGATAAGGTCGGCCCGCATCTGTGGGGCGTCTATAACCGCACTGTCGCGGGCGTGGCAGGCTTCAACTATTCGAACGGCATGAAAGCCCATGGCGGCAAGTGGGACGCCGCAGCGCTCAACAGCTTCCTCTGGAGCCCGTCAAAAACCGTGAAAGGCACCATCATGTCCTTCGCCGGGATCAGCAAAGACCAGGAACGCGCGAACGTGATTGCCTATCTCGCGGGCCAGTCGGATAGCCCTAGCACGCCGAAATAGCCCGCTTTCCGCCACAAACTCAAACAAAACCGCATCTTCGCAGGAAGCTGCGGTTTTTTGTTGTCACGCAATTGTCATCATTCTGTCATCTGCCTGTCACAATTCTCTGCTATAATGGAATGGTGAAAGAATCTGACCCCCATACCGAGCGGCTCGATAATGCCGCGCTGAACAAACTGAGCCCGAAAAAACAATTCGCGGCACATATGGCAGACCGTGCACAGTTCAAACCCAAATGGGTCAACAAACCTGGACCCTACGCGCTCTATCGCCTCGTAGTGCGCGAACCAGGGAATCATGTCTACGAAGAATTGCCGATTGAAGACCAGAACTGCTACCATCTTGCCCTGCGCCCATCCGCACGACAAGCGCTGCTCGATACGGAATTACCCGAATTGCCGGAACCCTATCATCTCAAGACTTTCGGCTACAACATATCCGAACCTTCTCAATTCCAACCGATTTCCTTTCGACAGCTTTATACCATCTTGCACTCGCTCAGCCGCGAGGCCCGCTGGTCGGTGACGGAAGAAGATTGGGGAATCAGAAACCACCCGTTTTTGGTGACGGTTTTATTTGAGGGCTCGCAGATTGTAGGGCTGCGCGCCTCTGATATCTCTAACTTGGCAAACAAATCGTACGCAAATGTGGGCTTTTTTCTCCTGCGCCCCGAAGCTCAGGGAAAGGGTCTTGGTAAATACCTACTCGCCGCCAGCAATCAACGTTTGCTCGCGCTTAACCCAGATGCAAAAATGCTGGTTACAACATCTGACGGCTGCGAAAGCGCGTGCCAGAACGCGGCAAAAGAATTTTATAAACGGCAGGGCTACTACACAAAAAAGATTTATCCCTTCACCTACGAGAATTACAAAAAAGGCTGGGAGGAGATCATACCCGCTACTGTACCCGAGCACTTCTTTCGCGACCCAGATACAAACGAGGTGCTGCCGCGCTTCCAGGCTGAGCGATTGGAGCGCGACCTCAACCGCGTGGCCGAGCAATTGCTTTCCGTGAAGGAGCGAGGCCGTTAGATTTCACTAGACCCGTCGCCCGCCGCACCCTAGCGTTGCGATATGCGTTTTGTTCTTTTCCTGCTGGCGTTTTTCTGTGCTGCCCCCGGCGCGTGGGCGGCGCATGGCATCGCGCTTTATGGCGACCTGAAATACGCGCCCGGCTTCACCCAGTTCGACTATGTGAATGTGGATGCGCCAAAGGGCGGCATGCTGAAACTCTCCGCCACCGCCGCGTTCGACAGCATGAACCCGTTCATCCTGAAGGGCATCGCCGCGCCGGGCATCAGCAATTATCTCTACCAGACACTGATGACCCCGTCCTATGACGAGCCGCAATCCTATTACGGCCTCATCGCCAGCGACATCGCCGTCAGCGCCGACCGCAAAAGCGCGACCTTCACCCTCAACCCGGCCGCGCGCTGGCATGACGGCAAACCGATCACCGCCGACGATGTGGTGTGGAGCTTCACCGCGCTCAAGGAAAAAGGCCATCCGTCTTACCGCGTGCTGTTCAAACCCATCACAATAAAAAAGTTGAACACACGCAGCGTGCGGTTTGATTTCGCGGATGCCACGCAGCGCGAACTGCCACTCATCGCCGCGAGCCTGCCCGTGCTGCCGCAACATTATTTCGAGAGTGTTTCCTTCGACAAAACCACCCTCACCCCCCCGCTCGGCTCCGGGCCCTACAAAATCACGCGCGTCGAGCCGGGGCGCAGCATCACCTATGAGCGCGTACCAGACTATTGGGCGGCGAACCTGCCCTCGCAGCGCGGCCTGTTCAATTTCGACCGCGTGCAATACGACGTCTACCGCGACGACGTGGTGGCGAGCGAGGGCATCAAATCGCACCAGTTCGATTTCTACGAGGAATATATCGCGCGCAACTGGGCGACGGCCTACGACGTGCCTGCGGTGAAAAGCGGCGCGCTTATCAAAACGCTCATCCCGCATAAAATTCCGCGCGGCATGCAGGGCTTTTTGTTCAACACGCGCGAGGCGAAATTCGCCGACCGCCGCGTGCGCGAAGCCATCGGCCTCACGCTTGATTTCGAGTGGATGAACCGCGTGCTGTTCTACGGCGCCTACCAGCGCAACGGCAGCTATTTCAACAACACCGAATTCGCCGCACCACCCGTGCCGGATGCGGAGGAAAAAGCGCTGCTCGCGCATGTCGGCGGCGAACCGTCCACCCTCACCCCTCCGCCCACCACCGACGGCTCCGGCTACGCGCGCGAGAACCTCATCCGCGCGCAACAACTGCTCAATGATGCTGGGTGGGTGATGCGTGACGGCGTGCGCGTCAACGCACAAACGGGCGAAAAACTCACGGTGGAATTCCTGATGACGCAGCGCACGTTCGAGCGCGTGGTCGGCATCATGCGCCACAATCTAAAGCGCCTCGGCATTGAATCCAGCTTCCGTTATGTCGATGCCTCGCAATACCAAAAACGCGTGGATCACCGCCAGTTCGACGTGATTTCCATCTGGTGGAATCAGGGCAGCTTCTACCCCGGAGCCGAGCAATTCACCTACTGGCATTCGAGCCAGGCGGATGTCGAAGGCAGCCAGAATCTCGGCGGCGTGAAAAATAAAATCGTCGATGCGCTGGTCGAGAAAATCCGCAGCGCGCAGGATTTGAATCAGCTACGCCCCGCCGCCCGTGCGCTCGACCGCGTGCTACTCACCGAGCATTACGTCATGCCGCACTGGAACATCAACGCCTGGCGCGTGCTCTACTGGGATCAATTCGGCAGGCCGAAGGTGACGCCCGATTATCGGATTACGTTTGATAGCTGGTGGCAGAAGGAAGAGTCGAGCAACAAAGAAGAACGTGTCACCCCGGCTTTACGCCGGGGTCCAGCTTCTTCGGAAGCAGAAAAGCGGGATCCCGGTGTCGCTAAAGCGAACCGGGATGACACGAACGGAGGCGCAAAATGATGGGGTATATTCTCCGTCGCCTCGCGCTGATGATCCCGACATTGCTCGGCATTTTGCTGCTCAATTTCATCATCATTCAAGCCGCGCCGGGTGGGCCGGTGGAGCAGCTCGTCTACAGCCTGACCAATCCCAACACGCACTCCACCGACCGCCTCGGAAGCGGAGGCGATCTTGGCGGTACCGGAAGCATGACGACTCAGACGCAACAGCAATCCGCTGCCCGCGCAGCACTCGATACACCCGACTTGCCCGCCAGCGTAAAAAATTCGGCGACAGGATTTCGAAAAGAAGCGCCCAAGGCATTCGGATCAAAGGACACCGCTTACAGAGGCGCGCAGGGCATCGACCCGGAACTGCTCGCCGAGATCAAAAAACAATACGGCTTCGACAAACCTGCGCCGGAGCGTTTCTGGCTGATGCTGAAGCAATATGCGCGCTTTGATTTCGGCACGAGTTTTTTCCGCGACACACGCGTGATCGACCTCATCGCCGAAAAACTCCCCGTCTCCATTTCCCTCGGCTTGTGGACGACCCTCATCGTCTATCTCGTTTCCATTCCGCTCGGCATCCGCAAAGCCGTGCGCGACGGTTCACGCTTCGATACCTGGACATCCACCGTCATCGTCATCGGCCAGGCCATCCCCGGGTTTTTGTTCGCAGTGCTGCTCATCATCCTCTTCGCCGGCGGTAGTTATTTCCAATGGTTCCCCCTTCGGGGGCTTGTCTCTGACGGATGGCAAGCGATGCCGCTTGGTGCCAAAATTCTCGATTACCTTTGGCATATGGTGCTGCCCGTCACGGCGATGGTGGTGGGCGGGTTTGCCTCGCTCACGCTGCTCACCAAAAACTCCTTTATCGAGGAAATCAGCAAGCAATATGTGCTCACCGCGCGCGCCAAGGGGCTGACCGAAAACCGCGTGCTCTATGGCCATGTGTTTAGGAACGCGATGCTGATCGTGATCGCGGGGCTGCCCGCCGCCATCCTCGGCATTCTGTTTACCAGCGCGATGCTGATCGAGGTGATTTTCTCGCTCGACGGCCTCGGCCTGCTCGGCTTCGAAGCCGCGCTCAGCCGTGATTACCCGATCATGTTCGGCACGCTATTCATCTTCACCCTCATCGGCCTCGTGCTGAAATTGCTGGGCGACATCACCTACATGCTGGTTGACCCGCGCATTGATTTCGAGGGGAGGAGTTAGTGCACTCAGCGTTGCCACATACCCTAACCTGTCACCCCGTCTTCATGACGGGGTCCATCTTCTTTCTCTCTCACCTAAACAGATGGACCCCGTCATTCGACGGGGTGACAACGCGGAGGATGCGATGACCCTCTCCCCCATCACGCGCCGCCGATTAGCGACCTTCAAAGCCAACCGCCGCGGCTATCTGAGCGCGCTCATTTTGCTCGCGCTGTTTGTGCTCACGCTGTTCTCGGAAGTGATTGCGAACGACAAGCCGCTCGTCGTCTATTACAAAGGCGAATTCCTCTTCCCGATTGTCAAACAATACACGGAACGCGAAGCGTTCAATGGCACATTGGAGAGCGAGGCGGATTACAACGACCCGTGGCTCGCGCAGGAAATTTCCGCGCATGGATGGATGCTACGCGCGCTGATTCCGCACGATTATAACAGCATCGATTTCAGCGTGCCGCGCACCCCGGCGCCGCCATCCATCGCCCATCCGTTCGGCACGGACGACCAAGCACGCGACGTGTTGGCGCGCGTGATGTATGGCTTCCGCCTCGCCCTCGTGTTCGCCATTTTGCTAGTGTCGCTCTCAAGCGTTATCGGCATCACCATCGGCGCCATCTCCGGCTATTTCGGCGGCGCGTTCGACCTGTTCATGCAGCGCTTTATCGAGATCTGGGAAGGCATGCCGATGCTGTTCCTGCTCATCATTTTGTCGTCCATCGTCACGCCGGGTTTCTGGTGGATTCTGCTGCTGATGCTGCTGTTCCGCTGGATGACGCTGATCGACGTGGTGCGCGCCGAGTTCCTGCGCGCGCGCAATTTCGACTATGTCCGCGCCGCCCGCGCGCTCGGCGTGCCGGAGTTCACCATCCTCCGCCGCCATGTGTTGCCGAACGCGCTGGTCTCGGTCTTCACCTTCCTGCCCTTCATGATCACCGGCGCGCTCACCACGCTCACCGCCCTCGATTTCCTCGGTTTCGGGCTGCCGAACAGTGCGCCGTCACTCGGCGAAATTCTCGCGCAGGGGAAAAATAATCCGCAATCGCCCTGGCTTGGCATCATTGGTTTCTGCGTGCTGGCGGTGATGCTTTCGCTCACCCTGTTCATCGGCGAGGCCGTGCGCGACGCCTTCAATCCGAAGAAAATTTTCGTGCGCGACGCGGATAAGAAACCCGAGCCCGAGGGTGGCGAAGCATGACGTCTCCCCTCCTCTCCATTGCCAACCTCTCCATTCGCTTCGGGCAAAGCCATGTCGTGCGCGACCTGTCGCTCTCGGTCGCACGCGGTGAAATTGTCGCCATCGTCGGCGAGTCCGGCTCCGGCAAATCGCTCACGGCGCTCTCGACGTTAAAACTCCTGCCCGGCAACGCCGTGGTAACCGGCGAGATTCACTTTAACGGCACGCGCATCAGTACCCATAGCGACGCCGAAATGGCCACGCTGCGCGGCAACCGCATCGGCATGATTTTTCAGGAGCCGATGACCGCGCTCAACCCGCTGCACACGGTCGACCGCCAGATCATCGAGCCGTTCTGTATCCATCACCGCTGCGCGCGTGATTCCGCCGAGGCCACAGAAAAACTCCGCACGCTGATGGAAGTGGTCGGCCTCAGCCACCTCATTCCGCGCGGCAAACTCTACCCGCACCAGCTTTCGGGCGGCGAGCGTCAGCGCGCGATGATTGCGATGGCCATCGCCTGCGATCCCGACCTGCTGATTGCGGATGAACCCACCACCGCGCTCGATGTCACGCTGCAACGGCAGATTCTGGAGCTGCTCAGAAACCTCCAGCGCACGCGCGGCATGGGCATGGTTTTCATCACGCATGATTTGCTCACCGTCCGCGCCATCGCCGATCGCGTGGTGGTGATGAAAGACGGCGCGATTGTCGAGAGCGGTGAGACGGAAGCGATTTTCACCGCCGCCAAACATCCCTACACCCAAATGCTCCTCGCCGCCGCGCCGCAGGGCACACCCGCACCCATCGCAGCGGACGCCCGCGAGGTTCTTCGCGCCGAAAATCTCTCCGTTGCCTTCCCCGTAAAAAGCCCCTTCCTCCGCCGCACGCTACGCGTGGTGCGGGCGGTCGATAACGTCTCGCTGAAACTCCACGCAGGTGAAACGCTGGGCATTGTCGGCGAGTCCGGCTCCGGCAAATCCTCGCTGGCCTATGCGCTGCTGCGCCTCATTAAAAGCGAGGGGAAAATCGTTTTCCTCGGCCAAAACATAAATACGTTGAACACACGAAGCGTGCGGCCACTACGCCGCGCGATGCAGATTGTGTTCCAAGACCCCTACGGCAGCCTCAACCCGCGCATGACGGTGGGCGATATTATTGCGGAGGGGTTGGGCGTGCATAAAAAAGTCGTCAGCAAGGGAGAAAAACTGGCAACTGAAGACTGGGGACTGGCGACTGATGAAGTGATGGTGGCCGTCGGCCTCACACCCGACATGAAACACCGCTACCCGCACGAGTTTTCCGGTGGCCAGCGCCAGCGCATCGCCATCGCGCGGGCGATGATTTTAAAGCCCGCCCTCGTGGTGCTGGATGAACCGACCAGCGCGCTCGACATGTCGGTGCAGAAACAGGTGCTCGAACTCCTCAAGAGCCTCCAACATTCGCATCAAATCGCCTATCTGTTTATCAGCCACGACCTGCGCGTCATCCGCTCCGTCGCCCATCAAACGCTGGTGCTAAAGCATGGCGAGCTGGTCGAATCCGGCGCGACAGAAACCCTCTTCACCGCCCCGCAGCACCCCTACACCCAAGCCCTGCTGGCCGCCGCGCTGGGGTGAGGCTAAAATTCCACGCCGCCCCGCCGTTCCGGCTTAAATTTCTCAGCGTGCTTAACGCCCCGTATCGTTCGCACAGGCGAATCTTCATCACCAACCACTCCACCGCCACCGCCCTCACCCCGCGCGAATTCGGCCAGCTTATTTACGCCAATCGTTTTTAAGTCCGTATGAAGCTTTTTTATCTGCGGCCAGTCGCTTTCGCGCACCTCATTCCCTGCGAGGCAGCGCGCGAATAATCGGGGAACATCATTCACGCGCGGATCATCATCGAGCATATTTGAGACCGCATGGGTTTTCGCTATTTTGCTGTCACCAAACGGCGTCAATGCCTCTTCAAGTGCACCATAGACGTCTGCTGCGGAGTTATTCATGACTAAATCTGCGACAAAGAGTTTATTAAACGCTTCAGAGAGCTTGGCCTGAGAACGTAAAAATGCATTCGGAGGTTCGAGGGTTATGATCTTGTACTGGTCAATCGCCGACAGTGCTGACGCGCTTCTCGCTGTATCTGACGAAGACATGGCCGGCAACTTAGTAAATTCCTCGAAAAAAATTCTCCTCCAAACAACCCAACATTAAAACATTCCACATGGATGAGCGCTTCTTTTAATGCGTTTAGCTGCTCCTCATGTGCCGCTCTTTTAAAGCTCGGTATTTCATTGGTTTCGATTTTTTCTAACTCTTGCTTATAAATAGCGCATGCTTCTTCATAGAGGCCTGCGCATTCTTCCGGCAAAGCAGCCCCTAGTGTTTTCAATTGCTGTGCTGCCTCTATCGCCGCCTCACGAGGCGTCTTTCGCTCTTTCGTAACTTTAGTCTCATTCTGATCATCCGCAGCCATCGGGCACCTCTTGCATTGAGATTATTCATGCCCCGAATATACCATATTCCGCCCCGCAGAAATGTGACAATTATGTGAAGATTGGCTCGTAAAATCGCTATTTCTTGCATTTGCCCCCCGTTCCGCCTAGATGCGCGGCCATGAGCACGCATCACGCATCCACGATTTATGCCCTCGCCTCGGCGGCGGGGAAGGCCGGCGTCGCCGTGTTCCGCATCAGCGGCCCGCAAGCGCGGGAGGCATTAGAAGGGCTTGGCGTCACCAAAACCCTCGCCCCGCGCGTTGCCAGTCTGGTCTCCCTCAAAACGCCGGAGGGCGCAGCCCTCGACCAAGCCCTCGCGCTTTTTTTCCCGGCCCCATATTCCTTCACTGGCGAGGATGTGGTCGAACTCCACACCCACGGCAGCCGCGCCGTCACGAGGATGCTCCTCGACGCATTAAATAAGGTTCCCAACCTCCGCCTTGCCGAACCCGGCGAATTCGCCCGCCGCGCGTTTCTCGCTGGCAAGCTCGACCTGCTCGAGGCCGAGGGGCTGGCCGACCTCATCGACGCCGAAACCCGCGCCCAGCACGCGCAAGCCCTGCGCCAGCTCGGCGGCGACGCCACCCAGCGGGTGGAGGCATTGCGCCACGCCATCCTCGAACCACTCGCGCTGCTCGAAGCCTATATCGACTTTCCGGACGAAGAGATTCCCGAATCCGTCCTCGCCACCACGACGCAGCGCGTCGAGGCGTTACAAAAAGAGCTTGCGGAAATGCTGGATGACCGCGGCGTGGGCGAGAAAATCCGCGACGGGCTCGAAATCGTCATTCTCGGCGCGCCGAACGCGGGCAAATCCAGCCTGCTCAACGCGCTGGCCCGGCGCGAGGCGGCCATTGTCTCGCCCGAGGCGGGCACCACGCGCGACCTCATCGAGGTGCCGATGGAGATCGCCGGGCATGCCGTCACGCTGGTCGATACAGCCGGACTGCGCGAGGCCGAGAATCGCGTGGAGGCTGAGGGAATCCGCCGCGCCCGCGCCCGCGCCGAAAATGCCGACCTCACCCTGCTTGTGCTGGATGCGACATCGCCATCGGATGCTGCCCCCCTTACTTCGGCAAATCTGATTATCCTCAACAAAACCGACCTCGCACCAGACGCCGCATATCAAGGCGCGCTGCGGGTTTCCGCCACCACTGGCGCGGGGCTGGATGCCCTCATCGCCGCCCTCGCCGAGCATGTCAGCGCCGTGATGGACACGCGCACGCCGCCGCTCATCACCCGTGCCCGCCACCGTGGGGCGCTGCGCGAAGCAGCCGCTGCCCTCGCGCGCTTTTGCATCGGGTCACCGCTCGAGCTCAACTGCGAAGAACTCCGCCTCGCCGCCCGCGCCATCAGTAAAATCACTGGCAAAATCGCCGTGGATGATGTACTAGACCTCGTTTTTTCGCGGTTCTGCATCGGGAAGTAGGAGTGAATTGGGGAACTGAGGAACTGGAGAATTGGGGAACAAAAACACCACTTCTCCACCTGCCCGCTCCCCCCTTGCGGGGGAGCCAAAACCCTCTTGGGGGTTTGGTGGGGGGCTCTCTTCGCCACCTAACCAGTTGATACAATGCGGAGTTAACCACTCAAAACCACAACAGATAGGCAATTTTAGCCTATTCGACACTATATATAGAAATAATAACCACTTCACGAAAATGTTTCACGTGAAACATTTTATAAAAAGAATGCGGCAAGGCAATGAAAATGCTCATTTGCATAGACAATGGAATACCCCCAGCCTGTCATCCCGGCGAATGCCGGGATCCATCTTTTTATAAAGACAGGTGGACCCCGTCATTCGACGGGGTGACGGCCAGTGCGAAGGGAAGTGCGCCATGAAATTCGACGTCATCGTCATCGGCGGAGGCCACGCAGGCACCGAGGCCGCCGCGGCCGCAGCGCGGATGGGTGCGCGCACCTGCCTGCTCACACACCAACGCGCGACCGTCGGCGAAATGTCGTGCAACCCGGCCATTGGCGGCATCGCCAAGGGCACCCTCGTCCGCGAGATCGACGCGCTAGATGGCGTCATGGGTCGCGCGATCGACCGCGCCGGCATCCATTACCGCATGCTCAACGCCAGCAAAGGCCCCGCGGTGCGCGGCCCCCGAGCCCAGGCCGACCGCAAACTCTACCGTCAGGCGGTGCAATCCATCCTCGGCGAATATGAAAACCTTGCCATCATGGAAGACTCGGCGGAGGATTTCATCCTTGAAAACGGCTCCATTCAAGGTGTCATCGGCGCATCAGGCACCCAGTATCTTTGCCGCCATGTTGTCCTCACCACCGGCACCTTCCTCAATGGACTGATTCATCAGGGCGAGAGCCAGCGTCCGGCCGGGCGCGAAGGGGAGAAACCCTCCATCGCCCTCGCCCAGTCGCTACGCGCTACGGGGCTGATGATCGGCCGCCTCAAAACCGGAACACCGGCACGGCTTGATGGTGAGACGATTGCGTGGCATACTCTGACTCCACAGCCCGGCGATAATCCACCCACACCCTTCTCCTATTTAACGGACGAAGTCCGGGTGCCGCAGATTGCCTGCTACATTACCCATACCAGCGCCGAAACCCATGAAATCATTCGACAAAATATCCATCGCTCGCCCATGTATTCGGGGCAAATTCAGTCGACGGGGCCACGCTATTGCCCATCGATTGAGGATAAAATCGTCCGCTTTGCTGACCGGGAACGCCATCAGGTTTTCCTTGAACCCGAGGGGTTGGATGACAGCACCGTCTACCCAAACGGCATTTCGACCTCCCTGCCCACCGAAGTTCAGGCGGCCATGATTGCCTCTATCCCCGGATTGGAGAATGCCCGCGTCATCCGCTATGGCTACGCGATTGAGTATGACTATGTCGACCCGCGCGAGCTGAAGCCGACGCTAGAAACCAAGAAAATTCAAGGGCTTTACCTCGCGGGGCAGATCAACGGTACCACGGGTTACGAAGAAGCCGGTGGTCAGGGGCTGGTCGCAGGGCTCAACGCCGCCCTCGCCGCTTCGGGTTCCACCCCCTTCACCATAGACCGTAGCCAGGCCTATATCGGCGTAATGATCGACGACCTGATCACCCACGGCACTCAGGAGCCGTATCGGATGTTTACTTCCCGTTCGGAATACCGGCTTTCGCTTCGACCAGACAATGCCGACCGCCGCCTCACCCCTCTGGGGATCGAAATTGGCTGTGTTGGCGATGAACGCCGCGACCGTTTTATGGAAAAACAGCAATTATTGTCCGCCGCGCTGGCGATTGTTTCACGTGAAACAATCTCACCCAACAAAGCCAAAGAATATGGTCTGTCGGTGAATATGGACGGGGTGAAACGGACGGCTCTGGAGCTCCTTGGATACGAGTCGATCGGCATTGACGACCTCCTCCCCATCTGGCCGGAGCTGGGCGAGATGCGCTCCGATATTCGGGAGCAAGTTGAGATAGAAGCCTTATATCAAGGGTACTTAGGCCGCCAACAAAGCGATATAGAGCTCTTCAAAAAAGATGAGGCCCTCCCTATTCCAAGTGATTTTGACTACCAGGCGGTCGGCTCTCTCTCTAATGAGATCCGTCACAAATTATCGAGCACCCGCCCCGCCTCGCTCGGAGCCGCAAGTCGTATCCCCGGGGTTACCCCGGCGGCGTTGATTGCCGTATTGACCCATATAAAACGCCATCAATACCGTTCGTAGAAAATCAAAAAATCGGTCGCGCAGAAAAATGTTTCACGTGAAACATTTTTCGTGTATAGTTCCCATCCCTGAAAATGGTGGCGCGATGAATTCGACCTATAATCTGAAAAATGTTTCACGTGAAACATTATCGACCCTCGAACGCTACGTCGCACTTTTACAAAAATGGAACAAAGCGATCAACCTCGTCGGCAAATCGACCGAACGGGAAATTTGGGATCGCCATATTGTCGACTCACTCCAACTTTTACCCCTCATCCCTGATTCCGTTTCCACCCTCGCCGACTTTGGAAGCGGCGCCGGCCTCCCAGGCATGGTGATTGGCATTGCAAAACCATCCATCGCCGTCACCCTCGTCGAACAGGACCAACGCAAAGCCGCTTTTTTACAGGAAACCGCGGCACAGCTCGGGCTGAAAAACGTAACCGTCGAAAACCGCGATATTCATAGCATCACCGCGCGTTTCGACCTAATCACCGCGCGCGCCCTCGCCCCGCTTGATACACTCTGCGCGATGGCCTTTCCGCGGATGTGTACGGATGCAATTTGCCTCTTCCCAAAGGGCAAAAACTTCGCTAATGAAGTAGCGGATGCGCGCGTGAACTGGTCGTTCAAGAATCAGCTTATACACAGCGCAACCAATCAGGAATCATCGATAGTTTCGATATCGGAATTGTCTCCACAGGCTAGGCAGAGCATCGCATGACTCGTATCATTTCCGTCGTCAACCAAAAGGGTGGCGTGGGCAAAACCACCACCGCCATTAACATGGCCACGGCGCTGGCCGCCATCGGCAAGCAGGTGCTGCTGATCGACCTCGACCCGCAAGGCAATGCCTCGACCGGGCTCGGCATCGATCTCAGCATGCGCGAGAAGACGTCCTACGACGTGCTGATCGGCTCGGCGACACTTGCGGAAGCCTCACTCAAGACCGCGATTCCGCGCCTTTCCATCACCCCGGCGACCATTGATTTGTCCGGCGCGGAGATCGAACTGGTGGGCATGGTGCAACGCGAATTCCAACTCAAAAAAGCGCTCGCCAATATGCCCACGCAATGGGACTACGCGATCATCGATTGCCCGCCGTCACTGGGGCTTTTGACCATCAACGCCCTCACCGCGAGCGACTCGGTGCTCATCCCCCTGCAATGCGAATTTTTTGCGCTTGAGGGCTTGAGCCACCTGCTCAAAACGGTGCGGATGATTCAGGGTGGACTCAACCCCGAGATTACCATCCACGGCGTGGTGCTGACCATGTATGACCGCCGCAACAAACTCACCGAACAGATCGAGGCGGATGTCCGCAATTTCCTTGGGCCGGATGTCTATAAAACCGTGATTCCGCGCAACGTGCGGATGTCGGAAGCGCCCAGCCACGGCAAGCCTGCGCTGGTCTACGACCTCAAATGCGTCGGCAGCCAAGCCTATATCAACCTCGCGCGTGAATTGATTCAGCGTGAGAAAAAATTCGCCGCCGCCAAAGCCGCCGCGTAAGGGAGAACAACAATGGCTCAACCACAAAAAGGTCTTGGCAAAGGTCTATCCGCATTGATGGGCGACGGCGTACCGCCGCGGGCGGAACAGGCCGCTGCACCTGCGTTAGCGGGGCAGGGGGCGGGCGTGGCCACGGCCGCAGAACAGCCGACTAACCGTCTTCCGGTCACCGCACTCGTTGCTGGGAAATACCAGCCGCGCCGCCATTTTGCGGATGATTCACTCGCCGAACTTGCCGACTCCATCGAGCGCCACGGGCTGATGCAGCCGATCGTGGTGCGGCCACTTGCAGTGGCAGGCAAATTTGAGATTATCGCGGGTGAACGTAGGTTCCGCGCCGCGAAACTGGCGAAACTTACCGAGGTGCCGGTCATCATTCGCGGCGTGACGGACGAAGAAGCGCTCGAGCTGGCGCTGATTGAGAACATCCAACGCGCCGACCTCAACCCGCTCGAGGAAGCCGCGGGCTATCAGCGGCTGATGGACGAATTCGGCTACACGCAGGAAAAACTCGCGCCCGTCGTCGGCAAAAGCCGCAGCCATATCGCCAACCTGCTGCGGCTGCTAAAACTGCCGGAATCCATCAAGCGCCGCATCGATTCGGGCGAGCTGACCATGGGCCATGCCCGCGCGCTGCTGATGGCGAAAAACCCCGAGGAACTCGCCAAAAAAATCATCGAAATCGGCCTCTCCGTCCGTCAGGCGGAAGATTTGGCAAAAGGCACCGGCTTGCAGCCGGGCGCGAATGTGGGGCAGGGGGGTGCAACGCCCACCGCAAAAAATAATGCCGCCCATGCAATGGGTGGGCAAAAATCCTCTCGCGGAGGCGTCTCCGCGAAGAGCGAGGATGTGCTACAACTCGAAGAAATGCTGGCCAATAATCTCGGCCTGCGGGTGAGCATCAGCCAACGCAGCGGCCAAGCAGGCGAGGTGGTCATCTCCTACGACACGCTGGTGCAGCTGGATGAGATTTTACTGCGGTTAGGTGGCAGTATTTAAGCCGCCCTCTTTACCGGCGCCGCCAGCCGCGCGATGTCCATGAAGCCGTGCGCCATGCGAGTGAGAGATTCATCCGAATGGCGTTTGGAATCAAGCTCAAGCAGTTGCAGGCGGGCCAGCGCCGTAGCGCAGGCTTCGGCAGGCCATTTCGTGGCGTGGGATTTGAGCGCGGGTTTGGCCTTGAAAAATACCGGGGGGCGAAGCCCCTCAATCGCGCCGTCGATGCTCATGCCCTCGGCGCGTTTGAGGGCGATTGTCTCGAGCCGCGCGAAATAACGCATGAGGCTGCGCACGAGCAGCAGGCCGGGGTTGCCCTCCAGCAGCAACCGATCCGACAGGCGGCAGAGCGTGACCATATCGCCGCCCGCAACGGCGCTGGCCAGCTCGTCGAACGACTGATCGTTATTCTCGCCGATGGCGGCGGCCGCGTCGTCCATGCTGATACTCTCGGCTTCATCCCCCACATAGAGCGAAAGTTTTTCAAGCTCGTTGACGATGATTTGCCGGTCGCCCGAGAGCATGGCGGCGAGGTAGCGGGTGACGTCATTCCCCGCGCGCAGGCCGTAGCCACGCAGCGTGTCGCGGATGAATTGTTCCAGCCCCGCGCCTTCGTCCTTGTAGAACGCGGCGCAGGCGACGTTCGCCGCGCGCTCCGCCCACACCCGCAGCTTGCTGGTCGCGGGCAGGGTTTCGGTGGTATAGAGCACGAGGAAATTTTCCGGCGCGCGGCCCTCCACTGCCGCCATGATGGCTGGCAGATGGGCGTCTTCCGCCTCACGCAGGGTGATGACCCGACGCGGCGCCATGAGCGACATGGCAGCGAGCTCGTCGGCCAGCAGTGCGCCGTCTTCCTTGATCTGCTCGGGCGAGAATTCCTGCTTGGCCATGGCATCGGCGTTCGCACCCAGCCAATGATCCGCAATCTGTGCGGCACGCTGGCGCACTTGCCCGGCATCCGCGCCGTAGATGACCATCGCGGCCATCTTCAGCGGCGCACGCAGCAATCCGTCAAAATCCCGTGGGTTGATTTTCATTGTCTATGTCCAAGCTGTTTCCAAGACGGTTACGCAGATTCTTTTCTTTCGGCACTTCCTGAGGCTGCTTGATTTCATCCGCGCCTTTAGCGGTTGGGTCGTTCAGCTTCGGCACCAGATTGGCGAGGCGCAGTTTGTAATCCTGCGCCAGCTCAATAATGCCGCGCTTCCTAGCATCCTCGCGCGAGATGAAGGTCGAAAAATCCGCCGTCTGTGCGTTGTTGAAACTACTGACGCGGCTCAACTGCCCGCTATCGATGAGCTTGCCGTCACGCGTGCGGGTGAGGGCATAGGCACTGTTGAACTGGTAGTCGCCGCGACCGGAGGTGCCATCAGGGTTCACAAATAAACCGATCTCGCCCTCGGAGAAGGTAATGGTGAGAGTGAACAGCTTCTCGGCGCGCTGGGCGCTGGGGTTGATCTGGTCTTCGATCTCGGCCTTGAGCAGCTGCGCGGAGGCGCTGGCTCCCGTGACAATCGCAACGGACTCGATCTGCGTGTTGAGCGTCGCACGGGTTTCGGTGCTGTGCACGGGTGTGAAGCCGCAGGCGCTCATTGCTAAAAGTGCAATGAGAGAGGCTAGAGGATAGAGGCTAGAGGTTAGGGAAGAAACACGGGTAGACCGTCCTCCCCTGACCTCTAGCCCCTGACCTCTAGCCCCTACCCTCATGCTGCAACCACATTGATAATCCGATTGGGCACCACGATGGTTTTTTTGACCGTTTTGCCATCCAGATGGGGTGCGACCTGGGGGTGGGCAAGGGCGATGGTCTTTGCCTCTTCCTCGGGCAGATTTTTAGCCAGTTCGAGCGTCGCACGCAATTTGCCGTTCACCTGCACGGCGACGGTGACGGTATCGTCGACCAGCAGCGTCGCATCCGCCACCGGCCAGCTGCGGGTGGCAACCAAGTCGCTATGCCCAAGCAGCGCCCACAGCTCCTCCGCCAGATGCGGCAGGAACGGGGCGAGGAGATGGATGGTCGCTTCGAGGGATTCCCCCATGGCCGTGTTCCAGTCGCTGGTATGCTTGGAAGTATCCGCCGCGATTTTCTCCAGTGCGTTGGTCAGCTCACGAATGCGGGCAACCGCTTTGTTGAAGTGGAAGCCCTCGATGTCTTTCGTCACCGCGTCGATGGTTTTGTGGGTGAGTTTTTTAAGCGCGAGCGCTTCGTCGCCACCGACACCATCCGCCACTGCGGAGGAACGGTTGACCATTTCTGTCACTAACCGATAGAGCCGCCCCAGATAGCGCCAGGCGCCGTCGATGCCGGAATCCGTCCATTCGAGATCGCGCTCGGGCGGCGAGTCGCTCAGCATGAACAGTCGCGCCGTATCCGCCCCATAGGCCTCGATAATCGCCGCCGGGTCGACCGTGTTGTTCTTCGATTTGCTCATTTTCTCCGAGCGGCCACGCGTCGCGGGGCGATGCCCTTCAATCGTCCGCCACTGGCCGTTCACTTCTTCGACTTCTGACGGGTAAAGCCACTGGCCGTCCGCGTCCTTAAACGTCGCGTGGCCGATCATGCCTTGCGTCATCAGCCCGGCGAAGGGCTCTTTCACATCCAGCAAGCCGCAGGTGCTGAGCGCGCGTGTGAAGAAACGGGCGTAGAGCAGATGCAGCACCGCATGCTCGATACCGCCGATATATTGATCCACTGGCAGCCAGCGGGCTGCGGCGGCCGCGTTGATGCCTTTGTTTCCGCCGCCCGAAGCATAGCAGGCGAAATACCACGACGACTCGAAGAACGTGTCGAATGTATCCGTTTCCCGCTTTGCGGGCTTTGAACAAGAGGGGCAATTCACATATTGCCAGGTGGGATGGTGGGCGAGGGGGTTGCCGGGTTTGTCGAACGTCACATCCTCCGGCAATGTTACCGGGAGCTGGTCTTCTGGCACGGGCACCGCGCCGCAATCATCGCAGTGGATGATGGGGATTGGGCAGCCCCAATAGCGCTGGCGGCTGATGCCCCAGTCGCGCAGGCGGTAGTTGGTTTTGCGGCTGCCAATGCCCATTTTCTCAAGCTCGGCGATGGCTTTTTCTTTCGCGTCATGAACGGAAAGCCCATCGAACAGCGGCGAATTGATGAGGGTGCCGTCACCCGTATACGGCAGCTCCGCCGGTTCATTGGTGCCCACGACTTGCGTGATGGGCAGGGCGTATTTCGTCGCGAATTCGAAATCGCGTTCGTCATGCGCCGGGCAGCCAAACACCGCGCCAGTGCCATAGCCCATCAGCACGAAGTTGGCGATGTAGAGCGGCACGGGTTCGCCCGTGAACGGATTAAGGACCTCGAGACCCGTGTTAAAGCCACGCTTTTCGGCCTTTTCGATCGCTTCTTCCGAGGTGCCCATCTGGCTGCATTCCCGGATGAAGGCAGCGGCTTCGGGGTTGTGCGGCACCATGCTTTGCGCCAGCGGATGCTCCGGCGCGATGGCGACAAAACTCATGCCGTAGAACGTATCCGGGCGGGTGGTGTAGATGTCGATGTCGCTTTCAATCACCGGCTGGCCGGGCTTGCGGCACAGGACTTTCAGCGTGACCAGCGCGCCGCTTGATTTGCCGATCCATTTCTCCTGCATCAGGCGGACTTTATCCGGCCAGCGTTCGAGCGTGCTGAGGCCTTGCAGTAAGTCTTCGGCATAGTCGGTGATACGCAGGAACCACTGGTTCAGCGTGCGCCGCTCCACCAACGCGCCGGAACGCCAGCCGCGGCCATCCACCACCTGCTCATTCGCAAGGACGGTATGATCAACCGGATCCCAGTTGACGACCGCCTGTTTGCGGTAGGCGATGCCCTGCTTCAGCATCTGCAGAAAGAAGCGCTGCTCGTGCTGGTAATAGCCGGGGTCGCAGGTGATGACTTCGCGCGACCAGTCGTACGACAGACCGATGGGGGCGAGCTGCTGGCGCATGCTGTCGATATTCTGCCGCGTCCAGACGTTCGGATGCACCCCGCGCTGAATGGCGGCGTTTTCAGCAGGCAGGCCGAACGCGTCCCACCCCATGGGGTACAGCACGTTGTTGCCACGCGCGCGGCGATAGCGCGCCACGACGTCGCCCAGCGTGTAATTGCGCACATGCCCCATATGGAGTTTGCCCGACGGGTAGGGGAACATTTCGAGTACAAAATAATCCGGCTTACCGTTTGGCTCGGGCGTCGCGAACACATTCGCCGCGCGCCACGCCGCTTGCCATTTTGCCTCCGCCTCGCGCGGATTATATCTTACCTGTGCAGACGCGCTGGCACCGTTCGTAGCGTCACTCATTTACTTCCCCAACTGTGCGACGCGCAATTCACGGGCGCGGGTGAGGATGGTGTCTTCGAGCTTGCGCGCGGTGGTGGCGTCGGTCGGCGCATCCACCCAGTTGCCGGCCTTGTCTTTTTTCTGGCGGAAAACGGAGATTTTGAGGCTATCCGCGCGCAATTGGCGGTCGAGAATGAGGGCGTTGACTTTGAAACGCTCACCCGGCGTTTGCGGGTCTTCGTACCAGTCGGTCAGCACCACGCCGCCCCACGGATCCGCCGACGCCAGCGGCAGGAAGGCCAGCGTATCGAGCGTCGCGCGCCAGAGGAAGCTGTTCACACCAAGGGGGTTTTTGCCCGCGTCTTTTTCTTTATCGCTGACGCCGCCAATGACGAGGCCTTCTTCACCAGTCATGCGGCCGTTGCGCTCTTTCATACGGTCTTCCGGCGTTTTGGGATAGTTGGTGTCGTCGTCCTGCTTCAGCATGTCGCAGGCGCTTAATGCAAGCGCGGCGCAAAGGGCGAAGAGGGTGGCGCGGGAAACGGCTATCGGGCGCATAAAAAACCTGTGTGAGAGTGAATGCACACTCTAGCGACGCCTAAGGAATTTGCAAGGGAGTAGGGAGGGGAATTGACGAAATGAGGAATTGAGGAATTGACGAAAAAGTAAGGGCTTTCACCCCGGCTTCATGCCGGGGTCTGGAGCTATTCATAACACCGGATGCCGTCATGAAGACGGCATGACAAACGTTTTCTGTTCGTCAATTCCTCAATTCGTCCCATCGTCAATTCGTACTTTTTACCCACAAACAAAAAGGGCGACGCTTGCGCGCCGCCCTCTCCGTTAGATTGAGGTATGCTTAGAAAGCAACCTGGGTACCGAGGATAACCGCGGTGCCTTTGTTGGTTGCCGTACCTTCGGTATCGTAGAACGATACTTCAGCGTACGGGGTCAGGCCTGGAGCCAGTTTGTAATCAGCACCGAGAACGAGGTTGCTGAAGTCTTTCTCAACACCTGAGCTCTCAAGCGTCGAAGCGATGTAGGACGCCGAAACACCTACTGGGCCCATGCCGTAACCTGCACCAAGGGTCCAATATTTACCATCGGTGAGGGTTGCGATACCGGTTTTGTCGATGTTACCATACGAACCCGCAAGGTTTGCACCCATGAAGCCCGTGGTCGCACCAATGTTCCAGCCTTTAACATCGGAAGTACCGAAGTTGGCGAGACCGCCGGTCGAAGTATCGGCAACGCCTTCGCCTTTACCGGTTTCGTAGGTACCAGCGATGCCGAGTTTTACGCCCGAGATGGTGCCGTTGTAACCGAGAGCCAGATCCCAAACATCGCTAACACCTTGCGTATCGCTGTTTGCGCCGTTGCCCGCGTTCTGGCCACGCGCTTGCAGTTTCGGGGTGTAGCTTACGCCCGCCTGGAAGCCCGAGAATTTTGGGGTGTAATAGTTCAGCTTGGTTGCGTTGTAGGTCGACTCGTCGCCAGCGGTGCCAGAGAATTGGCCATGCTCGGTAGCAAGTTTCGACATGGTAACGCCCGTCGTGCCGCTGAGGTTTGCGAAATTGGTCCAACCACCGTTGATACCACCGGTAGCAGCAGCAACCGACGAAGCATCGATACGCGAGGTAGCAGCAACCGACTTGTTAGCGCCCATTTCTGCACGACCGAACGAACCTTCGAGGTAGGTGAAGGTACGAGCAGAGTTTTCACCCTGGTTGTCGCCATCGTTGTTGAGGTCAGCTTCGAGATCGATTTGTGCACCGTAGCCGAGACCCGAACCGGTCTTGCCGTCTACTTTTACGGTGATTTCGTTGTCGTTACGGAAGCCGGTAGCGCGACGGGTCGCGTCCTGATCTTCGCTCGTGTAACCAGCTTGGAAGTCAGAGAAACCGCCGAGGGTTACTTTTGGAGTCTCAGCCGAAGCTGCTGTTGCCAGCAGTGCCGCGCCTACGAGTCCGGTCGTACCAAGAAGAATTTTTTTCATGATTTGCGTTCCTTCATTAATGAAACAAAATGCGATGCAAAACCCTGTTCTTCGAACTTAAGACTTTGCACCACTCCTATTGAACATACACGCAGCCCAAACGGACTGTAGGCATGTTCCACGAGGCCAGTTATTAGCCGAATCCCCCCCCAAGGCAAGCTGCGCCAAACAAAAAATGCCCCTCCACCCCCCCTTTCTACCCTTCTGTTGCCAAATTGACACAAATAGGGCTGTGGCCATGATTCCGCTGGACTTGTGCATTAAGTGATTGTATTTATTGGCAATCACAGGGGGTTTCGGGGTGGATGACCAATTAGCAACAGGCTATGCAACGCTGCAACAGCGGATGAGGGAGGTGTCAGGTGTCAGGTGTCAGGTGTCAGGAAGGAAGGAAGCGCTTCTGGAACCCGGAACCTGGAACCCGGAACCTCTCTTGATCGGCGCGAGCAAGGGGCAGCCCGCGGCGAAGCTCGAAGCCGCGATTGGCCTTGGCCTTACGCATTTCGGGGAAAACAAGGTGCAGGAGGCGGCAGAAAAATGGCCAGCCCTCAAAGCCGCCCACCCGGAGGTGACACTCCACCTCATCGGCCCCCTGCAATCGAACAAGGCGGCGGATGCCGTAGCGCTGTTTGATGTGATTCAGACGGTGGATAGGCCGAAGATTGCTGACGCTTTAGCCGCGGCGGTTGAGCGCCTGCGGCGTTTGAACGAGGCGCGCGTAGCCTCCCATGGCGAGCCCGAAGGGAGGGGGCTTGGGGGCGATGCCCCCGCGCGAACGAAGTTCGCCACCCCAAAATTTCTCATCCAGGTGAATATCGGTGAGGAGCCTCAGAAGGCCGGCGTGGCACCGAAGGACGCCGCCGCGCTGCTGGCGCATTGCCGCAGCCTCGGCCTCACCATCAATGGGCTGATGTGCGTGCCGCCCGAAGGCGTGAACCCCGCCCCCTATTTTGCGCTGATGCAGAAACTGGCGCGCGAGCATGGCCTGAAAGAACTGAGTATGGGCATGAGCGGAGATTTCGAAACCGCCATCCGCATGGGCGCAACCATGGTGCGGGTCGGAACGGCGCTGTTTGGGGAGAGAGGGAAATGATGATGGGACGAATTGAAGAAATGACGAAAAAATAAGGACTGTCACCCCGTCGAATGACGCGGTCTGGGGTTATTTGCACCCCGGATGCCGTCATACGACGGCAAGACAAACGCTTTCTGTTCGTCAATTCCTCATTTCTTCAATTCGCCCTACAGCACCTGATTGGTGCTTGCCTGTTTCAGGTAGGGCAGCATCTGCGCGTTCTTATAGGCGCGATTGGCCGAGGGTGTGCTGCCACCGAACAATTCGAGGAGTTTTTGCGCGCGGGCATCGTCGGTTTTGGGCGCATCGGTCGCGGCGGAGGATATCATCCCCAACTGGGCGCGCTGAGCGATGTCGTTGGCGTGCAGCGACTGAGATGCGCGGACAGCACGATCGATTTGCGCGGCAGAAGTGGAAGGCGCAGGTATATTTTCGACATCGAGTGAAGCGACCTCGATTTTCTCTTGGCCCGCATCGGCAGGCATGGGCGTAGCCGCCGCAAGCTGGGTTTCTGGCTCTGACGCGATTTCCCCACTGAGCGCGGCGACCACGGTCTCAGCCATGCCCTTACCCGTCGCGGATTTGAACACCTCGTTGGCGATACTCGCGACAAACCCAATCGGCCCACCCATTAGCGCCCCGCCGACCAGATTCGACGCCACCGAGGCTTTCTCTTCCGGTTTGTCGTAAATCAGGTCCGAGACAATCGGGATATGTTTGAGCGGGTTGATGGCGTCGAGCACATCGGCAAAGCTCAGCCCGTCGTCGCCAAAGAACCCGGTGGCGCCGGGAGGCGAATTAGAATCCGGCGTGATGGTGATTTTGGTTGCGACCTCGCCCCCCTCGGGAGCAGAGGTGGGGAACGCATAGGGTCGGTTACTGCCAACAGCATGGGTCATAGACCTGTGGATAAGCAAGAGCCGTGCCAGTTATACGCGCTTCGCGCCTGATGGGGGCATCGCCCCCAAACCCCCTCCCTTCGGGCTCGCGCCATAAAGCGCTACGCACGACAATCAGCGAGTTTGGAGCACAATGCAGATAAAAAATGGTCTGCCTATGCTTCCCCTAAGGGTAGGCAGACCAGCTGTGTTGGCTTAATGCCCATCTGTCCAATCATAGTCGCCATCCAAGTCATCAGATGACGGTTTTATGAAAAGGCTGATGAGCCACCATCGCACCTCTATCGCTCCTTCTATTAAAAGAAAAAAATTGATGATAGGAATGACTGCGATGGACTTCAGCCAGATTAAGATAGTTTTCTTTAACCTCATAATCATTGGGGTTTAGTTAATAAATAAAATAATACAGACACTTGCGTGACCGGATTTTAGCTCTCTGTGTAAAAAATCAAAAAGCAAAACCATCTGCCTTATACAGGGTGGGGCAGTCGCCGTGTGTGACAGTTTTGTGAAGATTGGCACCCGATGGGAGCGTTACGACTAATGCGCACTGACGGCGGCGGTGAGGGCCTCGGCACTGGCGAGGAGCTTTTCGGCAGCGGCGCGCTCGACGTCGTTCTCAGCCGAGGCGAGGGCGCTTTGTGCTGCGCGCAGGGCGCCGCCCGCATCGTCCACCGTGATTTCGGCCAGATCCTGAATATGGTCGGAGAGAATGGTCGTGCCCTCCGCCGCCACATCCGCATAGCCCGCGGTGGCAAAGAAACGGCGCTTATGCCCGTCCGGCATATGAATGCTGATTACGCCCGGACGCAGCATCGAGAAAAATGGCGCGTGATTCGGCAGCACCCCGAAATCACCCTCAGCACCCGGAATTTCCACCATCACCGCATGCGCATCGAGCACCATAGCGGCGGGAGAGATAATTTTGAGATGAAAAGCGTCGGTCATAGTTCCTCAGATGTCGGGGTTCCGGGGCGCCAGGTTCTTTAAAACCCGGCCCCTCAAACCTACTTCAGTTCTTTCGCTTTCTCGATGGCCTCTTCGATGCTGCCAACGAGGTAGAATGCAGCTTCCGGCAGATGGTCGTATTCGCCCGCCACAATCGCCTTGAACGACGAAATCGTGTCTTTCAGCTTCACGTATTTGCCCGACTTGCCGGTGAAGATTTCCGCCACATGGAACGGCTGCGACAGGAAGCGCTGGATTTTGCGCGCACGCGCTACCGTCAGCTTATCTTCCTCGGAAAGCTCGTCCATACCGAGAATCGCGATGATGTCCTGCAGCGATTTATAGGTCTGCAGTACGCGCTGTACGTCACGCGCCACCTGGTAATGCTCTTCGCCCACGATGGTTGGCGACAGCATACGCGAGGTCGAATCCAGCGGATCTACCGCCGGGTAAATGCCAAGCTCCGCGATCTGGCGGCTCAGTACGGTCGTCGCATCAAGATGCGCGAACGAAGCCGCGGGCGCCGGGTCAGTCAAGTCATCCGCCGGTACGTAAACGGCCTGTACGGAGGTAATCGACCCTTTTTTGGTCGAGGTGATACGCTCTTGCAGGTTACCCATCTCGGTCGCCAGCGTTGGCTGGTAACCTACCGCGGAGGGGATACGGCCAAGGAGTGCGGATACTTCAGAACCCGCCTGGGTGAAGCGGAAGATGTTATCCACGAAGAACAGAACGTCCTGACCCTGTTGGTCACGGAAATATTCCGCCTGGGTGAGACCGGTGAGCGCCACGCGCGCACGTGCCCCTGGAGGCTCGTTCATCTGGCCATAAACCAGCGCTACTTTCGATTTGGTCTGGTCGTCGAGGTTGATAACGCCCGATTCAATCATCTCGTGATAGAGGTCGTTCCCTTCGCGGGTACGCTCGCCCACGCCGGCGAATACGGAGTAACCCCCATGGCCTTTGGCGATGTTGTTGATCAGCTCCATGATGAGTACGGTTTTACCTACGCCCGCACCACCGAACAGACCAATTTTACCACCCTTCGCATAGGGCGCGAGAAGGTCGATTACTTTAATGCCGGTCTCGAGAATTTCGTCGTCCGTCGACTGGTCGATGAAAGCCGGGGCTTCCGCATGGATAGGCGCCACCGCCTTGTTGCCGATGGGGCCGCGTTCGTCGATCGGCTCACCAATCACGTTCATGATGCGGCCAAGCACTTCCATGCCCACTGGCACCGCGATTGCCGCGCCCGTATCGGTCACTTCCTGACCGCGGGTCACGCCGTCGGTCGCGTCCATCGCGATCGCGCGGACGGAGTTTTCGCCGAGATGCTGCGCCACTTCGAGCACCAGACGACGGCCATCGACCGACGCCTCAAGTGCGTTCAGAATTGCCGGGAGCTTACCTTCCGGAAAGCGCACATCGACCACCGGGCCGATCACTTGCGTCACCACGCCGGCGAGGGCGGCGTCTGCTTTTGGGGTTTTCTTTTTTACTGCTGCCATTTTACTCTCCTAAAAATCCTTAAATTGCTTCCGCGCCGGAGATGATCTCGATCAGCTCCCGCGTGATGTTTGCCTGACGGGTGCGGTTATATTTCAGCGTCAGCTTCTTGATCATTTCGCCCGCGTTTTTAGTCGCGTTTTCCATCGCATTCATCTGCGCGCCATAGAAGCCCGCGTTGTTCTCGAGCAGCGCGCTGAAAATCTGCATCGCGAAGTTGCGCGGCAAAATATCGGCGAGGATTTCTTCTTCGCCCGGCTCGTATTCATACGGCGCGGCGCTGAGCACCTGACCACTGGTTGGCGCGGCGCCAGAGGCGCTGAGCGGCATCAAGGTCTGGAAAGTTGGCACCTGCGAAATCACTGAACGGAACTGGTTGTAAAGCAGGGTGATGCGATCGACCTCACCCGCTTCCACACGCTCAAGCACTGCGTGGGCAATAGCTTCTGCCATGCCATAATTCGCGTTCTTAGCAATATCCGTTGTGCTGCCGATCATCATGGATTTATAGTCGCCCAGCCAGTCGCGCGCCTTGCGGCCCACCGCATAGATGAGGATGTTTTTCTCAGCCACTTGCAGCTCGCGAATCCGCTTTTTGGCGGCACGCACGATGGAGGAGTTAAACGCGCCCGAAAGGCCGCGATCCGCCGTCACCACAATCAGCAATTCGGTCTGGTCGCGCCCGGTGCCACTGAGCAATACCGGCACATTGGTTTGCCCTTCTGCGCCAGTTGCAAGACGCTCCACCATGCCCGCCATTGCGGTGGCGTAAGGGCGAGCAGCTTCTGCCGCCTCGCGCGCACGACGCAGCTTCGCCGCCGCGACCATCTTCATCGCTTTGGTGATCTTCTGCGTGGACTTCACGCTTTTGATCCGGACTTTTAAATCCTTTAACGAGGGCATAACGCTTCCTTACATCAACCGAAGCTTCACTTCCGAAATCACGTCTTTCAGCTTGGCTTCCGAATCATCCGACAGTTTTTCTTCCTTGCGGATGGTCTCGAGCAGCGCCTTGCTGTTGCGCAGCGAGGAAAGCAATGCGTCCTCGAACGCGCGAACTTTGTTCAGTGGCAGCTCGTCGAGATGCCCCTTCACGCCCGCGTAAATGACGGCGACTTGCTCTTCCATCTGCAGCGGCGAGTATTGCGGCTGCTTCAGCAGCTCGGTAAGACGCGCGCCGCGCGCCAGAAGTTTTTGCGTTGCGGCATCGAGATCGCTTCCGAACTGCGCGAAGGCTTCCATTTCACGGAACTGCGCAAGGTCGAGCTTAATCGTACCGGCAACTTGTTTCATCGCCTTCACCTGCGCGGACGAACCTACGCGGGATACGGACAGACCGACGTTCACCGCCGGACGCACGCCCTTATAGAACAGCTCGGTCTCGAGGAAGATCTGGCCGTCGGTGATGGAGATCACGTTGGTCGGGATGTAGGCTGATACGTCGCCGGCCTGGGTCTCAATCACTGGCAGCGCGGTGAGCGAGCCAGCGCCTTTGTCATCGGACATTTTTGCGGCGCGCTCCAGCAGGCGCGAATGCACGTAGAACACGTCGCCCGGATATGCCTCGCGCCCTGGAGGACGGCGCAGGAGGAGCGACATCTGGCGGTATGCTACGGCTTGTTTCGACAAATCATCGTAAATGATGAGGGCATGTTTGCCGTTATCACGGAACCACTCGCCCATCGCGCACCCAGAGTAGGGCGCGAGATATTGCAGCGGCGCAGGCTCCGAAGCAGTTGCCGCAACCACGATGGTGTAGGCGAGCGCGCCGGTTTCTTCGAGCTTTTTCACCACTTGCGCTACGGTCGAACGCTTTTGGCCCACCGCAACATACACGCAGAACAGCTTCTTGCTGTCGTCGTTCGCATCGTGCGCGGCTTTTTGGTTGAGGATGGTGTCGATCGCGATCGCGGTTTTGCCGGTCTGACGGTCACCAATGATCAACTCGCGCTGGCCACGGCCGACGGGCACGAGGGCGTCGATGGATTTAATGCCGGTTTGCACAGGCTCATGCACCGACTTACGATACACGATGCCGGGAGCCTTTACTTCCACGCGGCTGCGCAGCTTGGTTTTAAGCGGCCCCTTGCCGTCGATCGGGTTGCCGAGCGGGTCAACCACGCGGCCGAGCATTTCAGGGCCGACAGGCACATCCACAATCGCGCCGGTACGTTTTACCGTGGCGCCTTCTTTCACACCGGTATCTGCACCGAAAATCACCACGCCGACTGCGTCGGTCTCGAGGTTGAGCGCCATGCCTTTGAGGCCGCCATCGAACTCGACCATCTCCCCGGCCTGTACGTTCTCAAGTCCGTAAACGGTGGCAATACCATCGCCCACCGCGACCACGCGACCGACTTCGGCGAGGCTTGTCGTGTCGGCAAGGCCCGCAATCTGCGACTTTAGAATGTCCGAAATTTCTGAAGGGCGAATTTCCATTTTTTTCTCCTGAGACGATAATCACTACGGCGTTGGCCGGAATTTAAGTTAATGGGTGGGCGCGGACATCGCCGCTTTCATGTGGGTGAGAGCGCCAGCGAGGCTGGCATCGAGCTTGAGCGACCCAAGCTGCACCGTGAGGCCGCCAAGCAGCGCCGCATCTTCGCGCAGCTCCATCTCGATGGTTTTGCCGGTCGCTTTGGTAATCACGTCTTTGAGCTGTTTTTGCACCGCCACTGCCAGAGGTCGGGCGCTGGTGACAACCGCCACCACTTCGCCATTATGGGCGCGCAACTGGGCGGAAAGCATATCGGAAATCTCGGCCACCAGCTCGGCGCGCCCCGCCTCAGCTATCACTGCCAGCGCGCGCTTGGTGAGCGCATTGGCCGAGGCGGCAAGCGCCGCCAGCGTGCCTGTTTTTTCAGCACGGGAAACAAGCGGGCTTGAAAGCGCTTTGGCGAGCGCCGCGTTGCCGCGCACAGCTTCGGCCAGCGCTTCAAACTCGGCCACCACCTTGGATTCGCTTTTTGCTTCAAGCGCTTGCGCAAAAATCGCCGTCGCGTAACGGCGGGCGATCAGAAGAGCATCGGTGCGGTTGCTGGCCAAACTATCCTCGTGCGGCGTGAGATAAATATTTCGCGCGCGTATCTATAATGGCCGCCCCGAGGGATGCAAGTGGAAAATACGGATGGGGGGGGCAACACCCCCATGCCCCCCGGCCGCGTGCGCGGCGGCTCGCGCCATAAAGCGCTACGCACGATAAACTCGAAATGCGCGATTGGGCAAACTTAACCCGCATTCCAGAGGGGGTTTTTGAGCTTGGCGGTCATGGCCGCGTGCGCTGCCAGCTCCTCGGATGTGGGGGGGAAGTTGCGGGCGGGGATATCGGTATGGCCGGAGAAGGCGAGGGCGGCGTGATTCGCGATTCGCGATTCATGATTCGATTTTTCGAGTAAGCTGGATTGCCGCCCGCCCTTCATTTCAAGGTAGACATCCGCCAGCAGTTCAGCGTCGAGCAGGGCGCCGTGCTTGGTGCGGGCGCTAGTGTCGATGTTGAAGCGCTTGCACAGCGCATCGAGGTTGGCGGGGGAGCCGGGGAACATTTTGCGGGCGATGAGCACGGTGTCGATGGCGCGCGCGGCATCAATCAGCGGCAGGCCGAGCGCGTCGAGCTCGGCATTGAGGAATTTTAAATCAAACCCGGCATTGTGGATGACGAGCGGCGCATCGCCGATGAATTCGAGAAAGGCGCGGGCGACGATTTTAAACAGCGGCTTGTCTTTCAGGAACTCCGCCGAGAGGCCATGCACGTTCTCCGCCTCGCGCGGCATGTCGCGCTCGGGGTTGAGGTAGGTGTGGAAATGGTTGCCCGTCGGCACATGCCCCATCAGCTCCACGCAGCCGATCTCCACCATCCGGTGGCCGGAGAAGGGGTCAAGTCCGGTGGTTTCGGTATCAAGAACGATTTCGCGCAGCATTTCGTTTTTGTCATTCCCGCGAAGGCGGGAATCTCCCTAAGGAAGTGTATCTCCGCTTTCGCAGGGATGACAAGAATACATAGTGCCACAATCCCCGCAATAACTGCCGCTAACTTAACCCCAGCTCTTTCATCAGCGCTCGCACATGCCGTCGCGTTTCAGCCTTGCTGCAATGCGAAGGGATGACGATATCCGCACGGGATTTGCGCGCCGCATCCGGCAGCTGACGGGTGATGAGCCGTTCCCATTTTTCTTCCGTCATACCTGGCCGTGCGAAGGCGCGTTTGCGACGTAGCGCTTTGGGCGCGTGGACGACAAGGGTGACGTCGCACAGCGTGTGCGCATCGGTCTCGAACAGCAGCGGAATGTCGAGGATGATGGCGGGCGCTTTGGCTTTTTTTGCGGCACGGATGGCGGCTTGCTCGGCCTTGCGCACGGCGGGGTGGAGGATGGCTTCGAGCGTTGCCAATGCTTTGGGTTTTTTGCTGACGATGGCGGCGAGCGCGGCGCGGTCAATGGTTGTGGTTTTGGCGTTTATAGCGCGTGGAAATGCTGCAGCAATTGCTGCAGCAATGCTGCGGTCATGTTGCAGCAAATCATGCACGCAGGCATCGGCATTAAAATGGCGGATTCCCGGTGCATTAAACATCGCCGCGACGGTGGATTTCCCGCTCGCCATACCGCCAGTAATGCCAATGACCAGCGTGCCGCTGGGGGCGGATTTTTGTGCGCTATGGGTGGACGGTTTTTTCATCAGGCCTCGTCGCTCAACACATGTGCGCGCAATTCCTCCGTCACTTCCGGAAGAACGCCGTGCCAGCACTCGAACGCGCGCTGCGCCTGATAGAGCAGCATGCCGAGCCCATCGACCGTTTTATGGCCGCGCTGGCGGGCATATTTCAGTAGGCCGGTTTCAAGCGGTGCGTAGACAATATCATAGACCACTATGCCCTCCGCCAGCTGCTTGAGATCAAGGTCGAGCGCGGGCTGGCCGCTCATCCCGAGGCTGGTGGTGTTGACCAGCATCGACGCGGTGGCGATGGCGCTGTTACGTGTCTCCCACGCTGCTGCACTCACCCCAAATTCGGCAGCGAGTGTTTGTGCGGTTTCATTGGTGCGGTTGAGCAGGGTGATGTGGGTCGCGCCCGCTTCTTGCAGTGCAACAATCGCCGCGCGGGTGGCACCGCCGGCACCGAGCAAAAGAATGTTTGATGCATGCGCCGCAATATCCCCCCCGAGGCTGGCGCGGAGGTGGGTAATGAAGCCATAGGCATCCGTATTGGTGCCGAGGAGTTTGTCATTTTCGAGCGTCACCGTATTCACTGCGCCGATACGCGTGCCGACGACGTCGATCGCATCGAGATATTCCATCACCGCCTGTTTGTGCGGCACGGTGACATTCACCCCGCGCCAGTTTTTTTTGCGCATGTGAAACATCGTCTGACGCAGACGCGGCGGCTGGGTGGTGAAGAGTTTATACTCGCCTTCGATGCCATGCTGCGCGCGCCAGAATGCGTGAATGCGCGGGCTGAGCGAATGCGCGACGGGATAGCCAATCAGGCCGGTGATGGTCATGTTTTTATCTCATTAATCTCTTGCGGGGTGATGTCAGAAGCGGCGGCAACTTCGGTGGCCGCGCGGCGTTTATCAACCTGGCGCTGGCGGTATTGAATAATGAGGGTGGCGGTTTCCTCGACCGAGCGGCGGGTGACATCGATCACCGGCCAACCTTGGGCGCGGAACATTTTTTTTGAGCTTTCAATTTCCTCGCGCACACATTCTTCGTCGATGTAATCCGTCCGCGCGTCCTGATTCATGGCGGCGAGGCGCGTGGTGCGGATATCGATCAACCGTTCGTCGCTGATGGTGAGGCCGACGACCAACGGCTGCTTCAGCGCGGTGAGATTGTCCGGCAGCGGGCAGTTGGGCACATAGGGCACGTTCGCCGCTTTATATCCACGATAGGCCAAATAGACACAGGTCGGAGATTTGCTGGTGCGCGAGGGGCCGACGATGACAATATCGGATTGTTCGAGCTCCCAGGTTGCCTGACCATCGTCATGCTCGAGCGCGAAGTTTATCGCATCGATCCGTGCGAAATAATCTTCCGATAATTCATACTGACCACCCGTGTGGCCGGAAGCTTCCTGATCGAGATAATTCGACAACTCGCGAATTGAATGTCCCAGCACCGATACGCAAGGCAAACCGCGCTTGCCACAGGCCTGACGGAGGATTTCGCGCATCTCGGGATCTACCAGCGTGAACATCACCATGCCCGGATTCGTGTCGAGATTCAGAATCATTTTCTCAAGCTGTCCTTTGGTGCGCATGAGCGACCAGACATGTTCTTCCGCCACCACTTTATCAAACTGCGCAAGGCTCGCACGGGCGACACTCGCCACGGTTTCACCAGTCGAGTCTGATACTAAATGCAAATGGAATGTTCTCATGCGCGCGTCAAAAAGGATGTGTGTAAGCTGTGGAATTTTTCGTGGTTATCCACCCTATAGCTTCTCACTCCCCAACTTGCCAGCATTGCCTTTTATTCTATCCCGCTGCCTATACACAGACCCATGCGCGCTTTGTTCTTTTCTGTGAGTCATGTGGATGACACTATGTGTCCTCATTGTTTTTAACTACAAAATTACACTTATTTTTTAGCTTGTTAGCTAGCCTGTTACACAGGGTTTTTAAGAGCACCTCACACGCCATGCTTTCTCGGGATAGAACATAAAATGACCGTGTATGAACTATTAATCCCCATTCCTCCTATGTCCTACTATCTACTACTATCATTCTTTTTAATTCTTAGTATTAGAAGAGGGGACAGGAATAAGTCGCATGCTAAGGCTATTTTATGACCACTGAAAAACTTCTTATACAAAATTTAAAAGGCCAGACGACACACAATGTCCCATTCTGGTTTATGCGTCAGGCAGGACGCTATTTGCCGGAATATAGAGAACTGCGCGCAAGCACAAAAGGCTTTCTAGATCTCTGCTTCACACCGGAAAAAGCGGCGGAGGTGACGCTGCAACCGCTGCGTCGCTTTAACATGGACGCGGCGATCTTATTCTCCGATATTCTCGTCGTGCCTTACGGCCTTGGGGTGGATGTCCGCTTTGCTGAAGGCGAAGGGCCCCTCGTCGGTGTCTGCGACACACAACAAAAAATTGACGCGCTTGACCTCTCCACCATCCGCGCAAAACTCGAACCGGTGGCCGAAACGGTAAGACTGGTTAAAAAAGACCTGCCCCAAGGCGCTGCCTTGATTGGGTTTGCAGGGGCGCCATGGACGGTGGCCTGCTATATGCAGCAAGGCAGGGGCGGCAAGGAATTTTTACCCGCGCGGAAATTCGCTATTGCGAACCCCGGTTTGATGGAAAAACTGATTGTGACACTGACCTCTGCGACGGTGGATTACCTACGCATGCAGATCGATGCCGGGGCAGAAGTCGTGCAGATTTTTGACAGTTGGGCAGGGCTTTTGACGCCGGAAGAATTCGCGCGCTGGGTGATTGCACCGACGGCGATCATTGTGAAACAACTGCGCGAAACAGACCCGCATATCCCCATCATCGGCTTTGCAAAAGGCGGCAGCTTGCAGCTGCACGCGTATGCAAAATACACGGAGGTGAACTGCATTGGGGTTGATCAACATACGCCGATGGAATTCGCGCTGGCTTCGCGCACGAGCGAAAAACAAGCAGTGCAGGGCAATCTCGACCCACTGCTGATGGCCTGCGACAAAGACGGTGCATTACGGGCGGCAGAAGAAATTTTAAAAATATTGGGTAATGCACCATGCGTCTTCAATGTGGGGCATGGATTCATCCCAGAAACACCGATTGAAAATGTGGCAGCGGTGAGTAAGCTGGTCAAGGAATGGCGGCGGTAATGACCATCATTTCTCCCACCTCGCGCACGGCGATTGTACTGTTTAATCTCGGCGGACCCGACTCGACCGAGGCGATTCAGCCCTTTCTTAAAAACCTGTTTTCTGACCCGGCGATTATTGGATTACCAAACCCGCTGCGCGGTATTTTGGCAAAGTTTATTTCCACTCGCCGCGCGCCAAAAGCGGCTGAAATTTATGATGAAATCGGTGGAAAATCACCCATTCTCGAAAACACGCAAGCCCAAGCGTCTGCTCTTGAAGCAGCCCTCGCAGGGCATGGTAAGGTGAAGGTATTTACGGCGATGCGCTACTGGCACCCGCGCGCGGAGCAGGTTGTGAAAGAGGTTGCCGCATTCGCACCGGATCATATTTTGTTGCTGCCGCTCTATCCGCAATTCTCAACGACCACGACCGGTTCTTCCTACAAGGAATGGATGCGTGCCGCAGCAGCGATAAAACTGGAAACACCCACCTCGCTCATCTGCTGCTACCCGACGCAGGCGGAATTTGTGAAAGCGCACACGCAGCTGATTCACACCTATTACAAAGAGGCCGAAGGCTTCGGGAAACCCCGGATTATTTTCTCCGCCCACGGCCTGCCGGAAAAAATTATTAAAAAGGGCGACCCCTATCAGGCGCAGGTGGAAGCGACGACGCAGGCGGTGGTCGCGGCGCTGGGAATTGAAAATGTTGATTATTGTAATTCCTACCAAAGCCGCGTGGGCCCGATGAAATGGATTGGCCCCTCGACCGAAGACGAGCTGATGCGCGCCGGGCGCGAGGAACTGCCGGTGGTGCTGGTGCCGATCGCGTTTGTGTCGGAACATTCAGAAACGCTGGTCGAGCTCGATATCGAATATGCCGAACTCGCCTATCAGCACGGGGTGAACCATTATTACCGCGTGCCAACCCTCTCGGTGAGCGCGCATTTCATCGCGGCGCTGGCCGATTTGTGCCTCAAGGCCAAAAAAGACGTTGCCATTGCGCCCGATGGCGGCACACGCATCTGCAGCCGCGAATGGGGCGGATGTTTGTGTAAACAGCAGTAAACAGCAGTTAGTGGAGAATGCCATGAACCCCGACCATTATTTCCTCGCCAAAACCCTGCATATCATTGCCATGACGGCGTGGATGGCGGGCATGTTCTACCTGCCGCGCCTGTTTGCGTATCACGCGGAGCAGCCTGTCGGCTCACGCACCTCGGAGCTGTTCAAGCTGATGGAATGGCGCCTGCTGCGCATCATCATCAACCCGGCGATGATTGCGACCTGGTGTTTTGGCCTGTGGCTGATTCTGATCACCGGCGCAATGAAGCCGGGCGAAGGCAATGGCTGGCTGTATGCGAAGCTGAGCCTGCTGGTGGTGATGCAGCTGCTCCACGCCTATTTTGCCCGCACGCGCAAAAAATTCGACCGCGACGAGCGCCCGCGCAGCGCAAAATTCTATAAGGTTATCAATGAGATGGTCACTGTCGTGTTCATCGGCATTGTGGCATTGGTGGTATTCAAACCGTTTTAGTTGTTTCTTAAAATCTTCACACAATTGTCACAAAACCGACCCCCACCATCTGTTATAGTGAACAGAAATCAATAGAAGGGGGTGTTTGTGGCAAAAAGATTCAAATCAAAACGGCGTTGGACAGATAGTAACGGCCCGAAACAGTTAACGCCCGAGCAGGCGCAGCTGATTCTTAGCATGGCCGAAGATGACGAAAATGATAAAGTGCAGGCTCTGAACGAAAAGATCGGCAATGATTGGGTGCTTGCCGTAGACGCGGCGTATCTGAGAGATTTGCTAAATATCAAAGATGGCCAAAGCCTGCTCTTTTTGCAAGAGCGCTTAGACGGTGATGCAAATTGGACATTGCTTAAAGAAGCAGAAGTTCGCACTGTCGCCGCCAAGGCTGAAACAGTAGGGGCGGCAGAGGGTTTTGTAGAGGCAGCAAAAAAGCCAGATTCCGATGTTCCCGCACTGCGCGGCGACATTAAGCGGCGCATCAAGCGCGGCCTTTCACAAACTAAGCTTCGCCTAAGGGCGCTTTTCTTGGAGCAAATACCAGCAATTTCCAATGCATCGGAAGGGGGCGACGCACAACTCTTCAAAGAGCTTTACGATGAAGCAATTAAAAGCGTTCGCGTTTTGGGGTTAGACGATAATGTGGCGCTGGATTTTATCGAGAAAGAAAGTGCTCTCCCATGCAAACACCCAGAAATTGAAGTGCTAAATCAAATAAAGCGCCTAACGGAGGCTGCGGCAGAAAAAGAAAAAATGCTCGAGCGCGATGAAACTCCGGAAGTGATACAAATGGCGATGAGCTGGAAGCTCGATATCCCGGCCGAAAAAATCAGCGGCGTAGAAACGTTTGGACGAGTGCGTGGCAGCGGCAAAAAAGGCGTAGAAATGGTAGAATAGCGCACGGCTCCCCAACAATCCGCTTGACGAAATTTTTTAAGCTGCTAAATTAGCGCTGCTTTTTGAGCAATCGCTGCGGCGTTCTCCACGCCTCTCGTGCGGCGCATCTTCCACGAATCTCCCCAAAAATTCGTCTTAATTATTTTTCCCACACACGGAGTGTGCATGAAACTGCAAGAACTAAAACGCCAGAAACCCAGTGAACTGCTTGCCATGGCCGAAGCCGCAGGCATCGAAAACCCCAGCCAGATGCTGAAACAGGAGATGGTGTTCGCGCTGCTCAAAAAAGCGGCGGAAGAGGGGCTTGAAATCACCGGCGAAGGTGTGATCGAAGTGCTGCAGGACAGCTTTGGATTTTTGCGCTACCCGGAAGCGAACTACCTCGCAGGCCCGGACGATATTTATGTGCCGCCGAGCATTGTGAAGAAGCTGGGGCTTCGCACCGGCGACACGGTGGAAGGCACACTGCGCGCGCCCAAGGGCGAGGAGCGCTATTTCGCTATGAGCGAAGTGAAGCTTGTCAATTTCGAATCGCCAGAAACGCTGCGCCACCGCCTTGGCTTTGAAAACCTGACACCGCTCTACCCCGAGCAGCGCCTCAAGATGGAATATGTCGACCCAACCAAAAAAGACGACATGACCAAACGCGTGATCGACCTCGTCGCACCGCAGGGCAAGGGCCAGCGGACGCTCATCGTTGCCCCGCCACGCACCGGTAAAACCGTGGTGCTGCAACATATCGCGCATGCGATTACCGCCAACCATCCAGAATGCTTCCTCATCGTGCTGCTCGTCGACGAGCGGCCAGAGGAGGTGACCGATATGGCGCGCTCCGTGAAGGGCGAAGTGGTATCAAGCACATTCGATGAGCCCGCGAACCGCCATGTGGCGCTCGCCGAAATGGTGATCGAAAAAGCCAAGCGTCTGGTGGAACATAAAAAAGACGTGGTGATTCTGCTCGACTCCATCACCCGCCTCGGCCGTGCCTATAACACGGTGGTGCCAAGCTCCGGTAAAGTGCTCACCGGCGGTGTGGATGCGAACGCGCTGCAACGCCCAAAACGCTTCTTCGGTGCGGCGCGGAATATTGAATTCGGCGGCTCGTTGACGATTATCTCCACCGCGCTGATCGAGACCGGCAGCCGCATGGACGAAGTGATTTTCGAGGAATTCAAAGGCACTGGCAACTCTGAGATCGTACTCGACCGCAAACTCTCGGACAAACGCGTCTTCCCGGCGATGGATATTACCAAATCCGGCACGCGTAAGGAAGATCTGCTCTACGAAAAAGGCGATCTCGCGAAAGTGTGGATGCTGCGCAAAATCCTCAACCCGATGGGCGCGATGGATGCGATGGAGTTCCTGCTCGACAAGCTCAAGGACACCAAGTCCAACGACGAGTTCTTCAGCAAGATGAATAAATAGGATTCCGTGCTAGCGCACCCAACCCTTGGTGCTTACACCGTGGGCTCTTAAATCTTGATCGATCTGGCCGTCTTTGGGGATGGTGTCGTTGTTTGGGGCGGCAGAAAGCGCAATTCGGAGACGATCGACAATATGGTTTAGCTCGGGATGGTGCGCGCAGCCCAACTTAAGGCTGACGCTATTGAGATAGTACTGTTCCTCTGGGGTCACTAAATCGCTCTGGCTGATTACCCTTGGGTCAGGCGTCGCGATAAGGGTGCCATAAGCATCGAAGCGCGGTTGCGCATCTGCGAGTCTTTTTGCTGTCCCGATGCGCTGCTCAAGTTCGCCCGATTCCTTCAGCCAGGCAGTGGTAATGGCATAAGCAATGCGTTTTTCTTCCACCTCTTCATCCGTAAGGGGCGTGCCTCGAGCTTCTTCATCTGCAGGAATCCATCCGGTGGCGAGCTTATGTGCGACGGCGGCAATGTGCACATCCAGCGCTCTTTCCGCTTCTGGGCCGCCGCCGCCCCCCTCCATGTGCTTTCCTTTTTCATCGAAATAGACGAAGTTTGGGATATAGTCGGTATCGAAGCGCGTTTGCACGCGGGCAATGGCGCGAAGAAAGGCCGGATCCGTGGCTTTTCCATTAAGCGCACGGCATTCCGTTTGCAAATTAATCAACTGCGGCGGTTGCCCTCCGATGCCAATGATATGTGGCAATGCGTGGTCGGGATCGCTATCTACATCAAAAATTGTGACAGCGGCCAGCTTTCTTATGAACTCACTGCCTTCAAGCCGACTCTTATACTCAGATTCTCGATCTTTCCGGTAAGCCTGAGGATTGAAGTTATCAAGTGCTTTCAGAAAGATATCAACTGGATCGGTCAGGCCTTTTGTTTCTTCCGCGAATTTCGCGGCGACCGCGCCGGAATTGAGTGTCTTGGTTCCGGTCATAGAAAAGACCAGGGTGCCAGGCGGGCAAGAGGCGAGGGCTTCCTCTGTTTCTGCGGTGCCGCCATAGCAATTGCCGAGCATAACGGATGCGATGCCGCTCGACGGCAGCTGGCGAAAAAAGTCGGCATAGGAAGGTGACGGATCTTCTTCCAAATACTCTTTTAGTGTCCAACTGAATCTGCCATCCTTTCCGCCGTGGGATTGTAAAATCACATTGGCGGGAGACGTGATAGAGGCGATGGCATCCTTGTAGGTTGCATAACGCGGATCGTTAAAGCTCAGAATTTCGCAATTGCCGCGGTTTTTATAAACAGTGCTGATCTTGCGCAGTGGTCCGGCCTGAACCTTATCCCAAATAGCGGCAGACTCATCATCCTCCTCATTATATCCAATCAGAACATAGGTTTTTGGGGTGTTGTTACTCATGACATGGCCCTTGTTTTTGAGAAAGGGGAAATTCCCTCTTACACAAATTATAAAGAAAAAAGGTTAAAATAATATTAACCCCTGTGCTGTATAGATGACAGCCACACGCGGAAATGATGCGGTGGTGGATGGGCGCACCTAAGAAGTTGCGCTTATTTCAGCATCGTGGTTAAAACCGCCTCATATTCATTTTGCGACAGGAGATTCCCATGAGCACACGTAAAAAAATCGGTTTGGTTGGCGCAGGTAACATTGGCGGCACATTGGCGCATTTGGCGGCACTGAAAGAGCTCGGCGATGTGGTGCTGTTTGATGTGGTGGAAGGCCTGCCGCAGGGTAAGGCGCTCGATATCAGCCAGAGCCTCGCGGTCGAGAAACTCGACGCGCAGGTTATGGGAACGAATAGTTATGAACACCTGAAAGGTGCGGACGTGGTGATTGTGACCGCCGGCATCGCGCGCAAGCCGGGCATGAGCCGCGACGACCTCGTGAACACTAACACCGGGATTATCACGACGGTGGGTGAGAACCTAAAAAAATACTGCCCGGATGCATTTGTGATCGTCATCACCAACCCGCTGGATGCGATGGTGTGGGTGATGCAGCAAGTGACCGGCTTCAACCCGAAAAAAGTGGTCGGCATGGCCGGCGTGCTCGATTCAGCGCGTTTCAGTCATTTCCTGAGCGAAGAATTGAAGGCCTCGAAAAAAGACATCACCACTTTCGTGCTCGGCGGTCATGGTGACACCATGGTGCCGGTGACCAGCTACTCGACGGTGGCGGGCATTCCGGTGCCCGACCTCATTAAAATGGGGTGGACGACGCAAGAGAAAATGGACAAAATCGTCCAGCGCACGCGCGATGGCGGGGCGGAGATTGTTGGCCTGCTCAAAACCGGCTCGGCGTTTTATGCGCCTGCAGCATCGGCAATTCAGATGGCGGATGCGTATCTCAACGACCGCAAGCAATTGCTGCCATGCGCCGCATGGCTCAACGGCGAATACGGCCAGAAGGATATTTACGTGGGCGTGCCATGCGTCCTTGGTGCTGGTGGTGTGGAGAAGATCGTCGAGATCGCCCTTCCGGCCGAAGCAAAAACGCAGTTTGAGAAATCCGTCGGTGCCGTGCGCGAGCTGTGCGGAAGCATTACGCTCAATAAAAAGGCAGCGTAGTGCGCTATCTTGTTTCAGGCATTTTGTTGGCGCTCGCGATGTCAGCCAATGCGGCGGAAAGGGAGGCCGATTGTGTCTTAGAAAAACGGGGGCCTTCATTAAATAAAAATATTATGCCTGACGTCTCCTTCCGCTCTGAAAAAGAGCAGATAGGTTCTAGTAAAGAAGAAAAATTGATGTGGTGGAATGGAATTGAAACCGCTCAATTACAGGACAACATTCAGTTGGAAACACACTTGGGCGGATGTGAGAGCTTCACCAATACTTACCTATTTACCCTGCCAAAAATGGCCACCCCCTCTTCGGATAAAAAGTTTTGGCACACAAAAGCTGCCGATATGCTGAGCCTAATTATCCCTGCCAATATGGATTCTGCTATCGATCTTAGAAAGGCTAAAGAAGTATTGAAGAAGGCGGCGAAAGAACCAGAAAGATCAGATGAGATTAAGGGCGACATGATGTTTTATATTGATTTTCCGACAGAAGGATTTGGTGAAACATTTTTCTATCGGTTGATTCAAAAACCAAACAACACGATAATGGAAATAACATATAGCGTAGGGCCTTATTGATAAGGCAAATTTAAAATTGTATAAACGAGCGGAGCTTAACGATGAACATCCATGAATACCAGGCGAAAGCAGTGTTGGCGAAATTTGGCGTGGCGGTGCCGCGTGGTGGGGTGGCCTACACTCCGGCGGAAGCGGAGCAAGTGGCGCAAAGCCTCGGCGGCGGGCTGTGGGTGGTGAAAGCCCAGATCCATGCTGGTGGCCGTGGTAAAGCGGGTGGGGTGAAACTTGCGAAATCGCTCGACGAAGTGAAGCGCCTGACCAAGGAAATGCTGGGCATGACGCTCGTGACGCACCAGACCGGCCCTGAAGGGAAAGAAGTCAAGCGCGTCTATATCGAGGAAGGTTCGGACATCGGTTCGGAGCTGTATTTGTCGCTCGTCGTCGATCGCGGCTTTAGCGCGGTGACGTTCATCGGTAGCAAAGAAGGTGGCGTGAATATCGAGGAAGTGGCGCATAACACGCCAGAGAAAATCATCACCGTGCCGGTCGATCCGGCGGCGGGCATTCAGCCGCACCACGCGCGTAGCCTTGCGTTCGGCATGCAAATCCCGACCGAGCTGCACGCCGATTTCCAGAAAATGGTGTTCAGTTTCTACGAGGCGTTCCTCAAAACGGACGCAAGCCAGGTGGAAATCAATCCGCTCGTCATCACCAAGCAAAACAAGTTGATCGCACTCGATGCGAAATTCAACTTCGACGACAACGCGCTGTTCCGCCAAGTGGAAGTCGCCGAAATGCGTGACGAATCCGAAGAAGACCCGCTGGAATTGCAGGCGGCAAAATTCGGCCTGAGCTATGTGAAAATGGACGGCAATATCGGCTGCATGGTCAACGGTGCGGGCCTCGCGATGGCGACGATGGATATCATCAAGCTCTATGGCGGCGAACCGGCGAACTTCCTTGATGTGGGCGGCGGTGCGAACAAAGAGAAGGTGACGGAAGCCTTCAAGCTCATCCTCTCCGACCCGAACGTGGAGGGCATTCTGGTGAATATCTTCGGCGGCATCATGCGCTGCGATATCATCGCGGAAGGCATCATCGCCGCGGCGCGGGAAGTGAGTCTTTCGGTGCCGCTTGTCGTGCGCCTCGCGGGCACCAACGTGGAGCTGGGCAAGAAAATGCTGGCGACCTCCGGCCTGCCGATTCTGGCAGCGGACGACCTCGCCGACGCGGCGGATAAGATTACCGGCGCCGTTAAAAAACAAGCAGCGTAAGGAGCTCGCACCATGGCTATTCTCGTCAACAAAAACACAAAGGTCATCTGCCAGGGTTTTACCGGCCGTGAGGGCACCTATCATTCCGAACAGGCGATTGCCTATGGCACGCGCATGGTCGGCGGGGTAACGCCGGGCAAAGGCGGCAGCAAACATCTCGACCTGCCGGTGTTCAACACCGTGCACGAGGCGCGCGCCAAAACCGGCGCGAATGCGAGCGTGATTTACGTGCCGCCACGCTTCGCGGCCGACGCGATTCTGGAGGCGATTGACGCCGAAATCGAACTCGCGATTTGTATCACCGAGGGCATCCCCGTGCTCGACATGGTGAAGGTGAAGCGCGCGCTCAGCGGCAGCAAAACACGCCTCGTCGGCCCTAACTGCCCGGGTGTGATTACGCCGGGCGAGTGCAAAATCGGCATCATGCCGGGGCATATTCACCAGAAAGGCCGCATCGGAATTCTGTCGCGCTCCGGCACGCTGACCTATGAGGCGGTGGGGCAAACCACCGCGATCGGGCTGGGGCAGAGCAGCTGCGTTGGCATCGGCGGCGACCCGGTCAACGGCACCAACCATACGGATGTGCTTGAAATGTTCCTGAAGGACGACGAGACGGACGCGATCATCATGATCGGTGAAATCGGCGGCGATGCGGAAGAAAATGCCGCCGAGTTCCTGAAAAAATCGAAAATCAAAAAGCCGGTGGTTGGCTTTATCGCCGGGCGCACCGCCCCTCCGGGACGCCGCATGGGCCATGCGGGCGCGATTGTTTCCGGCGGCAAAGGCGGCGCGGAAGACAAGATCGAAGCCATGAAATCCGCCGGCATCACCGTGTGCGACAACCCGGGCTATATGGGCCGCACGATGAAAGAAGTTTTGGGGAAGTAGGCCGCCAATGGCAGAGCTCAACTTTGAGTATGAGGGCAAACGGTATATCGGAAATATTTCGTTTTCAGGTAATGACGCGCTGCTAAAATTGGTACATGAAAGCAACGGCACGCCAGTGGCGCCGGGCAGCGATTTGGTGGAGAAGCTACATACATGTTTTGAGCGGCTCATGTCGGATAATGACGATATGCAATTAGGCGCAATCCAGCGAGCGATGTCCGGTAGCACCGCCCAAATTAAGGTCACCATCGACCCAACATCAGACGCATGGCCGGGTCGAGAAATGGTGCTGTGGAATTATTTGAATGCGGCCACGCAGTCGGGGATGGATGTCGGCAAATTGGAGCCGTGGCGCTCGGCTAAAAAAACGCCATCATCTTCACAACCTTCCAAATTTATTGATCCGGCAAAATTGGATCGCGCCAGTGCGGCGGCGTATAGGGGGTTCGAGGATATCATGCCAAAAGGTCAGAGTTTCACACGCTATGCCGCGTTTCTCTACAATATGTCGCAATCGCCCAACGTAGATTTACGTCAAGAGGCGACCAAGTTTTTGGCGGATAATAAATATAACTCGACCGACCACGCAACTAATCAAGCGATAACTGCCAGCATGGTCGCCGTGGCGCAGGAATTTATTGCGGCGGAGCAGAAGCTGGTGGTGGAGCGTTAAGGTAGCAGCAAAATCGCGACAGTTTTGTGAAGATTTTAACGGCCGCCCTGCGGCAACGCAAAATCCCTTTAAATCCCCTTGCTTTCGGGCACAACCGAGCCTAGAAAAAACCATCGCAGGATGCTTTGACGAGGCGGCTTTATGACCCAAGATTTCCTTGAAACTTCTTACCTTTACGGCGCAAACGCGACCTTTATCGAGGAGCTGTATGCGCGCTACGCGGCCAACCCCGCGAGTGTTGATGCGAGCTGGCAGCGGTTTTTCGCGAGCCTCGGCGACGCGGCGACGCATAAACCTTCGTGGGACCAGTTCGGCGGCGGCGTCATCGGCCAGCAGAACCCTGAGGCGCCCGCAGCGCCTGCGGCGGACAAAAAAGGTGGCAAGCCGGGTGCGGCGGCGATTGACCCAAAAATGATTCAGGAGGAGGCGCTCCTCTCGTTGCGTGCGCAGCAGCTGATTCGCGCCTATCGCGTGCGCGGGCATTTGTATGCCAACCTCGACCCGTTGGGCATGCAGGAGAAAAAAACCGTCGCGGATCTGCTGCCCGAAACCTATGGCTTCACTGCGGCGGATGGCGAGCGCAGCATTTTCCTCGGCGGCGAATTTGGGTTTGAGCGCGCGACGCTGAACCAGATTATGGCCGCGCTGCGCCAAACCTACTGCGGCACGTTCGCGGTGGAATATATGCATATCCAGGAGCGCGAGCAGCGGGAATGGATTCAGTCGCGCATCGAAGCGGCGCGCGGCAATGCGGGGCTTTCGGCGGAAGAAAAAAAAGGGGTGCTGCGCACCCTGCTTGAGGTCGAGGGCTTCGAGGAATTTGTGCAGGTGAAATATACCGGCATGAAGCGCTTCAGCATTCAAGGTGGCGACGCGATGGTCCCGGGGCTGCTCTCTATCATCGATACGGCGAGCAATGTCGGGGTGGATGAGATTGTCATCGGCATGCCGCATCGCGGGCGCATGAACGTGCTCACCACCATCATGGGCAAGCCCTATTCCGAGCTGCTATCGATCTTCAATGGCAACCTCGACTTCCCCGAAAATATCGATAGCTCGGGCGATGTGAAATATCACCTCGGCGCGAGCCATGACCGCATGATGGCCAATGGCAAGTCGATGCATTTGTCGCTCACCGCCAACCCGTCGCATCTGGAGATTGTGAACCCAGTAGTATCGGGCAAAGTACGCGCGAAGCAGGATCAGTATAAAGACGATACGCGCAAGCGTGTGATGGGTCTGACGCTCCACGGTGATGCGGCGTTTGCGGGCCAAGGTTCGGTGCCGGAGACGCTGGCGATGGCGGATCTGCGAGGCTACCGCACCGGCGGCACCGTGCATGTGATCGTCAACAACCAGATTGGGTTTACCACCGCGCCGAGCTTCTCGCGCTTTACGCCCTATCCGACCGATGTGGCGAAGGGCATTCAGGCGCCGATTTTCCACGTGAACGGCGACGACCCAGAAGCGGTGGTATTCGCGGCGCGTCTTGCGGTGGAGTTCCGCCAACAGTTTCAGCGCGACACGGTGGTAGATATTATCTGCTACCGCAAATACGGCCATAACGAAGGCGACGAGCCGATGTTCACGCAGCCGATCATGTATAAAACCATCGCCAAAAAAGAAATGCCCGCGCATATTTACGGCCAGCGTTTGATCGCCGAAGGCGTGATGACGGAAGCCGAAATCGGCGCCGAAGCAGAAAAATTGCTGCAGCATTTCAACCGCGAATACGACGCGGGAAAAGACTTCAAACCCAACAAAGCCAACTGGCTGGAAGGGAAATGGAGCGGTCTCACCAAAGCCGAGCACGGCATGGGCCGCGAGCCGGATACGGGCGTGGAACTGAAGACGCTGAAAGAGATCGGCAAGGCGCTGACGGTGGTGCCGCAAGGCTTCAACCTCAACCGCAAAATCGACCGCCAGCTGAAGGCGAAGCTCGAGATGATGGATACGGGCGAGAACCTCGACTGGGCAATGGGCGAGGCGCTGGCCTATGGCTCGCTGCTGAAAGAGGGTGCGCCGGTGCGCCTTTCGGGGCAGGATTCGGGGCGCGGTACGTTCTCGCATCGCCACTCGGTGTGGGTGGATCAGGAAACGGAAGCGCGCCACCAGCCGCTCAACCATTTGGGTGGTGAGCAGGCGCGGTATGAGGTGATCGACTCGTTCCTGTCTGAACTTGCGGTGCTTGGGTTTGAATATGGCTACTCGCTCGCCGAGCCAAACGCGCTGACGCTGTGGGAAGGCCAGTTCGGCGACTTCGCTAACGGCGCGCAGATGGTGATCGACCAGTTCATCGCCAGCGGTGAAATCAAATGGCTGCGCATGAGCGGCCTCGTCATGTTGCTGCCGCATGGCTATGAGGGGCAGGGGCCGGAGCATTCGAGCGCGCGGCTTGAGCGCTTCCTCCAGCTCTGTGGGGAAGACAATATGCAGGTCTGTAACATCACTACCCCGGCGAACTTCTTCCACGCGCTGCGCCGCCAACTGCGCCGCAATTTCCGCAAACCCCTCATCGTGATGACGCCGAAATCGCTGCTCCGTCATAAACTTGCGGTGTCGAGCTTGAAGGACTTCGCGCAGGGTTCGGGCTTCATTCGTGTGATTCCTGAGATCGACAAAATCGCGAACGATAAAGACGTGAAACGCCTGATTTTCACCAGCGGCAAACATTACTACGAGCTGCTCGAAGCGCGTCGTGAAAAGAAAATCGACGATATCGCGCTGGTGCGGGTGGAGCAATATTACCCATTCCCGGCGGCGGAGATTGAAGCGGCGCTCAAGAAGTACCCGAACGCTGAAGTGGCTTGGGCACAGGAAGAGCCGGAGAATATGGGCGCGTGGCGCTTCATCGGCCCGCGCATCGGCGAGCTGATGGATAACCTCGGCCGCATGACCAGCCGCATCCGCTATCTCGGCCGCAAAGAAATGGCGAGCCCAGCGGAAGGCTACATGAAACTGTTCGAGCGTGCTCAGCAAGCGCTCATTGCGAATGCGATGACGCTTGAAGCCGCGGCAACCACAAAACAAAAAAAGAAAGCATAGGAGAAAACAATGGCCGGAGAAATTATCGTACCATCGCTGGGTGAATCCGTTAGCGAGGCGACTATCGCGAAATGGTTCAAGCAGCCGGGCGACGCGGTGAAAATGGATGAGCCGCTGGTGGAACTCGAAACCGACAAAGTGACGGTGGAAGTAAACGCCACCGCTGCCGGTGTGCTGAAAGACCACGCTGTGAAAGTGGGTGATTCGGTGAATGTCGGCGCGATCCTCGGCCATATCGATGTCGGCGCGAGCGGCGGGAAGGCTGCGGCACCTGCAGCAGCTGCGCCTGTAGCAGCGCCTGCTGCTGCCCCAGCAGTAAAACCTGCTCCAGCCCCCGTTTCGCCCTCGACCGCGTCGAGCGGCCCCGCGGTGACGAAAATGCTGGCGGAGAATCCGCAGGTGAATGCGGCGGCGATTGCGGGCAGCGGCAAGGATGGCCGTTTGACGAAAGGCGATGTGCTTAGCGCGCTGAGCGGTGATGGTATGGGCGCCGCACCGGCAAGTGGCCCGCGTGAGGAGCGCGTGAAAATGACCAAGCTGCGCAGCACCATTGCGCGCCGCTTGAAGGAGTCGCAGAACACGGCGGCGACGCTCACCACCTTCAACGAGGTGGATATGAGCGCGGTGATGGCGCTGCGTAACGAATATAAGGACGAGTTCGAGAAGAAACATGGCGGCACGCGCCTCGGCTTCATGGGCTTTTTCATCAAGGCGGCGGTGAATGCGCTGAAGCAAATTCCGGCGGTGAATGCGGAAATCTCGGGCGATGAGATCGTCTATAAAAACTACTACGATATCGGCGTGGCGGTGGGCGGCCCGAACGGCCTCGTGGTGCCGGTGATCCGCGATTGCGATAAAAAGTCCCTCGCGCAGATCGAGGGCGATATCGCCGCGGCGGCACGCAAAGCGCGCGACGGCACGCTGACCATGGCCGACATGACCGGCGGCACCTTTACCGTCACCAATGGCGGTGTCTATGGCTCGCTGCTGGCGACGCCAATCATCAACCCGCCGCAGGTGGGCATTCTCGGCATGCACAAGGTGGAGGAACGCCCCGTGGTGGTGAACGGCCAGATCGTGATTCGCCCGATGATGTATATCGCGCTTTCCTACGACCACCGCATCATCGATGGCGCGGAGTCCGTGACGTACCTCGTGAAGGTGAAGCAGGCGATTGAAGATCCGCGCCGGTTGCTGCTGGGGCTCTAAGGGTTTCGGTGAAAACGAGCGGCCTGCGTCGTTGCGGCAGTGCTCGGTCGATTACGTAGCGCCGCTACGCGTACTCCCTGTGCGCTGGCGCGCCTAGCATTCCACCCATTTTGACCGAAACCGGCCAAAGTGGAAAAGAAAAACTGGAGAAGAATTATGACTGAGAATTTTGACGTGATCATCATCGGTGCGGGGCCGGGCGGCTATGTGGCGGCGATCCGTGCGGCGCAGCTGGGGCTGAAGACGGCTTGCGTGGAAAAACGCGGTGCGCTGGGCGGCACCTGCCTCAATGTGGGCTGCATTCCGAGCAAGGCGCTGCTTGAGTCGTCGGAGAAGTTCGACGACGCGCAACACCACTTCGCCGCGCATGGGATTGAGGCGAAGGTGAAGCTCGATCTCGCGACTATGCTCGCGCGCAAGAATGATGTGGTCGCGAAGCTGACCCAAGGCATCGAAGGCCTGTTCAAGAAAAATAAAGTCACCTACCTGAAAGGCCACGGCACCATTACCGGTGCGAATGAAGTGAGCGTGGATGGCACGAAATACGGCGCGAAAAACATCGTGATCGCGACCGGTTCCGAGGTCACGCCTCTGCCGGGCATTACGATTGATGAGAAGCAGATTGTGTCCTCCACCGGTGCGCTGACGCTGGAGAAAGTGCCCGGCCATCTCGTCGTCATCGGCGCGGGGGTGATTGGGTTGGAGCTCGGTTCCGTCTGGCGTCGCCTCGGCGCGAAAGTGACGGTGCTTGAGTACCTGGATCGCATCACGCCGGGCATGGATAGCGAGATCGCCAAGCAATTCCAGAAGACGCTGGAGAAGCAGGGTTTTGAGTTCAAGCTCGGCGTGAAGGTAACGGGCGCGACGCCCGGTAAATCCGGCGTAGCTGTGACCTATGAAAACGTATCGGGTGCAGGGTCTGAAACCCTGCAGGCGGACGTGGTGCTGGTGGCTGTTGGCCGCCGCCCTTACACCGCGAATCTCGGCCTTGAGAGCGTGGGCGTGAAGCTCGACGCGCGTGGGCGGGTGGAGGTGAATGGCCATCTGCAAACCAGTTGCCCAAGCATCTACGCGATTGGTGATGCGATTGTGGGGCCAATGCTGGCGCATAAGGCGGAGGACGAAGGCATATTCGTGGCCGAAGTGATCGCGGGGCAGAAGCCGCATATCAATTACGACGCGATTCCCGGCGTGGTGTACACGCACCCTGAGGTGGCGACGGTGGGCAAAACGGAAGAAGAGCTGAAGGCCGCTGGCGTGGCGTATAAGGTTGGTAAGTTCCCATTCCTTGCGAATTCGCGTGCCCGTGCAACGGGCCAGACCGAAGGGCTGGTGAAAATCCTCGCGGATGCAAAAACCGACCGCGTGCTCGGCGTGCATATTCTGGGGCCGCAGGCCGGGAATATGATCCACGAGGCGTGCATTGCGCTGGAGTTTGGTGCATCGGCGGAAGACATCGCCCGCACCTGCCACGCGCACCCGACCTATAACGAGGCGGTGAAAGAAGCCGCGCTCGCCGTGGATGGCAGAGCGATTCATATTTAGGAAGGATTCTCGCCTGTAATTTCTTTTGCTATGCTTTCTACCAGCGCCACAGTGCGTTCTAGGTAGGCGCTGCGCGCGGCGGCCACTTCTTCTGAAGTGATAATGTCGAGCGTTGTTACGGAAGAGCCCATTTGCTCTAACTTTTCAGCAATGGCATCCCACATATTCCATAGCCCAAGTTCAAGCTTGGGGTCTTTGAGCTTTTCGCCCGCTTCAGCAAGAAAATATATGCCATTCTCTTTGTGCACAAGGCCTTTGCTAATCAACCACCCCAAGCTTTCTTGCAGCATTTTATCAGAGGGTAGAGCGTGATTAATCATATCTGCAGCAGCAATAATTTGCTCAAGAGTGGAGCCTGATGATGCAACGGATAATAAAATCCAAGTGTGTTGTCGTGATAGACTCATTTCGCACTACCCCTTCATCAGCCGCATCAAGGTTTCGTAGACGTCCTTCACATGCTCATCCGGCTTGAGGCGGCCAGTGCGCATCTGGTCGGCGGCTTTTTGCCAGATATCGGCGGGCAGCTGCGTCGGCACGAAGGTGAACCCCGCCGCCTCCACCGCCTTAATCACCGCTTGCGCCTGCGTGGTGTAATTCTCGAAGAAATAGCTGTTATCCGCCTTGGCAATGGCGTTTTCGATGGTGGTTTGTAGTTTTGGGTTGCTCACGCCAACAGCTCCACGTTGCCACCAATCGCGGCGGTGTTGATGGTGGTGGTGCGCTCGGTGACGAAACGCAACAGATAGTGCGGCCCGCCTGCTTTGGGGCCGGTGCCGGAAAGCCCCTCGCCGCCGAAGGGTTGCACGCCGACCACCGCGCCGGTCATGGAGCGGTTGACATAGCGGTTGCCGACCGGGGCGGCGGCCAGCACTTCTTCCATCCCCGCGCGCAGGCGCGTGTGCAGGCCGAACGTGAGGCCATAGCCCGAGCCGTGGATCTGCGCGAGTACCTTGGGTAGCTCTTTCGCTTTGTAGGTGAAGAAATGCAGCACGGGGCCGAACACTTCCTGCTTGAGGATGGAGGGGTCGTCGAGCCCAAAGACGGTGGGCGGGACGTAGTTGTTCTCTGATGGGGGCATCGCCCCCAAACCCCCTCCGCTTCGCGGCTCTCCATGGGAGGCTACGCGCGGACTATTTCCACTGTCATCCTCGTTTTGCAGGCGCACGCTGTGCGCCCAGCGGGCAGTTTTTTTCATGGCGTCGATATGGGCGAGGAGGTTTTGCTGCGCTTCGCGGTCGATCACCGCGCCGATATCGGTGGAAAGATGACGCGTGTCGCCTACGCGCAGTTCGTCCATCGCGCCGACGAGCAGGTCGTGCAGATCCTGCGCGACTTCCTGCTGCACGAACAGCATGCGCAGCGAAGAGCAGCGCTGCCCTGCGGAGCCAAAGGCGCTTAAAATAATGTCGTCCACCGCTTGCTCGAGCAGGGCGGAGGAATCCACAATCATGGCGTTGAGGCCGCCCGTTTCGGCGATCAGCGGCACGATGGGGCCGTCCTTCGCGGCGAGGGTGCGGTTGATGATTTTGGCAACCGACGTGGAGCCGGTGAAGCACACGCCCGCGACGTTTGGCGCAGCGACGAGGGCAGCGCCCACGGTTTCGCCCGCACCGAACGCGAGTTGTAGCGCATCCGCCGGAACACCGGCTTCATGCAGCAGGGCAACGGCAGCTTCGGCGACGCGCGGCGTTTGCTCCGCCGGTTTGGCGATGACGCTGTTGCCGGTGACAAGGGTAGCGGCGACCTGCCCCATGAAAATCGCGAGCGGGAAATTCCATGGGCTGATGCAGACGAAGACGCCGCGCCCGTGGAGGGTGAGGGTGTTGCTCTCGCCCGTTGGCCCCGGGAGGGCGACGGGTGCGCCGTGCGCTTCAGCTTCGTTGGCGTAGTAGCGGCAGAAATCGATGGCTTCGCGCACTTCGGCCACGGCATCCGCATAGGTCTTTTTCGCCTCGCCGATGAGTAAGGCAAGGAACTCTGCACGACGTGCATCCAGCAGGTCGGCGGCGCTGCGCAGTGTGGCGGCGCGGACGGAAACAGCGGTCGCGTCCCAGCCTTTGAAGGCAGCCTCGGCGCGGGTCATAAGGGCGGGTACGTCTTTCGCATCCATATCCTTCGGCACGGCGGGCAGGCGGTCAAGATGCGCGGCAATATCCTTTAAGAACGGCAGCCGCAGGCTGCGGTAGCCGACATCCGTGCCTTCGGGGTTTTTGCGCTGCGGGCCGTAGAGGTCGCGCGGCAGTGGGGTCGCGGGGTTCGGCTCGCCCTTGGTGCCGCCCGCGAGGGTGATGGGGCTGAGCGTCAGCGCGTCGATCGGTGTTTGGTGGTCGAGCAGCAGATGCACGAACGAGCTGTTTGCGCCGTTCTCGAGCAGGCGGCGGATGAGGTAAGCGAGCAGGTCTTTATGCGCACCGACGGGGGCGTAAATGCGGCCGCGATTGCTGGTGATGAGCTGGTCGTGCAGGCTCTCGCCCATGCCGTGCAGGCGCTGGAATTCAAACCCGGTGGACGGCCAGCCGTTTTTCTCCGCCATCTCGAGAATCGTGGCGGCGGTGAGCGCGTTATGCGTCGCAAATTGCGGGTAGATGAGTGCGGGGTCGACCAGCAGTTCGCGCGCACAGGCGAGGTAAGAAAGATCGGTATGTTCCTTGCGCGTGAAGACGGGGTAGCCCGGCAGCCCCATGGCTTGCGCGTATTTCACTTCGCTGTCCCAGTACGCACCTTTTACGAGGCGCACCGGCAGGCGGCGGCCATTTTGTTTGGCGAGTGCGCGCAGCGCGACGGCGACATGAATCGCGCGCTTCTGGTAGGCCTGCAGCACGAAGCCGATGCCGTGGAAGTTTTTGAACTCCGGGTCCTCGATCAGGTTTTTGTAAATCTCGAGCTGGAGTTCTAGGCGGTTGGCCTCCTCCGCATCGAGCGAGACGGCGATGTTATGTTCCATCGCCACCCGCAGGATGGACTTTAAGCGCGGCAGAAGCTCCGCAAACACGCGGTCTTCCTGCGCGACGGAATAGCGCGCATGCAGCGCCGAGAGCTTGACGGAAATGCCCGGACGCTCAAACAGATCGGCGTTGCTGCTGCTGGTGGCGATCTCGCGAATGCCCGCGAGGTAACTCTCTACATAGCCCTGCGCTTGCGCATCCGTGCGCGCGCCTTCGCCGAGAATGTCGTACGACATCTGATAGCCTTTTTTCTCCTCGCCGCGCGCGTTTTTAATCGCGTCGGCGACGTCCTCGCCCATCACGAACTGGGTGCCTAATATCTTCATTCCCGCACGCAGCGCCTGGCGTATCACTGGCTCGCCGGAGCGTTTAATGAGGCCGCCGAACCAGGAGGCGACGGACTCGCCCGCATCGAGATTGAGCACGCCGCCGGTAAGCATTAGCGCCCAGGTGGAGGCGTTGACGAGCGTGGAATCGCTCTGCCCCAGATGCTGCTTCCAGTTGCCGGTGGCAAAGGTGTCCTCGATGAGGTTATCCGCCGTCGTCGCATCAGGAATGCGCAGCAGCGCCTCGGCAAGGCACATCATGGCGATGCCTTCTTTGGTGGAGAGTCCGTAGGATTGCAAAAACGCCTCGACGGTGCTGCCGGGGCCCTGCGCGCGCTGGTTGGAAATAAGCCCTCCCGCGCGGGCGCGAATCGCCGCATCCGCCGCCGCAATGTCACCCACGCGGGCGAGCAGCGCATTGACCGCCGTCGCTTCCGGCATCAGCGCATAGGCGCTGATGGCATCCAGCCAGTGGGGGGCATCGGTGGTGGGGGAGGTTTTTGCAAGCGCGCTCATGGGGATCTCCGAAGGTCAATTTTCAGCGGATTTCCTAGCAGAAATGGCGGATTTGTCAAAGGCTGTGTGGATTAAAAACTTGGATTGAATAAGCCGCGGAACAGGTTTTCCTGAGCAATCTTTTCTCTGTTGTTCGTTTTATGCACGATCTTGGTCGGTTGTGGCCGCGCGCCGTAATGCTGAATGACCTCCGCCGCCCAGCGCGACCCCAGCTCGCCGCATACGGCGATGGGCTGTTCGCGGGCAAGACCATAAAGGACACCCGCCGCATAGGCATCGCCCGCGCCAGTGACATCAATGATTTTTTCGCGTGGTGCAGGCAGAGAGCGGATTTCCGTCCCTTTTCCATCATGAATAATCACCGAGCCGTGCTCGCCAAAAGTGATGGCGACCGTTTTGCACGCGCCGCGCTTAGCCGTTTCGGCGGCAAGCGTTTCGATGATTTCGGCATCCGTTTTACCAGGATAAAGCACGTGAATTTCTTTCTCATTCGCAAAGAGAATATCAACCGTTCCGTTTTCGATAAAGCCGAGGAAATCGTCACGTGATTTGTTAACACAAAAGTCCGCAGAAAGTGAGATCGCGACTTTACCGCGTGCGTCGTGAATGCGCTTGAACGCGCTCAAAAAACCGTCGCGTGATTCTGCCGTCCAACGATAAGCTTGTGTGAAAAGGATTTTTGCATCGTTAAGCATGGGAGCCGCATAGCTGGCCACGTCCTCTGGTGTGATGCTGACCTGATTTGGCAGCACGGTGAGCATTGTGCGCTCTTTATCAGGCGTTACACATACCTTGCAAATACCTGTGGCGAGGGGATTATCGCTCACGATTTCATGGCATTCAATACGGGATTTCTTAAGGTCAGCGCGATAAAAATCTGCCAAAGAGCTCTGTCCCAATTTACCACAAAATGCCGTTTTTGCACCGTAATGCTGCAGCATCGCAAGTGTATTAGCCGCACCACCACCCGCTGATTTCTGTACATGGGAAAGATCATGCGTCCACGCGGTTGCTTCATCAGCAGAATCTGTAAAGAGTGTGGTGCCTTTTTCTCCGGGCTTGATTCGCGCGGCGAGGTCGTCCTCGCTGCAGGCGTAGAATTCGTCCACCAACGCGTCATCGATGGTGACCACGTCGTATTTCTTCGGCATCTGTCCGTTTAGCTTGCTCATGCCGGGAAGCTAGCGCAAGATTGTGACGGTTTGATGACAGTTTTGTGACGATTGCGTGACAAAACGCATCAGAAGTGGCCAACAGCGCCTAGGGATATGGCTGCCGTTCCCCTACACCCACTGCTGCATGAATTCCGGCACCTTCATGGAAAGCAGGCGTTTTTCGTCCTGGCAGAGGTCGAAAATAGCCTGCGCCTTGTCGGCCGTGTAGTGGCTTTGCAGGTTGGTGAGGAATTTTTTCTCGAGCACTGGAATGCCTTCGGCGCGACGGCGCTTATGGCCAAGCGGGTACTCGATTTCGATTTTCTGGGTAGCGCTGCCATCGGTGAAGAAGATTTGCATCGCATTGCTGATCGAGCGTTTCTCGGGGTCGTGGTAGTCGGCGCTGTAGCGCGTGTCTTCCGTCACCACCATCTTGTCGCGCAGCGCGTCGATGCGTGGGTCGCTTGCCACGTCCTGCTCGTAATGCTCAGCTTTGAGTTCGCCGTGGAGCAGACCGATCGCAACCATATATTGCAGGCAGTGATCGCGGTCCGCCGGGTTATGCAGCGGCCCCACTTTGCTGATGATGCGGATGGCGGATTCATGCGTCGACAGTTCGATGCGGTCGATGGCGTCGAGGCGGTTTTTGATTTCTGGATGCAGACGGATTGCTGCTTCCACCGCGGTCTGCGAGTGGAACTCCGCCGGATAGGAAATTTTAAACAGCACCTGCTCCATGACATAGCTGCCATAGGGGCGCTGGAACGCGAAGGGCTTGCCCTTGAACAGCACGTCGTAGAAGCCCCATTTCGGCGCGGTGAGCGCGCTGGGGTAACCCATTTCGCCCGCCATGGTCATCAGTGCGAGGCGCACGGCGCGGCTCGTCGCATCCCCCGCCGCCCAGGATTTACGCGAGCCGGTGTTGGGGCTGTGGCGGTAGGTGCGCAGCGATTGGCCATCCACCCAGGCTTGCGAAATCGCGTCAATAATTTGTGCGCGCGTGCCGCCGAGCATATGGGCGGCAACCGCAGTGCTCGCGACTTTGACGAGCACCACATGGTCGAGCCCGACGCGGTTGAAGCTGTTCTCGAGCGCGAGGCAACCTTGAATTTCATGCGCTTTGATCATAGCGGTCAGCACGTCATGCATGGAGAAGGTTTTTTTGTCGCTGCGGCTAAGGTAATCGGCCAGCGCGAGAATGGCGCCCAGATTGTCGGACGGATGCCCCCATTCGGCGGCAAGCCAGGTATCGTTGAAATCAAGCCAGCGGATCATGCAGCCAATATCAAACGCGGCTTTGACCGGGTCGAGCACATGCGGTGTGCCGGGAACGCGCGCGCCGTTGGGCACCACCGTACCATCCACGACGGGGCCGAGCAGCTTCGTGCATTCCGAAAAACCGAGCGCGAGGATGCCGCAGCCCAGCGTGTCGATCAGGCAGTGGCGCGCAGTGCGATAGGCTTCGTCGCTCGCGGGGGTCGTGCTCATCACGTAATCGGCGATGTCGACGATGACTTGGTCGGGAGCGGGGCGTTGGTTTAGATCGTAAGAGCCGTACATGGTTAATTTCTTTCTGCAAGGGGAACAAAAGGACGTTGTGGGGAGCCGATATATTCGGCAGAGGGGCGGATGAGCTTGTTGTTCGCACGCTGCTCCATCACATGCGCTGCCCAGCCGGTGATGCGCGACATCACGAAAATCGGCGTGAACATCGAGGTCGGGATGCCCATCATATGGTAGGTGCTGGCGCTGTAGAAATCGAGGTTGGGGAAGAGTTTTTTATGTTCCCACATCAGGTTCTCGATCATCTCCGACACCGCGAACAGCGCGGGCTTTGCTCCCTCGGTGCAGAGCTTATTCGACCATTCTTTGATGACGCGGTTGCGCGGGTCGCACTCGCTATAGACGCGGTGGCCGAAGCCCATGATGAGTTCTTTCTGTGCGAGCATTTTCTCGATGCCCGCCTTCGCGTTCTCGGGGCTGTCAAACCGCTCGATCAGCTCCATCGCCGCTTCGTTGGCGCCGCCATGCAGTGGCCCACGCAAGGTGCCGATGGCTGCGGTAATCGCCGAATAGAAATCCGACCGCGTGGAAATGGCGACGCGCGCCGCGAAGGTGGAGGCGTTGAATTCATGCTCGGCGTAGAGAATGAGCGACACATCCATCGCCCGCGTATGCAGTGCGGAGGGCGCTTTGCCGTGCAGCAGCGTGAGGAAATGCGCGCCAATGCCTTCGGCAGTGCTCATCGTGTCGATGCGTTTGCCTTCCTGCGCGAATTTCCACCAATAGACGAGGATGCCGGGGAAGGTGGCGAGCAGACGATTCGTCACCGCGAACTGGTCGTGGACTGCGTTCTCCTGCTCGATGGTGCCGAGGAAGGAGCAGGCGGTGCGCATCACATCCATCGGGTGCGCATCAGCGGGAATACGCTCCAGCACCTCTTTCAGTGCTGTGGGCAGTGCGCGCTGGCTTTGCAGCTGCGCGCGATAGGCGGTGAGTTCTTTAGCATTCGGCAGCTTGCCATAAATGAGCAGATACGCGACTTCTTCGAAGCAGGCATGCTCGGCGAGTTCGTAAATGCTGTAGCCGCGATAGTCGAGATCATGGCCGCCGCCGGCGATGGAGATCGCGGTTTCGCCCGCTTTGATGCCGGCAAGGCCGCCGGTTTTCACTTTCGGTGCGCTGGGTGCGAGTGCTGCGTGTGTCATTTCTTTTCTCCAAATAAAGCATCGAGTTTTTGTTCGTAGGCATGGTAATTCAGCATGGCATAAAGCTCTTCACGCGTCTGCATTGCGGCCACCATATTTTTCTGGTGCCCCTCGCGACGAATGGATTCATAGACGGTGAGCGCAGCTTTGTTCATCGCGCGGAAGGCGCTGAGCGGATAGAGCGCGATATCGACACCGACCGCGGCGAGCTCGTCGCTGGTATAAAGCGGGGTTTTGCCGAACTCGGTGATGTTGGCAAGCAGCGGCACTTTCACCGCGTCCTTGAATTTTCGGTAATGGGTGATGTCGGTCATCGCCTCGGCGAAGATCATGTCCGCACCAGCCTCAACATACGCGCAAGCGCGCGCGATGGCGCCGTCCAACCCCTCAGAGGCCAGCGCATCCGTGCGTGCCATGAGGACGAAGCTTTCGTCCGTGCGTGCATCCGTCGCCGCTTTGATGCGGTCCTGCATTTCCTCGGTCGAGACGATTTCCTTGTTGGGGCGATGGCCGCAGCGCTTTTGCAGAATCTGGTCCTCGATATGCACCGCCGCGACGCCCGCGCGGATCATTTCGCGAATGGTGCGGGCGATGGTGAAGGCGCCGCCGCCGCCCACATCAATATCCGCAAGCAGTGGCAACTCGGTCGCTGCGGTGATGCGCCGCGCGTCCTCCACCGTGTCCTGCAAAGTGGTGATGCCAAGATCCGGCAGCCCGTGCGAGGCATTAGCGACACCCGCGCCGGAAAGATAGAGCGCCTTGTAACCCACGCGCTCGGCCATCATCGCGCAATAGGCGTTGATTGCGCCGGGCAGTTGTAGCGGTTTTTCAGCCGCGACGGCGTTGCGGAAGCGGGTGCCGGGGGTGGGCTCGGTCATGCAGTACTCCTATTTCGCAGCGAGGCGTGCCGCACCATCCAGACGGATGATGCTGCCGTTGAGCATTTCGTTTTCGATGATGTGCAGCGCGAGCGACGCGAATTCTTCCGGCTGCGCAAAGCGCGCGGGGAAGGGAATGGTCGCGGCGATAGAATCCTGCGCTTCTTGCGAGATTTCGCCGATCATCGGGGTGGATACGGCGCCGGGCGCAACGGCCATGACGCGGATGCCAAAGCGGGCGAGTTCGCGCGCGGCGGGCAGCGTCATCGCGACCACGCCGCCCTTTGATGCGGCGTAGGCGGCCTGGCCGATTTGCCCCTCGAACGCAGCGATGGAGGCAACGTTGATGATCACCCCGCGCTCACCGGATTTTGTGACCGGATCGAGCGGTGACATGGTGGCGGAGGCCAGACGCAGCACGTTAAACGTGCCGAGCAGGTTGACCTGCATGATTTTGGCGAAATGGTCGAGACCCGCCGGGCCGTCTTTGCCGAGAATACGCTTGGCGATAAGAATGCCCGCGCAATGGATGACCACACGCACAGGGCCATGCGCTTTCGCCGCTTCGGCAAATGCCGCCTGCATGCTCGCTTCATTGGTAATATCCGCCGCGCAGGCGATGCCGCCAATCTCCGCCGCGAGGGTTTTTGCGGCATCGAGATGAATATCCACCAGCGTGACTTTAGCGCCCGCTGCAGCCAGCGCGCGCGCGGCGGCGGCACCCATACCGCTACCGGCACCGGTGACGAGCGCGGAAACCGTCGAATCAATTTTCATAGTGGCCCTTCTCAATTTCTTTGGCAATCACCAGACGCTGGATGTCGCTGGTGCCTTCATAAATGCTGCAGACGCGCAGGTCGCGATAAATACGCTCGACATGGTAGTCAGCCACATAGCCATAGCCGCCATGCACCTGAATGGCGTGGCGGGCGATGCGCTCCGCCGCTTCCGAGGCGTAGAGTTTCGCCATACATGCCTCAGCAAGACAGGGCTTGCCAAGGTCGCGCAGCGTGGCGGCATGCAGCACCATCAACCGCGATGCTTTCAGCTCCATCGCCATATCCGCGAGGCGAAATCCCACGGCCTGATGCTGGAGAATGGGCTTGCCGAAGCTGGTGCGCTCCTTCGCGTAGGCCAGCGCGAGGTCATACGCTGCCTGCGCGAGGCCAAGCGCCTGCGCGGCAATGCCGATGCGCCCGCCTTCGAGATTGGCGAGGGCGATTTTATAGCCTTCGCCTTCGCGGCCGAGCAGATTTTCGGCGGGGATGCACAGATTTTCGAACGCGATTTGTGCGGTGTCGGACGAATGCTGCCCCATTTTATGTTCGACGCTGACGACGCTGTAGCCGGGTGTGTTCGTGGGAACCAGAAACGCAGAAATTCCTGCTTTACCTGCCGCTTTGTCGGTGACGGCAAACACGATTGCAATATCGCCATGCTTGCCAGAGGTGATGAATTGCTTCACGCCACTGAGCACATACGCGCTACCGTCTTTTCGTGCGGTGGTGGTGAGCGCCGACGCGTCTGACCCGGCATGCGGTTCGGTGAGCGCAAAGGCGCCGATCATTTCGCCGCGGGCGCAGGGGGCGAGGAATTGCTGCTTCTGTGCGTCCGTGCCAAAATTCAGCAGCGCGGCACAAATGAGCGAGTTCTGCACACTCATCACGGTGGAGCAGCCTGCATCTTCCGCCGCGATTTCAGCAATCGCCAGCGCTAGCGACACATAATTGGTTGCCGCGCCACCGTAATTTTCCGGCACCAGCATGCCCATCAGCCCCAGCTTACCCATCGCGCCGATATGCGTGCGCGGGAACTCCCCTGTGCGGTCGCGCTCGGCGGCACCGGGGCGCAATTGCTCGCGCGCGAAACTGCGCGTCATGTCGCGGATCATGCATTGTTCGTCGGTGAGCTGCATGAGATTACCTCTCCAGCGCCACGGCGGTTGCCTCGCCACCGCCGATGCACAGGCTGGCGATGCCGCGTTTTACATCAAGCCGCTCCATTGCCGAAAGCAGCGTTGCCAAAATGCGCGCGCCCGACGCGCCGATCGGGTGGCCGAGCGCGCAGGCGCCGCCATGGATATTCACCTTCTCGTGCGGCAGCGAAAGTTCATGCATCGCGGCCAGCGTCACCACCGCGAAGGCCTCGTTGATCTCGAACAGATCGACCGTTTTGATATCCCATCCGGTTTTTGTGAGCACGGCGTTGATGCTGCCAGCGGGTGCGGTCGAGAACCATTCCGGCGCGTGGGCATGGGTGGCATGCGCAGCGATGGTTGCCAGCGGCGTGAGCCCGCGCTTTTCTGCCTCACTACGACGCATCAGCACCAGCGCCGCCGCCCCATCCGAAATGGAACTGGCGTTTGCAGCGGTGACGGTGCCGTCCTTCGTGAAGGCGGGTTTGAGGGTGGGGATTTTCTCCGCGCTGGCTTTGCCGGGCTGTTCATCGATCGTAATGGTTTCCGTGCCTTTGCGTGAGGTGACTTCCACCGCCGCAATTTCTTTCACGAAATAGCCGTTCTTAATCGCATTCTGCGCGCGGGTGAGCGAGGCGATGGCGAAATCGTCCTGCTGCGCGCGGGTGAAGCCAAAATGTGCGGCGCATTTATCCGCGAACACGCCCATCAGCACGCCTTTGGTATAGGCGTCTTCCAGCCCGTCGAGGAACATATGGTCTTTGATTTCGCCGTGCCCCATGCGCAACCCTGCGCGCGCTTTGGGCAGCAAATAGGGCGCGTTGGTCATGCTCTCCATACCACCCGCGACCATGATGTTGCTGCTGCCGGCCGCGATCTGATCATGCGCCATCATCACTGCACGCATGCCTGAGCCGCACATTTTATTGATGGTCGTCGCCCCCGCCGCTTGCGGTAGCCCGGCACCGAGCGATGCCTGACGTGCTGGCGCTTGCCCCTGACCGGCGGGAAGCACGCAACCCATGATGACTTCGTCGATTACCTCTGCGGCAATGCCCGCACGTTCGACCGCCGCCTTGATGGCTACGCTGCCAAGCTGCGGTGCCGACAATGCGCTGAAATCGCCCTGAAACCCGCCCATCGGCGTGCGCGCATAACTGACGATAACGATAGGGTCGGAAGACATACGATATCCTTATTTTGCGGCGTATTTTTACGGTGTACAGAAAGCCTTGTCTATGGTTATTTGCGCGGAGAATTTTAGATGCGCCGCGCCGTTCGATGTGATGTAAAATCAGGTGAATAAAACGGTCCCGTAGCTCAGCTGGATAGAGCGAGCGTTTCCTAAACGCTAGGCCACGTGTTCGAATCACGTCGGGACCACCACGCTTCACCCTAGCGGGCTATGCGTGGCGCAGCCAGTGGGAAATGGAGAGGGCAATGAAAAAACTGTATCAGGTCGATGCATTTACCGATCATGTATTTGGCGGCAATCCGGCGGCGGTGATGCCGCTCGAGGCGTGGCTGCCAGACGCGCTGATGCAGCAGATCGCTGAGGAGAATAATCTTTCCGAAACCGCGTTTTTTGTGCCTGTGGACGATGGCGAGCATGATTACCATCTGCGCTGGTTCACGCCGTTGGATGAGGTGGATTTGTGTGGCCACGCAACCCTCGCGGCGGCGTTTATCATTTTCACCAAGCTCGGTTTTGCGGGCGACATGTTGCGCTTTGCCAGCCGCTCCGGCACCCTCACCGTGGCGCGCGAGGGTGATCTTTTCACGCTTGATTTTCCGGCATGGGGATATGAAAAAATTCCGCAACATACTGGCCTCACCCGCGCACTTGGCGTGGTAAGCCGCGAGATCTATCAGTCGCAGGATTGGTTGGTGGTGCTGGAAAGCAAGGCGCAACTCGCCGCACTTGCCCCCGATTTCGGCGAGCTTGGCATTCTCGAGGGTCGAGGCATTCTCGTCACCGCGCCGGGCGATGCCGGCAGCGGCGTCGATTTTGTATCGCGCGCGTTCTTCCCCAAACTTGGCATCGATGAAGACCCCGTCACCGGTTCGGCGCATTGCGTGCTGACACCCTATTGGTCACGACGCCTCGGCAAATCGCGCCTCACCGCCGAACAGCTCTCGAAGCGTGGCGGTAAGCTCATCTGTGAACTGCATGGCGAGCGCGTCAAAATCTCCGGCAGCGCACGGCTGTTCATGGAAGCGGAGTGCTTTATTTAGTGTGAAGGTGGCAATGTTCCTAGAAGCTGGATCCCCGCCTTCGCGGGGATGACGGCAAGTCTAAAGCGGCAAAGCCATCAGCTCTATAGAAATTCGTGTCGTGCGTAGCCTCCCATGGCGAGCCCGAAGGGAGGGGGTTTGGGGGTGATACCCCCATCAGCCAAATATTATTTACTCAGCACCGCCGGAACACCCTCAGGATAGAGCGTTTTGATGCCCTTTTCGATGGTGGAAAGCCGCCAGTCGGCGCTGGGGTGGGTGGCGAAGAACTGCACGTTGGCGCCCGCTTTATAGGCCTCGGTGAGGATGGCAAACATACTGAGCATGGCTTCTGGCGTATAGCCTGCATCCGCCATCATTTTGAGCGCCCGCGCATCGGCTGCGGTTTCCTGCTCGGTGGTGAAGGTGAGCACGCTCGCCTGCTCGGTATATTCGCCGGTTGGTGCGGCGGGCTGCATGCGGTGACCCGCAAGTGCATGGGCTGTGGCACCGGCGAGCGCGGCGGCTAGCTCGCCTTCCGTGTGCATACGATTCACCAGCGCGGTGGTGACGTAAATTTCGCCAGTCGGCAGGGCGAAGCTGTTGATCACGTCCGGCTCGGCTAACACAGTGTAGCTGAATTTCTTCCCACTGTCTTTCGCCTCACTTTTGCTGGCGATGGCCTCGCCCACGCGGCTGACCAGTGCACGATGCGCGGCATTCGTAGATTCTCCGCCAAAATGTTTGACGATGAAGCCCATCTGCGCGGCGACATCTTCCTTCGACGGCGCGGCAGGCATATACGGCGTTTTCACCGCCTCGTTTACCGTATCGCCGGGACTGTTTGATACCACATAGGTGCCAACGGCAATCAGTCCCGCGAAAATGAGGATAAGCGGGCGCAGTTTTTGTTTGGATGTGGGCGCGGCGGAAGGGGTGGGGGTAGGTGTTTCCATGATGCTTACCAATGGTTGTTTTGCCGTGCTTATAAGGAAAGTCGCGGCCATGTGCAAGTAGTGAGAAGGTACTTGCGCCCCGTTACGGCTCTGCTAGCTAGAAAGAAACAACGGAGCACATCATGGCGAAAATTAAAGTGACCACCCCGGTGGTGGAACTCGACGGCGACGAAATGACCCGCATCATCTGGGCGATGATTAAGGAAAAACTCATCCTGCCGTTTCTTGAAATTGACCTGAAATATTTCGACCTCGGCATCGAAAGCCGCGACGCGACGGACGACAAAATCACCGTCGATGCGGCGAATGCCATCAAGCAGTATGGCGTTGGCATCAAATGCGCGACCATCACCCCCGACGAAGCGCGGGTGAAGGAATTCAACCTCAAGCAAATGTGGAAATCGCCCAACGGCACCATCCGCAACATTCTCGACGGCACCATCTTCCGCGCGCCCATCATCTGCAAAAACGTGCCACGCTACGTGCCCGGATGGGAGCAGCCCATCATCGTTGGCCGTCATGCCTTTGGCGACCAATACCGAGCGACGGATATGGTGATCGACCGCCCCGGCACGCTGCGCGTGAGTTTCGTTCCGGCCGATGGTTCTGCACCGACCGAGCACGAAGTGTTCAAATTCCCCGGCAGCGGCGTAGCGCTTACGATGTATAACCTCGACGATTCGATCGAGGGCTTCGCGCGGGCGTGTTTTAACTATGGCCTGAGCGTGAATTATCCGGTGCTGCTCAGCACCAAAAACACCATCCTCAAAAAATATGACGGGCGGTTTAAGGACATCTTCCAGCGCGTGTATGACGCCGAGTTCAAAGCGAAGTTCGAGGCGGCGAAGCTGTACTACGAGCACCGCCTGATCGACGACCTTGTGGCTTACGCCATCAAGAGCAATGGCGGGTTCGTGTGGGCGTGCAAAAACTACGACGGCGATGTGCAGTCCGACGTGGTGGCGCAGGGCTTTGGCTCACTCGGCCTCATGACCAGCATTTTGCTGACACCGGACGGCAAAACGGTGGAAACCGAGGCTGCGCACGGCACCGTGACGCGCCATTACCGCGAACATCAGGCGGGCAAGGAAACATCCACCAACCCCATCGCCAGCATTTTCGCCTGGACGGCGGGGCTGAAATACCGCGCGGATTTTGATGGCAACGTGCCGTTGCATGCATTTTGTGAGAAGCTAGAAAAAGCGGTGATCGACACGGTCGAGAGCGGCACGATGACCAAGGATCTCGCGCTGCTGGTCGGCACCGCGCAGAAATGGGTGAATACGCAGCAGTTCATCGACGCGGTGGCGGGACGTTTGTAGGGCTTTTTGTCCCCCGCTCGCGGGGGGTGAAAAAAGCAGCTTAGCATCTGGCCTACTCTGCCAAACGTTGGGTAGAAAGAGAAACAGTAAAAAGAAAGCATCCATCTTGAGTTCCTTAAGAAACCTTCGATGGATGCTAGTTTTGGCGTCTCCGCCGATTTCTACGCCGCCGCCAGTAAGCCAGCAGGGCGGTTATAAGGAGAAATATCATACATAGTGTTGACCCTTGCGGGTTTATTCCACGCGCAGCTGCGGCGGAAAAGTTCAGCGCATTGACGTTTTTGAAAAACAAAGACGGCAATAACGAAAGAACATCCCCACTCTAGCAGCGAATGGGGCGGGAAATATGACAATATTGTGAAGATTCGTAGCGTACACACAAGCCGCCACGCGGATAAAAAAATGGTCAGGTTTGGTTCTCTTGCGAGAACGTTCCCTGACCATAAGGTGGCGGCAAAAGTTAGAAGTTATTTTTCTTCTTCCTTTTTTGAGTCCGCCTCGAGCTTTCTCAGCTTTTCTTGTAGCTGCCTCAATTCTTCTTTTCGAGAAGAACCGAAGAGCCCCCACCAGATGAAGCCTACACCTAAAAGAAGACCCCAGAATATTTCCCGGATCTCTCTTAGGAATGTCGCCTCCGCGCTTTCAGATGAGAAAGCGTAAGTGGCGAGAGAAGTTGTTGCTCCAAAAAGGAGCGCCAAGAAGGCTGTTAAGCCTTTGTTTTGACTTTTCATGTCTATTTTATTAAATGGTTAAAAAAACGTGTTTTTAGCCTCCTTGTGAGAGGGAAGTATAGAGAGCCGCTCTAAAACGGATCCAAAGGGTGTAATTTATACGGGATGCATAAATTAACCAATGAACAGTTCTACCCTATCATAGAAAATGGCGGATTTGTGTGACAGTTTTGTGAAGATTTATGGTTAACGCGCCAAAATGGCGGTTTTGGGGGTATGGAAGAAGGATTTGTCATGCCGTCTTTATGACGGCATCCCCGCATTTTTTCTTTGAGGCACAGACCCCGGCATGAAGCCGGGGTGACAGCGGAGAAATTACACGCCTGCAGTCTGTGCGATGCTATAGAAGATAAAACCAAGTGCTGCGATAATGAGGTTGTTCAGCCAAAATATACCCAAATAACGCAAAAAAATGGTGCTTGGTTGGTAGCGATAGAAGCGCCTAATGGCGTGCGAACCGATAATTCCAATATTAATGCCAAGCGCTAAAAAGAAGAGTACCACAGGAGCAAGCGGCGTGATTTTGGCAATATGTATCACAATGTCTGCAAATGAACCAGGGGATGGTTTTCTCAACCAACCGCCGTGACATGCGTCTAACCCAGCTTGATTAACAATCGGCTCTCTCCAAGGTGGATTATCTTGTAAATAAGAGTCGTCTTGTTCACATATCGGTGTGCCGTAATACAGGCGAGCAAAGGGATAATCCTGACGATACGACGCATAGGATTTATAGGGGAAAAACCGATAGGGATCGGTCGGGTTTGAGAACGATGGCAGAAACATGGACAGCACAAACACGCCTACTAAGAAGATGTAGATTTGTTTGATGCGTTTTTTGATCGTTATAGAATTCATTTTATCAACTCCCCCAACGCATCCACCGCGACGACATAGCCGCGGGCGCCGAGGCCGCAAATGACGGCCTTCGCCAGCGATGAGACATAGGAATGATGGCGGAACGCCTCGCGCGCATGGGGGTTGGAGAGATGTACTTCAATGATGGGGATAGCGAGGGATTTGAGCGCGTCATGCAGCGCGACGGAAGTGTGGGTGTAGGCACCCGCATTGATAATGATCCCCGCCGATTCGCGCCCGGCCTGCTGCACCCAATCGACCAGCTCGCCCTCGTGATTGCTCTGTTTGAACACCACGCTAAGCCCTTGTTTTAGTGCAGCGGATTCACACATCGCCTGAATATCGGCGAGGGTGGTGGTGCCGTAAATCTCCGGCTCGCGCGTGCCAAGCAGGTTGAGGTTCGGGCCGTTCAGGATGGTAATGGTTTGGGTCACAGGAATTCCTTGAGGTAGCCGTTGCGTTTTCATCTCAATATTCTACATTCCCGCTATGTCTAGCATAGTTTCCACCCCCACGCAAATCACCGTCAACGGACGGGCGCAGCCCGTTGCGGATAATTGTAGCGTGAGCGATTTGATGGCGGAGCTTGCCCTCGACGCGCGCAAAGTGGCGGTGGAGCTGAACCGCACCATTGTCCCCCGCAGCGAATATGCCACGACGACCCTGCGCGAGGGCGACGCGGTGGAGATTGTCAGCTTTATCGGGGGCGGCTGATGTACGACCCCCTCATCATCGCCGGAAAAACCTTCAGCTCGCGCCTGCTGGTGGGCACAGGGAAGTATAAGAACCTGGGGCAGACGAAGTCTGCCATCGAGGCCAGTGGTGCAGAAATCGTGACCGTTGCCCTCCGCCGGGCGGCGGCCAGTGGCGAGAATTTACAAGACGCAATTCCGCCGGAGAAATACACTTATCTGCCGAACTCGGCGGGCTGCTACACGGCGGAGGAAGCCGTGCGCACGCTGCGCCTCGCCCGCGAACTGGGCGGTTGGGACATGGTGAAGCTCGAGGTGATCGGCGACAAGCTGAGCCTGTATCCAGATGTTGAGGAGACGCTGAAAGCAGCAGAAATCCTCGTGAAAGAGGGGTTCGCGGTGATGGTCTACACGAATGATGACCCTATTACCGCGCGCAAGCTCGAAGCGCTCGGCGTGGCGGCGATTATGCCGCTCGCGGCGCCGATTGGCTCCGGCCTTGGTATTCAGAACCCGCTCAATATTCGTATGATTGTGGAGGCTGCGCGCGTGCCCGTGCTGGTGGATGCCGGGGTGGGCACGGCGAGCGACGCGGCGATTGCGATGGAACTCGGCTGCGACGGCGTGCTGATGAATACCGCCATTGCCGAAGCGCGCGACCCAGTGATGATGGCCGCGGCGATGAAACTGGCGGTTGAGTCCGGCCGTATGGCCTATTTGGCGGGGCGGATGGAAAAACGCACGACCGCCAGCGCCAGCTCACCCCAGACGGGATTGGTTGCTGTTTGATTATTGATGACAGCATAATCAATGTATTGTCTATTTAACTAACAATATTATGGAAATTATTGGCGGTGGGGAGGGGTAGCGAGTTGTGCCACTTGCAGTGCCGCGCATACAGGAAAATGATGGGCCTGATCCTAAAGACGGAGTGACGGGTAGGGTGGGATGGATACAACCGTGGATGATCCCTGTCCGTGGACTACATCGTCATCGAAGCGCGGGTTGTTTTTAGTGGCGGCTGTATTTTGGAAATGGCACCGAGGAGCGAGCCTTCTTCATGTGATTGGATGCCGTTTTTGCGGTCAATCTCCTTTGCCAGACCATTGATTGCGCGTGCAAGCTCGGCGGTGGTTCCTTCCCACTCAGAATAATCCACCAAAAGTGCCCGTAAATTCTCATCGGATACATGCTCACCGAGCGCTATAAGCATATATTCGGCATCCACTTGGCTGCTGTGTTCGGGAGAAAAATCAGTGGTGTAGAAAGTTATTTTCTCTGGATAATTCTTATTAATACAAAGCTTTCTTGCTTTTGGGTAGGCGCTTTCGCGGATAATCTGCAATGCCGCGTCGCATTCATCATAGGTTGCTTTTTCTAGCCCGAGGCCATGGGGCTGCGACATCATCATGCGGTTTGCGGTATCGGCGTTAATTTTGAATTCGGGGCGCTGTGCGCGATCCTCGGCGATGATGTTTTCGAGCAGCGGCGCGACCAGCTCATCGTTGCCCAGAGTGTCTTTGAGGGCGGCGACAACTGCGGGCAAGGTGTGAGTAAAATCGACGGAACATTGGCTTTGGTTCTTACGCGCTTTGTCAATAAATACAAGCGGGTATTCGTTCTTGTAGATGTTAAGCGCTTCTGCGAACTCCGTCACAATCTCGGAGGGTTTTTTGCCTTTAAGATAGCCGATGATTTCAGGGATGTTATTTGTTTTGGGGTTGGCATCTTCATTCGGCTTGTGATGCCCGCGTGTGTAGCGTTGGTAACGGTATTCTCCCTTGGTCGCTACCGTTGCATCTTCCAGCGCCTCGCGCACGGAGACGTTAGGAGCCGCCGTGAGTTGTGAATCGAGATACGCCTCCTCCTGCGCGGGGTTATATCCGGCGCGCGAGAAATCAAGCAGTTCATAGAGCGCTTTCACGCGGCCAGCCGTGCGGATAAGGAGGTCTGCCTCCGGACTGTCGTCGCCGGATTGGTAGGCGATCATTTTTGCAACCTCCCACGGGCGCTGAGTGGGGTTTTGGATTTCCAGCTTGGTATCGGTGAAGAAGGTCTGAACGGCTGCCGCTCTGGCTTCACTAATCAGTGTGTGAAGCAGGGGAGTGAGCGTTGCGTCGTCGAGTTTTTCTTTAAGGGCGCGGCATCGCAGTTCGACATAATCAGCATCCGTGGATTTTCCAGCGACCGCTGTCCAAGCATTCTCGAGATCGGTAATGATTTCCGAAGGTGTTTTGCTCATCAGCAGCTCTATCCGCTGCTTAAGGGGGATATTTTGAAAGCCTTCGATGTTATTTGCAGTGAAGTTAAAAGAGGCCGGATTCAGGCCGTGGCCTAAGGTGGAAGCGAGTATATAGGCATTCACCGCTGCAGCATGAAGTTTTTGGTATAACACCTCTTCTTTTTTGCTATCCGCTTTTTTTGTGTAAACACTTTCCGCAAATTCCCATGCCTTTAGCGTTGATCCGAGCCCCTCCAGTTTGGGGAGCATATATTCTAGGTCACCCTCGTATAGCGTTTTGAGTTGTTCTGCGGCGGTGGTCATGGCGTGCTCCGGTGATGGAATGATACGCCTTCACTATAGCAGGACTATTTTAACGAAATATTAAGATTGTGTGACAATTGCCAACGTTCTCATAAAAGACGAAAACGCCGCATAATTACAGCATATTAGGAGAACTTAACCACCAGCTTGCTGAGGGAGTCGACCAGCGACTGACCGATGTCACCTTTTGCATCTTTCACTTTTTGAGTGAAAATAACACTCATCGTGTCGATATGTTTACGGGTAACGACGAGATGCTCCGGGCTAAACAGGATATGTGCACCCAAATAGGTGATGAGCATGTCTGCCACATGGGTGCCAAGATCATAGCCAAAAATGCCCGCTTGTGATTTGATGGTATAGGCCGCGTCGAGCAGATTTTCACGCGCCGCGTTATTTGTAGGATTAGTGGCCAGCGCACTATAGGCGGCCTCGAGCTTGGCGATGTCGTCTTTTACCCAAATTACAAAATCACCCTCGGCCTTCATAAGCTCGATTTGCGCTTCGCTAATAACTTCTTCGATGAGGATATCAGCTGCATCGACGCTACCGAGCATTTCATGCAGCGAGCGGTTGGCGCGCAGAATATTGACCTTTGGTCCACCATCTGGGCGCGTACGCTGGTCTGGTCGGCCACGGCGGTCTTCAACCCCCGGAGGTGGTGCGGCGCGGCGGCGGCGGCTGGGGCCTTTATAGTTTGGCGCTTCAACAAACGCACGGGGGCTATCGATAATTTCGATCAGGCGCGTGGAGAAACTGCGCGCCGAGAAGGGCTTGGCAACAAACTCGGTAATACCTGCGTCGCGTGCCGCGAGCACCTGCTGTGCATCAGAATGTGCGGTGAGCATGATGATGGGCATGTCAAAATGCAGCAGCTTGTCGTTTTTTGCGGCGCGAATGGTTTTCACGAGGTCGAGGCCAGTAACGGGCTCGAGCACTTGTTCGGTCACGAGCAGATCTACCCGGCGCGTGCGCAGCGCGTGCAGGGCTTCCTGCGCGCTATAGACCAGATCGATTTTACGGATGCCAAACGACATCAGGAGGGTTTTGATAAGCTGTGCAGAGCGCACATCGCTATCCGCCACCAAAAGCTGCAGTTTTGCAAACTTATAGCGCTGGTCGTTTTTTGGCGGTGTGGACAGAGGCATCATAAAATCTATTAACAAATATTATCTTTGGTTAAATCTACCATACAGGGTGAAAATCGTCTCGGCAAATTAATTTATGATTAAAACATGCAAAAAGACGTGTTTAATCGAACTTTTCCACTAGCCGGCTGAGTGATGCAATAAGGTCGCGGGCGATCGATTGGCCATATTGCTCAACATTCTGGTTGAAGGTAACGCTTGCCGCCTCGATATATTTTCCAATCACACGCAGGTGATTTTCGCGCGGCGGAAGATGGTTCGATACGTAATTCACCAGCAACTTGGCAACCTCAGTGCCCAGTTCATAGCCAAAAATACCTGCCTGTGATTGGATAGCATAGGCCGCGCTTATTAAGGCGCGCTGGGCGTCCGTGCTTTGCGGGGCGGCATTTAGCGCAGCGAAGGCAGTCTTGAGATTGACCACCTCTGTATGTGCCCAGCCAATATATTCCCCACGCGATTCCAGCAGTTCTTTTTGTGCGGTTTCTATGATAGATTCGTTCAAAATCTCTTTGGCGGATGTGCCGCTCAGCTGGGTGCGCAACGAATAATTTGGTGGCAGCACTGTTTTGGCGCTGCCACTGCCGCGCCGGTCCTTCATACCGGGCGGGGGCGCACCGCGACGGCGACGGCAGGGGCCTGCATAGCTTGGGCTTTCGACAAAGGAGCGCGGATTGTCGATAATCTGCACGATGCGACTGGAAATAGTCGCCGCCGAGAAGGGTTTGGCAACAAACTCGCTAATCCCCGCATCGCGCGCTTCCTGTACATTCTCAAGTTCCGACTGTGCCGTGAGCATGATGATGGGGATGTCGCGACGGATACGCTTGTCGTCACGCGCACCGCGGATCGCTTTCACCAGCGCAATACCGTCGAACGGATGCATATTCCATTCGGTGATGATAAAGTCGAACGGTTTGGTGCGCAGTAGCTCGAGCGCGTCTTCGCCGTTGGTGGTGAGGTCAATATGGCGCATGCCAAAAGAGAACAAAATCCGCAGCACGAGATTGGCGGTACGGTGGTCGCGGTCGGCAATCAACACCCGCACGCCCGCAAGCCGCGCGCGGATATCGCTGTCGCTGCTCTGCATGATAATGGAAGGTGTTTTTTTTGTGTCATAAGACAATTCTATGAAAGGAAATGATTGTAGACAAGTATTTCATAGTGAGGAAAACGCTTCTCCGTTGCGTAAGGCCTCGCGCACCAGCGGAATAGTGATGGCGCGGCCGCGGGTGAGGGAGAGATGGTCCATCGTTTTGACAAATTGCTGGGCGGCGGCATAGCTGCGCTCGAGCTGGCTGACGGCGTAAGACAACACATCCGGCGCGATGCGGAGTTGCATGTCGGCGAAGGATTTGGCGAGCACACCGGTGAGAAGTGCGTCGTCTGGCGCGTCGATACCGATAGCGGGCAGCGCCCGCATGCGCGAGGCTAAATCCGGCAGTGCGAAGCTGCGGCTGTCGGCCGATTCGCGGGCGGTGATGAGCAGATAATCGCCCCGTGCGCGGGCATGGTTGATGAGTTGTGCGAGGGCGGCTTCGTCGGCCACGTCATCCAGCCCATCCAGCACCCAGACATGGCCACCGGCGAGAATCTGGTCGGCCGGGGCGGTGCCGAGGCGCACGGGCGCAATGAACTGCGCGCCCGCATGCTGGGCGAACAGATGCGCAAGATGGGTTTTGCCCGACCCAGGGGGGCCATAGAGCAGCATCAGCGAGTAGGGCCAGTCCGGCCAGCGCAAAAGCCCCTCGCGCGCAGCCGCATTTGCCGCGCCGGGGATAAAATCCGCGGCGTGGTAGCTGGGCGTGGGGGCGAAGGGCATAATCAGTTGCATAGGCAGGTGGGTAGTGAATGGTGAAGAAAAATGCAAAACTCGCTAAAAATTAATACAAAGTTAACGAATTAATGCTAGAGTTTATCAGTATACCAGTTTTAGCGACACACCAATGGAGAAAATATATGCCCACCCCGACCCCAAAAGAGCAAGAATTCCTCGATGCCGTGAAGGCCAAGTTTGAGAATAAAAACGACAAGAACCCCGATAAAAAAGCAAAACACGAGGAAATGTCGGACGTGGAAGACCGTGTCTATAAGGCGCTCATCAAAGAGGCGGAAAAAGAAGGCGAGATGGGATGGTCGACCATTCGCACTGTGATCAACGCGGAGGTTAAGGGCGAGTTGGCAGAAGCCGTGGATGCACATAATAAGTCTGAGAAAGCAGAGCGTCTGGCTAAAAACACCGCCAAAAAAACCGGCTTGGGAAACATGCTCAAAAACACGGTCGGGAATACGGTCGGGAAAGTGGCGGATCAAGTGCAGGATGCCTCCTTTGATGCCAAAAAAGAAAGAATCAAAACCGATGTCGATGTGGAGGAGCTCGTTACCCTTGCCAAAGACATGGGGCTACCTGAAAAATCTGCGGCGGTGAAAAAGGAAGCGCCGGGTAAAGCTGCGCCAGTAGCAAGCGGTAGTGTCGAGAGCATGATTAAGAGTGCGGCGGGCGCTGATAAAAAATTAAGCAGCGCGGAACTCGATACGCTGATTGCGGATCCGGCCTTTATCGCGGCGGCACAGAAGCTGGGCGGGAAAATGAAAGTGCAGCAAAACGACGACGATAAAAAAGACGCTATTACCATTGGCAGCAAGGCGGTGACGCTGAGCAAAGTCGATCCCTCACTACGTTTCGCGGACGATGTCACCAGCCATGACGTAACACTTCAGGCAGTAGGCACCCAGCAAAGCGGCGGCAAGGGCAAGAGCAAATAATAGGCGCTGCACCTAGCCCTGATAGAGCCCGGATTCGAGGTAGCGGTGAACTGCAAAACGTGCGAGCACGCCGATGACGGCGGTGAGCGGCACGGCGAGCAGTACGCCCACAAAACCCAGAATGGCCGCGCCAGCGAGCATGCCAAACAACATCCATAACGGGTGGAGCCCCACGCGGTCGCCAATGATTTTGGGCGTGAGAATCTGCGATTCGATCACCTGCCCGATGCCGTAAACCACAAGCACCATCCAGAAATCACCCGTGACGCCAAACTGCGCATAGGCCGTGAACAGGCCAAGCCCCACCGAGATCACCGAACCAACATACGGCACGATGATGACAAAACCGGCGAGCAAACCCAGCGCGAGCGCAAAGTTCAGCCCGGTGATCCACAGCCCGATCACGTAGAACACTGACATGATGAGCATGACGAGCAGCTGCCCGCGCAGATAGGAGGCGAGCGTGCGGTTGATGAGGTAAAGCTGCTCGCGAATGGTGGGGGCGAAGGCGCGTGGCAGTAGTTCATCCACCCGGCGCATCATGCTCGGCCAGTCGCGGATGAGGTAGAAGCACACGATCGGCGTAATCAGCAGCAGCGCCATGACGTTGATGAAGGCCGCACCAGAAGAGAAAAGCTGCCCTGCCAGTTGCGACGAACTTTGCAGCAGGCGCTCGACCAGCACGCCGGTATCGCTCGGAATGGCAGCCGGATCAGTGCCGCCGGTGAGGCTGTTGAGGTTCTGCAAAAACGGTGAGGCTTTGTCGTGCAGCGCGAGTTCTAGTGCACGGATTTGCTCTGGCGCGCGGGTGGCGAGTGCAGAGATTTGTTTGTACACAATCGGCAACAGCCAGGTGACCAACGCGGCCAAAATGGCGATGAAACTGACGAGCACCATGGCCGTGGCCGCACTGCGGCCAAGGCGGCGTCCTTCCAAGCGGGTGACGATGGGATTCATGAGATAGGCCACCAGAATGCCGACCACGAAGGGCAGCAAAATCGGCTCCACCGCACGCAGGAAGATGGTGAACAGGGTGAGAATGGCCGCCCAGAGCACGAAGTTAAACCAACGCGACTGCCAGCTTTTGGACGTACGACGAAACGTCGCGGCAGGGGGTGGTGAAATTTCCATAAGTTTTTACCTCGTTGAAAGAATCCATGGTTCGCCAGTGCCGCGGACAATGACGTCTTTTTTACCCAGCGCCGCGCGCACCGCATCGGCATCGCCTTCGATATAGATCGTGCCGCTGGCATCGCTCAAGGAAATTATGGGCAACTCAAGAGAGAGCACGCCTGGCGTGCTGCGCACGGCAGCCTGTATCTGTGCGAGTTCTTTGGGGATTGCGTAGTGCAGCGTGACGGAAACTTTCTTCGCTGCTGTCAGCTTTGCGCGGTCATCCGCGGCGGTAGAGGTGGCAATTTCGGTGCTCACCGTGGCGATACTATGCGCGATTTTCTCAAGGCGTGTAGAGAGCGAATCGGTGTTTTTCTCTGGCGAAAGTTCGAACCGCTCACTTTTGGGATTGAGTGCATTCAGGCGGCGCAGCACTACGGTGGAAGCATCGCCACTGCCCTCAGCACTCGGCGTGGCAATGGCAATGATGATTTCAGTGACACCATAGCGTTCGAACATCGGTTTCATCTCGGCCATGGTAACAGTTTTCATGTTCTCGACATCAATGAGCCGCAGATCCTGAAGGTCGCCACCGGGCAGAATGACTGCGCCGTGAGATTGACGCAGCAATTCGGTCGAGAGTGGTGCGCGGAGGAGGTTTTCCTTGCCCCAGATCGCCGATTTCTCGGGCAGCACGATGGCAGGCAGCACCAACACGTTGCGTTTATTCACGCCGCCATCTGTTACGGAGGCGGCGTCTTCGATGTCGAGCAATTTACGCAACGCGTTATCCGAGATGCTGACGGTAACCTGCGCATAGGTTTTATTGTCGATGCGTTTGGTTTGCAGCACCGTGGCGCCGCGGATGAGTTTATCCATCTCCTTCGGCGGGATCGCGGCAGCGCGCGCACTGGCGTCTTTGATGTCGAGCTTGCGAATGGCAAGATACACGGCACGTTTACGAGCGTAATCCAGTGCATATTCTTTGGCTTTTGTCTCGTTCTGGTCGATGCCGACCGCGAGCACAGAAAATTCCTGTACACCAGCATAGGCCGGGGAAAGCATGCCTACCCCGAGAAAAAGGACGGCAAGCCATTGCCAAACCCCTGTCCGGTAGCGTATGTTGCGCAACATCATCAGCATCATTCGCACAGGTTATCTCAAATGAGCACGTCAAGCAACGCACGATATAAAGAAGCCGGGGTAGATATCGACGCCGGGAACGATTTGGTAGAGCGCATCAAGCCGCTGGCCAAGGCCACCACTCGCGCGGGCGTTGTCGGCGGACTCGGCGGTTTCGGCGCGCTGTTCGACCTCAAAGCTGCCGGGTTTGAGGACGCGCTGCTGGTCTCGACCACCGACGGCGTGGGCACCAAATTAAAATTGGCGGATGAGTTGAAAAATCATCGCACCATCGGGATTGACCTCGTCGCCATGTGCGTCAACGACCTCATCGTGCAGGGTGCAACACCGCTGTTCTTCCTCGATTATTATGCGACCGGGAAATTGAATGTGGCCACCGCGGCGGATGTGATTGCGGGCATCGCCGAGGGCTGCACGCAGGCGGGCTGCGCGCTGGTCGGCGGCGAAACCGCCGAGATGCCGGGCATGTATGCGGGCGAGGAATATGACCTCGCGGGGTTCTCTGTCGGCGCGGTGGCGCGGGCGAACCTGCTACCGCAAAATGACATCGGCGCGGGGGATGTGCTGCTGGGTATTGGCTCCTCTGGCGTGCATAGCAACGGCTATTCGCTGGTGCGCAAGCTGGTGGGTGACAGTGGTGCGGATTTGGCAGCGCCTGCGCCGTTCAGCACGGGTTACGCAACCTTGGGCGATGCGTTGCTGACGCCGACGCGGATTTATGTGAAATCGCTGCTGCCGCTGATTCAGGCAGGCAGCATCAAGGCGCTGGCGCATATCACCGGCGGCGGGCTGACGGAGAATTTACCGCGCGTGCTGCCGAAGGGTGTGAACGCGACCATCAACCTTGCGGCGTGGAAGTTGCCACCGGTCTTCGCATGGATGCAAGAGGTGGGGAATATTTCATCCGAAGAATTGCTGCGCACCTTCAATTGCGGCCTCGGCATGATCGCCGTGGTGCGTGCCGCCCAGGCGGAAGAAGTGACGGCGGCGCTCACGGCGTTGGGCGAAACGGTTGTGACCATCGGCAGCCTCAGCACCGACGGCGCGGCGCGGGTGAGTTATACGGGAGCATTAACCGCTTAGGGGAGGGTGTGATGAGAATTCAGAGGGTAAGTAATAAAAACCTTGGTTATGCGTATCATGACGCGATATGGGCGATTAAATTGCTGAAGCAGACGGGCGATCAGCATATCTTGGCAAGAAAATGTGGTATGACCGATGGTGCTTTCTCCGATTTTATAAATGGCGTTGTAAATATCACCAGACTTAATGGTTACAGCGAAAACCAATTGGGATTGACTGCTGCATCTAAAAATGTAGCGCAAATGAAACCCCACGATCTCAAAACAATCGCCGAATTTTTGGGTAAAAAATATGATGAACCAGATGGATTTCCTTCCATTGCGGCGATGATACTTTATGCACAAAAGACGCGGACGCTTCCTGAGGGGAAATACTGGGTAATCGATGATTATGCGCAGTTGGCCGCGGAAGCGGCGAAGAAAGAATCTGGGGAAGAAGAAAAAACACATCCACGCATCAAGAAGAAGCCTAAAGACCGCGGTATTGATTGGTCGCCCATCTGATGAACCGCCGCGTAAAAACCGCCGTGCTCATTTCCGGGCAGGGCAGCAATTTGAAGGCGCTGATTGACGCCGCGCGGGCGAGCAATTTTCCGGCCAGCATTTCCCTCGTCATCAGCAACCGCGCGGATGCGTATGGCATTATTGTGGCGACGGATGCCATGATCCCCGCCTGTATTATCGAGCATACGTCCTATGACAGCCGCGCCGCGTTTGAAGAAGCGCTCGATGCGGCGCTGGTCGCGCATGGCATCGAGCTGATCTGTCTCGCGGGGTTCATGCGGATTTTGTCGCCCACCTTCGTGAGTGAATGGCGCGGGCGGATTCTGAACATTCACCCCTCGCTGCTGCCGGCCTATCCCGGTCTTGGCACCCATGCGCGCGTGCTGGCGGCGGGGGAGAAGCAGCACGGCGCGACGGTGCATTTCGTGACCGAAGAGCTCGATGCCGGGGCGGTGATTTTGCAGGAGTCCCTCGCAGTGGAAGCGGGCGATACGCCCGACAGCCTCGCCGCGCGGGTGCATCAGCTGGAGCATCGTATTTACCCCGCCGCGTTCAGGCACGTGGCGGAGGCAATTTTGAAGCAATAAAAAAGGCTGCCAAAGGGCAGCCTTTTTGTATTGAATATGTTGCGAATTAGCCGACGATTTCGCAGTCGCTGAAGAAGAACTTGATTTCGTTCGCAGCGTTTTCAGCGGAATCCGAACCATGTACCGAGTTGCGCTCGATCGATTCGGCGAAGGTTTTGCGGATGGTGCCTTCGGTGGCGTTGGCCGGGTTGGTCGCGCCCATCAGGTCGCGGTTGGCGAGCACGGCGTTTTCTTTCTCGAGTACCTGAACAACAACAGGGCCGCTGATCATGTAGCTCACCAGTTCGCCGTAGAACGGGCGCTCTTTATGCACGGCGTAGAACGCCTCGGCCTGTGCTTGGCTGAGTTGCAGACGCTTCTGCGCCACGATGCGGAAGCCCGCTTTTTCGAACATCGCGTTGATGGCGCCGGTCAAGTTGCGCTCGGTCGCGTCGGGTTTCAGGATCGAAAGGGTGCGTTGAACAGTCATGGTGGTCTCCTAGGGTGTTAAGTTGCGCGCCTTGTAAGCGATGCTGCGTTGCAGCGCAAGCAGTTTTGTGTGACACCTGTCGGTGCGTGGGGGCGTCACGCCCCCGCTGCGCTCCCCCTCGTTAGGCCTGACGGCCTCCGGCTCGCCGCGGCCATCGCGGCTACGCAGGATCATCGCGAACGCTTTTGGTGTGCGATGTGGTGCCGCCCACATAAAACCAATAACCGTTGAAACCACAAAACCGATGCGCTAAGACTCGTGAAATAAAAATAAAAACACGATAAAAACATTCCTTACAAAAGGACGGCATATGCGCACAAAGATTCTAGTACTGATTTCTGTTTTTCTGCTTTCAGCCTGCGCGGATACGCAATCGCTGTCGCAGCTTCGCATGGCGAAGCCGGTGGATGACCCGTATTTCTCGGCGCTCACGGAGGGGTATAAAAACTACTCCGAGGACAAAGCCGCGATTTATGACTGGAACATGTCGAAATATTTCGCCGATAAGGGGCTGATGGCGGCGTATGGCCGCGATATCGCTCCGGAATATGCCAGCAACTGGGATGTGGGGCCGGATGCGGCGGCACAGCTGGGCGAAGGCCGCGAGCGGCTGAACGCCGCGCTCACCGCCAACCGCAGCACGCAACCCGCGCTTTCGGCGGCGACGGTGGTGGCGTATGATCGCTGGGTGGAATCCCTCGCGAGCCATGCGGAGGACGCGCTGATCGACGAACGGCGCGAGGCGTTTTTGTCGGGCCTGAATTCGCTCGAAGCCGCGCATGTGGCACAGCCGGGCGTGGATGCGCCCTCGAGCGAACCGAACAAACCCGAAACCACGGCGACAATTCTCTATTTCCCGTTCGATAGCGACCATCTCGGTAATTCAGCTAAAGCGGCGCTGGCACAACTCGTGACCGATATCAAAGCAGCGGGGAAGGTGAAGGTTGCCATCAACGGCCATGCCGACCGCGCAGGGACGGAGCCGTATAATGTCGACCTCTCGGAGCGGCGCGCGAAGTTCATCCTCGCCGCGCTGAAGAAGGCGGGTGTGCCTGCCGAGCTGATGCATTATTTCGCCTTTGGTGAGTCCGACCCTGCCGTGCCTACGGAAGACGGCGCGCAGGAACCGAAGAACCGCCGCGTGGAAATTTTTGTGGAGTGAGATGAGCTTCATTGAACCCATCCTTGCGGGCATGCTGACGCGGGCGGAGACGCTTGTGCCGCTGCTGGTGGCGGCGTTGCTGGTGGGGGAGATTCTGGCGCGCATCAGCGGGGTGGCGTGGCTGATGGAGGCGAGCGGGCGCGTGGCGGCGTGGCTCGAACGCAAGCTCAACCGCGAAAATCGTGGCGTGGCGACGCGGGTTTATCGTGGCATGGTGGCGCTCGGCATGCTGCTGCTGCCGGCGCTGGTGCTGGGTGTGCTGCTCGCGCGGGATAACCAGATTTCGCATCTTTGCACCTTGCTGCTGCTGCCGGCGCTGATGGGCGACGGGCTTGCCCCCATCCGTCAGTTTCGCAACTGGCGTCGCGCGTCGCAAGGGGCGCTGCCGCTCACGCTGCCGGGGCTCGATTTCCTGTTTGCCGATAGCCATGCGGTAAAGCGCTATCTGATGCTCACGCAGGCGGAGCGGTTTGCTGTCAACGTGGTGGGTGTGGCGCTGTGGTACATGCTCGGCGGCATGGCCTTGGTGCTGGCGTACCTCGCGGTGGCGCAGTGCGCGCGCTATGGCAACGGCGCGGCGTTCGGCTGGGCGGCCTCGGCGCTGTTTGGGCTGATGGATGCGCTGCCGCGCGGGCTGACCTGCCTGCTGCTGACGCTGGCAGCGATATTCACCACCGGCGCGAAGCCGTGGCGCGTGTTCGCCGCGCGGCGCTTCCATGGGTTCGTGGCGGCGCTTACGGATGTCTCCCTCGGCGGCACCTTGCCGGGGCGCGAATTGCCCTGGGCGGGAACGGGCACGCCAAAGGCCACCGCCACGCACCTCGCCCGCTGGGGGCTGATGGAGATGACGGCGCTGGTGCTGCTCGTGCTTGCGCTTTCGGGGCGGCAGATGCTGGTGGGGTGATAAATACATTCTTTTCATATGGTTAAGTGCGCAGACCTCGGCATGAAGCCGGGGTGACAGGCGGCATGGGTTCGACTCAATCTTCACAAAACTGTCACAAAACTTCTGTGCCGACTCGGCTATAATCAAACTGTATGAAACCGTTTGAAACAATGGGCGCGGGGGCAAACCCCGCCGCGCCGCCGAGTAATCTGCCGTCTGCATCGCAGATGGAGGAGGCGCCGACTGTGCCGATTATCCATGTTGCGCCGCCACGGCATACGCAGACACAATCGACCCTCGCACCGACGTCGGAATATGTGCGCTACCTGCTGCTCGCGCTGCCAGCACGCTATATTCCGCGCGGGATTTTCGGCACGCTGTTTGAGAAGACGCCCTTTAAAGGCAATGGTTTTGCGCGCTGGTTTGCCAAACCCGGCGAATGGATTCAGAAAAAATATCCGCACTCCAACCCCGAACATAATCAGGCGCTCGCCTATAACGCGGCGATGGGCATTGGTAGCCTTGCGATGACGACGAGCTATAGCTGGACAGTGTATAAGGATATCAAAAATATTTTTGGTGAAGCGGTGGCGGAAGAAACCGGAAAATCGTCCGCCGATATTACCCTGCGCGATTTACAAAACAGCGATAACCGCATGGTACAAAAAACCATGCAGAATTTCTGGAAGCGCACCGGCAAACGTGTGCTAACCGACCTGCTATTCTTCCCCGCCGCCGCGCTGCGCCACGACGGCCTTGGCGATTTGATGGTGGGGGTGAAAGCGGGGCAGGCGTTTGCTGAAACCTGGAAACGCAAAACGACGATGTTCGAGGATTTGGTGACCTTCGTGAACAACAAGATTAACCCGCGCAACGGCCTCGGCCAGGCGATTACGGTGGGTGAAGTGTTCGACTTATACCAACATTATGCGGAGACGTTTACGCCCGAGCGCATGTTCACCAACGTACTCGAGCAGGGCACCGGTGAGGGTGCGCGTTGGGCACAAAACCAGACTATCTTCCTGCGCCTGACGGAGCTGATGAATAAAACCTATGCCTATAAGCACAGCTCGATCATCGACCCCAAGACCGGCCATGCGATTCATCAGGCCGAATTCACGCTGCCAAAATTTATTTACCTGCTCGGCCACGACCTCATCGACGTGCGCGCGCCGAAGCAAACGCTCGTCACCATCGAGGTGGCGAACCGCTACGGCATCGGCGCGGTGAAGGACATGCAGCGCATGCTGAAAGAAGGGCAGTCGCTCGACGCGGCGATGGCGCGCTACCCCGTGACCCTGCCGCATTTGCCGGAGCAGGTGAAGGAAGAAGAACGCAACGGCGTGATCGCCAAGGGCTCAACCATGCAGCTCGATAAGGCCGATATGGCACCGGTATCGACGATTGATCCGCGCTCTATCAGCGGCCACACGCTGGCGGATGGCATGGTGGCACGCGGCGTGAGCGTGTAGAGTTACTGTACAATTCTGATCTTCTTAATGCCCTGCGTTAGCCCGGCCAAAAAGTTATTTAGATCTGCGGTAGTTGGTGCGATCATGTAATCAGGCTGCCCTGTAAAAGGGTCGGTTGATGCGCAGGCTTTCATGGCATCTTCGGCAACGGCATTGTTTCCTCCGACAATACTTGCGGCACCACTGAAATTCACGAATACAACGCGGACACTGTTGGGGCCATACATGTTTTTACCGCGTTACATGCGGTGATCATCGCGCCAAAACAGGGTGTTGCATCCGAGTGGGCGGTGGGACAGTAGGTGCTTATCGGGGTAGGGGTGTCTTGAGGGAGCATCGAAGCAACATAGGTAAGGTCTTGCCAAAAGCCTGTGCGGTTGGGATTAAGCATCACCGTTCCGTCGTTGAGGAGGAGCACTATTTTTTGGGGACTGAAGGGTTGGCCATCGCTTCGAGCAGTGCGTGCCGGAGGCGCTGAAAAATTGGGCGTTATGACATGTGCAAGGTTAGACCCCGTGCTGGTCGCGTTCGGTGTACCCGGTGTGCCGCCGTTTAACATGTCTTTCGCGGCATAGATGCCGTAATGTTCAAAATTTGCACCACCAAAAATGCCTCTTAGCGTGGGTATCACATTAAGCACTTGCTGCCTATCGGACGACAAACCCCATTTATTACTAACATGGGCGCTATAGCCCAGAAACCCCATGCGCACGTGGGTGTTAGTACTTCCGGAAGACATGAGGTCGTCGACCATTGTATTCAACGCCGCATGGATCGCTTCCATTCGTGAACCGGGACCGCTGGCACACGCCTGATTTGTGCCCGGTGTCGATCCTGCCAAAGAACCGTGTGCGATGCAGTTAAGCTGTGAGCCAGATTCGTCCACGACGACGACGAGATCGACATCTGTAATGCGGGGGCAATCTGCACCTGACTAAACCCATCCGCCTCGAGGTTTTCATTGCCGGGCCCGAGATTGCGGACGAATTTGGTGTCGATATCACCATCGGCCTTAACCGTGATGGTACTGCTAGTGACATCAATGCTGTTCGGTCCATTACCGGGGGTCAATGCAGGTCTCGGTTCGCCAAGAAAGCTGTCACCAAA
>JBIIEL010000033.1:0-23372 GCA_044237845.1 Rickettsiales bacterium | reverse complement strand
TAAATACGCTACCGGCCCCGATAGGGTGCCATTGAAATGATCTGAGGAGCCAATGGTACATTGCGGGAATTCTTTGGCCAAGAGCGAGATGTTGTCGAGCCCGAGTCGGTTATATTCGCACGGGTATTCTGAGACGCAGTGGAGCACAGCCACTTCATTGTGATGCTTCAACAGTGTGGCGACACTCGATCGAGTCTGGTCTATTTTGCCGCCTCCGATGCTCAGCACCACAGGTTTTTTCAGACGGGCGATGCGATTGATGAAGGGAAGATTCCCCAAATCAAAAAAAGCAATCTTTATAATATCGACGTCAATTTTTTCTAGCAATTCAAGGCTCGGTTCGTCGAAGGGGGTGGACATGAATTTCACGCCGTATTTGGTGCAGTCCTCTTTTAAGATGGGGAGCCACTCCGGTTTGAGCTCTAGCTTTTCTCTGTGCGCGCCATAGGTGTCTGCAAACGCATTTTCACTTAAATAGGGCCCCTCATAAGCGCTTTGTGAGAATAGATATTTGTTATTACGTGTTTGAAACTTGACGGCATCGGCACCCGCCATGGCGAATACTTTGATGTATTCGCGTGCAAGCTCCAACTCGCCCTGATGATTTTGTCCCACCTCTGCGATTACGAAGGCATCTTCGGCATCTTGTTTCTTAAACATAAACGCTCCTAACCTATTTTTTGCGTACTACGGCGATGTATTTTCCTACCAAATCTAGATTATCTGGAAGCTCCGTTCTTTTGTGTATCAAGGTATAATCAATTAATCCTGCGTCCGCAAATTGTCTCAATGTGCTCATTGTATCGGAGTTCTCTGTTCTCACATCGTCACACCCCATGATGCCGTCTGCAGCAAGGAGTCTAATTCCGTTTGCAATATCGGTCGCTACATACGGAAATTCATGATTTGCATCAACCCATATAAAATCATAACTTTTATCGGTTCTTATTGTTAGGGCAGTAGAATCCATTTGGGAAAACGTTACATTGGGGCATTTCCCCAGCAACAGGTTGCGTTTTTCTAGAAATTCCAACCTAAGTGGATTGGAATTTCTGCCGTATATGGAAAATGCGCCTTGGTCAAAAACAGGATGATCGTCTGGAAGATCAATCGTTTCAATATCTGCGGATGGAAACAACTTCGAAAGCAAAGCAGATCCGGCGCCAGTATGCGTGCCAATCTCTAGGATTCTTTTGGGGTCATGTTCAATTAAGGCTGCGAATAAGTTATGATGACAGGATTGCATCTTCACCATCAAATCAGGATTCTCAGCGTAAATATTTTTAAGGACGTTTTTAGACGATGCATAATCGAGCCCGATAGCCCGGAACTTTTGGATTTGGTCTAATTCATAAGACTCGTAATTATAAGAACTTCTGATTCTCTTGTGGAGCATTTTTCTCTTCACAGCATCGAGCAGTTTATGCGGATGAGATAAATAATATGCAATTCTCTGTATATTCATTTGGATTCTTCCTTAAATTGTCTAGACATTGGCCATCTTGCGGAAACTAGTACTTGTTTTTATCAGCTCGTCAAAGGTTCCTTGTGCCACCATTTTCCCCTGCTTGAGTTCAATGATGCTATCGCAGTGACGCACCGTGGTGAGGCGGTGGGCGATGATGAGCACGGTCAGATCGCGGTCGAGCGACTCAATCGCCTCCATCAGCGATTGTTCGGTGAGCGTGTCCAGCGCGCTTGTGGCTTCGTCAAAAACCAGTACGGTGGCTTGTTTGTAAAGCGCGCGGGCAATGCCGAGCCGCTGACGCTGTCCCCCTGAGATGCGGATACCGCGCTCACCCACTTGCGCCGCATAGCTATCCGGATGCCGTTCGATGAAATCCGCGATTTGCGCTTTTTCTGCCGCCCATTTGACGCGTAGCATATCAATCTGAGCATAGGGAACGCCGAAGGCAATATTCTCGGCCATACTCGCATCAGCTAGGTAAATATGCTGAGGCACATGCGCGATATTGCGCTGCCATGCTTTCACGTTTGTGGGCGTGATGGATTGATTGTCGACGCTTAAGTGGCCGCCGGTGGGCGTGAGAAGCCCCATCAAAATATCCATCGCCGTGCTTTTGCCACTGCCTGTTGCGCCGGTGATTCCCACCCGTGCGCCTTTGGGAATCGAGAGAGTGATCTCCTGCAGCACGGGTATGTCGCTGCCCGGATACGAGAAGGTGACGTTCTCGAAGCCTATGGTTTTCTGGAAGGTGAGGGGGTGTATATTTTCCTGCGGCTCGTCCGGCATCGGCTGATCGAGCAGGGTAAGGGTGTCGGCCAGCGAGGCGCGGCTGCCGATGATATTTGCCCAGGCACTATAACCCTGTTGCAGGGTGGGCAAGAGACGCTGTGCGCCGAGCGCGAGTGCGCCAAGCACGGGGATATGCGCGGTGATGTTCCCGGGTTGCAAGCTCAAGAGATAGGCAAGCACAGCAATCAGCGACATGCCAAGCGCTTCCATGGCGAAGCGCGGGCTTCCGGCGATAAACAGATTGTCGCCCTGTCCGCGCCGAAGTTTCTGATCCGCCGTCTGATAGGCGTCGCAATAGACACGCTGTGAGCCATCCAGCAGCACATCGCGGATGCCCCCCAAGCCTTCCTGTACGACCTTGAATACGCGTGTCTGCTCTTCCGCAATATAGGCGCTGTTGCGATGGAGGCGGCGACGCGCCAGGCGGGTGATCACGATATAGCAGCTGCCAACGCTGGCCATGGAAATGGCGGCAACCATCGGGTCAATCAAGAACAGCGCGGTGACAATGGCGAGCATCATGACGGTAGAGCTGACCAGAACCACGAATTCCATGAGTATGTTGATGGCGCTGCCCACTTTGCCAATACCGCTCAGCGTGACGCTGGTATTACGAGCGACATGCACAGGATAGGGTTGGTATAAGGTGCGTTGATAGAGCGCGATGCTGAGTTTCGAACCGCTGGCAAAGGAAACACGGGTAGACACCCATAGCAGCAGAATGCGCAAAGTGGCGGCTGTCATCGCTGCAGCGACAAATGCAATGGTGAGGGGAAGTTTCAGCGTCTCTGGTGAGGTGATGTTAAAGCTGTGCAATGCCTCGCTGACCCATGGTTGCGCCGTGAAAGTTTCTGGGGACGCGAGGATGCCGAGAAAGGGGATGACGGCTCCCAGGCTCATAATTTCAGCCAACGCACAGAGGAGCATCAGACCGAACACCGCAAAAAACTGCAGTTGGTGTTTGCGATCCACATGGCGCCATAACCGCACAAGCAGCATCCATGACGTTTCATGCGGTGTAGAGGTGTTCATGAGTTACAGTGGCAGTGGCTGGAGTTGAGCGAATAAGCCGCTGCAGCATAAGGGGATTCACCCGGTTTGTGAAGCCATCTTTTGGGGCGCTGCTGGGGCATAGGTGAACGCATCGGCTGGGAAGGTGAGGCCAAAACACATGGCCAGCTTCGCGGCAAGTGGCTGGTAGCGGTGGGTGAGAATGAAATTATAGATCGTATAGGGCACGCTGCGACGAAATAGCAGGCAATGCAATAGCCTGGTGACGCTGGTAACCATGGGGTATGTGCCATGGCAATCACTCAGTTATATTTTCTAAAGACAGGTTTAATGACGGCCCCTTCAAGATATCGCGAAGTGCCATCTCTCAGCGCCTTTTTAAGCAGCGGGAGTGTGGCGTCAAGCGCGCGGGCAGTCAACTCCAGTTCAACATCCGTATGTCGCCACGATAGCGCGATCCATGGCATCAGCACGCCATTGCGTATCATTTCTTGTGAGAATAATGTGCGCAGTGCCAGACAATTCTTACCATCGGCATCCAGCGTCATATACCAGGGAGAACAATCTGCACCCCCTACACGGATATGCTCTGCTACACCGTGCTCTGCCGCTTTCGCGGCGATAAGCTTCTTGAGTGACGCACCATAGTTCCACAAATGCTCGACCACCTGGTGGCGCTGCATAAAATCCATCGCAGCAACAAACGCGCCTAACCCGTTCATCTCCGCCCCGTGTGTGGTCGAAAGCAGAAACAGCCGCTCGCGCCCCTCAACTTCAATCGAGCCGAGCTCCATAATTTCGCGACGCCCCGCAACACACGAGACGGAATAACCATTCGCCATTGCTTTACCAAATGTACACAGATCCGGCGTCACGCCGTATAGATGTTGCGCCCCTTTCATGTGCCAACGGAAACCCGTAATCATTTCATCGAGAATAAATACGCAGCCATGCTTGTGGCAGAGTGCCTGCACCTTTTGTAGAAAGTCATCTTTGGGCTCTTCGCTGGCGGCCGGCTCGAGCACCACGCAGGCGATTTTTTGAGGATGTTCCTCCAGCAAACGCTCAAGCGACGCGATGTCATTGAACGCGAATTGTTTTGTTTTTGCGATGGTATCCTGTGGGATGCCGCGTGTCAGTGGCGTGGAGCCAATAAACCAGTCATCAAAGGAAAAAAATGGATGGTCGGCACAACGCGCTACCAGATCGCGGCCCGTATAGGCGCGCGCCAGCTTCACCGCTGCCGATACTGAGCTGGAGCCATTCTTAGTGAATTTCACCATATCGACCGAGTCAATCAGGCTTACCAGCAATTCCGCCGCTTCCAGCTCGATCATCGAGGGGCGCGTGAGGTTGTTGCCGTTACGAATTTGAGCAATCGCGGCATCATCAATCGCCGTCTCGGCATACCCAATATTCACCGCTCGTAATGCCATGCCATAATCTAGGAAGCGCTTGCCCGCCGGGTCGAATACATACGCCCCTTCACCACGCGCAAGTATTTGTGGCGCGTTGGCCGGGTATTGGTCGAACCCGCGCGAATAGGTATGTGCGCCACCCGGAATAACATGCAGCAAGCGTTCCTGATAATTCATGCGACGTCTTTCGCAGGCGCTTTCTGCGAAGCTTCCGCTAGTGCTTCAAGCGAATAGAGTGTTTGCAAGATGCGGTAATCATCTTCCAGCCGATTGGGGAAACGCGTGCGGTCGGCATGCTCGGCAGCATCAACGAAAGCGCGCATTTCATCGATATAAGGTTCTTCCGGATTGATGTAGCCCGTTTCGGCACGGCCTGCGTCCAGCGAGATGCGGGTCCACTGAGGATTCTCGGTAGTGGCATAACGCACGGCTTTTTCATCAGCGCTGAACACCAATTCCCCCGTGCTACCAATCACCCGCAATTCGCGGCAGGCGATAGGGCGCGACAGCACCTCAATGGTGATATTTCCGAGCACATTGCCCGGGTAGCGCAAGATGCAGTGGTACACATCGTCAATATCCGCATCCATATCCGAAACTTTTGATCGTACGCAGGCTAACGCTGTTGGATCACCAAAAATATCGTTCAGCCAGGTGAGTTCAAACGGCACGATTTCACGACATGCACCCGTGAGCGGGTCGGAAACATAAAAATCACGAATATTTTCCCATGGGTGCCAATCTGGCAGCCACTGCCCGGTCTGATAATTGAAATTAAGCGGCTTGCCGATGATACCGGAAGCCACCAGTTCCTTCACTTTGCGCGGCCCCGGAAAATAGCGCATGGTACAGGAGGGTACAATCGCGAGCCCTTTGCCGTCGATGCGTTTCGCCAGCGCCAGAATATTGTCGGCCTCCAGCACTGATGCCTCGATGAAACAATGCAGCCCACTGCGCTCTGCCAGCAAGGCATAGTGCATGTGGTATTTCGGCGAGGTGGAAACGACCAGCGCCTCGGGCTGAAATTCTGCCAACGCGCGCTGCACGTCATCGAACGTGCGGATGCCATATTTTGTAGCGGCCTCCTGCCGACGGTCTTCGCGCGGGTCGAACCCGGCGATGTCGGCATGCCCCAGCGCTTGCAAGTTACGCACGCGGCGCTTGCCCATTGAACCTAAGCCAATAATGAGAAATTTCATAGCTTCCACTCCCATCTCATGATGCTTTCCGTACAGATAAAGTCGTGAATATCATCGACTTCGTAACATTGATAGCGCTGGATTGGAAACCCAAGACAGCGCTGACTATAAAATGTTTTTTCGCGCAGAAGCACATCGGTCTTGACGATATACGCAACCCCATAAGGAAAATAGGCGGGCGCATTATCCTGGCGACGCGTAGTAAGCGGAAGCTCCGGGCAGAACGGCGAAAGCACCCCATGCTCCCATTTTTTCAAAATCGCCGGGTGCGTACCGACTTCGCCAATGGAGACGATGGAATCATAGGATGCGCTTTGGCGGTCGAGGTCGGCGAGCATGCGGTCGATATCGTCGTCCTCACGCAGCGGCGAGGTCGGCTCCAGCAAGACGACATAGTCAAAGCTGCGACCTTCTTCGCGCTTATAATACTCCAGCACATGCACCACGGTATCAAAGCTGGTTGCAGTATCCGTTGCCAACGCTGCAGTGCGCAAGAACGGCGCGCGCGCGCCATAGGATTTTGCAACTTCGGCAATCTCCTCGCCATCGGTAGTGACCATCACCTCGTCGAGCCATTTCGATTTTTTTGCTTTTTCAATCGTCCATGCAATCAACGGCTTGCCGCACATGGCACGTAGATTTTTTCCTGGCAGACCTTTCGAACCCGCCCGCGCAGTGATAATGCCGATCGCTGTCTTCTTCTCTTGCGTCATGCGCTTGCTTTTGCCTTGCTTTTTAATTGCGCTGCGCGTGGCAGATCATCCAACCGGCCGACATCAAGCCACGGCTCGTGCATGGGGTATGCGATGGTGCGTTGCCCATTGGCTTGCAGGCGCTGAAATAGCGTTGGCATATCGCAAGGCGCATTGGGCGCCAGCAATCCGAGTGCTTCGGGGGCTAGCACATAAATCCCCGTGTTCACATGCGTGCGATGTACGGGCTTTTCTTCCATACCAATAATCTCAACACCCTCGGTATGTACCACGCCGAACGGGTGTTGCCATTCATGCTGACGCACCGCCATGGTGGCTACTGCCTGGTGCCGGCGATGGAAATCGAGCAGCTCGCCATAATGAATGTCGGTCAGCACATCGCCGTTTGTCACGACCATCGGCAGTGTTGGCTGCGAAGTAAGCAGGCTGAGTGCTCCCGCTGTACCCAATGGGCTATTCTCGCGCAGATAATCGATGTGGATATTCCACTTGCTGCCATCACCAAAATAATCTTCGATCTGCTGGCCAAGATAATGTACCGCCAACACAAAATTCACAAAACCCTGGGTGCACGCGCGCTCGATAATATGTTCCAGAATGGGTTTGCCAGCCACAGGCAGCATGGGTTTGGGGCAGTCTTCCGTATAGGGCCGCAAACGCTCACCCCGCCCACCGGCCATAATGACCACAAGGTTATCACGCAGTGATGGTCGCTCAAGCTGGTCCCACAGATGTAGCCCCACCACGCGTTGTTCGGAATCAACCACGGGGAGTTGTAGAATCCTGTTCGATTTCATGATCTGCCGAGCTGTGGCTTGATCCAGCTCCTCAGGCGCCACCATGGGGTTCGTTGCCATCATTGTTTCAATCGGTGTCTGCATGGTGGTATTGCGCAGCAGCGCACGGCGTATGTCGCCATCCGTCAACGTACCTAACAAGCGCTGATCAGCTGTTACTACTAGGACAATCTGCAACCCTGTGCGATCCAAGACTTCAATTGCCTTGAGTATGGGGGCGGATGCAGGCAAAAGCACGTCGCGCCACCCAGCGTGCGATGTAGACTTCTCCATGACGTGTTCCCTTCAGCGTTCGGCTGTCTTCTAGCGTACTGATAGCAGGCAATCCAGCCTTTGCAAGGGCTACGGCTGGCTTGCCGAGCCGTAGCGCACAGAACGAAGGCTGGTGGGGGGTGAGGGACTTGAACCCACGACCAAGGCGTTATGAGCGCCCTGCTCTAACCACTGAGCTAACCCCCCGTGGAAGCTGTTGTGCCATGTTGTTGCGCTCGCGTCAAAGGCTGTGAGTAGTGAGTCGTGTGTCGTGAGTGGTGGCATTGGTTCCATTCTCGGTCTGTCATCCCGGCAGATGCCGGGATCCGCGCATCTGCTTTATCGTCAGTGTACTCTGCACAGATCTCGTCATTCGACGGGGTGAAAGGCGGTGCATTTATGGCCATATCTGCACATAAAGGTGATAAGAATCGCCAAAAAATCCTTAAGAATCAGGTCTTAACGAAATCTTTACCTTTATGGGTTATGCTCAGGCTAACGCATAAAGGAGACCACAATGATACATCTCGGCGAAGCAGGCATGAAAGCTGTTATTGATGCGCAGGTGTTTGGCGTGCGTAGCGAATGGGAGAAACATGATATCGGCGGCGCGATCCGCTTCATCAAGCCAATCGCTACCCGCGACGTGGAGATGAAAGCGCGCATCGCCAACCGTTTCGACGAGCTTGGGTTCATTCCCAAATTCTTCCGCGAGCATGGCAAAGAATTCGTCGCCCTCGAAGCCGTGAAGGCGAGCAAATATCAGGATGTAGAAGCCGCCTTCGTCGCGCAGATTTTGACTAAGCTTTAGTCTTCCGCAACAGCAGCGCGCCCGCAAGTGCCGAAAGCAGCGAGCCGCTGAGCACGCCGAGCTTTACTTGTTCTTGTAACAGCATGTCCGTAAAGGCGAGCGCGCCGATGAACAGGCTCATGGTGAAGCCAATGCCCGCAAGCAGTGACACAGCGTAGATTTGCCTCCATGTCGTTCCCTCGGGCAGTGGGGCGAGGCGGAGTTTCACCAGCGCCAGCGTGGTGCCGAAAATGCCCATCTGCTTGCCGACGAACAGCCCGAGCATGACCCCAAGCGTCAGCGGCGCGCTGAGTGCATCGAGGCTGAGGCCAGAGAGATTCACCCCCGCTGCCGTGAACGCAAAGAGCGGCAACACGCCGAAGCTGACCCAGGGATGAAGGAAATGCATGCAGCGGTTCAGCGGAGAATCCGCACTGCCCGCACGATCACGCATCGGGATGGCCATGCCTGCGATGACCCCGGCGATGGTAGTGTGAATGCCCGCATGGTGCAGGAACCAGCCAAGCAAAACGAGCAGTGCGAGATAAGGCAACAGGTGGCTGATATGAAAACGGTTGAGCGCCGCGAGCGCAAGCACGCAAAGTCCAACAGGCAGCAGGGCAGCGAGTGACACGCCGTGACTGTAAAACAGAGCGATGATGAGAATCGCGCCGAGGTCATCGAAAATCGCGATGGCGAGGAGAAAAATTTTCAGCGCCGGCGGCGCGTTCCGCGCAGCGAGCAGCAGCACACACAAGGCAAAAGCAATGTCTGTTGCACTCGGGATCGCCCAGCCCACGGTGTGGGAGGGGATGGATTGATTGAGGAATAAAAACACCGCCGCCGGTGCGGCCATGCCACCGAGTGCGGCGAGGAGTGGCAACAGAATCTGCCGACGGTCGGCCAGCACGCCTTCGATCATCTCACGCTTCAGTTCCAGCCCGACGATGAGAAAGAACAGCACCATCAGCACATCTTTGACAGCCTCGGCAAGCGGTAGATTCGCGCTCGCCCCGCCCGCGCCGAATGCCAGCGGCAAATGAATGAATTGCTGATAGAGCGCACCTGTGAGCGGTAGATTCGCCATAATAAGCGCGGCTGCTGCGGCGAGCAGCATGACAATGCCCGCCGCGGATTCGGTACGGATGAAATCCGCCACCCAGCGAGTGATGCGTTTGGAAGGAGTGGTCATGGCGACAAGGTAGCGGGTATCATGGCGCGGCGCAAGCTACTCCGTGCGGCCATAGAAGCTGAGGATGTCATCGAAATAATCGCCTGCACCAACGTTTGGCCCCGTATTGATGGGAGCTTGATAGAATTGCCGATCGGTATCATCGCAATTCATGCTTCGATTAGTGCTATCCAGAGGGCAGGCGATGACAACGCTTACCTGCGCTTTCGGTGTCGCGCCGAGGCCGTCCTTCCCGTAGCTCATGACAATGAAATCTGGCGGGACAAAATATTCTCCCGCGACGTAATCTCTCACATTCGCTCGGAGACCCGCTGCAGATGCGGTGGGTGTGGCGGTTGTCATTCCCCGGTCAACCACATAGACGATGCGGTTGTTCCAGGCATCGAACGCGTCCTCTCGTAAGATGCCGTAGGATAGCAGTTCCGACACGGGTACCATGCCGCTAATCATGGCGCTTGCCGGAAGTAGTGTGGTGCCCGCCGGCGTGATGCTATCACAATTGGCAACGCTGGTTCCGAACGCAACATCCGTGCTCGCGACATTCATGGCGGCAGGGCAAGGATATTCATAGCCCACCTGGTCGGAGTTAAGTAGCGAATACGCAATAATCGCGTTTGAGAGTTTGCTGAGTTTTTCGCGCGTTTTGGCGATCGCATCGAGCTGTTGGGTGGCATTGCTGCGGTCGATCACTGCGGCAGCAAGCATGGCGAAGGCGACAAACATAGCGGTGACCACGATCAGTGCGAAACCCTCGTTGCTGTGGCGTTTCATGGGCACCTCACAATGTATTCTCCTGCAACAGAGGGTGCAGAGAGCTGCCCACTCCACAAGCAACTGGCGGTGCAGGGCGAGGTGGAGGTGATAATTTTTTTGCAGAGCTTGGCGCCGTTGCTTCCGCTGGAGGCCTGAATAAACGCGCTGGGCGGTGCGGGAATATTGGCAATGGCCGCATCCCCCGCACAGGGTGCACACCAGGCTTCGCATTTGCCTGCACAGGTGGCGCCAGCGGTGAACCCGCTTGCCAGATCTGCCGCCGGTCGTATTTCCGGGCGGGCGAGGGCATTGCTGCCCCAGACCACATAATCATCGAAGAAGATAGAGGAGACATCCCCATCGTTGTAGGGATTGTCAAAAAATACGGCGTCTACATCGTCGCAGTTTGGAGTATCTTGTCTATGGGAACCATCATCGCAGATATTCACCACCGGCACCGTACTGGCATTCAGGGGGAAGGCGCCCCGCCCATCCGGCCCATGGCTAAAGAGCACATAGGTGGCGCCGGCAGAGCCTGTAGTGTAGGTAAGTACGACTGAGTTGGGATCATTGTCGCGCGCGATAGAGGGCGCAAGCAACCAATCGGCAGCACCAACGTCACCCATAGCGATTTCGATTCTCCCGTCTTCCAGAATATACTGTGCCGGGCTGTAGATATGCAAGCTACTGACGGCATAGGTGAATTTATTGCCCCAGGCATCTTCGGCATAGGCATCCGGGAGACCAAGCGTACGTACCGGCACACCACCGATGGAAATATCAAAAGGCGACGGCAGAATTACAAGACCTGGCGCGATATCCAAACACTCCATGCCACCAAGAATGGCGGTGCCGAAGTTGGGATCCGCAGGCAGCAGGGTGCGATCATACGGGCAGGGGAGATAGCCGTTGGCTTTGGCGTAATCCTCCAGCGCGCGCTTGAGCACCGCGAGCCGCTCCTGTGTGCTGGTACGTTCGGCAGATTCAATCGCGTTGGTGCCCAGGCTGACGGCAAAGCCCATCACCAACGCAATAATGGCGATAACGATCGCCATCTCCATGAGGCTGAAGGCGCGGCGGCGTGTGTTGTTTATGCGCATCATAATTTCCCCTTCGGGCGCCAGACGACGATGTCATCGAAATAATTCTCTGGTACGGAGCCGTTGTTAAAGCGGCTGTCGTAGATGACAAAATTGTCGATGGTTATATCCGCTGTGCCGTCAGAAAGTGTTCCTCCATGCGGAGCGCCATAATCGTTGGTGATGTTGAAACAATTCTGAGCGTCGATACGCCGGTCACGGCGAATGGCGCAGCGGGTGGTGGATGGAATTCCCTCGCGGTTAAACGCACCACGCTTGTCTGCACCGAAGCTGATCAGAGCATAGGCTGCGCCTTCACCCAAGCTAGGGTCAGCCAGTATGGAGCAACTGGTGGTTGGGGGAGCGGTCGCGTCGCAAGGTTGAGCAAGCTTGAGGGAGCGCACCTCGATTCCTGCATCGCTGCCATTAAAATCTGTAAATGTAGTTAACTCACCAACAAAATAAACGATCTTGCTGCCGTAGCTATCGATGGAGGCGCTGAGTGGTAAATGCAGGGTGTTGTAAGGAACGGAGCCATAAATCCCGATGCCGCATTGTTCCTGCCCGTGGCGGCTATCGATGGTATTGCGGGTGATGTCTGCCGGACAGGGGAGGCGACCATAGACCCAGTAGAAATTTTGCACCGCTTTATCGAGAGCCTGTAGTTTTTCTTTTGTGCTGTCGTACGCGCGGGCGTTGATGAAGGTCGTCGCCACCTCGAGCCCCAGTACTGAGATAATGCTCAGGATTGTGACTACAATCGACAGCTCAATCAGGCTGAAGCCCTTGCCCTTGTCAGATAACTGCCGCATCCGGTGAGTGTAGCGCATATGTCTTAACAAATCGTTAACTTCTGGGTTGTGATGCCCGCGTGGGCATCTGAACGGTTGGTAACAGATTTTAGTGTGTGTTGCCATCAAAAGACAATTGTTTCTTATGTTTTACACGCAGGTTTAAGAAAAATAGTAATTATAGTGATGCCTATCTGTTGCAGGGGAGTGATCCAATTCGTTAATTATTAGTTGCAAATATTTATTAATAAATATACGATAGCGTGAGTAAGAGATGCGGGTCGAAAAAACCACCGCATATGGAGCTGTTAAGGACAATGCACAGGTTGGCGTTTAGTTCTGCATGTCGTGCCTTTACGCTGCTGGAAATGGCGGCGACCCTTCTGATTATCGGTTTGATGGCAGCGCTTCTGCTGCGTACGGAAGCGGTTGTGGCGCCCTCGAACTGTATCCCTCAGACGCAAGAAAAGCTCGCGCACATTAGTGCGTCCATAGACAGCTATGTGCGTAGCCAGAACCGTTATCCTGTGCCAGCGAGCCGTACGCTCGGTGTGAGTGATCCGAGCTTTGGCCACGAAGCGAGTCTTGGCGACATCGACAGCATTGCCAACGCTGGCCATGCGGTGTTGGCGGGCGCCCTGCCGTTTCATGCCCTCGGCCTTGGTGATGATTATGCTGCCGATTGCTGGGGAAATAAATTCAGCTATTTTGTGACCGAAGACCTGACCTTTACAGGCGGTGGCAGCGGTACAGCGCAAGGCGTGATTGAGCTGCGTTCAGCGCCATCGGCGGTCATTACAAGCAATGCGGCTTATGCGGTAATCAGCCATGGCGAAACGGCAGAAGGGGCGGCGCCGAAGAATTATTCCGGCGCCGATCGCCGCTGGTGCGATGTGGGTCTGGCGCGCGATAGTGAAAACTGTGATGGCAAGGCAGCAGGTGGTAATGCGGTGCTCTATGCCGCGCCGATGAGCGTTGCCGCAGGTGCGGATTTCTTTGATGATATAATCGCGTTCGCGGCCAAGAGCTCGTCGAATTGTAATGATAGCTATGCGGTCGACTGGACAGTGGGGTTAGACACTTGTTCTGGCACCGTGGGCGCACTTGCTAACGGCGCGACACTAGATGTGACAAGTGTAGCTCCGGCGGGCAGCGCGCGCTTTAAATGCGCCAATGGGACGGTGGTGATCGATACATCGGTCTCCTATAGCTGCGGTGGTACGTGTCCTATCGGTGGCGGTGGGATGTGCGGCGCGCCGTGCCCAACACAGATTTTATCGTGGGGGTCGGGTTGCTCCGCCTCGTTTGACGGGATATCGAGCGGCACGACCAGCCCGCTGACGACCAACACCACCATCGGCCATACGGGCGCGGCGCAGGCAAGCTGTATCGCGGGCGCATGGGCAGTGCCAACAGGATCATGTGCTCCATAAGATGGGGTGCTAAGGGAGAATAAAATTACGAGAAGATTGATGCGGATATGCCAACAGCCTCTGGCATTAGTCCGTGAAATCGACTCGTGATCGACAAATGATTGACAGTGGGCATGTGCCCGCCCAAGAATTGAAACGCTTTTAAGACCGCAACCGGAGTAATTACCTCATGACCCGCCCCCGTTCCAACAGTATGCGCCGCGCGTTTACGCTGATCGAGATGGCGGTGGTTCTCATTATTGTGGGGATGATGGTTGGGCTTGTGCTGCAAACGGAGCAGGCGGTGAAGCCTGAGAACTGCCGTGTCCAAACGCAGGAGCAGCTTGCCGCCATTCACACAGCTATGGAAACCTATGTGCGGGCGAATAACAAATATCCTACCCCGGCCAGCCGCGCGATCGGCGTGACCAACCTTGCATTCGGCCGCGCGGTGGATGTCACCGATCTAACTGAGTTGGCGACGATCGACGATCTCGGCACGGTGTTAACCGGCGCACTGCCATTCCAGACCCTCGGGTTATCGGAGTCCTATGCCTCAGATTGCTGGGGCAACAAGTTCAGTTATTTTGTCACGCAAGTGCTGACGAGCGATGACAGTAGCACCGGGTTCCCTAGCCCTAACACCAGTGGTGCCATCAACATCAAAACGGGAACGATTTTATCGGATGTGCCTGTCATGAGCGGCGCTTCTTACGCCGTCGTCAGCCATGGGGAGAATGGCGTTGGTGCGGTGGCCAAGAATGGCACGGGCGGTGCAAACCATGGCTGGTGTATACCGGCGACGGCAGCGGATACGGAGAACTGTGATGGCAGTTCTAGAACAGAGCCAGCAGGCAATACTACCATATTCAGTGCACCCTATAACGCGAGCACGGCTGCGGGCGGGGCATTCTTTGATGACCTGGTCATTTTTGCTGGAAAGCGCAGTTCAAATTGTAATGCGACAAGCTATAGCGTCACGGGCATGACTTGGGGTAGCTGTAGTCAGGACGACCCCGACCCGCTAGCAATAACGGGACCGTTGGCGAATGGTGCAACCTATGCCACGCCTATATATGACAACTTTGATGGCATCACCCCCTTTACCCATTACGGCACCGCCTATGTGAAATGTGTGGATGGCCAGATTGTTCTTGATTCGACGGGATATACCTGCGGTAGCAGCTGTGTCATTGGTGGATCTAATCCAGTATGTCTTGCGCCATGCTCGACCGATACGCTGACATGGGGCTCGGGCTGCGAGGCTGAGTTTTCGGGTATCGGAAGTGGGCTGACTAGCCCATCGACCGCGAATACAGCCTCTGGCTTGACGGGAGCGGCAACGGTGACCTGTACGAATGGTACTTGGGGAGCGCCGAGTGGCACCTGTACGGGCAATAGCTGCCCGACCCAAACATTGACATGGAATACGAACTGCTCTGCCTCGTTTACGACGATTGCGAGCGGTGCGACCAGCGCATCGACCGCGAACACGGCAGCGGGTTACACGGGGGCAGCAACGGCGACCTGTACCAACGGTGCATGGTCGACACCAACGGGCACGTGTTCTACGGCATCCTGCCCGACCCAAACATTGACATGGAATACGAACTGCTCTGCCTCGTTTACGACGATTGCGAGCGGTGCGACCAGCGCATCGACCGCGAACACGGCAGCGGGTTACACGGGAGCGGCAACGGCGACCTGTACGGGCGGTACGTGGGGCACGCCAACCGGCACCTGTACGCCTGCGGCCTGTACGACGACCACATTGAGCTGGAGCGGTGACACGGCTGGCTGTTCGGCCAGCTTTACTGCTATCGCCAGCGGCACCACCAGCGCCAGCACCAGCAACACGGTGGTAGGTAAAACGGGCGCGGCAACCGCGACCTGTACGAACGGCACCTGGAGCTCCCCAAGCGGCACTTGTGCGGCGAACTGTTCAGCCGCTACGCTTAGCTGGGGCGCGGGTTGCTCGGCGAGCTTCGCCGGTGCCAACAGTGGTGTGACAAGCCCTTCGACCAGCAACACGGCGGGCGGCTATAGCGGTTCGGCCACGGCGCTATGCACCAATGGTGCGTGGGGCGCCCCAAGCGGCACTTGTACGGGCAATAGCTGTTCGACCAGCACACGCAGTTGGGGCGCAGGATGTTCGGCGAGCTTCACCGGCATCGCCAGCGGCGCGACCAGCCCTTCGACCAGCAATACGGCGGCGGGCTATACTGGCGCGGCGACAGCAACCTGCACGGCCGGCACGTGGGGCGCAGCAAGCGGCACGTGTGCAGTCGCTAATTGTCCAGCAACGTCGTTGACATGGGGTTCCGGGTGCTCTGCAACGTTCCCGCTAGCAGCCAGTGGGGCACACACACGAGCGGCCACAAATGCAGGCTATTGGGGTAGCGGCTCTTCGACCTGTACGGCTGGGTCATGGGGGGCAACGACAAGTGCTTACTGCGGCACCTGTGCGGGAACTCCCTATGCGTACATAACGGGCGTATCGGCTTGTTTTTACGCAGGTGCTGCTGGAGAGTCTTGCACGACTGTCTGCGCCACCCATGGCGCTTACAGCTCGCTGACTGGTGGTCCAGGAGGTCAAGATACATGGTGCCGGAATACGGCAAATGCTGTTTTGGGCGGGGCATATGCAGCGCCAACCACGGTTGCAAACGCGCATGGCTGTTACCTGGATACTGGTAGCGGGTTGCTGAGACGGGGCACGATGGGTAGCACGGCGGCCAGCTCGGCTGCGGGTGTGCGCCGAATTTGCGCATGTACGCTGTAGGGCACTGAAAAGCCGCATCGTAAAAAATGCCAACCCCCTTGCAATGGGGGAGAAAACCCCTATGTAGGGCGGTAAGGGGCGCCGCGTTCGCGACGCGCTCTTTTCTCTAACGCTCTGATATAAGGATATTTACCATGGCAAAAGTCATTGGCATCGACCTCGGCACCACCAACTCTTGCGTCGCGATCATGGATGGCGGCACGGCAAAAGTGCTGGAAAACAGCGAAGGCGCACGCACCACGCCCTCCATTGTGGCCTTCACTGGCGACGGCGAGCGCCTCGTCGGCCAGACGGCAAAACGTCAGGCGGTAACCAACCCCGAGAACACCATTTTCGCGGTGAAGCGCCTCATCGGCCGTAACTATGACGACCCGATCACGCAGAAAGACGCGAAGATTGTGCCGTATAAAATCGCGCGTGCGGATAATGGCGATGCGTGGGTGGAATCACGCGGGGAGAAATATAGCCCCAGCCAGATTTCGGCCTTCACGCTGCAAAAAATGAAAGAGACGGCGGAAAATTACCTCGGCGAAAAAGTGACGGATGCGGTGATTACCGTGCCGGCCTATTTCAACGACGCGCAACGTCAGGCGACGAAAGACGCCGGGAAAATTGCTGGGCTGAACGTGCTGCGCATCATCAACGAGCCGACCGCGGCAGCGCTTGCTTATGGCTTCGAGAAAAAAGACGGCCAGACGATTGCGGTATATGACCTCGGCGGCGGTACGTTCGATGTGAGCGTCCTCGAAATCGGCGACGGCGTGTTTGAAGTGAAATCTACCAACGGCGATACCTTCCTCGGTGGGGAAGATTTCGACATGCGTATCCTCGATTTCCTCGCGGATGAATTTAAGAAAAGCGACGGCATCGACCTGCGCAAAGACAAGCTGGCGCTGCAGCGTTTGAAAGAAGCGGCGGAGAAGGCGAAGATTGAATTGTCATCGACGACGCAGACGGACATCAACCTGCCGTTCATCACGGCGGATCAGAACGGGCCGAAGCATCTCAACGTGAAGCTGACGCGTGCGAAGCTCGAATCGCTGGTGGATGATTTGATCGCCCGCACGATGGAGCCGTGCAAAAAAGCACTCGCGGATGCGGGCGTGGATGCCAGCAAAATCGATGAAGTGGTGCTGGTGGGCGGGATGACCCGTATGCCGAAAGTCATCGAGATGGTGAAGAGCTTCTTCGGCAAAGACCCGCATCGCGGCGTGAACCCGGATGAAGTGGTGGCCATCGGCGCGGCGATCCAGGGCGGCGTGCTGAAGGGTGAAGTGAAAGACGTGCTGCTGCTTGACGTGACGCCACTTAGCCTCGGCATCGAAACGCTCGGCGGCGTGTTTACGCGCCTGATCGATCGCAACACCACGATTCCAACCAAAAAATCGCAGACCTTCTCGACCGCAGACGACAACCAGACAGCGGTCACCATCCGCGTGTTCCAGGGCGAGCGAGAAATGGCGGCGGATAACAAAATCCTCGGCCAGTTCGACCTTGTCGGCATTCCATCCGCACCGCGCGGCATGCCACAAATTGAAGTGACGTTCGACATCGACGCGAACGGCATCGTGAATGTGAGCGCGAAGGACAAGGCAACGAATAAAGAGCAGCAGATTCGCATTCAGGCGAGCGGCGGTCTTTCGGATGCCGACATCGAGAAAATGGTGAAAGATGCTGAAGCCAACGCCGCTGCGGATAAGGAAAAACGCGCATTGATCGAGGCGCGTAACAAGGCGGAGTCTCTGGCGCACGAGGCCGAGAAAAACCTGAAAGAGCATGGCGGGTTGGTGAGCGAGGCGGAGAAATCCAAAATCGAAGCCGACATTAAAGCCGTGCGCGAGGTGCTGGAATCCACCAACAAAGCCGACATCGACGCCAAGGCCGAAGCGCTGACGCAATCGGTGATGAAGCTCGGCGAAGCCATCTACAAAGCCCAGCAGTCGTCGGCTGCGGGTGAGACTGCGGCAGCAGATGCTGCTGCGCGCGACGCGGAAACCAACGAGTCCGGCAATACCGGCGAAGTGGTTGATGCGCAGTTTGAAGATGTCTCCGGCGACGATAAAAAAGCATCGTAGTGCCCTAGTGCTAAAATGCCTGGTGCTTGGTTGTTTACTAAGCACTAGGCACAAGGCACTATTTACTGTAACGGGGCACCATGGCGGACGATTTCTACAGTGTATTGGGCGTGCATAAAGGCGCGAACGACGATGAGCTGAAAAAGGCCTATCGCAAACTCGCCATGCAATATCACCCCGACCGCAATCAGGGGAACGCCGAGGCGGAGAAGAAATTCAAAGCCGTGAACGAAGCCTATGACGTGCTGAAAGACGCGCAGAAACGCGCGGCTTATGACCGTTATGGCCATCAGGCATTCACCAATGGCGGCATGAACAATGCGGGTGGCGGCGCAGGTGCTGGCGCAGCAGGGTTTGATTTCTCCGGCAGCTTCTCGGATATTTTTGAGGATCTGTTCAGCGAATTTGCCGGCGGGCGTCGCGGTGGCGGACAGGGCAGGCAGGAAACATCGTCTGCGATGCGCGGGTCTGACCTGCGGTATAATTTAGAAATCAGCCTAGAAGAAGCCTTCAAAGGCAAACAGCAAACGATTAAAGTAACGACCAGCGCGAGTTGCGAAAGCTGCAGCGGCAGCGGTGCGGAAAAGGGCAGTCAGCCTGAGACCTGCAGCACCTGTAACGGGCGCGGTGCGGTGCGCGTGCAGCAGGGATTTTTTACCGTTGAGCGCAGCTGCCATGCCTGTCAGGGCACGGGAAAGGTCATCAAAAATCCGTGTAAACCGTGTGCTGGCTCCGGCCGTGTGCGCAAAGAAAAAACGCTCAGCGCCACCATCCCTGCCGGGGTGGAGGAGGGTACACGCATCCGCCTCGCAGGCGAGGGCGAGGCCGGCTTCCGTGGCGGCCCGGCGGGTGATTTGTATATTTTCCTCTCGGTCGCGACACACACCATTTTCCGCCGTGATGGCGCCAATATCTACTGCCATGTGCCGATTACGTTCACGACCGCGAGCCTCGGCGGCCATGTGGAAGTGCCCACCATCGATGGCGGGCGCGTGAAAGTCACCATACCCGAAGGCACGCAGACCGGCCACCAGTTCCGCCTGCGCGGCAAAGGCATGAGCGTGCTGCGCAGCAGTGCGCGCGGTGATATGTATATCGAGGTGCAGGTGGAAACGCCGGTGAACCTCAGCAAGAAACAGAAAGAAATGCTGCGCGAGTTCGAGAAGAACGACGCCGCCAGCAACAGCCCGCACTCCGAAAGTTTCTTCAAGAAGGTGAAGGAGTTTTGGGAGGATTTGAAGGAGTAGTATTCAGTATTCGATATTCGCTATTCCGTGTAAATAGTGGAGGGCATCTGTTTTTTCCTTCCCTAAATACCAAATACTAAATACTAAATACTGCCATGGATACGCCCCTCAAAATTGCCATTTCCGGAGCCGCTGGGCGCATGGGCATTGCGCTCATCAAGGCGCTTTCGACGCACCCGACGTTGGAGCTTGTGGCCGCCGGCATCCGCCCCGGCACGGCGGCGCTGACGCGTAGCCATTTTGAATATGCGGGCGTGAGCTTCGCGAATGATTTGCTGGTGGAACAAACCGCGCAGCTCTTCACCAGTGCGGATGCGGTGATTGATTTCTCCGCGCCGGAACATGCGGTGGGGCTCGCAGGGCTGGCGGCGCTGCATCATAAAATTCTGGTGTCGGGCACCACGGGGCTCAACTCCGCGCAGAAGGAAGCACTGATTCGCGCGGGCGAACAAACCCGCGTGGTGTGGTCGGCGAATATGTCGGTCGGCGTGAATCTGCTGATGGCGCTGACGGAACGCGCGGCGCATCTGCTGCCCGACGCGGATATCGAAATTTTGGAAATGCATCACCGCCATAAGGTGGATGCACCAAGCGGCACCGCGCTGGCGCTGGGCGACGCAGCGGCGCAAGGGCGCGGCGTGAATTTGCATGACGTGTGGGTGAAGTCGCGCGATGGCCATACGGGCGCGCGGGCACCGGGCAGCATTGGCTTTGCCACGCTGCGCGGCGGCGATGTGATTGGCGACCACAGCGTGATGTTCGCAAGCGCGGGGGAACGGATTGAACTTTCGCACCGTGCCGATAACCGCGAAATTTTCGCCCGCGGCGCACTCACCGCCGCACGCTGGGCGGCCGTCAAACCGCCCGGATTCTACACCATGCGCGATGTGGTGAAGCTTTAGGTAGGGGCTAGGGGTTAGAGGCTAGAGGTTAGGGAAGATAAGGCTCCGTCATTCCAGCTTTTGCTGGAATAACATCGTGTCTACTACTCTACCTTCCCTAGCCTCTAGCCTCTAGCCTCTAGCCTCTAGCCTCTAGCCTCTACCGCAAACACCCGGTTTCCTGCTGCCAGGCGCGGGATTCGATGCGGCTGGCGTAGCCCGCCATGTAGCCCGAAGGGCGGGCGGGGTTGCGTTTTTTGGGGTTGGGGAGTGTGGCGGCAAGCAAAGCCGCCTCGCGCGTGGTGAGGTTTTTGGCCGACTTGCGGAAATAATGCCGCGCCGCGGCCTCGGCCCCAAAAATACCTTTGCCGAATTCCGCAATGTTGAGATAGCGATCCATGATGCGGCGCTTGCTCCAGACCAGATCCAGCCCGAGGGCGAGTGGAATCTCCATCCCCTTGCGCACATAGGAGCGCCCAGGCCAGAGAAACAGATTCTTGGTGAGTTGCATGGTGATGGTCGACGCGCCGGAGACACGGTCGCGGTCGTCATCCGCGAGGTCTTCCACCGCGTTGCCGAGCGCTTTCCAATCCACCCCCCAATGGCCGCAGAAATGGCTGTCTTCCGCCGCGATGACCGCGCGTGGCAGGGCAGGGGAGATTTTGTAGAGCGGCACATAGTCGCGCGTGATGCGCTGGAAGGTGAGGGTGCGCGCGATCATCAGCGTCGAGATTGGCGGCAGCACGCTGTTATAGAGAAACAACGTCACAAACGCAGTGGCGATGGCAAGAGCGATAGATTTGAGCATGTAAGGGTCAATGAATGATGAGTGGTGCGTAGTGAGTAGTGCATTCTTACACCATTCACAATTCACTATTTACCATTCACGATTTAATTCCATGGGCTGTTTTTACCCGTGCCTTCGGCGGCGAGACGGCAATAGGTGAAGCCCTCGTTCCACGCCGATTTATACATCTCGTTGTCGCCGAATTCCGGCCGCTTCTTGAAGCCCAGCATCAAACGGGTCACGCCGTCGGTGGTCGAGGAGACCCCAGTGTCGCAGCCATCTTCCCAGCCGAGCTTATATTCCGGCGGCCCTTGCGGCTGCGTGAAATAGGTGCTCGTCGGTCGGCATGCGCCAAGCGCAAGCAACGAAACGGTGAGAAGGATATATTCGCGCAGTTTCATGACTCTCATACTACCACAAGGCGACGGGTAGAAATATGAAAGTTTTATGACAATCGAGACATAGGCTTAGCGAAACGGACACCTACATCGCCGGTTGGGCAGTATAGCCATGCTCGAAACGACGAAGCTGGCCGCGAACCTCGCTGGGTTTGATGCCGTCACGTTTCATAAAAAGCTGAATAATAGGCTCGTCCAGTAGCTCGTCCAGCGAAGGTTCTACCAATAGCTCCGCCTCTTTGTGAAATATACCTGCCATGGTCTGCTCCATCGGTTGATGCGCTAAATAGTCTTTTCATAGACCTCGGATTCTATGATCCAAGTGTGGGCACAACAGGGGTAAAAACATTTCTCACAGAAACAACAGATTTCAATCGTAGCACAAAAATCGACGCTTTGCACGTATAAATTACCCTTTATGGATGAAAAAAGATGCTGCAACGCAGCGAAGCCGCCACTTAGCCGCGGATGCGCCGCCATTCAAACCGCATCTGCAGCAGGGCGAGGGTGATAAAGCCAAAGGCCGCAATGGCGTTCCACGTTGCCATCGAAATGCCCAAAAACGCGGCGGTGATGTCGTTGCAGGCAACAAGCGGGGCGGCGGCGATCTGCGCGCGCAGTGCCTCCAGCGAATCACCCGCGGCGGCCTGTGCCACGCAGCCACCCACGTAATGCAACCAGCCCTGCTCGATGCCGCTATGCACCAGGCTAAGCAGCCCGGTCGCGAGCCAGCCCATGATGCCAAGCGCGACCGACAGGCGCCAGCCCAGGCTCATGCGCGGGGTTAGCAGCGTGCCGATACCCGCGAGAATCACCAGCAGATAGGGGTAGCGCTCCAGCAGGCAGAAATGACACGGGTGAAGACCAAAGCCAAACTGCGCGACGAGCGCCACCGCAAGTGGCCCCACCCCGCCGAGGATGAGCAGGGAACTCATGGCGATGGGGTTACTCGCGCGCCCATCCGGATTTTTACGACGATAAAACATGCCGCAACTATAGCGCCGCCATGACGATTGACCAAACGAAATTGCTGGCTATAGTGCGCCCACCCTGCGGGTGATGCATTTTTAAGAAATGCGCCACGCGCAGCGTGCCCCGGTGGTGGAATTGGTAGACGCGCTAGACTCAAAATCTTGTATCCTCACGGGTGTGCCGGTTCGAGTCCGGCCCGGGGCACCAAATTATGCAAGTCAACGGCTCTTTAAAGAACAAAAAACTCTTTTTTTGCAACAGATTAAACTTCCTAGCTTTTTGATTCTAGCTCCGCTCAGGTTGTGTCGCCAAAAACTCTCTTACCTCAGCAAGTTTCCTGCGGCTCACAGGAATTGTTTTGTCCATCGACAACACCACACTGCTTTGACCGTTTTTCTCTTTAATGGACTCTATGTGCTTAGAAGCAGCCCAATACGACCGATGCGTTTGAATGCCACTATACTCTGTTGGCAATTGAGCAATCGCGTCTTTTAGGTTATGCAACACCAGCGTTTCACCCTTTGATGTCACTACGCGCACATAATGCAACTCTGACATCATGTAGA
>JBIIEL010000026.1:0-28580 GCA_044237845.1 Rickettsiales bacterium | reverse complement strand
TTAGCTTGGCAAATTTAGTGATAAATTCGCCTTTGCTTTGTGAAGTTGGATCGGCTGGCTTATCAATGGTCACATCCGGCCGAGCTGTTTCAGCGGGTTGACTCAAGGTGGCGCTTGAAAAATTAAGCTGCAAAATGCGCGGCGCATTCATGCCAGCCCATGTCAGTAAAACGGGTGCAAAAACACCGCCGATTTCCTCGAAAATAATTTCTTGAGCTTGTGCAAAACTTTCAACCTGTGACCAATCATCCAGTCCCATCACATAATCAATGCCCAAGGAAAAAGGCAGAAAAACCAGACATCCAAGCAGTCCGGAGAGCAGAATCTTAAGCCAACCATTCAGCCAGTCAAAAAATGGGCTTTGTTGCAAGCCCACATGAAACAGCATGAGGCACGGCACTAGAAAACCGATTTGAAGTGCCCAGATGAGAAGCCGTATCAAAAAAGAGCTTCCTGACGTTCCGGCAGGTTCAAGAAAAGTAAATAAAAGGATCAGAATAACACTGAACCAGAAAAAGTATTTTTTCGTTGAAATATCATTGATTATCATTTGTCTAGCCGCTTATTCGTTTGTGCCTTTCGTGCATAAAACCTGCCGCCCGCGCATAGCCAGTTGATTCATATAAATCCAGCCAGTTACATGCGCGTGATTCGTTCGCAGCATTACCGCCAATGAATTTAATGCACAACCACTTACTATAGGAATATCACTATGATCAAAAATACTTTTTTATTATTAAGCGCAATGACATTTGCGACATCGCTTTCCAGCACCGCTTTTGCCAATGACAGTGGAAAATGGTACGGAAAACTCTACGGCGGTTCGTCTATTTTAGGCGACCAGACGATTAAGCAAACCGGTGTTGCCGCTGCTGGTGCTACCGGTAAGAATGAGAATGATGGTGGTTTCCTTGCGGGCGGCGCTGTTGGTTATCACTACAGCAACAACCTCTCTGCTGAGCTAGCTTGGGATTATATCACGAACGATGCAACCAACCGATTTTCTGATGGCACCAATTTTAATGATGGCGATTTTTCATCCAGCATTTTCTTCCTGAATGGACGCTATACCTTCGATCCTGTCATGCAAACGAAATTTCGTCCCTATTTGGGAGCTGGTATCGGATACGTTGAAGAAATTGATATGGATCTCAATACTGGTGGTGTTGAAACATCCTACAGTCAAGATGGTGAATTGGCCTATCAGCTCATGGCAGGTGCGTCCTACGCGATGACTGACAGCATCGATCTAGATGCAGGCGTTCGTTACGTCCGCGTAGATAGCATCAATCTCAAGCGTGAGGGTGGCACAGGCGAATTACGAAACGTGGATTATGATCCTTTACTCTTCACCATCGGAGCGAGCTATAAGTTTTAGACACGATTTGAATCTTTGGGTGGGAAGTGTTTTGTGCATTGGCTTCCCACCCAATCGGCAAGTGAAAGATTATGTACAAACTAAAGCTTACCATTACCTATATGAAGATGGTTCCCACTGAAAGATTTTACCATCCAGTTGCGGCGGGGACTTGTAAATCTCCGCCCAGTCTTTTATAACCACCTGTAATTGCTCAACCCGGTTCGAGTTTAGTCCGCGGGGGAGCACCACTCCGCTTTTGGCTTTGGAGGCCATCTTGCCGCTTCCGGCTTTGGCCCGGCGCAGATCAGACGCATATTAAATCTCCTGTTTTTATTGTTCGCATTGCCCTATGATGCGAAGCCTTTCTCAGGATTCCAAGGGTCATCATGATCACGACTGAACTGCTGATTATTTTTATTCTCCTGCTGCTGAATGCGTTCTTCGCGCTCTCGGAAATGGCTGTTGTTTCCTCCAGCAAGCCCATGCTTCGCCAGATGGCCAAGCAAGGTAATCGCCGCGCTGCCGCCGCGCTGAAGCTGGCAGAGGATTCCGGTCGGTTTCTTTCCACGGTTCAGGTGGGCATCACGCTCGTTGGCACGTTGGCCGGGGCGTATGGCGGTGCGGAAATCGCTGACAAACTGGAGCCGGGCTTCAACGCGATTGGCCTCATCTATCCCCACGGGGAAATTGTGGCCGTGGTGCTGGTGGTGGCGTGCATCACCTATCTCTCGGTGGTAATCGGCGAGCTTATTCCTAAGCAGTTTGCGTTATCGAAACCAGAAAAACTGGCCATGTTTGTGGCCAAGCCAATGATGATTCTTTCCATCGTCTGCACACCGATTGTGGCCACGCTCGAAGGCTCGGCCAATATGTTCTTCAAACTATTCGGCATTCGCCGCGAGGCAGCGAAAGTTACGGAAGCAGAAGTGAAAGCCATGCTTGCCGAAGCGGTCGCGAGCGGTGCAATCGAACCGAAAGAGCATGCGATGCTACAACGTATTATCCGCCTGGGTGACCGTGATGTGAAGTCTATCATGACGCACCGTGTGGATGTGACCTTCATCGACGTGAAAGACGATGTGCAAACCATTCGCCGTAAGGTGCATGAGTCCGGTCATTCGCGCTATCCGGTGATTGATGGTGATGTCACCCGCATCCTCGGCATTGTTCAGGCCAAAGAATTGCTCGATGAAGCGTTCAATTTTTCCGAAGATTTACATCTGGTCGACCACATACGCGAAGCACCGCTGTTGCCTGAAACGACTAAATGCCTTGAGGCTCTGGAAATCTTCAAAAACTCTCCCGTGCATATCACCGTGGTGCTCGACGAGTACGGCGCAGCGGTTGGTATTTTCACCGCCGCCGATCTGTTGGAAGCCATTGTAGGCATCATGCCTTCTAACTACGATGCGGACGACGAACTATTGATTGTCGCGCGTGACGATAGTTCATGGCTGGTGGATGGCACTACACCGATTGATGAAATCCATCTTGTGATCGGCTTGGAAGAGATCGACGCGAACGCGGACTACGACACGATTTCAGGTTTCATGCTCTACAGCATGGGGCGTAGGCCGGAGGTGGGGGAAAGCATGGAGCGTTTCGGCTACCGTTTTGAAGTGGTCGACCTGGATAGAGCGCGGATTGATAAGATTCTTATCTCACGAATCTCTGAGCACCTTGCAAGTTTAGAGATATAAATCTTAACCCACCTTCAATAAGACAGCCCTACTTGCTAAACTGTATTGTCTTTAAGAAAGGTCTTTATTGAATTGATTGGCAAAGGTTCCCACGGGAAGGTTTTCTGTTTTATGGCTTTCGAAGACAAAGATTAGCGTGTGCTTTAAAATCAACTCAATGGGTGTGGAATACGGAATTAAGCGACGCGCTTTCTATGAGGCTGCTGTAAGCAGGCTAGGTTTTTAGAGCCTGATCCAGTACTTGAGCAATTTCTCCTAGATCTTGTAGAATCTCAATAAACTCCAAATCCGGTTCGAAGTTTTTCCGCGCTGGTGCACCTCCTTCGCCGTTGGCTTCGGATGGCTTACGCCACGAACACGTCTAGGTGGCGGCGCGCACTAGGAAGCGGATGCCGTTTTTTCGGTACGGCCATAGGCGTCTTCCAGCCGCACGATGTCGTCCTCGCCTAGATAATTTCCGGATTGTACCTCAATAATCTCGAGCGGTGTATCTGCCGACGGGTTGGTAAGGCGATGCGCGGTGCCACGCGGAATATAGGTACTCTCGTTCGCGCGGAGGGTGAAGACACGCTCGCCACAGGTGATCTCCGCCATGCCAGAAACCACCACCCAATGCTCGGCGCGATGGGCGTGTGTTTGCAGCGACAGCCGCGCGCCCGGCTTCACCAGAATGCGTTTTACCTTGAAGCCCGCACCCTGATCAATCGCGTCGTACCACCCCCAGGGGCGATGCACTTTGCGATGCTGCGCATGTTCCTCGCGGGCGCGGGTGCCCAGCTCGGCGACAATTTTTTTGACGTCCTGGCTGCGGGCGCGATCAGCCACCAGCACCGCATCCGGCGTTTCCACGATGACAAGATTCTCTACCCCCACCACGCCGACCAAACGGGTGCTGGCATGCACAAAAATATTTTTGCTGTCATGGATGATGGCGTCGCCGACATGCGCGTTGCCCGCGTTATCACGTGTGGCGCTTTGCCATACCGCGTCCCACGAGCCGAGGTCGCTCCAGCCCGCCGCGAGCGGCAGCATATGTACGGGGAAAGCGCTGCCTGGGCATTTCTCTATCACTGCGTAGTCGATTGACTCCGCAGGCACGGCCTCAAACGCTGCCGCATGTGGGCGCAGGAAAGCTGCGTCGCGCGTGACGCCGTTCCACGCAGCTTGTGTTGCGGTCGCAATATCCGGACGGAACGTGTTAAGCGCTGCCAGCCACACCGACGCTTTGACGATGAAAATACCGCTATTCCAGTAATAGCCACCTTCGCGCAGATAGCGCTCGGCAGTGGCGCGATCCGGCTTCTCGACGAACTGGGCGACCACTCCATCGTTCCCCGCGCGGATGTAGCCGTAGCCGGTTTCCGCACGATCCGGGTGAATGCCGAGTGTCACGATACTGCCGGTTTCTGCTATTGCCGCCGCTGCGCGTAGCGCCGCTACGAAGGCAGCCGGGTCGAGCACCATATGGTCGGCCGGGGTGATGACGAGGACGGGATCCGCGCCTTCTCCTCGCGCGGCGAGCGCGGCAAGCGTGAGAGCAGGAGCAGTGTTGCGGCCGCAAGGTTCGAGCAGGATGCTGGCAGGTGCGATGCCGATTGCCTCCATCTGGTCGAGCAGCAGGAAGCGGTGCTCTTCGTTACCGATGATGAGGGGGGCGGCAACGGCGATGCCCTCACCCACAAGGGCGCCGGCGCGCAACACCGCCAGTTGAAATAGGCTCTCGGCACCGAACAGGCTGAGAAATTGCTTCGGGAAATCTGCCCGCGACAACGGCCAGAGCCGTGTGCCAGACCCACCACAAAGAATCACCGGTTGAACATGGGCCATGTGAGGTACTCTCCGAAGAAAAAACGCTGGTGCCGGTAGAGAGGATTGAACTCCCGACCTTCGGTTTACAAAACCGCTGCTCTACCGCTGAGCTATACCGGCACGCCGCGCGTGGGGCGTTCTTAGCCTTTCGTAATGCGCAAATCATACCAAACGCGCATCTCGGCCGCAACTTACTAGACTTCCTTCACCCACGGCCGTGTGTTGCTGGGTTTGCCGAAATAGTAGCCCTGCAGGTAATCAACCCCAAGCTCCATCAGCATTTTGGCGATCTCGCCATTCTCAACAAATTCGGCAACGGATTTGAGGCCAAAGCCGCGGATGAAATCGAGCATGGTTTTGACGAACAGGCGGCTGTCAGCGTTGTCTGTCAGGTCGCGGATAAACGCGCCGTCGATTTTCACAAAGTCGATGGAAAGCGCCTGCAACTGGCGGAAACTGGTGTAGCCTGAGCCGAAATCATCGAGCGCGACAAGGCAGCCGAGTGCCTGTACTTCGGCACAGAAGCGCGCGCTGTGTTTGAGGTCGCCATGGACCGCGGTCTCGGTAATTTCAATGGTGAGGCGCGGTGCGATTTCGGGCGTTTCATCCATCGAGGCGGTGAGCAGCTCCATCCAGCCACGGTCGAGCGTGGTGAGGTTAGACACATTCACGGCGAGATTGACATGCGCGTCTTTCCGCAATTCATCAACCACGCGCTGAAGCACCAGCTGGTCGATCATCGGGATGAACCCCATGCGCTCCGCAATCGGGATCAGTGCGCCGGCAGAGCTGATTTTGCCGTCCTCGCCGAACAGGCGCAGCAGCGCTTCGTAATGCGCGACCTGGCCGGTATGACTGTCGATAACGGGCTGGTAGGCAAGGCGGATGCGGTTTTCATTCACCGCCTGTCCGAGATAGTTCGCCATGCTCATTTCCTCGCGCTTATCCGCGCCGGAAATATCATTCTTGCTGCCAAAATCGGTTGGGCTTTCGGTGAGCGACACCAATGCGCGCCCGAGCGTTTCCTCTGGCTGCGAGAGTACATCCGGCAGCATTTGGTAGGCGGTGGATGACAGGCAATGCAGCTCGCCATAGCGCGAGGAATAGCTGTAATTGCGGATGGCGGTCTCGACCAATTCGCACCAGGCCTCAACCGCGTCTTCGCTCATATCCGCCAGTAGCACACCGAACTGGTCGCGCTGCACACGCATGACTAGCGGGGCTTTGGGCAGCGGCGTTTTAGAAATCACCTGCGTGAGCTCGCCCATGACGGCTTCCGCCACGGCCATGCTGTAGCCGGACATAATCATGGCGAGGTTTTCGATGGAGACCAGCACCAGCGCGGCCGAGCTTCCCATATCCTTGGCTTCATCCTCCAGCGCCGCCAGCGCATCGATGAAAGATTGTGGGTAGCCGCACGCACCTAGCGGTGCACGGTGAGACTCAGCAGAAGAGGAGCGGCTAAACAATGACATAGACCGCTTTATGGCATTTTCTAACGCAGAGGGCAAGAGGGGAGCGAAATTACCCCACTCTCCCTAGCAAACAGGCGGCGAGGACGAGGAAGCCCTGCGTCTGGTTGCTGCGGAAGAGGGCTCCGGCGCGCTCGGGCGAGGGGGGAAGTTGCCGCCACTGCCACGCGCCGTGCAGTGCCGCGGCGGCGAGGCCGAGATAGTAATAGGGGATGAGGTGAAGGAGCGCGCCGACGGCGACGAGCAGCGCGAACATCAGCCCATAACAGCCCGCGATGAAGGGTTTGAGGCGCGCGCCGATGGCGCGCGCGCTGGAGCGGATGCCAATGCGCGCATCATCCGCGATGTCCTGCACGGCGTAGATCGTATCATAGCCGAGCGTCCACAGCGCGGCGGCGGCGTAAAGAAGAAAGGCGGTGGTGGAAAGCGGCGTGCCGGTTGCCGCCCAGCCCATCAGCGCGCTGAGGTTGAAGGTGAGGCCGAGAAACACCTGCGGCCACCAGGTGATGCGCTTCATCCACGGATAGGCGACGATCATCGGCAGCGCGACGAGGGCGATTACGAGTACCTCGTGGGGTAACGATAAGGCAATGCCGAGGGCAAGGGTGAGGAGGATGGCGAGGAGGATGAGCGCGCTGCGCCTGGTGATACGCCCTGCGGCAAGTGGCCTCTCGCGTGTGCGGGCGACATGCTGATCGAGCTTTCGGTCGGTGAGGTCGTTGATGATGCAGCCCGCCGCGCGGGTGATAATCGCCCCCACGAGCATGAGGCCTTGCAGGTAAAATAAATCCGCCGCGGGCGCCGCCAGCGCCACCGCCCACGAAGCCGGGAAATAAAGCAGCCAGAAGCCAATGGGTTTATCCAGCCGCATGAGTTGGAGGTAGGGAATCAGTTTCATGATTCTCTCCTAGCACAGTGTCACGCGGTGCGATAAGAAATATTCATGACCAAACCACGCTACCGCCTCGCCATCGACGCTCCCTTGCAGGGAGGGGCGGACATTGTGCTGCGCGATAACCCGGCGCATTATGTGACGCAGGTGTTGCGCATGAAAGCAGGAGACACACTCGCGCTGTTTAATAAAAAAGACGGCGAGTGGGTCGCGCGCATCGCCGAGGTGAAAAAGCGCGAGCTGGTGTTGGCGGTGATGGAATGTCTGCGCCCGCCATCTGCGCGCGGCATTAATTTGATGGTGTGTTTCGCGCCGATCAAAGGCGGGCGGATGGAGACGATCATCGAGAAGGCGACGGAGCTGGGTGCGGCGGTGCTGCAACCGGTGATTACCGCGCGCACGATTGTCGACAAGGTGAACCTCGACCGCGCGGAGGCCATTGCGCGCGAAGCGGCGGAGCAGTGCGAACGCATCGACTGGCCGGAAATCCGCGAGCCGGTGAAACTGGCGCGGCTGCTCGGTGACTGGCCGGCGGATGTGCCGCTGATCTATGGCGACGAGAGCGGGAAGAGTGGTTTTATTTTTGAAGGGGGCTTGCCCCCCTTCGAGCCTTGCGGCGCTGACCCTGCCGCTTCGCGGCTCGCGCAGAGCGCTACGCATGATAATCACATAGGCCGTACATGGGCCATTCTCGCGGGGCCGGAGGGCGGGTTCACGCCGGAGGAATTCGCGGCGCTCGCGCATGTGAAAGCGGCGCGCGGTGTGGGGCTGGGCCCGCGCATTCTGCGCGCCGACACGGCGGTGATCACCCTCTGCGCGCTGACGCTAGCCGCCTGGGGCGACTGGGACGCGCGGCCACGGTTTGAACATTCCACGGGAGCATAAGATGAGCACTGCCACTGCCGAATTGCCGCACACGGAATCGCTGATTCTACCACAGCTTAAGGCGCTCGCCGATGCGCGCGGGGCGGAGATGGAGGCGTGGCTCGCCGCGCGGGCGGAGGAATCGCGCGCGCCGTTTTATTCTTCGGTCGATGTGCGCCATGCCGGGTTCAAAATCGCGCCCGTCGATACGAATTTATTTCCTGCCGGGTTTAACCATCTCTCCGCCGCTGCGCGGCTGCGGGCGGCAGAGCGGGTGAAAGCACGCATCGCGCGCTGTGCACCGACCACGCGGGTGCTGGTGATACCGGAGAACCATACGCGTAACCAAGGCTATATCGACAACCTCGCCGCACTGCGTGACGTGCTGACACTGGCCGGGCTTGATGTCGCGTTCGGTAGCCTCGCGGCGACGGATGCGCCGGTGGAAGTGACCACCAGCGCAGGCGTGGTGATCCGACAGATGCCGATTTTACATCAGGGCAATATGCTCAGCACTGCGGATGGGTTTACGCCGCAACTGGTGCTGCTGAATAACGATTTGACGAGCGGCTTTCCTGAACTGCTACGTGGCGTGTCGCAACCGATTCTGCCGCGCCCGAACCTGGGTTGGTATCGCCGCAGAAAGTCCGGCCATTTCGCTGCCTACGCTGCTCTGGTTGGTGATTTCGCGCGCAGCTTCGACCTCGACCCATGGCTGCTCTCGGCCGAGTTCCACCAATGCGGTCAGGTCAATTTCGGTGAGAAACAGGGGCTCGATTGCGTAGCGCTTGGGGTAGAGAAAGTGCTGTATAAAATCCGCGCGCATTATGCGCGCTATGGCATTGCAGATGAGCCATATGTTTACGTGAAGTCCGACTCTGGCACCTATGGCATGGGCATTATGACGGTACGTTCGGGCGACGAAGTGCTCGAGATTAACAAGAAAGCGCGCAACAAAATGAACGTCATCAAGGAAGGTGTGCAATCGACACAAGTGATTATTCAAGAGGGCGTGCCGACCGCGGATGTGATCGACGGTGCGCCTGCCGAGCCGATGGTCTATCTCATCGACGGCCATGCGGTGGGCGGCGCGTTCCGCGTCAACGATCAGCGTGATGCGATGAATAATTTGAACGCCGCCGGCATGCGCTTTGTGGGGATGTGCGACGAGTCAGAGTCACTGCGTGACGGGCATATTTCGATGCCAAGTTGCAACTTCGGCGGCATGGGGCTGATTGCGCGCCTCGCCTCACTTGCCGCCGCGCGCGAGGAATAAGCGCGACGCTAGATGAACATGCCGGTCGATGTCTCACCGAGATTGATACGCTTTAGGGTGGTGGCTTTATCCAAGTCAGTTGCTGAGAAACTAGTAATTGACTGTTCTGTATCTGTATACCGTGCATAGCCTTCGGCAAAATGCAGGGCATCTCTGCCTTGCAGCACAACATTTAAGCCATGCCCCTGATTCTGATTGATAGTGACGTCGGGGAATGTTTTAAGAATGGCCGTTGTAAGAAACGCATCCTGAGTGGGCGTTTGTTTTTTGAAGAGGACACTTAATCTTCCACGGCCTAGCGATGCGCTGCTCTGCACTGCTTCCATGATAATGTCTTTTTTCAGCATAGTGACGGCTCCTTCATGATCGACGGCGCTAATCTGCTTTGGGTCGGGGTTCACGGGGTGCTCCTTAGGTTAGATGAGTCCACTCTAACAAACCCTGCCGCATTTTTGTGTGAAGCTTTTGTGACAATTGAGGGGTCTACGGCCTCTGTAGCGCCTAGTGATTGATCCGTTTCTTGTGCTTTTCGAAGGGGTTATTGCTTTCCTTCAGGATCAGTCGGATGGGGGTGCCGGCAAGGCCAAAAGTGCTGCGCAGCCCGGCGGTGAGGTAGCGCAGGTAGGATTCCGGGAACTCCTCGGCCATGTTGCAGAAGAGATGGAAGGTCGGCGGGCGGGTTTTGACCTGCGTGATATATTTGATTTTGAGGCGACGCCCTTTGACCAGCGGCGGGCTGTGATGCGCCATGGTTTCCTCGAGCCAGCGGTTCATGGCGGCGGTGGGCACGCGGCGGTTCCACACCTCGCGCGCGGTGAGGCAGGCGTTGAGCAAAGCATCCAGACCGGATTTTTTGAGCGCCGACACAGGCGCAACAGTGATGCCCGCCATCTGTGAGAGCTGCTTGTTGAGCATATACTCAATCTCTTCCAGCATCGCCTTGCGGTCGCCCGGTTTGATGAGATCCCATTTGTTGAGCCCCAGCACGCAGGCGCGCCCCTCGCGCTCCACCAGCGCGGCCAGCGTGGCGTCCTGCTTCTCGAGCGGCGCGGTGGCGTCGATGAGCATCACCACCACCTCGGCGAAGGTGAGGGCGCGGATGGAGTCGTTCACCGCCAGTTTCTCGACCTTGCCTTGCACGTTAGCGCGTTTGCGCATGCCCGCCGTGTCGTGCAGCGTGAATTTGGTACCGTGATAATCAAACGGGATGGCGATGGTGTCGCGCGTGATGCCCGCCTCGGGCCCGACCAGCAGGCGGTCTTCGCCGATGAGGGCGTTGACCAACGTCGATTTCCCCGCATTCGGACGCCCGAGGATGACGAGGTTGATGGGCTTGGCGTTCTGCACTTTGGCCTCTGCATCGAACGCCGCTTCGTCTTCTTCCGTGGCTTCAGCAAATGGCGCGTCCGGCGTCACTTTCGCGGCGCGCTTCACTTTCTTTTTGCGCTTTTCTTTGACCTCGGCACCGAGAGCGGGGGCGCTGTCGACCTCGATCATCTCGCGCAGCACGTCGTATAAATCGCCCAGCCCCTCGCCATGTTCGGCCGAAAGCAGCACGATGGGCGAAAACCCGAGTGAGTAAATATCCCCCGCCGCGTTGGCACGGCTCGATTCCGCCTTGTTGGCGATGAGGATCATCGGCTTGTTCGACATCCGCACCAGCTTGGCAAAATGCGCGTCCATCGGCGTTACGCCTTCGCGCGCATCGATCACGAAGAGCAGGATATCGGCTTCGTCCATCGCCAGCTTGGTTTGCGCGAACATGCGGGTGGCGAGCGCGTCCGGCGCGGCCTGCTCCATGCCTGCCGTGTCGATGAGGCGGAAGCGCAGATCCGACAGCGAACCCTCGGCATAGCGGCGGTCACGCGTGACGCCCGGCTGGTCATCGACCAGCGCCAGGCGCTTGCCGACGAGGCGGTTAAACAGCGTCGACTTGCCGACGTTCGGGCGGCCGATAATCGCGATCAGGGGGTGTGACGGAATGCGCATCCGCCGCTTATAGCAGCGATTTGGCTTTGGGGAAGGGGGAATCTGGGGGTGATGGCGCGCCCAGCAGGACTCGAACCTGCAACCGCTCGCTTAGAAGGCGAGTGCTCTATCCAGTTGAGCTATGGGCGCTCAAGGCCTATTTTTTGCGCATCACGTCGTCGTTTTTCGCGCTCACGCCTTATGTGCTCCATGTACATGGCGGCGCTCGCGCGTGCAAACTCCTAGTGCTGCATCAAAAACTAGGCCTTGCCACGTTCTTAGCAGAAATCGCGGCCGCGCCAAGAATATTGCGCGGGGGGGGAAAAGCTGCTAGTCACGCGGGCTTGAACCTTGGGAGAGCCCTATGAACCAGACCCCCTACACCATCGGCATCGTGCAAATGGCGATGCACCCGACCGACAGCAACGTGAATATGGAGCGCGCGATTCACTGGCTGCGCGAGGCGAAAAAGCAAGGCGTGCAGGTGGCCTGTTTGCCGGAACTGTTCCTCAGCCCCTATTTCTGCCAGAGCGAGAACCATGATTTCTTTGCCCTCGCGGAGGCGATTCCGGGCCCCAGCACCGAGACGCTCGGCAAGGTGGCGAAGGAGCTCGATATGGTGATCGTCGCGAGCCTGTTCGAGCGGCGGACGGCGGGGATGTATCATAATACGACCGCGGTGATCGACGCGGACGGGACGTATCTCGGCAAATACCGCAAGATGCATATCCCGGATGATCCGCGCTTCTACGAGAAATTCTACTTCACGCCGGGCGATCTGGGTTTCAAGAATTTCGACACGAAATATGGCCGCATCGGCGTGCTGATCTGCTGGGATCAATGGTTCCCGGAGGCGGCGCGCCTCACCGCCATGCAGGGCGCGAGCGTGATTTTCTACCCCACCGCCATCGGCTGGCACCCGGCGGAGAAAGCCGAATATGGCGAAGAGCAATGGCAGAAATGGCAGACCGTGCAGCGCGGCCACGCGGTGGCGAACAATATCTTCGTCGCCTCGCCTAACCGCATCGGGCTCGAGACGCACGGCGATAACGGCGCGCTCGAATTCTTCGGCCATAGCTTTATCTGCGACACGTCGGGCCGCTATATTCAGCAGGTGGATGAGACATTCGAAGGCGTGCTCACCGCCGTCATCGACCCGAAAAAAGTGGAGAAACAGCGCCAGTACTGGCCGTATTTCCGCGACCGCCGCATCGAGCATTACGGCGCATTAACGCAGCATCCGAGCGAAGAGGCATAAATGGACTACGCGCAATTTCAAATGCCTGCCGAATGGGCGCCGCAGAAACGCATCTGGCTGAGCTGGCCGCACGCACGCGCCGACTGGCCGGGCAAATTCGCGCCGGTGCCGTGGGTGTTTGCTGAGATGGTGCGGGTGATTACCGGCAGTGGCCAACGCGTTGGCCTGCTGGTGAAAGACCAGAAAATCCGCGCGGAGGCGATGGAAATGCTCGACCGCTCCGGTGTGTCGCTTTCGATGGTCGATATGCTCGAGGTGAAAACCAACCGCGGCTGGCTGCGTGATTGCGGCCCCATCTGGGTGAAAGACGGCATGGGCGGCTATACCGCGCTCAACTGGAAATTCACCGGCTGGGCGAAATACGCGAATCATAAACTCGATAACGACGTGCCGGATCAGATTGCGGATTTTACGAAGGACGACTCGCTGGAACCGACCGCGAACGACAAGCCGATCGTGCTCGAAGGCGGCGGGATTGAGGTCGATGGTGCAGGCAGTATTATTGTGACGGAAGAATGGTTGTTGTCGGATACGCAAATCCGCAACAAGAAATTCACGCGGGAAGATTACGAGCTGCTGTTCGATCATTACCTCGGCGCGCCGAATGTGATCTGGCTCGGCAAAGGCATCGTCGGCGACGACACGCACGGCCATGTGGATGACATCACCCGCTTTGTCGCACCCGGTAAAATCGTGACCGTCGTCGAGAGCGACAAGAAGGACGCGAATTATTCCTTATTGCAAGACAATCTAAAGCGCCTGCGCGCGGCGCGCGACGCGAAGGGCAAACCGTTCGAGGTGATCGAACTGCCGATGCCGCGCCCGGTGATGTTCGAAGGCCAGCGCCTGCCCGCGAGCTACGCGAACTTCCTCATCTGCAACAAAGTGGTGCTGGTGCCGGTGTTCAACGACGTGGCCGACAAGGAAGCGCTGCGCATTTTGCAGGAATGTTTCCCGAAACGCGAGGTGGTCGGCATCTATGCGCGCGACCTAGTGTGGGGGTTGGGAACCATCCACTGCCTCACGCAGCAGGAACCGCTTTAATATTCACTCAATGTATGTTATCTTCACAGCTCGGTGAGTAATGTTTAGGAGAGTGCCTATGCCACAGGATAACTTACGAGAAACTGAGGGCCAAAAAGCAGAGAAACTAAGAAATGCACTTATTCAGTCAGGATATGAGATCGCTACGCTTGGGGGTGAAGTGATTCGTATGTCCGAAGACAGGATAGATGAGAGAGAAAAACTATCTATAGAGAAGGCGATGCAAGATTGGCTGGCAGCCGTTCAAAAAGTTAAAGATGCAGGCCAACTTCATACCGGAACAAGTCTAGGTGTTCGGGACATGGTTCATAATTATTTCGCAAAAAACGGTATTACCGAGCAGGATAAGGTGCTGGGTGACGAATATGTTCAGATGAGCACGCTTTTACCAAAACCAAAATCTTCTGTGACCCAACGTTAGGGGTCTGACCTAAATCTTCACCCCAGCGGCGCTGAGGGCGCGGTGCATGGCGTGCATGACGCGGGCGAGGGAGTCGGCGCAGTGGCCTTCGGCGCGGGCGACGAGCACGGCCTGTGTGTTGCTGGCGCGGGCGAGCCACCAGCCATCCGCCGTGGTGACGCGCACACCGTCGAGCGTGTTGACGGTGGCACCTTCCGCCGCGAGTACTGCCGCCATCGTCTCGATGACGGCGAATTTTTTGTCATCCGCACAGGGAATACGAATTTCTGGCGAAGCGAAGAGCGGCGGCAATGCATCCACCAGTTCGCTGAGTTTTTTGCCGGATTGTGCGACGATGCGCAGCAGGCGCAGCGCGGCGTAGAGCCCATCATCGAACCCGTAATATTCATCCGCGAAGAAGATATGGCCGCTCGCTTCGCCCGCGAATTTCGCGCCCGTTTCGGCAAGCTTGGTTTTGATATGCGCGTGCCCCGTCATCCACATCAGCGGCGAGCCGCCGCGGGCATTTATTTCTTTGAAAAAACTATCCGAAGTTTTGACATCCGCAATGATGCCCGCGCCGGGGTGACGCGATAGCACGTCGTTCGCTAGCAGCATGAGGATGTGATCGGGCGAGAGCAGGCGGCCTTTATCATCCACCGCACCCATGCGGTCGCCGTCTCCATCGAACGCGAAGCCCATGTGAAGCGTGCCTGCACGCTCGGAAATCGCGGCTTGCAGCGCCTCGAGATTATGCGGGTCGGCAGGGTCCGGATGGTGGTTGGGGAAAGTGCCGTCAACATCGAGAAAGAGTTTTTCGTGGCGGGTTTTGGTGAGTGGTTTCAGCAATTCCTCGACCACCATGCCCGCCGCGCCATTGCCCGCGTCCCACGCGATGGGGTGGGTGGCAAGCAGGTCGCCGCCGAGGGATTTTCTCAGCTCGAAGACATATTCGTCGAGCATGTCGACTTCCTCGCGCTGCCCGCGCGAATGGAGGAGATTATTTTGCTCGACCCGCGTGCGCAGGCTTGCCAACTCCGCGCCATAGAGCGATTTTCCTTCGCACATGAATTTTGCGCCGTTATGGTTGGGCGGGTTGTGCGAACCGGTGATCATCACGCTGCCATCCGCATTCAAATGATGGGTGGCGAAATAGCACATCGGTGTCGGCCCCATGCCACCATCGAGCACATGCGCGCCCGCTTTCAGCATGCCTTCGACCATCGCCTCGGCAAGGTTCGGCGAGCTTTCGCGCCCGTCGCGCATCACCACGATGAGCGGTGTGCGGGTCTGGCAGACATCCGCCACATGGCTGGCAAAGGCATGGCCGATGCTGAGGAAATCAGCAGCTTCAAGGGTTTCGCCGACAATGCCGCGCACGTCATAGGCGCGGAAGAGGGATGCGTTGGGGAGGTGCATAATGAACCTGTGCTACGCCGCTTCGGTTTCGGAAGAAGCGGTGACCGGCGACACGGATTGCGGATTGGCAGCGGCCTCCGTCAGCGCGGTCGCCAGCGCCGGGTCGGTCGCTTTCGGCTTTGGCGCAATGCGCGGTGCGGTGAGTGGGTCGCCATTCACGCCGGTGCGCACTTGAGCGATGCGCTCTTCAATCACCGGAATGCGCAGTGCCAGAAGCAAATCACGCACTTCCTGACGCGCGGCGAGATGCGACATAGAGAGCGTGTTGCCCCCTTTGCTGGTCTCCACCACGTCGAGCACGGTGAGGCCGAGCAGGAACAGCTCGCGGAAAATCACCCGCTCCGAAAAGCCCGGTGCGAGGCGGAAACCGAGGCGGCGATGAAGTTCTTCCATCACCTTGGTGATCATGCGTTTGTTGCGCGCGTCGATATTGGAGAGGCGGTTGCGCATCACCACCCAGTCGATGGAGCCACCGTCGCGCTTGGCGCGCAGCAATTTCTGCTCCCACAGCATTTCGCTGTAGATGCTCGGCTTCTCAACCTTCATGGTGATGCCGTTGACCGAAGCCAGCACGTCGAGATCGACGAAACTATCGTTCACCGGGGTGATGACGGTATCGGCGTAAGAATGCGCGAGGCGCGAGAGATAGGTGTCTGACCCTGGCGAGTCGATCACCACGAAGTCGCAGTTGACGAGCAGGCGCGCAAGGGCGCGGGTGAAGCGGTCGCGCTCGTCTGCCTCGGCTTCGGTGACGATGTCGAATGGGCTGCGCTGCACCACGATATGTGCGGGCATTGGCAGGTCGGCGTTCTCGCTCGTCATGGTGTTTTTGCGGTTGCCGATATAGCGGGTGAGGGAGCGCTGGCGTGCGTCGATATCCATGCTGCCGACTTTGAAACCCAAACGCAGCAAGCCGACAATGAGATGCATGCTGGTGGTGGTTTTGCCGGAGCCGCCCTTTTCGTTGCCGATGACGATGATGTGGCCACGCTGGATGGGTGCCGATTGGGTCGGTGTGTTGGTCGCTTGCATATGCTCAACGTGTTTTTAGTTGTTTTTCGGTGCTGGTAGGGACTAAACCTAACCCATCTCCCCCGCACTGACAAGGATAGAAACATGGATATACACCTGTCGTTGATAGCCGCGCTAACCCTTGCGCTTGCAGGGCTGATGGGGTGGGTGATCTATACGGATACAACGCGCTACACGATCAGCAACCGGGTGAACGCGATTATCCTTTGCTTATTTGTGGTGGCGGCGATTTTTCTGCCGGTACAGTGGGAAGCGCTGGGCGCTGCGGCAATTTTCTTTGCGCTAGGCCTTGGCCTGTTCGCGCTTGGCCTGATGGGCGGCGGCGATGTGAAGCTCCTCACCGTGCTGACGCTGTGGACCGGGTGGGACGAGGCGACGCTCAGTTTCTTTTTTCTTACCGGGATCTTCGGCGGCGTGCTGTGCATTATTCTGCTGCCGCTGCGCCGGTTTTTACCGAACCCGCTGTTTAAATCGAACCCCACACGCCCCACGCCACGCATCCTGACACGCAAAGAGCCCGTGCCGTATGGCATCGCCATCGCCATGGCATTTTTGTGGCTGTTATGGGTGGGCGGCGTGCCAGTACTATCCGTTGCTGGATAATCCTATCCATTATTCTTTGATTGCTTCAATCCGCCTGCCACGGGCAAGGGCGAGTGCGTGATTAAACTCTGCGCCGTAGATAAAAATGAGCAGCATGACATAAAAGAAAATCAGCGTGGCGATGAAACCCGAGAGCGAACCGTAGATTACTGTAAGCTGGCTGATTTCGTTGACATAGAACGCCACACCATAAGCGCCAGCGCCCCAGAGCAGCATGACAAGCAGTGCGCCGGGGACGACATCGGACACGTGCTGCTTCAGGTTCGGCAGGCAATAATAGAGGCTCGCGACGATGACAAACAGCGCAGCCACACCGATATACACGAAATACGCATTGATAAAGCTGCGCAATTCGAGCGGGATTTCGATGCCGGTGAGCGCGGTGAAATGCGCCATCGCGACCGGCACTAACACCAGCACCAGCATGACGGAGAGAATCAGCAGCGTGAATAAAATTACCTGTAAAATGGAGCGAAAACGCTGCGCGATATAGGTGTGACGCGCAGGCACGCGGTAGGCGCGGTTGAGCATGAAACGGATGCCCTCGATGGCCGAAGACGACGTCCAGATCGCACCGAGGATCGCGAAGGTGAGCAGCCCCTGTGGCGGGCCTGAGACGATTTCGTTCACGCGCGGGGCGAGGGTGGTCGCGGCCTCCGCCGGAAGATGTGCCATGACGAGCGCAATGATCTCCCGCCCGGTTTCGCCCTGGCCGACGACACCGGCGGCGGAGACCATCAGCACCAGATAGGGGAAAATCGACAGCAGCAGCATGAAGGTGAGGTAGCCCGCCATCTCGATGCCGAAATTATCGACCATGTGATCGCCCGCGCGGTAGAGCAGCCGCGCCCAGTCTGTGATGCGTTTTGTCATGCAGGGAGTATAGGCGGTGGCGCGCGGGAATCAAGCGCTTGCTCTTTTTTGGGGTGAGAGGTGAGTAGTGAGTTGTGGGTAGTGCTGGTTCGTGGTAGGCCTATCCCCCATTCACCCTGCACGAGGCTCCCATGACATCATCCGCATCGCTCGCGACCGCAAAACAACTGCCGAAAATCCATGCGCCGATTGCGGCGGAACATCGGTTTTTATTCTCCAACGAGGCGATGGCATTCATCGGAGCGCTGGTGGAGCGCTTCGGTGCGCGGCGCGACGAGCTGCTGTTTCAACGTGCAGCGCGGCAGGTGGTTTTCAACAACGGATCGCTGCCGGATTTTAAACCGGAAACAAAGCATATCCGCGAGAGCGAGTGGACCGTCGCGCCTATCCCTGCCGACCTGCTCGACCGCCGCGTGGAAATCACCGGCCCGGCGGAACCGAAGATGATTATCAACGCGCTGAACAGCGGCGCGAAAGTGTTCATGGCGGATTTGGAAGATTCGCTTTCGCCTACGTGGGAGCGGGTGGTGGAAGGCCAGCATGCGCTCTATGACGCGGTGCGTGGGACGTTGAGTTTTTCGAGTCCCGAGGGAAAAGAATACAAATTGCATCAAGCGCAGCTTGCGACGCTGATTGTGCGGCCGCGTGGCTGGCATCTGCCGGAAAACCATGTGACGATGGGCGACGCGCCCATCCCCGGCGCGCTGCTCGATTTCGGTTTGTATTTCTTCCACAACGCGGCGGAGCGTATCAAACGCGGCACGGGGCCGTATTTCTATATTCCCAAGCAGGAGAACGCGGCCGAAGCGCAGCTCTGGGCAGATGTGTTCGCGTTCGCCGAGGAATATTGTGGCATCCCGCACGGCAGCATAAAAGCGACGGTGCTGATCGAAGTGGTGACCGCGACGTTCGAGATGCACGAGATTCTGCACGCGCTGAAGGACTACGCCGTTGGCCTCAATTGCGGGCGCTGGGATTATATTTTCTCCGTCATCAAAAAATTCCATGCGCGGCCGGACTTCGTGATGCCGGATCGCACGCAGATCAACATGGGCGTGCATTTCCTCAAGAGCTATTCCGAGCTGCTGATTCAGACCTGCCATAAACGCGGCGCGTTCGCGATGGGTGGCATGTCGGCGTTCATCCCCGTGAAGGGCGACGAAGCGGCGAACGAGAAAGCGTTTGCCGCGGTGCGTGCGGACAAGGAACGCGAGGCCAGCAACGGCCATGACGGCACGTGGGTCGCGCATCCCGGCCTGATTCCGGTGGCGATGGAAGTGTTCGACCGCCTGATGCCGCAGCAAAACCAGCGTTCTAATTTGCGAACCGATGTGAATGTGAGCGCGAAGGATTTGCTGACCGTGCCGCAGGGGACGATCACCGAAGCAGGCGTGCGCAACAGCATCTCCGTGGCGATTCAGTACACCGCACATTGGCTGAACGGCTCGGGCTGCGTGCCGCTGTTCAACCTGATGGAAGACGCGGCGACGGCAGAAATTTCGCGCAGCCAGCTCTGGCAGTGGCTGCACCATCAAGCGAAGCTCGACACGGGTGCGGTGATTACCGCCGAAATGCTCATCCGCCTCGCGGAGGAAGAAATGCAGGTGATTCGTAAAGCCGTGGGTGATGCGCAGTTTAACGCCATTCCCTACACCCGCGCCCACGCGCTTGTGATGCGCCTGACGATGAGTGACGAATATACCGAGTTCCTGACGCTGCCCGCCTATGCCGCGCTGGCGGTAGCGCAGTAATTACAGCGGGTAGCTGTAGACGAACTGGATGGTTTCAACGCCGGGGTTGCGGTCGCTGATATCGGCGTTGGAAAGATGGCTGATGGCGGCACCGACGCGTTGGCCATCGTTGAACCGATAGGTGACCTCGAGCGACGAACGGAACTCGAGTCCCAGCCCAAGGTCTTTGCTATCGCCCTGTTTGTAAGCGCCTATGGCGGTACCGGGCGTAATGATAATCGGCACGAAGCCGAGTGGCAGATCCCAGTTGATGCCCGCATAACCATACATTGCGCTGTCGGAGTTGCCGAGGATACCGACGGTGGGGCGCAGGCCGTAATATTGGTCGGCAAAGCGGTACTCGATGCCCACCTCCGTGGATTGATGTTCGCGGGCGCGCATCACCGAATATTCACCAACATGCAGCACCACATCGCTACCTTTGCGCTCGTCGGCCTTGGTCGCGGTGCAAAGAAGGATGCAGGCAATAGTAACAAGCGCATGACGCATAAAAAATCTCTGCTACAAAACAAGAGTATAATTACTACCCAATGGATTATGAGGAGCAACTATTTTATGTGGTTCAGGCTGCTGTTATTTTTTTTGTGCATTGCTGTGTCTTCTCCGGTACTCGCGGCGCGGGAGCGGTTGATGGCGGTGAAGGACGACCAGACGCTGGTGCTTGCGCAGACGGGCAATGCGCGCCTTGCCGAACTGGTGATGCCGGATGCGGCGCTTGCGCAAGCATGGCTGGCAGAGCATCTGCTGCAGCAAAACATCGAGGTGACGCTGCTCGGTGTTGACCGTTATGGTCGCAACTTGGTGGCAAGCGATGCCGCGGCGGCGATGCTACGTGCGGGCGCGGCGGTGTATTTTCCGCAAAGCGCGCCGGACGAAAATTATGTGGCAGCGGAGGCCGACGCGCGTGCAACAAAACGAGGAATCTGGGGCGTGAGCGGCTTTGTGTTGACGCCAGAAAATGCTGCAGACCACATCGGTGAGTTTCATGTGGTGGAGGGTGCCATCACGCGTGTCTATCAGGGCAGGAACGAACTGATTCTCAATTTTGGTGAGCGCTGGCAGGAGGATTTTTCGGTGGTAATTAAAGGCCGTGCGCGGCGCGCGTTTGAGGAGGCATTCGAATATCTCGGTGAAGGTGCGCGGGTGCGCGTGCGCGGCACACTCATTCAGGAAAATGGCCCGATGCTGCGCCTCACCACCCCGGCGCAGATGGAGGTGATTAAAAGGTAAGGCAGTATTTATTTCAGGCGCAGACCCCGGCATACGCCGGGGTGAAAGCGTTCCGGATTATCGTACGTAGCGCTCTACGGCGCGAGCCGCTTGCGGCAGGGGTCAGCGAAGCAAAGGGGACAAGGTCCCCTTCAGGAAATTACTTCACCGGCACGGTAGCGAAGAGAAATGCACCACCGCGGAAGATTCGCAGTAGTGCAAAATCACGCCCCGCTTTTTTCGCGGCGACAAGAGCCTTCTGTACCTCCGCCGTGGAAGTGGCTGCGTTCTCATTCGCCTCGACGATCACATCACCGGGCTGCAAGCCGCGCTTGGCGGCTTCTCCAGCGCGGTCGAGCGCGTCGATCACCATGCCCTTCACCGTGGCGGGGACATTCAGCTGCGCGCGCAATTCCTTGCTGAGCGGAATGAGACTCATGCCTAGCACCTTAGGTGCATCAGGCTTTGCAGCGGGCTTGCCATCCTTGACTGGCGGGGTGGATTTTTCATCCGGCAAGGTGCCGACGGTGACACTCGTCGTTTGCTCGCGTCCTTTGCGCCAGTAGGTGAGATCGGCTTTTTTCCCCGCTTTGATTTCGGCGACATAGCGCGGCAGCTTTCGCATTTCATCGATCTCACGGCCATCGATTTTGAGAATCACATCGCCCGCTTGTAGCCCAGCTTTATCGGCCGGCCCACCGGTGTTGACCTCGTTGATGAGCGCCCCACGCGCTTTGCCAAGACCGAGCGAGTTGGCAAGTTCATCCGACACAGGTTCAATTTTTACGCCCATCCAGCCGCGATGGATGGTGCCGAATTCACGCAGCTGGCCAATGACCGATTTTGCCATCGCTGAGGGCACCGCAAAGCCGATGCCGATATTGCCGCCTGTCGGCGAGAAAATAGCGGAGTTGACGCCAACCACTTCGCCGCGTGTGTTGAAGAGGGGGCCTCCGGAATTGCCGCGGTTGATAGCGGCATCCGTTTGGATAAAATCATCGAACGGTCCGGCATTGATGTTGCGCCCGCGCGCGGAAACAATGCCCGCGGAAACCGAGCCACCCAGGCCAAACGGGTTGCCGATGGCGATCACCCAGTCGCCCACACGCAGGGCGTCGGAGTCGCCAAACTTGACGGCGGTTAAGGGTTTTTCCGGCTTGACCTTCAGTAATGCGAGGTCGGTTTTCTCATCGCGCCCGACAATAGTGGCGGGTAGGCGTGTATTGTTGGCGAAGATGACGGTGATGGCGTCCGCCTTACCGACCACGTGGTTGTTGGTGACGACGTAGCCGGATTCATCGATCACGAAACCGGAACCGAGCGAGGTGATTTCGCGCTCTGGCATGCCTCCCATCTCGCCGCCGAATGGCGTCATGCCAAACTGGCGGAAGAGCTGCTTGAATTGTTGGCCTTGTGGTGTGTCGGGTATCCCTTCAAAGTCGAACATTGGTCCCACTTGTTGCGCTACTTTTTGCGAGGTGGAGATGTTCACGACTGCTGGCATCAGCGGTTCAATGATGGGCGAGAACGACTCCGGCGGCGCACTGTGTGCCGCAGGAGCCGATAGGAATGCAAGCGCTGCAAAGGCGGTAAGGATACGGCTGCGAAGTTTCATGGCAAGAGACTCCTTAGGTTTATGTCATATAGAGCATGTTTGGCATCCCTCTATTTAGGTTGGATGCGCCCGAAAACAAGTTCAGAGTGATAGGAATATAGTGGCGCAAGCTGAAGCGAACATGACGGAAAGCCTAGTGGTTCATTTCCTTCAGGAAGCTGCTGTCGGGCGAGAGCACGAGGCTGGTATCACTGCTGCTGAGGGTGCTGCGATAGGCCTGTAACGAGCGGTAGAATTTAAAAAATTCTGGGTCGCGCCCATAGGCCTCGGCATAGATTTTCGAAGCTTCCGCATCGCCTTCTCCGCGCATTATCTCAGAAGACTTTCTGGCATTGGCGAGCAACTCCGTGCGTTCACGCTCGGCAGAAGCACGAATCTGCGTGGCTTTTTCTTCCCCCTCGGCGCGGAAACGCTGCGCTTCTTTGGTGAAGTTTTTGCGCATCCGCTCGTAAGTCGATTGCGAAATATCCGATGGTAAATCGGCGCGCACGAAACGCAAATCCACCAGTTCCACGCCAAAGCCCTGCACGTTACCACCCGCAGTGCGGCTGGTGGTTTTAGCGGCAACGCCCGGTGCCGCGCTCGCTTGCGCATTCACGCTCGCCTTGATTTTCTGCATGATCGCACCACGCTCGCTCGACAATAAATCATTAAGCGAATAGCCGCCCAGCACGCGGCGCATGCTCGACAGCACAATGGAGTTGAGGCGCGTTTTCAGCCCCGCCTCGTTGCGTACGGATTGGTAGAACTGCACCGGATCAACAATGCGGTAACGCACAAAGGCATCAATCACTACGCGCTCATCTACACTCGTTTCGTGGTTGCTGGTGATGAACTCTGCCGGTTGTGCATCGAACTCAAGGATGCGCTTGTCGAAGAGCATGACGTCTTGAACGAAGGGTAACTTGGCGTGCAAACCCGGCGTTTGCACCACGCGACGGATATCCCCGAACTGCAACACCAGCGCCTGACCGGTTTGCGGCACTATAAACAACGTGGTGTTAATGAGGATGAGCGCGCCTGCAAGGGCGAGGCCGAGCTTGAGCATGAAGAGATTATTCATAACGGCTCCTAATTCGTTTTCGCTGCAGGCGCAGCGTTTGCTGGTTGCGGCATGGCGAGTGGAAGCACTGGAACGGCACCGCCTGTGCGCGAAGAATCCACAATAATTTTCGGCATGTTTCTAAGCACGGTTTCCATTGTCTCGAGATACATGCGGCGCTTAGTGACGTCTTTTGCGTTCGCATATTCCGCATAAATTTGCTTGAAGCGCGAGGCATCCCCCTTCGCATCTGCGACCACGCGTGCCTTATAGCCCGCCGCATCCTCCAACATTTTGGAAGCATCCCCCTTCGCCCGGGGGATGATGTCGTTACGGTAGCCCTCGGCGACGGATTCTGCGGTTTGCTTATCCTGCTCCGCACGTTTGACGTCCTGGAATTCGTCGATCACTTCTCCTGGTACATCTGGTCGGCTGAGGTTGACGGCGATGATTTCGACGCCTGCATTATATTCGTTGAACATTTGCTGCATCAAGGAGCGTGTTTCCTCCGCAATCTGCGACTGCGCGCCGGTGAGAATATCGTCGAGCTTGTTGCGGCCAATGACCTCGCGCATGGCGGACTCTGCGGCGGGCTTAATATTTTCCGCCGTGTTACGCATGTTGAAGAGGAACTTTTCAGGATGCGCTGCATCGATTTTCCACTGCACCTCGAAGTCGATATCAACAATGTTACGGTCGCCCGTCAACATCAGTCCTTCACGGTTGCTGATGTTACCACCGCCTGCGGTAGTTTCCATCATCGCGGCCTTGGCCACACGTACGTTCGGGTTTTCCACCGCATTGCCACGGAAGCCTACTTCCACACGGTTGACGCTGGTGACGGAAGGAATCACCACCTGTTCGATCGGGAAGGGCAGGTGATAGTTGAGGCCGGGCGTAGTGGTGCGGTTATAGGCGCCAAAGCGCATGACCACGCCGAGTTCATCGGAGTTCACGCGGTAGATGCCAGAGGCCATCCACAACGTTACGAGGCCAACAAACACCAGCACGAAGGGCGAAATCTCTCCCTCACCGGTAGGCATTTTGCCCGCTGCACCACGCATGCGCTCCTGCGCGTCGCGCATCAGTTTCTCGAGCGTGTTGTTATTGTTGCCACCGCCTGAGGGCGGCGTTGGTTTGCCATCACCACTGCCACCGTTATTGTTGCCACCACCACCGCCGCTGCCGCCGGTTGGTTTTTTGCCCCATGGGTTGTTGGTCATATTGGTTCCTCTTGTGCGATCGGCGACAATATAGGGTGCAAACCCGATGGCTTCAAGTTATAACCCCGCCCTATGAACATGCCACTGCGACCACCGAGCATTAACCACGCGCCCGTGCCGGGCGTGGGGCGAATTATTGCGATTGCTTCCGGCAAAGGCGGCGTGGGGAAATCGACGGTGACGGTCAACCTCGCGCACGCGCTGACGGCGGCGGGAAAGCGCGTTGGCATTCTCGATGCGGATATTTATGGCCCAAGCATTCCGCGCATGCTGGGGCTCGATACCTATGTGAAGCCCGAAATTGCGGATGGGCTGATGGTGCCGCCGATGGCGCACGGCATTCGCGCGATGTCGATGGCGCTGGTAACGGGTGACCAAGCCGCCGTGCTGCGCGCGCCGATGATTACCAAGGCGCTGGTGCAGTTTATTAGAATGACGCGCTGGGCGGACGCGGCGCGCCCTTGCGATATTTTGTTGGTGGACTTGCCGCCCGGCACCGGCGATGTGACGCTGTCGCTGGCGCAGAATGCCAAGCTCGATGGAGTAGTGATTGTGACCACGCCGCAGGATGTCGCCGTCATCGATGCCGATAAATGCGCCAGCGCGTTTCATAAGCTGCAGGTGCCGATTCTCGGCATCGTGGAGAATATGGCGGCGTTCATCGCGCCGGATGGTAGCGCGCACGCGCTGTTCGGTGCAGGGGGTGGCGCGAAACTCGCTGCGAAATACCATGCGCCGCTGCTGGGTTCGCTGCCGCTCGACCCCGCCATTGGCACGGCGGGCGATGCGGGCACGAACTACGCCGTTACTGGCGGCAGCGCCGTCACCGCATTTGCAGAGATTGCTGGGAAGTTGGTGGGGTAGCGATGGCCACGCAGGAGAATCTGTTTGTCGATTTTACACCGGACTACGATGCGCTGACGCCGCATATCATCCCCGGATATGAGGCGATGCAAGCGGCGGTGATGGCCTGTGTTGCGTCTGCGCGCTCGCCGAAATCTTTTCTCGATATTGGCTGTGGCACGGGCAATACGCTGGTGCGGATTCGTTCTGCTTATCCGCAGGCAACGCTGCGCGGGGTGGATGGTTCATCGGTGATGCTTGGTAAAGCGAAAGCAAAGCTGGCAAAAGCGCAATGGGTGGAAGCCGACATACGCGAGGCAGATTTGGGTGCGCAGGCGGATGTGGCGGTTTCTGTCGCCGCGCTCAATAATATCGAGACGCGTTTTTTAGCGCCCATCTACCAAAAAACATACACCGCACTCGCCGAGGATGGCCTGTTCGTGCAGGCGGATTTTATCGCGCATGAATCGCCCGTCGTGCAGCAACAGCTCGATGTGCTTTACGCTTCGCATGTGCGCGCGGGCATTCAGGACGAAGCCTTTCTGGCGCATTGGTTTGATGCGTATAAAAACGCCTTCTACCCAGCGACATTGAGCCAGCATTTCGCGTTGCTTGCCGAGGCAGGATTTAAAGAAATCACCTTGCACTGGCTGTTTGAAAGCCGCGCGGTATTCTCAGCACGCAAATAGAATAGCCGTAATTACTTCGCGTAACCGGCTATTTTGCTGCGCACGACGAGATGGTCGGTCAGCGCGAGCAAGAGGCCAGAAACCATGAACACTAAGTGAATCACCACCATCCAATACACCTCAGACTCAGTGTATTTTTTGATGTCCATAAACACCTTGAGCAGGTGAATCCCCGAGATGGCGATGATCGACACCACGAGTTTGATTTTCAGCCCGGTGAAATCGACCTTGCCTTTCCAGGAAGGCTGATCCGCCTCATCCCCCACATCGATTTTCGAGACGGAATTTTCGTAGCCCGAGAAGGCGACGATGACGAGCAGGTTCGCGGCGAGGGAGATGTCGATCAAGGCCAGACAGGCGAGAATGGCGTCGTTTGCGCCCATGCCATCAAAATTCTGCATGAACACCCAAAGATCTTTACAGAACACGACAAGAAGAACCATCAGCGCACCGATGAGGCCAATATAAAACGGTGCCAGCAGCCAACGGCTGGCGAATAATCCGCGTTCAAGAATACTTTCCATTATACTGCTCCGAGTGAGGATTGAAATTCTGCCCATTCACGCTTGGTGAGGCCGCTCGATTCCTGCGTGACGGCTTCGCCTGCGAGCATGCGCTTGAGAACGGCAAGCCCCGTGCGTGAGAAACGCGCGCCATGCAGGCGATGCTCGACGAACGCATCATACGCGAACGGGCACCATTGCTTCAGCACCTCGATCATCGCATCCGCATAGACGCGGATTTCGTATTGCGCGTGCGGGTCGGCGCGCAGCATCAGGAAATGCATGAGGTTATGCAGGTCGATTTTCCAGTACCACTGCGTGTAGTAATTCAGCGTGAGGTTCATCCGCGCGAGTTCGCGCGCCACGCCGGTTTTGCTTTCGTCGATCACCGCGCCGCTAGCGTCGCAGTTCATCAGCTCCTCGTAGTGTTTATAGGTCTGCTCCGAATCGTTTTTCAGAATCTCGAGCACGCGCGCGGACTCGGCGGGGCTCAGCATCTCCGGGCTGCGCCCCTGATTGTTCTGCGCCGATTGCGGGTTTAAATGTTCCACTTGGGGAATGTAGAATTCCTTATCGAGAATCGAATAACGCGCGCTGTATTCATTCACGTTGGCAGTACGGTGACGAATCCACTGCCGCGCGACGAAAATCGGCAGCTTGATGTGGAATTTGATCTCGCACATTTCAAACGGCGTGCTGTGCCAGTGACGCATGAGGTAGTTGATGAGCCCGCGATCCTCGTTCACCTTCTTGGTGCCTTTGCCATAGGAAACGCGCGCGGCCTGTACGATGGCGGCGTCGTCGCCCATATAGTCGATCACGCGGATGAAGCCGTGGTCGAGCAGCGGGATGGGTTTGTAAAGCAATGCCTCCACCGCGGGGCTGGTGGCGCGGCGCGTGGAGAAGGTTTCGTCCATCGCCTCGAACGTCGCGGATTCTTTTTCAACGATTGCTGCGTGTGCCATATGCATCCCCTGTGTGATGCACATAATCTAGTGCGTGGGCACAGGGCGAGGCAAGCGCAACCGCGCGCTTACTCACAAGCGGGGGAGGGCGTTGATAGGTTAGGCAGGCATGCTGACAGACGGATTCGTCTGCGGCTTAGGAGCGCCACCCGGAGCCGTCACCGCACCGATGGTGACTTTCGCCCCGCCGACGGCGAGTCTCTGGCCAGCACCTCTGAAATCCGTATTCGCCACCAGTGCCTTCATGTAATCCGCATTATGCACTGCCGCGATGGCCGGATCTGTCTCGACCGAGGGTTTTGTGGTCGTGGTTGTTGTGACGGTGGAGGTGGGTTGTGCCACAGCATTTTCATCATAACCGGTAAAGGAATCAGCTACCGCACCTCCTGCTTTACTGCCGAAATAGTAGCCGCCAAGGCCGGCAAGGCCACCGATGATGGCGCCAGGAATAGCACCCAATCCGAAAAAGGGCGAACCCGCTAGTGCACCAGCACCTGCACCGACACCAATCGCCCCAATAAGGCCTCCTGTCGCTTTCGCAGTGCTGTGCCAACCGGCTTTGGTATCTCCTTTGTTGAAAGCTTGAACGCCATCCACCACGTCGCTGCCAGCGCTCAGTGCGTTGCCAACCCACGGAATGAAGCGACCAACGCTTTTTCCAGCGAGGGGGAGGAGCCCTTTTAGAATTTTTCCACCTTTAAGATAGTGGTTCACTTCAACCACATTCACGCCTGCGCCCACGCCTTTCAAGACGTTATCCATCACGGAAG
>JBIIEL010000042.1:0-14828 GCA_044237845.1 Rickettsiales bacterium | reverse complement strand
GAAACAAGCGCAGCGTGACGGCAGGAAACTGCTCGGTGCGGTAAAGCGTTTGCAGGAAATGCGTCGCTGCGGTTTTACCGAGCGAATAAGGCGAAATGGGCACCTCACGCAGCGTTTCGGATTGAGGTGCTGGGGCGTTGCCATATTCGTCGCTACTGCCGATGTTAATAAAACGCTTGAGTCGGCTGCGGTCGATGCACTCTGCCAGATTGTACACACCAGTGGCATGCGCCTCGAAGGCTTTTTTGCCGCCATTAAAATAGGGCGCATGGTCGATATAGCCGCCACAGTTCACGACGTAATCGAAGGCATTATCGGGCAAGGCGGAATGAAGTGACGCTTTGTCTGCAATGTCCGCAGAGACATAACCTACGCCTTCCAGGGGATTCTCAACGCTTTGTTTCAGGCCTAGGCTGGTCACATCCCAGCCGATAATGCGTGCATGCTCTACAACATGGCGGCCAATAAACCCGTTGCCGCCGATGACCAGCAAGCGTGGTGTTGCGCTGCTCATAACCTCTCCCAACGGTAGGGAATCGACGCGTCGTCCAGTGGTTTCTGTTCGCTCTCCGCGGGGTCATGCGGCAGATCAGCGCAGTTGGCAATGAGGGCTGCGGTGCTGCTGATGCAGGCAAAGCTGTACCAGATGCCCGGGGGAACACACAGGCGCATATACTGGTCGGGACGGCCTAATTCGATCACGTCAATCTGCCCGAACGTGGGGGATTGCTCGCGCCCATCAAACGCAACAAAGCGGATGCGCCCCGTCGGTACGGCAAGGTTCTGGGTTTGCAGGCGATGACGCTTCCAACCTTTGATGGCATTGGGCAATACCTCGGAAAAATAACATTCGCCGAACTGCGTGAATTCCGGTGCATCGCTGCGCAGCATGTGAAGTACGGCGCCGCGTGCGTCGTCGATCTGACGCAGTGGCGTGACTGTGAGCCCGTCTAAAGCCACACGGCACCTTTCTTTTGTGCGAAGTCGCAATACTGCCCGATTTGCTCCAGGCTATAGGCGTGGATGTTTTGATTGCCTGTGTGCCAGTGGTGATACCAGTCGGCCGTCATGGCGACGGTTTCCTCAAACGAAAGCACCGCTTCCCACTTCAGAAAATGGAGGGCTTTATCGCAGGAGAGCTTGAGTAGCATGGCTTCATGACCCATCTGCTCCATGCCTTCTGGGCAGTTCCATCGCGCGTCCGACCAACGTGCGGTCATGGCATCGAGCAGCTCGCCGACGGTTTGGTTCACGCGTGCTTCGGGCCCGAAGTTGAAGGCCTCGCCTGACATGCCTTTCGGTTTCTGCAGCAACCGGGTGCCAAGCCATAGATAACCGCTGACGGGCTCGAGCACATGCTGCCATGGGCGCGTTGCGCGTGGGCTGCGTATGGTGACGGTTTCGTTTTTGCTCCATGCGCGGATGCAGTCGGGCACGATACGGTCTGCTGCCCAGTCGCCACCGCCGATGACGTTGCCGGCACGCGCAATGGCAATCTGCGTAGGGCTGTTTTGGAAGAAAGAATGGAAGTAGGATTGCGCGACAATATCCGCACAGCTTTTCGAGGCACCATAGGGGTCGTAACCACCCAGCGCATCCGTCTCACGGTAGCCCCAGCACCATTCGACATTGCGATAGGCTTTGTCGCTGGTGATGAGCACGGCCGCTTCAATCCATGGCCGCGTGCGCACGCATTCGAGCAGATTGACCATGCCCATGGTGTTCACTTCGAAGCTGCTTGCCGGGTCGGCATATGATTGGCGCACCAGCGCCTGCGCCGCCAGATGGAAGATTACCTCGGGGCGGAAGGCATCGATCACCTCCGCCAGCCGTGCGCGGTCACGCACATCGCCGAGATGATGTTCGATATGATTTTCGAGCCCGAGCAGCGAAAAATGCGATGGGGTCGATGGAATATCGACAGAGAATCCTGCCACTTTCGCGCCCAACTGGGTGAGCCATAAGGCCAGCCACGAGCCCTTAAACCCCGTGTGCCCGGTGACGAGGACCCGTTTGCCGCGATAGATGTTTGCGAAATGGTTCACGCTTAACCCTTCCATGGCGCGTTGCCAGTGGCCCATAGCTCTTCGAGGATGTTTTTGTCACGTAGCGTATCCATCGATTGCCAGTAGCCGGTATGCTGATAGGCCATGAGCTGCCCATCGGCGGCGAGGCGCTCCAGCGGGGCCTTCTCGAGGATGGTGCTGTCGTTCTCGAGATACTCAAAAACGCCCGGTTCAAACACGAAAAACCCGCCATTGATCCAGCCTTGGCCGGTCTGCGGCTTCTCGGCGAAATGGGTGACGCGGTCGCCGTCAATCGCCAGATCGCCAAAGCGTGCGGGTGGATGTACCGCGGTCACGGTCGCCAGACGCCCATGGCTGCGGTGGAAGGCGAGAAGCGCAGTGATGTCGATGTCCGAAACGCCATCGCCATAGGTGAGCAGGAAGGTGCCGCCCGATTGCAAATGCGGCTTGAGGCGGAGCAGACGCCCGCCGGTCATGCTTTTATCACCTGTATCCACCAGTGAGATGCGCCAATCCTCAGCGGTGGGGTTGCGGTAGGCCACGTCGCCCGTTTTGAGTGAAACAGTGAGGTCGCTCAGGCGGGCATGGTAGCTCAGGAAATAATCCTTGATGGTCTCGCCCTTATAGCCAAGTGCCAGCGTGAAATTGGTCAGTCCATGGCGCTCATAAATCTTCATGATATGCCACAGAATAGGGCGCCCGCCAATCTCGACCATCGGCTTAGGGCGTATATGGGTTTCCTCCGAAAGGCGCGTACCGAGGCCACCGCAGAGAATAACGACGTTGTGGTTCATGGTTTGGATCCTTGTTTTAACTGCATTCTGGCAGCGAATCTGCTTGCAATGAAGCTTCGGCGCAATGCTCACGTAGTCAGTCTACGCTGCGCTTGCGCCACTTCATTGCTTCGCGCTTCATCCGCCATAATGAGGTTAGCTATCCTTGGGGTGGTTTTATCAAGGTTCCACAGTTTTTCAACGTTTCAATTTGCGGGGAGTTTCGCACGCAGGCGGGGGTAGATATTCAGCGCGCCTTCAATGCTCAGATGGTCGGTATCGCGGTAGAGAAATTTTCCGGCGCGTACCAGCGGGCATCTATCCGCATCGCACAGCACATCATCCGTGTTGATGAGCACCGCTTTTCCCTTCGCATTCGCATGCAGAATATCTGCTGCAATCTTTTGGTTGTTTTGATGTTCTTCCCGGGAAACGGAGAGCGTATTAATCAGGGCGTCTGAAGGAACGCGTATTTTTCTTAGTGCATCATTGGAGCCGTATATCTGTTGTGGATTGTCCTCCATCAGATAGACGGTGACGCCTATTTCTTTATATGCCTTGAGGGTATGCTGAATCGCATGGGCAAGCGCCGTCTGAGAGGAGCCGCGGGTGCTATCGGAATCCGCGCCGCTCATAGCAATGGCGTTGAAGTCCTCTGGGTGAGTTGTACCTCCCGTATAATAGGACCATCGTGCTATCAGCAGAACAGTAGGGATTTTATGGTCGCGCACATGGGCAAAAATACGCTCGTTGAGCTTCTGGCAATTATACTTTTCTGTCCAGGTTTCGCCACGCAAGGATTGAATGCCCAGAAGCGGTGGGCTCCGGAATTTCCTGCGAAGGCGATGCTGTATGCGCGTTCTGAAGCAAGCTTCTCCAACGCTGGAATGAGGCTGAGGGCGTGGCTATCACCATAAGCAAATAACGTTGGCGGATGTTGGCCGCTACCCAGCGTACAAAACCAGTTCGTTTCTTTTTGATACGCATACGGAATTTCAAAGCACATCTCGCTTTTATCTATCACCGTAATGGATTGTGTGTAGGGCGCGAAGCGTTGTTGCAGCGCGCGCGTTGGGAAGCCCTCGGTTTTATACGCAGTAAATCCAGCGATGCCGACGAATACCATTGCAACGAGCAACCTATTTCTTTTCAAGGCGTTGTTCTGATCACGGCGGATGGGTCTTTCAACAAAGCGATAGGTGAGCCATGCCAGCGCGATGGAAAGTAAGGCGGTGGTGATGCCTATCTGCGCAGGAGATGCCTCGGAGCCGACGCGCATAAAAAATAAGACAGGCCAATGCCATAGATAGAGAGGGTAGCTGATGAGCCCGAACCATACCAGAACCCGGTGGCTCAGCAGCGTGCGGTTGACCCATGTGTGAGAGCCAGCGCTAATCAATAGTGCGCTGCCCAGGACAGGCAGCAATGCCCAGAAGCCAGGGAACAGAGATTGTTTGTGAATGCTGAACATGCCGACACCCACTAGAAGCAGGCCAAGCCAGGCACGAAGTTCAGGTTTCAGCGTGGGGATAGTTTCTAACAGCGTGTTTTTGTACAGCATCAGATGCGCCATCAGCGCGCCTACAAGCAGTTCCCAGAAACGCACATGGGGTAGAAAGAACATAGCGGCAGCGTCTTTTTTGAGGCCTGCAATGCTCAGGCAGAATGAGAGTGCGGCAAGGCCGAGAATGATAAGGAAGAAGTGCTTTCGGTGACGCCAGCACAGCCATACCAGCCAAGGCCATAGGATATAAAACTGCTCCTCGATGCCGAGCGACCATAAATGTAGTAATGGTTTGGATTCCGCGGCCGTGTCGAAATATCCGCTCTCGCGCCAGAGCATGATATTGGAAAAGAACGCTGCCCCTGCCGCGGTGTGTGACCCTAGCTGTTTATATTCGTCGGCAAGCAATAGAAACCATCCGAAACACAGGCAGGTAGCGAGCATGAGCAACAGCGCAGGAAAGATACGTTTGATGCGGCGGGTATAGAACTCAGAGAGACGGAATGTGCCCCGGTCCAGATTCTCAAAAATGATCGTGGAGATGAGAAAACCCGAGATAACAAAGAAAATATCAACGCCAATAAATCCGCCGCGGAGAGTTGCGGGGAAAAGATGAAACGCCATGACCGAGAGCACCGCAATCGCGCGCAAGCCATCGATATCGGCACGGTAGCTAGGATGTTGCATAAACAGGCGTCAAGCGGTGGAAGGTGAGCGTTTGCGCTAGACCCTCCTTGAGTGAAACGGTTGGTGAGAATCCCAGAATACGGCGGGCGCTTCCTATATCGAGCACGCTTTTGGGAATATCGACGAATCGGCTTTCTGTATAGGTAACAGGCAGGGGTCGCCCTGTCTGCTCGCGCAGGAGGTCTGCAATCTGGTTGAGGGAATGGCCATTGCCACTGCCGATATTGAAAATGGTTTCGCCAGCATCGGTAGTGGCCACTAAATGGAGGGCTTTTGCCACGTCATCGATATAGATAAAGTCGCGGATGATGGTGCCGTCACCGCTGATGGTGATGGGTGTGCCCGCCAATATTTTTCCAATCGCGATGGCGACGAATCCCTGCCTTCCGGCGATATTCTGCCCAGGCCCATAGGGGTTGCTGATGCGCAGGATTTTGCAGTCAAGTCCATGCTGATGGCGATAGAGTTGGAGATATTTCTCGATCGTCAGTTTGTGGATGCCGTGTGAGCTGATGGGATCGGTGAGGGCAGTCTCTGGTATCGGTAGGACGGATTGAACGCCATAGACCGAGGCCGAGGAAATAAATACCACGCGCTGTATCTTTTTTTTGACGCAGAGTTTTAGCAATTGCAGTGTTTGGAATACGTTTTGTTTCAGCTCGCCGCTTTCATCGATCATGTCTCCGGGGACAGTGCTGGAGATGAAATGAAAGACTGTATGTGCTCCCTCTAGCGCCTGCGAAAGCTTATCTTCCTGACTTAGATCGCCTTTGATCCAGAGCAGTTTGCCTGAGAATTCTTCCGGGCAATCGTTATGGTCGAGCACACGCAGCGTGTAGCCTTGTAATAATGCGTATCGCAGGAAATGCTTCCCGATAAAGCCGGCGCCGAGAACCGTTGCACATAAAGACATAAATCACGTCACCGTTTTGTTCATCACTTCGCGCAGCTGCGTCTGCATCGCCTGAAGCGAAAAATGCTGCGTGAACCGTTGATATGCGCCTTTACCCAAGCGGTTTCGTAGCGCTTCATCCGGAATCAGCCGGCGAAGCGCCGAAGTAATATCCGCAGTAGAAGCGGGCACAATCAATAGTCCTTCTTTCTCATTCTCAATCGCCTCCGGGATGCCACCGACACGGGTTGCGATGATGGCACATCCGCTGCGCATGGCTTCGACTATGCTATAAGGAAAGCCCTCCCAAAGGGAAGGAAATACGTAAATATCAAACGAGGCAAGCAGGGCCGCGATATCGCCGGAATAGTGGCCGAGGAAATCGACGCGTGCCTCCAGCCCATGCTGCGTGCAGCGTTTCTTCAACTCTGCGGAGGCGTCTCCGTCTCCTGCAAGCACCAGTCGAAGGTTAGGAAATTCCTTAGCCAGCTCTGCAAAGGCGTCGAATAAAAAGAACACGCCTTTCATGGCGTCGAGCCGTGCGACGCAGCCGAGGGTGAGTATCTCTGTGGCAGCGCGCACGCGTGGTGGCGAGGGGATATCGGCAATGCTATTATAGACGATATGCGCTGCATCAGTGGGCATATCACGTAAGGTGGTGAGTGCTTTTGCGATGGCAGAAGCATTGACGATAACGGCATCTGCTGCGCGCCACACAAGGCGGTCTACGCATTTCTCGTAATAATAGGTATAACGACGGCGCGGGGTCGGCATACTGACAATACTCAGCATCGATTTTACGCGGCAGAGTTTTGCGGCGACTATCATGGCGAGGCAGGATTGCGCAGCGGGATAGCCGCCGTTGCAACTCAGAATGCAGGAGGGCTTATAACGGCGAATCAGAAAGGCAAAGCACAGCATGTTCGACAGAAAAAAGAACGGCTCCATCAGGACAAGCAGTGCGAGAAACATGCGACGCAGAGTTGTCGGCAGCCACGAGATATGGCGTTGAATGGAAGCGCGGGTCAGAATGGAGACTTGCCGGGTCGTCGCCGGGCAGCTTAGATGCGCGATGTCTTCGGGAAAAATGCCGCTCTTATTGGTGGCAATCATGACCTCGGAAAAGGAAGGGGCTAATGCATTCGCGCAATCCACCATATAGCGATTGCCACCACCGCGCGCATAGGTTTCTGTGTAAGCAAGTAGCCGCGTCATTTTCTGTAAATCGCCAGAAGGTTGGAGCTGATATAGGGGTGGTTCAGCGAATCCCAAATCGCGGGGCGGCGAAGGGGGACGACCAGACGAAGCACGCATTTGGTCAGCAGTTGCCCAATAGTGCGGTATCCGCGTTGTTGTACGGGCAGCGAGGGCTCGAACGAACCAATGTAGCGAATGTGAAGAGGGGTAAGCGAGAATTTCTCGGCAAGCGCCTTGAAATAATCCGGACGCATAATGCTGAGGTTGTGTTTCTCGAGAATGCCGGGATCCAGTGCGCGCTGCAATGGCGTATATATCCCGCGGAAATTAGGCACGCACAGCACTAATGTTCCTCCGGGTTTTAGCCATGCTAAATGCCGCGCCACCACATCGTCCGGATCGTCGAAATGTTCAATAAAGCCAAATGACATCACCACATCGAACTGGCGTGAGGGGAGGAGTTCAAAAAAATCGCCCGTGATAATGGTATCGGCAGACAGCCCAAGAAGTTCAAAGTTACGTAGCACGGCGTGCATGCCTGCGGCAGAATATTCAATGCCGCTCGCGCACATGCCGAAGGTTTTGGCAAAAAACGCAAGCCATTTCCCGGGCGCGCAGCCGATCTCCAGTACATCGCCACCTGACAGATCAAGGCTTTTTTTGAGTTCACGCGCGAGGCAGCGGTCGAACGGCAGCGTCATATCGGGCTCACTGGGAAGAGGACAGTCCTGCCAGTAATGCTCCCAGAATTCAATTTCAGTGAGTTCAGCCATTTTGTTTCTCAGAAAGAAGTGTTTCAACGGCATTGATTACAAGCGCGGCTGATGGCGTAGTATCTGTTCTGCAAGATAAGAACTCATCGTAAAATTTGGCGTACTTGCGCATGCTGACATCTTTTATTGGCAAGGTGTCTCGATCATGCTCGAAATCAATTAGCGGGCAGCCAAGAAGTTTGGACGTTTCATGCATCTGATCGTACATCAGGGGATGTTTTTTTTGAATATCGGCGCTGTACATCAGGCAGACCGGTTTTTGGTAGATAATGGCAAAGGAAATAGACGTTGAGCCATGTAGAAATGCGATTTTAGCATCGCGTACCAAGCGGTCTGTCTGTCCGCTTAAAATGATCCGATCATTAAAAGGATTATCAACATAATTTGCTTTAGGGTGAGCGGCAATGAGTATCTTTATGCATAGCTCGCTCTCTATCCAGCTAAAATACGCATTTAGTGCGGTATAGTAAGAATCTGGATTGATGGTCTCGGTCTGACCAATGCTGAAGTCGGGATGAAATGGCAGATAATCATCAAGGAAGACTCCGTAAGGCTGCGAGGAAGCCATGCTTTCTGTAGGGGATGTCATGGTTCTGTCGATATCAAAATGATGGATAGGAACGAGCAAAACGGAATCTTTTTGATGAATTTTCTCAGCAAGTCTTCCTGCAACAAAAGTGACATCATATTTTTGGGTTGATAGAAGGCGGCGCGCTAGTGCAGAGCGGATTATGGTCCATTTATTTTTGTATGTAAGAAGCTCTTTTATCCGTGCCACTATGCCGGTGGTGCGCGGTTCACTTATGAGTGGCAGATAGCCGCGTCCCCAGAATATCGTTTTTAGCGTAAATAGTGAGAGTGTCAGATATATCCAGAGAGAGTGTGCGTCTCGCGTTATCTGTGGTGCAAAGATTGTCGTTTTTTTATTTTCACGATGCAACATGCGCCAGAAATCTCTATACGATTTTATCAGTATATAGTGGACACTGGCAACATCGCTTCTAAACCGCATCTCATAGCCCATCAGGGCGCTTACATCCCAATATTCCAGATCAAGTCCATGCGCGCGCAACTCAGATACAAAGAATTTCGCAGAGAAATCAACTGTTGGCGCAAGTGGCGCAATAAATATGATTTTTCCACTAAAGGGCGAGGGTATCATATATATGCGCCTAGAATTGGTGGTGAGCTCATTAAGCTTAATTGAATTTCTAGAATACGGTTTTGATTACAGCACACTCAAGACAGTTCTCTGCCTATCCTCAAGTGCCCTCTCATACAACGGGAAGGACGCGTTTATTTTATACAACGAGAAGGCGGCGTCCAGTGCTTTTGGGATTATCCCTAAATTCTTCTTCTCCATGAAGCAACGAGAGTGCAATCCAAGGCATGATAACGTCATTTCGGGTCATATTCTGTGAGGGCATCTAGGCAATTCGCGCTGTGCGCATCTAGCATGCACACCATGGTGCGCGCTTCAATATCTGGGTATTACAAAGAATTGGCGCATCTTTCCAGGTCGTGCTGGTTAGTTCAGACATGGTTTTTTCCTACGAATGTTTGGCCAGCGACGATGTTATATAGCACCGTTACCCCTGCGCCAACAATGGCTGATTTCCCAATATGTACCCCTGGCCCAATAGTTGCACCGGCACCGATAAACGCGTCGTCATCCACCGTTACGCCGCCGCATAATATCGCTCCGGGAGCAATGTGGGCATGTCCCCCAACGCGGGTGTCATGGTCGATGCTGGCGCGGGTATTAATAATGCTGTTCTCGCCGATGCTGCAGCCGGGCTGGATAATCGCGCCGGCCATGACCTGCGCTCCGTCGGCAAGCATAGCATCTGGCGCAACCCAGGCAAAGGGATGGGTTATGGCAGGGAAAAGAAATCCGGCTTTCTTCTGTGCCACGTAGGCCTGCTTGCGGACATCGTTACCAACCGTTTGACCGATGCCATTGATGAGGCGGATATCGGTTGGAGAGAAATGCGTTAGCGCGTCATCGCCACCCAGCGCTGGCACCCCCTGCCATGTGGAGTGTGGGTGTGCTGCAAATTCCGGGGCGCACGCGCCTTTCATGGGCAAAGCGAGGGCATGCGCTAACGCGAGCAGCACCTTCGCATGACCACCGGCACCGAGAAGAATATAAGAGGGATGCGACGGTGTGATGCTCATTCGATGGGCTCCCCAGCGTGATAGGATTTAGCTGCAGGCGTGCCTACCAACTTCCACAGCGTGTGGGGAGCAAGCCCATGGCCGCAGCGCGCTGTGGTCAGATCCTTGCGCTCCAGGATTGCTCCAGCGGTGATGTCGCATGCCGCCACCACCTGCTGTCGTGCGGCGGTGCGTGTGTCGAGTTCGCAGGGTTGAGGTGCTTTTTCCCCATCACCCAGCGCTTTTTCAAGATCCCTAATCTGTGTAACCATATGCTTAAGCTCGGCGGGCTCCAGCGATGCTTTATGGTCGGGGCCGGGAAGGGTGTTGTCCAACGTGAAATGCTTTTCAATGATGGTCGCACCACGTGCCACGGCGGCCACGGCAATCAGCGTGCCTTGCGTATGGTCGGAATAGCCGACAGGTAGGCCGAACGCTTGGGCCAAAGTATCCATCGCCCGTAAATTGATGGCCTCCAGCGGCGCTGGGTATTGCGACGTGCAATGTAGTAGGGAGACGCGTGCGGCTACGGCGCGGCGGCAGTCTTCGCGCGGCCAATAGTCTAATGCGTCTTGCAATGCGCGCGGTTCGGTGTCGAAATGTATGCCGTGGCCGATGACCGCCAACGCGTCGGCCACCTCGTCGAGTGTCGCCATGCCGGTGGAAAGGATGAGGGGCTTGCCCGTGTGCGCGAACCGCCATAGTAGCGGACTATTGGTCAGTTCGCCTGAAGGAATTTTGAGCAAGGGAATGTCAAGTGTGGTCAGAAATGCCAGGCTGTCTTCATCGAACGCAGTCGAAAGAAAATCAATGCCCCGTTTTTTGGCATGTGCCTGAAGATCATGGTGCCACGCACGCGGTAGCTCTAATTTCTTGAGCATGGCATGTTGTGACTCTGCTGCGCCTGTGTGCTGTTTCTGGTAGGCCGCTTTGGGGGCAGACTTGGCAGCAAGCTTGTCGGCATCGAAGGTCTGAAATTTTACGGCATCCGCGCCCGCATTTGCAGCGACATCAATCAGCGCGATCGCCATGTCGCGATCACCGTTATGGTTTACGCCTGCCTCGGCGATGATGTAGACGGGCTTATTCATCGAATTTCTTTTAGTATCATGAATGCTTCTGCTGCCTCGACACCCGCCTGACTCCCTCGTAGCGCAGCTTGTGCGCGGATACAAGTTTCGCTGCGTGGAAATGGAAAAGAGCCCATTTCGCCATCGAACAGGTGCATGATAGATATTTTCTGTTCAATCCATTTAGTAACTTCAATAAAAAGGTTGGGGCGGAATCCCGTATCGTCTGGACGTAGCCCAAATTCTGTTTCGGAGAGAGTCTCGTAGGCGTAAAGATTGCGAATGAAGGGGTAACGAAATGATTTGCCACAGGCTGCAACAGCATCGAATACGGCGGCGTGATCACTATGTGCATCGTTGCGGTAGGGAACGTATAAAGAGTCAGGTCTGAGATGGTTTGCTACACTACTGATTTTTTCAATAAGGGGTAATTTCCCAAGGCTGTCGAGGCGCATGGTCGGGAATCCAAGGCGATGAACCGAGTGGAAGCCGTAGGCCTTTTGTACTTCTCCGATTTCCCGGTCTCGTTTGGCAACCTGCTCAGCAGAAAATCCAATGGATTCATTGATCTCGGTCGCAATGAGCCAGTGGATCTCATCTCCTCCCTCTTTGTGGCGGAGTAGTGTGGCGCCACAGCCTAGTGTTTCGTCATCAGGATGTGGTGCAACGACTAGTATTTTCTTCATATGTAATCTCCCTCAGAAGGCAGAGTAGTCATATCATGATCTATAATTCGAATGGCATGTTCTCCTGCTTTTATAACAACCTCACGATTTTTCACGAGCAGTACTTTTCCTGGTTCGGCATTTAGTGGTGCCGATGGTTCCACTGTGCAACTCCACACTTTAACAACGTGTCCCTGATGCATGAAGTGTGCGCCAGGATAAGGTTTCGAGAGTGCTCGCACAAGGTTGTATATATTTCCTGCACTCATGCGCCAGTCGATCTGTCCGTCATGCTCACTGCGTTTGCGCCAGTATGTTGCGCGCGCCTTGTCTTGCTCCAGTGGCATCAGTGTATTCTCTAAGAATCCGTAGGTAATCTCAGCGATCTGCTTGGGGATCAGGGCGAGAATTTTTTGATACAGACTCTCGGCGGTGTCAGATGGTGAAATCGAAACCGGATATTGGCTCACGATGGGGCCACTATCAGTACCACTATCCATGAGAAAGAAACTGGTGGCTGTCTCGGTCAGTCCTAGTGCCAGCGCCCATACGATCGGATGACGGCCACGGTTTTTTGGTAAAGCGGAAGGGTGGAATCCTACCACCTTGTTTGGGCAAATACGCAGTACTTCTTCGGGCAATAATTTTGACCAGCCGATGACAAAAATGAGATCTGGACGGCGCGCCCTAATCCAGTCTTCCTGGTGGGAGCTATCAGAGGTTTCCTCAACAAGAAGCAATGGTATATTGTTGGCCTCGGCAATGGGAGCAAGGTTCACAAAGTCGGAGTTAAATTTTGAGGCGCGCCGCGTAACAATTCCCACCAAAGTCACTTGCTTCAAGCCCAGTAGTGACCGAAGGGCCACTTCGCTTGAGGCCACGCATCCGATTAAAAGAACGTTGATTGTATCTTTACTGTTCATTGCAGACTGAAGAACCGTTTCTCTAGAATTCCTGTGAGTGAGAAATTGGAAATTATTTTCACGATGCGTTCAGCTGCGCCTGCAGAGCCGTAGGGCGTAAGACGTGCGGCCGCAATTTCTCTGTGCGCACTCGATAATGCAGTTTTTAGCGCTATGTGGATCGCATCGATGTTGTCTGGGCAATTGATCACTGAAGGCGCACTAAGTCTACCGCGCTGGCGGTTCCCGATATTGATGCTCGGTGTGCCAATTGCGGGGGCTTCTAGTAAACCACTGGAAGAGTTGCCGACGACAACATCCGCGCATCGCATTAGGCTCAGGTAGCGGGATACTCCAAGATTCTCTATATAAACAATGTTTTCAGGGTGTTGTGCTGCAAATGCTTGCAACGTACGGCGGATTTCTCCACCGCCAGTGTCTGCATTCGTGCCCGTAATCACGATAGTGCCATTTTGGTTCCCAAGGGCGTTTAGCATCTGTTCCAGAAAATATGTGGGATCCGCAGTGTGGAGTGTTTCTGGATGATAGGTCAGCAGCAGCAGTGGGGAGGCAAAGCGTAGTCCTAATATTTTCTCCAGTTCTGCTTTAGGAACGATGGGCAGGTGTGCAATATTATCAAGACCCGCCGCGCCGACAACCCAGACATGCTCTGGGTTCTCGCCAAGTTGGAGTACGCGTGTACGGAAAGGCTCCGCTGCCACGAAATGTAGATGTGCCATTTTGGTGATGGCATGGCGTATGGCCTCGTCAATAAGACCTTCCGTTGATTCACCGCCATGGATATGTGCAATCGGGATGCGAGCAATCATCGCGGCTTGCGCGGCGGCGAGTGCTTCATAACGGTCGCCGAGTACCACCAGAATATCGGGGTTGAGTTTGGCCAGCGCTTCACCACAGCCAGCAACGCCGCGCGCGAGGGCATGGGTAATCGCAAGCGGTGTATCATCCGCTAATTGCAGATCAACCTTCGCCGAGATGGTGAAACCATCTGCCTCAATCTGCTTCCAGGTTTCACCGAATTGTGGCGACAGATGGGCGCCACTGACGATGACTTGCAGTTCCAGTGCTGGATTTTTCTCGATGGCTTTCATCAGCCAAAAAAGCAGGCCGTATTCGGCGCGGGTGCCAGTAAATACTGCAATTTTACGAGTCATGCGGGCACACTGCTGGGCAGGTTAACGAGGCGTTCGGCTAGCCATTCGGCATTCCTGAGGTCTCCTTTTTTACACGCGGCATACATGGGGAGTGTTGTCATCAGATCCCACACCGGGCGCGTGCCAATACCCTGTGCGTGCGTTGCGCTGAGTAGCGCATCACGCATGGTGGGGGTTTCGCAGATGACGGTGTTGAGCCAGTAATTAGAGCGGCAATGCGCCGGCTCGCGCACAAAGTGCAGGTCACTTCCGTTAAGATGTGAAGCATATTGCTCCGCCAGTGCTCTTTTGGCGGTGATAAAATCTTCAAGCTGCGCCATCTGCGCGCAGCCTAATGCGGCATTGAGATTCGGCAGGCGGTAGTTATAGCCAACTTCGTCATGCATATAGCGATAGGGATGTGGCGTTTTGGCGGTGGTGGTGAAATGTTTGGCGCGCACCCCAAGAGCGCTGTTGCTCAGGATCATGCCACCACCACCCGTGGTGATGATTTTATTGCCGTTAAAGCTGAGGATGCCGAGCATGCCAAACGTGCCCGTATGACGGCCTTTATAGAGACTTCCAAGCGATTCAGCGGCATCCTCCACCAGCGCAATATTCCATTGGCCGCACACGGCCACCAGCGTGTCGAGGTCGCAGGGGTGACCAAAACTATGCATCGGTACGCAGGCGCGGATAATCTGGTTTCCTGATATGGCGCGGCATAGGCCCTGCTCGTCCAGCCGTGCATTCTCATTCAGCCAGTCTGATAGGGATGTCGGCGAGAGGCCAAGCGTGGTGCGGTCTACATCGATAAAGAGTGGCGCCGCACCGAGATACGCAATGGCGTTGCAGGTGGCCACAAAGGTGAGTGGCTGAGTAATGACCAGATCATTCGTAGTCACGCCCGCCAATTGCAGTGCGATATGCAGTGCCGCCGTGCCATTCATGGTGGCAACCGCGCTGGGACTTTGTGTGTATGTTGCGACGTCCTGCTCGAAGCGGTTGACGTATTCGCCTACGCTCG
>JBIIEL010000017.1:0-43202 GCA_044237845.1 Rickettsiales bacterium | reverse complement strand
GCAGCTGGCAGGTTTTGAGCAGCCGCACGAGCACATTGCGCAGCGGATTAAAATTTGTGGGGTTCATTTCATAGGGCGAAAAAACCCGCGTCATCATCTCCGCGGGGTTGAGCGCGGCGAGCCAATCCATGCCCGGAATCTGCGAGAAATAACTCGGCGCTTGCATCTGCCCGAAGGGCGCGAACTTCAACGCTTCTTCGCTGATCGCATGCCAGAATTCAGCGAGCTGTTCCCTCGCCCGTGCGCGACCACCCTCGCGGTAGCCATCGACCAGCACGGCGGCGTTCATCGCCCCGGCGCTGGTGCCGCTGATGCCGGTGATCTCGATATCTTCCTCTTCAAGCAAGCGGTCGAGCACTCCCCAGGTGAACGCCCCATGCGCCCCGCCGCCTTGCAGCGCGAGGTTGAGGCGCAGCGGTGGTTTTGCCTTCGGTTTCGCTGTTTTTTTTGTCGCGGTGCGCGCCATTACTCTGCCGTCCATCCGCCGTCGATCGAGTGCGTCGTGCCGGTGATATTTACCGCCGCCTCGGAGCATAAAAACACCGTGAGCGCGCCGATTTGCTCCGGCGTGCTGAAGCGGTTGGTCGATTGTTTTTCGCCCAGCATTTCCGCTTTCACTGCGTCCTCGCTTTTGCCTTCTTTGGCCGCACGGTCTTTGATTTGCTTCTCGACCAGCGGCGTCAGCACCCAGCCGGGGCAGATGGCGTTGGCGGTAATTAGTTTATCGCCCATCTCGAGCGCGGCCACTTTGGTGAGGCCGACCAGACCGTGCTTGGCCGCCACATAGGCGGATTTCGTGGCCGAAGCCACCAGCCCATGCGCCGAGGCGACGTTGATAATCCGCCCCCAGTTGCGCGCTTTCATCCCCGGAATCGCCGCCTTCATGGCGTGGAAGGCTGAGCTGAGATTGATCGCAAGAATCGCATCCCATTTCTCGGTCGGGAAATCCTCGATATTCGCGGTGAACTGAATCCCCGCATTGTTGACGAGAATATCGACCGAACCGAAGGTTTTCTCGGCATCCGCTACCATCGCGGCAATCTGCTCCGGCTTGCCCATATCCGCCGCAGAATAACCCGTTTTCACCTTGAATTTCGTGGCTGTCGCCGCTACCAGCGCGTCGATCTCCGCCTTGTCGCCAAAGCCGTTAAAGAGGATATTCGCGCCTTGCGCCGCCAGCGCCTCCGCAATCCCCAGCCCAATCCCGCTGGTTGAACCCGTCACAATCGCTGTTTTACCTGTAAGCATATGTTTTCTCCCTGTTAGCGCAGCATTACTCCCTCCGCACGCCATACGCAAGGGGCGCAATCTTCACAGAATTGTCACATTTCTTGAGAAGTGAATGTGGTAGACTACGGGTAATATAAATATACATTTCATTAAGCATTGGAGACAGCATGTCTAATAAATATGATTTGATAACCCAAGGTGTTCCAAAGTTTCTGCAAATTATGAAAGAGGGTCGGGCGATAGGAATTGACCGCGGATTAAGTTGCAATTTAGATTATAAAGAATGGCAGAAATCAGATATCACTGATCTTGCTACTCACGAAGCGAGCGTCACAACTTTTTATCTTCTCCTTCTGGCTGCCGGGCATGCTTACAGAAATAATGGTGATATAGAGTCAGCTCTAGACGCACAGCGTGTATTAGAAAATTTTAAGCCAGACAGTTGTGAGAACGTGCTAGCTTTCCGCAACATGATTGTTCAAGTCTTCAACGAGACAAAAGAGCAGCGTGCCCAGCTTAAGACAGAAAAACCTCAGTTTCTAAATGAAATAACTGGCGATCTTTTGGAGATACCCGAAAAAAAGAAGCTCAGGATCGACACCTCGGAAGGCAAACTTTCTGCAGCGCCTCCCGGACTGAGTATTGCTGGAAGCAAAGACAAAAAATCAGACACCTAAACTCACGCCACCTCTTCCTCGCGCATCGCGGTGCGGGCGAGGACGCCGACGAAATGCTGGCGCAGCGGCGGCGGGTTGCGGTGGAGTGCGGGCAGCATCCGCGTGTCGATGAAATGGCTGGCGAGCGCGACGCCCTCAGTGATGCGCGCCATCGCTTCCGCCGCGCCTTCGCCCTCACGCAGGAATTCCGGCAGTTTCAGCATGCGGTCATGATACGCCGCCCCCGCCGCACGGCTCACCGCCCGGCCGGATTTGGGCGAGACATAAACCAAATCCTCGCACGTACCAGTCGCCGCGCAGCGGCTGAGGTCGAGCCCAAAGCCGGTATTCTCCAGCAGTGCCAGCTCCAGCCGTACATATTCGGCAAGCCAGACCAGCGGCTCCACCCCGGCAGCGACATGCTGTAAAAACAGGTTGGTTTTGGCGTAAAGCTCCGGGTGCGCGTCGCGCTCCGCCAGCGTGCAGGCGATCAGGCTCATCACGCTGCCGATGGCGGAAAGGCGCAGCGGGTCGTGCATCACCCGCGCGGCGTAGCTATGTTTGGCCTCCAGCGTCAGCGTGCCCATATGCTCGGGCAGCCGCGCTTTCCACGTCACCTTCACCAGCGTAGCGGGCTGGATATCTGCGCGGTTCTTCGAGGTCAGCCCGCGCTTCACCACCCCACGGCAAATCCCATGCGTCGGCGTGAACACCGCCACAATCGCATCATGATCGCCGAATTTATCGACCGTCAGAATCAGCGCTTCATCGGTGAATTGGAGCATAGCTGGTGAGTTTCGAACTTGGAGTTGTTTGTCGTGAGCGAGAATACCCTAACGACGAACAACTAACAACTCACGACTTACCCCTTAAAATCGAGCCCCAGATAGCTATATGCCTCGGGCTTGTCTTTCCAGTCGGCGCGGACTTTGACGAACAGATAGAGATGGCATTTCGTGCCGAGCAAGCGGCCGATTTCGTGGCGGGCGCGTTCGCCGATGGCTTTGAGCATCTGCCCGTCTTTGCCGATGAGGATGGTTTTCTGCCGCTCGTTCTGCACAATGATGTTCTGGTGAATCTCCACCGAGCCATTCTCGCGCTCTTCGTAACGTTCGGTTTCCACCGTCAGCGTGTAGGGCAGTTCCTCCTGCAGCTTGAGGAAACATTGCTCGCGCGTCAGTTCACTGGCGACCAAGCGCATCGGCATATCCGTCAGCGCGTCGCGTTCATAGAGGAACGGGCCTTCGGGCATCATTTCAGCGAGTGCACCGCGCAGGTCGCTCACCCCCTCGCCCTTGCGCGCGGAGATCAGCATAATATGCTGCCACACGAGGCGTTCATTGAACCAGGCCACGCGCTCGAGCAGCACCTTCTTATCCGGCACAGCATCCACCTTGTTGAGGGCGATGATGGCCGGTGTGCCGATATCCTTAATCCGCTGGATGACCGCTTCGGTTTCTTCCGTCGGCTTTTTGCGCGCGTCGTGCATAAACACAATCACATCCGCCGCCTTGGCGCTGTTCCACGCGGCACTGACCATGGCCTTCTCGAAGGTCTGGTTGGCGTCGAACACGCCGGGCACATCGAGGAACACCAGCTGCGTTTCACCCTCCACCGTTACTCCCGTCACCCGCACGCGCGTCGTTTGCGCCTTGGGGGTGACGATCGAGATTTTCGTGCCAACCATACGGTTCAGCAGCGTGGATTTTCCGGCATTCGGCGCGCCAATCAAGGCGATGGTGCCGCAGCGTGTAGGTTCGGTTTGTGCGTTCATAGGCGGCCTTATAAGGGGCGAACGCCGCAAATACCAGCCTCTATTTCGCAGCGCACATAAGGTTTTTCTTGACTTGCGGGGGTTTTTAGGGCAAAAACATCCGAGAGTTAAATCGCTAACTCTTTGATACTACAGACTACTGACGTCGATTCGCCCAGCGTGAATAAACTAAAGTGGTGCGGATGGGTTCGTCTCCTCCTCAATGTTGGCAAAGAGTTTGGTGGGCGCGTGCGTGCATCAGGTTCGACTCGACCTCGGTTTCACCATAGTGGTGGGATTGGGACTAACGCCATTCTTTAGGAGTTTCATAATGGCTACTGGCATCGTTAAATGGTTCAACCCAACCAAAGGCTACGGCTTCATTCAACCTGACCAAGGTGGCGCAGATGTGTTCGTACACATCACCGCACTGGAAGCTGCAGGCCTGCGTTCGCTGAACGAAGGTCAAAAAGTCAGCTACGAGCTTGCTACCAACAAAGGCAAGACTTCGGCTGCAAACCTGAAAATCGCTGCTTAATTGAGCAACGTGCTTTGAAATATTCCCGCCGGATTCGTCCGGCGGGTTTACTTTAGAGCAACTTCTCTCCCGACCCTGTATTGATTCCATCCCTTTGGGGAATGAAATCCGTGGTACCTATGTACGCCGCTCGCTTTTGCGCGCGATGATTTGTGTTTAGGTGCTGCATAACAGACACCTAAACTCTGTGGTAAACAATGATGTTTATCAAGAGGATATTTCACACATCTCATCTAAAGGATTAACTCATTACCATGCAACATTTCGATGAACTCGACCTGCCGCCAGCAATGCGCGCAGCACTAAAAGTCATGAACTTCACCACGCCAACGCCGATTCAGGCGCAGGCCATTCCCCTCGCCCTCGCTGGCCGCGACGTACTCGGCACCGCGATGACCGGCTCGGGCAAAACCGCCGCTTTCTGTATTCCCATGATCGCGCGCATGCTCAACAGCCCCCGCGGCTCGGCGCTGATTATGCTCCCAACGCGTGAACTGGCAAACCAGGTCGAAACCGTGGTAAAACAACTACTCGGCCAATATGGCACGATCAAAACCGCGCTGCTCATCGGCGGCGATTCAATGCCAAAGCAGCAAGCGCAACTCCGCATGCGTCCACGGATTATCGTGGGCACACCCGGCCGTATCATCGACCATCTGCAACGTGGCAGCCTCATGCTGCACGACGCGACCTACCTCGTGCTCGATGAAACCGACCGGATGCTCGACATGGGCTTCGAAGACCAGATCATGCAAATCCTGAAATACCTGCCGCAGCAGCGTCAAACATTGTTGTTCTCGGCAACACTGCCACCGCAAATTCTCAAGCTTTCGGAAAAATACCTAAAGAACCCGGAGCGCGTCGAGATCGGCGAGACCAACAAAGCCGCCGACCGTATTGAACAGAAAACCATCAACGTCACGAATGAAGAGAAATACAATGCCCTCATCCGCGAGTTGAAAGAACGCGAAGGCACTGTCATCATTTTCGTAAAAGCGAAATACGCGACGGAAAAACTGGCTGCCAAGCTCAAGAAGTCGGGCTTCACGGCGGATGCTATCCACGGCGACCTCGAACAACGCCAGCGCGAGCGCGTGCTTGCTGCCTTCCGCGAGAAGCGTCACCGTATTCTGGTTGCGACGGATATCGCCAGCCGCGGCCTCGACATTCCGCATATCGAGCATGTCATCAACTACGATCTGCCGCAGGCACCGGAAGATTACATCCACCGCATTGGCCGTACCGGTCGCGCGGGTGCGGATGGTTCTGCGGTCAGCTTCATCTGTCCTGAGGACATGATTAAATGGCGCGCGATCCAGAAACTGATGGATCCGAATATCAAGCTGGAGCCACTTCCTCCTGGAATGGGTAACCCAAAAAAGCGCCGTCGCAGCGGCGGGGGCGGACGCAATAGCGGTGGTCATGGCAGCAGCAGTGGTGGCGGCGCTTCCGGCGCGCGTCATGGCAGCGGAGGCGGACGCCCACAGCACCGCCAAGGCGGCAATGGTGGCGGCAACCGCACCAGCAGCGCCGACAGCAGCAGCCAATTGCCCAACTTCTTGACAGCCGCGGGCTAAGCACTTGCACCCATGCGCCTGGTCTTGTAGATCAGGCGCATGGATTCTCCCGAGCAGCAGTTAGAGCAGTTCCGCGCACGCATCGACGCGCTGGATGAGCACCTCGCACGCCTGTTTATCGAGCGTATTGGCATCATCCGCGAAGTCGCCGCACTCAAGGCAACCCACTGGCCGCGCGCTTGCCATATCCGCCCGGGGCGCGAAGGGCGCATGCACGCCGCCATTGCTAAACGTTTCCAAGGCACTGGCTTTTCCCCGCGGATGGGCGTCGCTATCTGGCGGCAGCTCATCGGTGGCAGCACGCAGGTCGAATCGCCGCTCCGCGTCAGCTACCTTGCTCAATATCCCGAACATCACTTCCTTGCGCGAGAGTATTTTGGCGTGCAAGTCGGTGCACAAAAAGCCGCATCACTTGTCGAAGCGCTCGCTGCGCTGAAAGAAAACCGCAGCAATATTCTGGTGCTCCCCTCGCCAGAAAAAAGTGACTGGTGGCGCGACATAAAAACGCTACAGGGCGCAGGTCTGTTCATCTTCGCCACGCTTCCCGTTATCGCAGGCAACGCGCCGGAGGGAACGACCGAAGCCGTCGCCCTCGCCGCTGTTACGCCGGAGGACTCCGGCGATGATATCAGCTATTTCCTGACTGCCGAGGGCGCCCTGCGCGTGCTCGACGGTTTCCACATCACACTGGAAGGTGCAGCTTTCCTCGGCGCGCACCCGCGTGCCATCTCATGCAACGAAGGAGTTATGTATGCCTAAGCACCCCACCCCACAGCCCGGCATCACCGATATTTCGCCCTACAAACCCGGCAAAGCCTCGGCAGAAGGCGTGTCGCGCATTATCAAACTCTCCTCGAACGAAAACGCATGGGGCCCCTCGCCCAAGGCCATCGCAGCGTTTAAAGACGCAGCAACGAGCCTACACCGCTATCCCGATGGTGCGCATGTTGCCCTGCGTGAGGCAATAGCGACCACACAGAAATTGCCTGCCGACCAGCTCATCTGCGGTTCGGGGTCAGACGAACTAATTGGCCTGCTCATCCATGCCTATGCGGGTGCGGGCGACGAAGTGCTCTACAGCGCGCATGGCTTCCTGATGTATAAAATCTATGCACAGGGGCATGGGGCAACGCCTGTTACCGCGCCGGAGAAAAACATCACCGCGGATGTAGATGCGCTACTTGCCGCCGTCACCCCGCGCACGAAAATCGTGTTTCTTGCCAACCCCAACAACCCCACCGGCACGATGATTCCGTTCAGCGAAGTACGCCGCCTGCGCGCGGGTCTGCGGGAGGAGATCATCCTCGGCCTCGATGCCGCCTATGCTGAATATATGGAAAGCGCGGACTATGAGGACGGCATCAGCCTCGTCAACGAAGGCACCAACACCGTGGTGCTGCACACCCTCTCGAAAATCTACGGCCTGCCTGCATTGCGCATCGGCTGGGGCTATGCGCCGGCCCATATCATCGACATGATGAACCGCGTGCGCAGCCCATTCAACGTCAACACCCCGGCCATGATGGCAGGCATCGCCGCGCTGCATGACCAAGCCTATATCACCGAAACCCGCGCCAAAAACAAGGCCGAGCGCGAACGCATCAGCACGACCATCGCGGCGATGGGCTATGATGTCGTGCCGAGCTACACCAATTTCGTGCTGGTGAAATTCGGTACGCAAGCAAGCGCGGTCAACGCACATCTCGCGAGCCAAGGCATCATGGTGCGCGAGGTTTCCGCTTATGGTCTGGCAGACTATCTGCGGATTTCCATCGGCACGGCGGAGGAGAATACCGAGATGCTCGCCGCGCTTAAAAGCTTCAGCGGTGCAAAGGCAGCATAGGCGATGAAACTGGCTCTTCTTGGTGCCGGGCAGATCGGCGGATCGTTCGCTATGGCGCTGAAGCAATCGCAGAGCGAGCTCAGCATTTGCGCCTATGACCCTTTACCCGCCCATGCGGAATTCCTCAAAGCGCAGGGTGCGGCGGATAGTATCACCACCAGCGCCGCCGAGGCCGTGCGCGATGCGGATATTGTACTGCTCGCCATGCCGGTTGCGGAATATCGCGCCATAGCGGAAGCGATTCTTCCCACCCTCAAAACAGGCGTCATCATCACCGATGTCGGCTCCGTGAAAAGCGGCATTGCGGCGCTCTTTCCCGGCATCACCTGCATTCCCGCCCACCCGATTGCGGGGAGCGAGAAATCCGGCCCCGAAGCGGCAACCGCGGATTTATTCCGTGACCGCCTATGCATTCTCACGCCGGAAGGCACGGCGGATGCAACGAGCCTCGATATCATCCAAACCCTCTGGCACGCAGTGGGGGCAGATGTGCTGCATATGCCCGCTGCCGTGCATGACCAGATTTACGCGCATGTTTCGCACCTGCCGCACTACATCGCCTTTGTGAGCGCGAGCTATTTCTACAACGCGGGGTTGGCGCTCACAGCAGAAGACAGCATGCTGCGCCAATTCCTGCGTATTTCCACCTCGAACCCGCGCATGTGGCGCGACATCGCACTCGCCAATCGCGAGATGCTCCTGCCTGCGCTTGCGACCTATATCGCGCTGCTCGAACATTTCGCGAGCGAACTGCGTGCAGGCGAAATAACCGAGAGCGATCCGCAATTAGCGCTCAAGCTGGTGCCGCGTATTCTGGCGTCGAGCCTGGTTTCTGGTATTTCGCTTTATGAGCAACAGTCCGGCATGGCACTACGCCCGTTTGCAGGTAACGGCATGCGTGATATCGTTGCGCCCGTCGCTACCACCTCGCCAGAGGACGACACTGCCGCCATTTCAGGCGCTGCAACCGCGATCGCCAATCATCTCGACGCATTGATTGCGGAATTCAAATCCGTCGAACGCCTCATCGGTGCGGAGGATGGCGCTGCGCTGCTCGCAGCACTCAACGCCATGGTAGCTGACGCAAACGTGCTGCTTAGCCCGCGCAACTAGCGATAATCAACTGCTTCAACGCAGCCTGATCATGCACCTGCGCGGCGAAGGCATAGCCTTCGAAGCTTTTTCCATCCGTCGCGTGCTCGCTATAAAAAATCGCGCTGAGGCCTGCGTTTTTCGCACAGCCAAGGTCAGCGGTCGTATCGCCGATGAACCAGACATCCGCACCGGGAGCGATGCCGAGACGCTCAAGCGCGAGCAACGCCGGGTCGGCATGGGGCTTATCGCGCGCGGCATCCGTAGCACCAATCGCCACACCGAAATATTTATCCCAACCGAGCTGTGGCACTTCCTGACGCAGTGTCACCGCCTGTTTATTGCTCACCACCCCCACGGCAACTTGCGGACGCGGAATGGCGGCCAGCATGGCCTCTGCCCCGAGCAGCGGCGTAAGGTGCGTCAAGTGAATCGAGCGGTAACTCTGCTGATAGAAGCGGCCCGCCTCTTCCCAGCGGTCGCCAAATAGCTCGGGGAACGAATCGCGCATGGAGTTTTTAACATCCGCACGGATTTTCTCGATCGACCATTCCGGGTGCCCCATATGGCGCAACGTCATGTTCATCGCCGTATGAATCAGCGGCCAAGTATCCACCAGCGTGTTATCCCAATCGAACAGAATCGCGCGCGGTTTCGCAAGTGTCAGCGACATAAAACTCCTTTAATTTTTTATTAGGCTGACAAGCGCCCTCGCAAATGACAAGCGCAACTTCCATTCCGCGCGCGAAACAGCGCATTTCATGCGGGGAAGCGTAGCACGCGGATGACAGACGCTATTTGGGTGCCTCGAAGGTAATGGGAATCAGGAACTCAATCAGGTTCCCCGCCGGATAATTCGCAGGCACTGCTGGCACCGGGTTCGCGCGGCGCACCATATCCACCGCTGCGGCATCGATGATGTTATTCCCAGAGGATTGCTCCAGCGCGTAATAGCGCACCGCTCCCGCGCGGTCGATACGCATCCGCACCACCACGCGGCCATAGGCACCCGCCGCACCAGCTGGATAAATCTTGTGACGCTGAATCCAACCCGAAATCTGCTGCTCGTAGCGCTCACGAATCGCTTCGGCGGTCTGCTGCGTTTGCGTATTTTCCGTTCCCTGCCCCCCAACCGCACCTTTCGCTACACCCACAGGCACGGTGGCCACCGGAAGCGGTGCGAGCGCTTGGCCTACCTCGCGCACATATTGCTGCGGTTGCGGAGCGATCGCAGGCGCACTCGGCGGAATATACGGCAACGGCGCAATCGGCTCAGGCTTAGGTTGAGCCTGAGGCACTGGCTCCGGTGTATATTGCTCCTTCGGAACCATGCGTGGCTGCGGCTTCGGCTGCGGAACAGGCTTCACCATTTTTGGTGCGACGCGCTCTGTCGGCGCTTCTACAAACTCAGGCACCGCGGCTGTCGCTTCCATCGCAGGCGCGGGTGGAGCTGCTGCTGCGACCGCCGGTGCAGGCATACCATAGGCCGCCACACGGTCTTGGTCGCCCAGCTTAAACGATAGCGCACGCACGGGAATATCGAGCACTTCCTTGTTCGGGAACAAACTCGAAATCCAGAAAACAACGACATGAAACAGAAATGCGGCCGCTAGCATTTTTAAGAAATCATTGCGGCCAAGATACGTGTTGGGGCCAATCGCCGCAATCGATGGCGCAAGGCTTGCGCGCATTTTGCCAAACAATCCCGAATACAGCGCGCCGCTCATGAACCGACTCCCACCGCGCCGGATTGCGTCACTAGCGAGATATTCTTACCGCTGGCCGCACGAATCTGCTCCATGAAATCGACGAGCTTATTGGCGTCCATCTTCGCATCCGCCTTGATGGTGATGATGCGTTCCGGGTTAATCGAAAACTGCTTCTTTAATTCGGCACCGATTTGCGTATCACTATAGAGCTCGTCGTTGATAATCACCTCACCCAGCGCGCCGAGAAGCACCACCACCGGGCCTTCATCGAGGCGTTGGCCGGAATCGGCCTTCGGCAATTCGACGGGAATAATGCTGAATTTTTCCATATGCCCGGCGACGATGAAAAACAGAATCACCGTAAAAATAATATCGATCAGCGAGATCATGCTGATGGCGCGTATTTTGCGGCTGGTGCGGACAAATTCCATCACTGCACCTTATCCACCTGCACGTTACGCCCGCCAGTGAGGTAGACCGCATCCATCACCGCCACCAGCTGCTGCACGGTCACATTCGGCATGGTAAAAATCGCGACTTTAGAGTCCGGGTCCGCCGCCAGACGCTCCGCCAGAGCGCTGCTCAGCCCGTCATTACTGAGCGGTTGATTATCCACCCACAACCCGCCATCCGCGCCGATATGAATGCGCATCACGCGCTCCGCCGTGACCGATTTTGTATGGCCGGACGGCAGTGAAAGCTCCATCGATTCCGACACCACGAACGTCGTCGTCAACATCACGAACACCATCAGGTGAAACACGATATCGATCAACGCGGTGAGGTTGATCTCGTTCATGCGGCGATGCGTGCGCTCGAAATCCATGGCTAAAATTTGTTATAACTCGGGTTGAGCAAATGCAGCGTGCCTGAGCTTTGCGGCGCACCGCGTGGGTTCGCCATAACTTGCGCCTGCTCCTCGATCAGCCTGCGCGCACGCTCTTCGCGTTCGATGGCTTCGCGTTTTTCCTGCTCGCGCTCGTTCTTGATGTAAATATCTTCGAGTGCCAGAATTTGAATCGTCACGTCGCGCATCGTCGCCCGCACACGCTCGATAAAACTATCAATCAGGTAATAGCTCGCCATCGCCGGAACCGCGACCACAAGGCCGCCCACCGTTGTAATCAGCGCTTCCCAGATACCCCCTGCAAGCTGCGATGGATCCACCCGCGAGCCGGATTCTGCCAGTTTCGAGAACGCGGCAATCATCCCGATCACGGTGCCGAGCAGCCCCAGCAGCGGGCCGATGGAGGACGCCATTTCGAGCCCACGCATATGCGATTCCATGTAGCGAATTTCCGCAGCGCCGACGCGCGCGATTTCCGCTTCGCGGCTTTTCATAGTGATCTCGCGGTTCATCACGCCTTGCACCGACACGCGCATAATGCGCGCCACCGGCCCCTTCTCGCGCGACAGCATGGCCGAGGCGTCCGTCAGCTCACCGCGCTTGATAAGCATCATTACCCGGTCGATAAACTGCGTGTTGAACACGCCCCCGGTGATGAACTGGTAGGCCTTGAAAAAATTGATGCCAAGAACGTAAATCGAGAGCGCCACGATCACATACATGACCCAGCCGCCCTTGACGAAAATGATATCGAGCATGGTTGTTGCTGCCGTTTTTAGTGGCCAGTGGCCAGTAGCCAGTAGCCAGTTGTTGAAGAGGCAGAAACCTTAGCGCCAATAGAACTATATGTAAACTGCGGCGCGCATCAAAAATTCTGGTCACTGGCCACTTCTTACAGCTTCCGCGCTTCTTCGGGCAGCATGATGGGAATGCCATCGCGGATCGGGTAAGCAAGGCCAGCCGCCACAGAAACCAACTCCTGCTTCGCCTCGTCGTAGGTCAGCCGCGCCTTGGTAACGGGGCAAACGAGAATCTCAAGCAAGCTGGGGTCTAGCGTTCCGGTGTGCATCGCCTATTCCCCCGCCATGATACGCTGCACCAGTTCACCCACGGTAGGCACGAAACCGTTGGAATAGAACGGGTCGAGCGCGAATTTATAGGCATTGTGGCCGGAGAAGACGAGGTTCTCGTCGAGTGTGCCGCCGCGCACCACGTCCTGCAGCGTTTTCTGGATGCAGAAGCTGCGTGGATCGGCCTTTTTGCCAGTGGTGAAGTCGTCATGGTCTTTCCAGTTACTGAAGCGGCAATGGCTGAGGCAGCCCATACATTCCACCTGGTCGGTGTGGATTTCTTCCGCCTTCGCGGGCGTGACAAACATCAGCGTATCGTCCGGCGTTTTCATCGCTTCAGTAAAGCCAAGGCCAATCCACTGCTCGGCCTTTTCCTTATCTTCGGGCGTCACGTAGTGAATGCGCCCGCGCGGGCCAATCGGCATCGGCTCCGAAAGATAGCCGGTTTGCTCCATCGCAAAGGCAATCTGCCGTTCGCTGCGCGCACGCAGTTCCTTGATGAACGGGTTATTGACCGCCGAGGAATAAAAGCCCGTCGGGCTGAAATGGTTGAGAAACACATCGCCCTTTTTCAGCGTCATGAGAAGCTGCTTCCACGCCTCAGGAATAGGGCTTTCCTTGGTGAGCAGCGGACGCGTGCCGAACTGGAACGCGATCGGCCCCACGTCCGGGTTATCCAGCCAATGGGCGAAATCTTTCAGATGCCACGCGCCACCCGCCATGATGATCGGCACATGGTGCAGGCCGACTTCATTCATAAACTTGCGCAGTTCTACAATGCGTGGATACGGATCTTCCGGACGATTCGGGTCCTCGCCGTTGGAAAGGCCGTTATGGCCACCCGCCAACCACGGGTCTTCATAGACCACGCTGCCGAGCAACTCGACATGCTTGCTGTAGGAGCGCTTCCACAACGCCCGGAACGCACGCATGGAGGAAATAATCGGGTGGTAATAAACCCCGTGTTTCGTCGCGATTTCGCTGAGGCGATAGGGCATGCCCGCACCGCAGGTCACACCATGCACCATACCTTTGGCACCTTCGAGGATGCCTTCCATCACTTCCGCCGCGCCGCCCATTTCCCACAAAATATTCATGTGAATGCGGCCTTTGCCGCCGGAGATTTCATGGGCAATTTTGGCGTGTTGAATACCTGCGCGGATGCCGTTCGCCACCAACTCGCGGTGCTTTTCTACCCGCGTTTTGCCATGGTAGACCAGCGGCACCACCTTGCCGTCTGCGTCATATTCCAGCTGGTTCACGGCGGAAATGGTGCCCACCGCACCGGCGGCGGCGAATGCGCCTGCCGAGTAGCCGTTGCTGGCGCCAACGCCCTTGCCGCCTTCGACAATCGGCAGCACTTCGCGGCCAGACATCATGACGGGTTTCAGTTTCGCGGCGAAATCGCTGCTTACAGTCGTGGTCATACACACATCCTATTCACACAAGTCACACTACAAAAAATACAAAAACACGATACGCTAGCCTTATAGGCTTAATGCAGGGGGATGCCAAATGAATTGTAAGGGCGGTGCGTCGCTAAACGCTGAAGCTCTCGCCACAGCCGCAGGAGCCTTTGGCGTTGGGGTTGTTGAAGGTGAACCCGCTTTTGAATTTATCGTCCTGGAAGTCCATCTCCGTGCCGATGAGGAACATCACCGCCTTGGGGTCGATCAGCACGCGCACGCCTTTGTCTTCCACCACTTCGTCGTATTTGCCGATCTCGTCGGCATATTCGATGGTGTAGGAAAGCCCCGAACAGCCGCGCGTGCGAATGCCCACCTTGATGCCCACCGCAGGTTTCTCGCGCTTGGCGAGCAGCGCCTGGATCTGCGTGGCAGCACGGTCGGTAATCGCAACGGCTTTGGATGTAGAGGCGGGGTTCATCGCGCGTTAACCGACTTTCGTTTCGCCCGTGTGCTTGGCTTTATAATCATTCACCGCCGCTTTAATCGCGTCTTCAGCCAGCACCGAGCAGTGGATTTTCACCGGCGGCAGCGCCAGCTCTTCGGCGATCTGCGTGTTCTTGATGGTCATCGCTTCATCCACATGCTTGCCCTTCACCCATTCGGTGACGAGGCTGGATGACGCAATCGCAGAACCGCAGCCAAAGGTTTTAAAGCGCGCGTCTTCAATCACGCCCGCATCATTCACGCGGATTTGCAGCTTCATCACATCCCCACAGGCCGGCGCGCCGACAAGGCCGGTGCCCACGTCATCCGCGTCCTTATCCATGCTGCCCACATTGCGTGGGTTTTCGTAATGATCGACCAATTTTTCGCTATATGCCATGTGCTTCTCCTAATGCTATTTAGTGGGCTGCCCACTCAATTTTGCTGATATCCACGCCTTCCTGCACCATCTCCCAGAGCGGGCTCATGGCGCGGAGTTTTTCAATCGAGCCCGTCACGATCTTAATCGCTTCATCAATTTCTTCTTCCGTCGTGAACCGGCCAATGCCGAAGCGGATGCTGGTATGCGCCAGCTCCTCGCCCACGCCGATGGCGCGCAGCACATAGCTCGGCTCGAGGCTCGCGCTGGTGCAGGCCGAACCGCTGCTCACCGCGAGGTTTTTAATCGCCATGATCATGCTCTCACCCTCGATATAGGCAAAGCTGAGATTGATACAGCCGGGTATGCGCTGCTCGCGGTCGCCGTTGAGGTAGACGTCTTTCACGTCATCCATCACCGCTTTGAGGAATTTATCCGCGAGGCGGCGGATGCGCGCTTCTTCATCGGCCATTTCGACCTGGGCGATTTTCGCGGCTTCACCGAGACCGACGACCAACGGGGTTGGCAAGGTGCCGCTACGCATGCCGCGCTCCTGCCCGCCGCCGCTGAACAACGACTCCAGCCGCACGCGTGGGCGACGGCGCACAAACAGCGCGCCCACACCCTTCGGCGCGTAGATTTTATGCCCGGAAATGCTCATGAGGTCGATATTCATCGCCTCCACATCCAGCGGAATTTTACCAAACGCCTGCGCCGCATCTGTATGGAAGAACACGCCGTGTTCACGGGTGATTTTACCAATCTCGGCGAGGGGCTGAATCACGCCCAGTTCATTATTCACCGCCATGATACTGACCATAAGTGTGTTCGGCTTAATCGCCGCCTTTAGTTGCGCGAGGTCAATCAGCCCGTTGGTTTGCACGGGCAGGTAGGTCACCTCAAACCCCTGCATTTCCATATGGCGAGCGCTATCGAGCACGCATTTATGCTCCGTCACCACGGTGATGATATGGTTCTTTTTATCCTTGTAAAATGCGCCCACGGCCTTGAGCGCGATGTTATTAGATTCGGTCGCGCCGGAGGTGAAAATAATCTCTTTCGCATCCGCATTAATCAGCCGCGCCACATGCCCGCGTGCGATTTCGCAGGCCTCCTCCGCCTCCCAGCCATAGGCATGGCTGCGCGAGTGCGGGTTGCCAAATTTCTGCGTGAAATAGGGCAGCATCACGTTCAGCACGCGCGGATCTACCGGCGTCGTCGATTGGTAATCGAGGAAGATCGGCATCTTCGGGGTTTGCTCAATCGGCAGGGTATGGATGCTGGCGCTCATGACTTTATCCTTGGTTGCACTGCGAACTATAATAACATAGTGCAGTAGTCAACTATTTCCAAGGGGTAAAAATCGTTATTTTACGCCGCTTTGCGAGTGATTCGCAAGTAGGCCGCTTTCCACGCCTCAGCGAATGCTTCCACCTCCGCGTGCGTGGTGCCCCAACCCCAGCTGATGCGAATGGCGGTTTCGGCGATTTCTGGTGTCACACCCATCGCGAGCAGCACGGAGGATGCCGCCACTCGCCCGGATGAACAAGCGCTTCCGGCCGAAACGGCAAACCCGGCTAGGTCAAAATTCATCAACTGCGTTTCACTTTTTACACCGGGCATGCTGATTTGCAGTGTGTTCGGTAAACGTGTAGCGTTTGAGCCAAAGATCTGTGCCTCAGGCGCCGCCTGCAACAACGTCGCTTCAAGCCACTCGCGCCACTCCAGCCATTCTTTCGCCTGTTCGCCGCGCACAGCCTGCTTCACTGCTTCTGCGAAGCCTACAATCGCCGGAATATTCTCCGTCCCCGCACGGCGGCCGAGCTCTTGCCCGCCGCCCGTTATCAGCGGCTTGATGGGCAAATCGTTCCGCACCAGCAGCGCCGCTGCGCCCACCGGGCCACCACATTTATGGCCGGAGACGGTGAGCATATCCACCCCCAACAGACCCCAATCGAGTGTGGTTTTGCCGAGCGCCTGCACCGCGTCGCAATGCACCAGCGCGCCGTGGGTGTGGGCGATGCACGCCACCTCTGCAATCGGCTGAATCACGCCGGTTTCGTTATTCGCCAGCATGACGGACACCAGCGCTGGTCGCCCTAGCGCTTTCAGTTGTGCCTCCAGCATCGTGAGGTTGACTACTCCATTCCCATCGACCGGGACGGTCGCTGCGCCGAGCAGTGAAGCGGTTTTACTTATCGACGCATGCTCAATGGCAGACACCAGCAACGCCCGCTCACCCGCGAAGGCGCGCAGCACCATGTTGTTCGCTTCCGAGCCGGAGCCGACAAAAATTACCTCGTTCGGGAATGCGCTTAGCGCCTGCGCGATGCCCGCGCGTGCATCTTCAAGATGCTTCTTCGCCGCCCGTCCCACGCCATGCACGGACGCGGGGTTGAGCGGTGCGCCCGCAAGTGCCTCCATCGCTGCCCGAACCTCAGGCCGCAGCGGTGCCGTCGCGTTGTAATCGAGATAGATCACTGACTTTTTCCCTTTGCGAACATCATCATTTCCGGCGAGGCATGGGCGCGCGGAAACTTCTGCTGCACGCGGCGCGCGCAGACATCGGCCAGTGTAATCGTGCCGAGATAGAGGCGCATTTGCGCGGTCAGCCCTTCCCACAAATCATGGGTCAGGCAGCGCTCGCGGGTGGCCATGCAGCCATTATGGCCTTCCGCGTCGCAGCGAGTCATCTTGATGGGTTCGTCGCTGGCGAACATAATTTCCGCCACCGTCATTTCAGCCGCTGGTTTAGCAAGCTTATACCCACCGCCCGGGCCACGCACCGAGGCCACCAGACCCGCCTTTTTCAAGCGCGCGAAGAGCTGCTCTAAATACGCCAGCGGAATCTCCTGACGCCCCGCGATCGCCGCCAACGTCACGGGTTTTTCTACCCCCTGCGTGGCGAGGTCCGTCATCGCCATCACCGAATATCTGCCTTTGGTGGAGAGTATCATCGCATCCTCACGCGTCGAACCGTGCGGCGGTTTTTCCCGTCACCCGTGCACCTGCAACGCTTTGCGCGTTGTTACCTGTCGATCGCGCGGGGATGCCAACCACGGTGTCGCCCGCTGCCACGTCATGCGTCACCACTGCGTTCGCCCCTACCCGCGCGCCTTTGCCGATGGTGATGGGGCCGAGCAGCTTCGCCCCCGCGCCGATCATGACATCGTCTTCCACCGTTGCGTGGCGCTTGAGGCCATGTCCGCCAAGCCCACCAAGCGCGACACCTTGAAATAAAGTCACGTTATTACCGATCTCTGCCGTTTGCCCGATCACCACACCCATGCCGTGGTCAATGAAACAGCGGCGGCCAATCACCGCCGCCGGATGAATCTCGATGCCCGTTAGCAGGCGGCTCACCGCCGACACAATCAGCGCGAACAGCTTCAGTTTCAGCCCCCACAACAGATGGGCCAAGCGATGCAGCAGCAGCGCATGAAAGCCCGGATAGGTCAGCACCACCGCCAGACGCGAAGGCTGCGCCGGGTCGCTCGCTGCGATATGAGCAATCTCATCAAGAATGCGCGCCATTATTCACACCATGGGGTTAAGCGGTTCAAAACACTTGTATCGCGCCTGCCTTTGGGCTAACAGGCAGGATTCAAAATTCTGCCGCTGCCTAAAGGTTTCCAAGCACGCACGCTCTATAGAGAAACCGAGGGTAATGGTCAACTAATCCGCGCAGCGCCGCGCCACAGGGGAGTAAATAGATGCCCGAAATCATTTTCCAAGGCTCAGAAGGCCGCATCGAAGGCCGCTACCACCACAACCCGGATAAAAACTCGCCCGTCGCTGTGGTGCTGCATCCGCACCCGCTTTATGGCGGCACGATGAACAACAAAATCGTCTACCGCATGTATGCGAGCTTCGCGCGCGCTGGCTTTTCGGTACTGCGGTTTAACTTCCGCGGCGTTGGCCGCTCCATGGGTAAGTTCGACGATGGTATCGGCGAAATGACCGACGCCGCCTCCGCGCTTGACTGGATACAGCTGCAGAATCCTGATGCGTCGCAATGCTGGATTGCAGGCTTCTCTTTTGGCGCATGGATTTCGCTGCAACTGCTGATGCGCCGGCCAGAGATCGAGGGCTTCCTCGCCATCTCACCACCCGCGAACATGTATGATTTCAGCTTCCTCTCCCCCTGCCCAGCGCATGGTCTCATCACCCAGGGCGACCGCGACGACATCGTGAGCGAACCGGCGGTGGCAGGTCTTGTCGGCAAGCTGCGCGCACAAAAAGGCACCAACGTGGAATATAAAGTGATCCCAGGTGCCGACCATTACTACCGTATGCAGATGGAAGCGCTAACCGGCGCAACGGATGAATTCATCGCCCGCAAGATGGAAGAATTCAAGACGCGTCCACGCATCCGGCCGGATAGAAAACGCCGCCAGTTACCGGCTGATTTACCCCTGTAGTCGACGGCAAGCTTAACGGCAGTTCCAATATACTCCGCGCGGCGAGGTAAGCGAATGCCTCCGCCTCCAGCATGTCCCCATTCCAACCGACCGATTCAACGGGCGCGATTTTGATGTGCGCTTGCGCGCCTGATGGGGGTATCACCCCCAAACCCCCTCCGCTTCGCGGCTCGCCATGGGAGGCTACGCGAGGCTCATTTCTAACGGCATTCACCCGCGCCTCAATCATCCGCATCAGCGTAGGGTTATGCCGCCCACCGCCGGTGATAAGCAATTGCGCTGGGCGTTGCGGCGCCAGCGCCACCGCACGCGCAATCGCTTCGGCGGTGAAAGCCGCGAGCGTCGCCGCACCATCCGCCGCCGAAAGCTCCGCGAGCGAGGGGATCACGCCATGGAACTGATTACGGTCGAGCGATTTCGGCACCGGCGCGCTGAAAAAGGGCTGCGTCATCCACGTCGTGAGCAACGCCTCGTTCACCGTGCCCTGCGCCGCGAGTGCGCCGTCCTTGTCATACCGTGCACCTGTATGCTGATGCACCCAGTCATCCAGCAGCGCATTCCCGGGGCCGCAGTCGAAGGCGAGGATATCCTTATCCTCGCCAATCCACGTCACATTCGAAACGCCACCGATATTCACCACCATCAACGGCTTGGGAAGCGAGGATGCAAGCGCGGCATGGTAGAGGGGCACCAGCGGTGCGCCCTGCCCGCCGTTACGCACATCGTTACTCCGAAAATCCGCCACAACCGGAACGCCTAACTCGCGCGCCATCAACGGCGCATCCCCGATTTGCACCGTAATTCCCTGCTTCGGTGCATGCAGAATCGTCTGGCCATGAAACCCAACCGCACGAGGGGCAATTTTCATTTGTTTTATCAGCGCCCGCACCGCCTCGATATGCACGAATGTCAGCTCGCGCGTCACCGCGGCGATATCGCCCTTATCCTGCATGAGGTCTAAAATCCCCTGCCGCAGTGCATCCGAATAGGGCACGAACAACCCGCAATACTGGCGAACGACCTTGTCCCCATCCGTATAGAGCAGTGCCGCATCCACCCCATCGGCCGAGGTGCCGCTCATCAGGCCAACAATATGGGCAGGAAATTGAATCGCACTTGTCATGCAGCCAGTATGCACGGTATGAGGGGTGAGACAATAAACTTGTCATGCCAGCGAAAGCTGGCATCCAGTTCTGCCTAAGGTGGCGCAGACGCGCCACGCTGGATACCAGCCTTCGCTGGTATGACAGATAAGAAGGATACGCCGTGACTCAAGACTTCATCCAAACCATCAAAGACCGCGGGTTTGTCCACCAGATGACGGACGAAGCGGGGCTGCGCGAACTGCTCAAAACCCCCGGCAAAACGGCCTATATCGGGTTCGATTGCACGGCGAAATCGCTCCATGTGGGCTCGCTGCTGCAAATCATGCTGCTGCGCTGGTGGCAGAAATGCGGCCACCGCCCCATCGTGCTGCTCGGCGGCGGCACCACCAAAATCGGCGACCCGAGCGGGAAGGATGAGTCACGCCCACCGCTGACAGATGCCCAGATTAATGAGAATATGAATTCTCTAAAAGAGGTGTTCAGCAAGTTCTTATGGATTGATGGTGAAGCATTTGACACCAGCCGTCACGTTGCAATCAATGATCTTTCCACTGCCGCCATCATGGAGGATAACGATAAGTGGCTGAGTGGCCTCAACTACCCGCAATTCCTGCGCGATTATGGCCGCCACTTCTCCGTCAACCGCATGATGACGATGGACTCCGTGAAACTCCGCCTCGAGCGTGAGCAAAACCTGAGCTTCCTCGAATTCAATTACATGATTTTTCAGGCCTATGATTTCGTGGAGCTGAACAAGCGCTACGGCTGCCGTGTGCAGCTGGGTGGCAGCGACCAGTGGGGGAATATTGTCAATGGGGTGGAGCTGCAACGTAGACTGCATGCGTCTACGGTTCCGGTTAATACTTTCTTTGAGTCTACCGGCATGGACGAAGATAAGGAAAAGCAAACACACCACTACATTGTAGAAAAAGCAGAAGAAAAAATTCACTCCCCCCATCCACTCTTCGGCATCACGTCTCCCCTCATCACCACCTCCTCCGGGGCGAAGATGGGTAAAACAGCCAGCGGTGCGGTCTGGCTGAATGCCGATCTGTGCGCGCCGTATGATTACTGGCAGTTCTGGCGCAATACGGAAGATGGCGATGTGATTCGCTTCCTGAAACTCTTCACCGAACTGCCGCTCGCACAGATTGCGGAATATGAAAGCTGGCTCGGCTCCGCCAAAATCAACGACGCGAAAATCATCCTCGCGACCGAGGCCACCGCACTGCTGCACGGGCGCGATGCGGCCGAGAAAGCTGCTACCACTGCAGCAGAAACCTTCAGCGGTTCAGGCGTGAGTGCGGATTTGCCAGAGATCACCGCGCCAAGCGCCACGCCTGCGGTCTATGAACTGCTCGTCCTCGCAGGGTTTGCCGCCAGCAATGGCGAGGCACGCAAGCTGATTCAAGGCAACGGCGTCAGCATCAACGATGTAAAAGTAACGGACGACAAGGCCCGTCTCTGCTCCACCGATTTCGCCCAAGGCTTCGCCAAGCTCAGTAAAGGCAAAAAGCAGCATGTGTTGGTGAAGTTGGGTTAGCTAAAATGTGGATTGCGCTTACAGTAATGATTACTATGTTGGCCAACGCGATTGTTTTTGCGTGCGCATCCTTGTCCTTAGTAATTACCGCCTACAAGCACCCCGCCCATTTAAAATTCCTCTGGCATCACTACGCGCCATATCTTCTTACCATTACCTCCATTGTGATTATCGGTAATGTTACTGAGGCTAATCGTTATCTGGGAGGCATAGCGTTTCTTTTGGCCGGCATCCCGCTACATTATTTTAGAAAACACATCGATGCTCCATCAGAACATCGTCGTTTGCGGCTCGATGTTCCAATTTTTCTATGTTCTTTTGGCATGCTAATGATTGGCCTCGCAGCGCTCTTCGGAGCTGATCCACTCTACATCCCCTAGCGATTCAACCGCGTATCAATCAGCTTCTCCACCACCTCGGGGTCGAGCAGGGTGCTGGTGTCGCCCAGCGCGGTGATCTCGTTCTCCGCGATTTTACGCAAAATGCGGCGCATGATTTTCCCGCTGCGGGTTTTCGGCAAGCCGGGGGTGAGATGCACAAAATCCGGCACGGCGAGGCCGCCGATTGTTCCACGCACATGCTGTTTTAACTCGGCTGCCAGCACCTCGCTGGCCGCCACGCCCGCATTCAGCGTCACATAGGCATACACCCCCTGCCCCTTGATATCGTGCGGATAGCCGACCACCGCCGCCTCCGCCACATGTGGGTGCGCAACGAGGCTGGACTCAATCTCCGCCGTGCCGAGGCGATGGCCGCTGACGTTAATCACATCATCCACCCGTCCGGTGATCCAGTAATACCCATCCGCATCGCGGCGGCAACCATCGGAGGTGAAATATTTTCCATGCACCTGCGAGAAATAAGTCAGACGGAAGCGCTCATGGTCGCCCCAGATGCTGCGCGCCTGCCCCGGCCATGAATCGGCGAGGGTGAGCATCCCCTCGCACTCGCCGGAGAGCAGCTTACCGTGAATATCATAGACCTCCGGCACCACGCCGAAGAATGGCAGCGCGCAGGAGCCGGGCTTTTGCGCCATCGCCCCCGGCAGCGGCGTCAGGATATGCCCGCCGGTTTCCGTCTGCCAATAGGTGTCCACAATCGCGCAGCGATCATCGCCCACCACATGGTGATACCACAGCCACGCCTCGGGGTTGATCGGCTCGCCCACGCTACCAAGGATTTTGAGCGACGCGCGCGAGGTGCGTTTTACGAAATCATCGCCTTGCGCCATCAGCGCGCGGATGGCGGTGGGTGCCGTATAAAATTTCGTCACCTTATGCGCGTCCACCACCTGCCAGAAACGCGAGGCATCCGGGTAGTTTGGCACACCCTCGAACATCAACGTCGTCGCGCCGCAAGCCAGCGGGCCATACACAATGTAACTATGCCCGGTGATCCAGCCCACATCCGCCGTGCACCAGTAGACATCGTCCGGCTGCAGATCGAACACATACTGGCTCGTCGTCGCGGCATAAACCATGTAGCCCGCCGTCGTGTGCAGCAGACCTTTGGGTTTGCCGGTGGAGCCCGACGTGTAGAGAATAAATAACGGGTCTTCCGCGCCGACAGGCGTCGGCAGGCAAATGTCAGATTGCTGCGGAACAATCTCATGCCACCAGACATCGCGCGCGGGCGTCATGTCCACCACCGCATCCGTCACCCGCAACACCAGCACATGGCGCACGGGAAGTTCGGCAATCGCCGCATCCACATTCGCTTTGAGGGGGATAGTTTTGCCGCCGCGCCGCCCCACATTCGCGGTGATGACAACATCGCTCGCGCAATCCTTCACCCGGTCGCGGATGGAATCCGGCGAGAACCCACCAAATACCACCGAATGCACCGCGCCGATGCGCGCGCAGGCCAGCATCGCGAACGCGGCCTCCGGCACCATAGGCATATAAATCGTTACCCGGTCGCCCTTCTTCACACCCAGCGAACGCAGGGCGTTGGCCGTTTTAGCAACCTCCACCAGAAGCTCGCCATAACTCACGCGCCGGGTGTCGCCGGGCGTATCGCCCTCCCACAGAATCGCGGTTTTGTTCGGCTGCGTGCGCGCATGGCGGTCGATGCAGTTAGCGGTGATGTTGATCTCCGCGCCCTCAAACCATTTTATCGAAACCTCGCCCTCGAAACTCGTATCCTTCACCCGCGTCCACGGGCGCATCCACTCGAAACCTTGGGCGATTTCGCCCCAGAAGCCTTCCGGGTCGTTGATGGATCGGGCATACATTTCCGCATACCGCGCAGGCGTGATATGCGCGGTCGCGAGGGATTCAGGAATGGGGAATAGAGTTGTCATCGTGGCCTCTCCTCTTACATACTGCTTTACACCGTTCGTCATTCCAGCGAAAGCTGGAATCCACAACGCTCACCACTCACCATTCACACCCTTATGCCCCGCTATAAACTCATCCTCGAATATGACGGCACGCCCTTCTCCGGCTGGCAGAAGCACGAGGGCAACCTCACCGTGCAGGGGGTGATGGAGGATGCCGCGGCGAAATTCCTCGGCAGCGGCGAGCGTGTGGAAATCCAATGCGCCGGCCGCACAGATGCCGGGGTGCACGCGCGCGGACAAGTCGCCCATCTGGATTTGCCTACCCCGCGCGATGTGTTCAACGTGCGCCAGGGGCTCAACATGCTCATGCTGCCGCACCCTGTTTCCGTCATCTCGGCGGAGGAAGTCTCGCCCGAGTTCAACGCGCGGTTCGATGCCAAGTCTCGGCATTATCTCTACCGCATCACCAACCGTTCTTCACGCCTTGCGCTCGATGCCTTGCGTAGCTGGCAGGTGCATGGCGAGTTTGATTTACAAAAGATGCGCGAAGCCGCACAGTACCTGCTGGGGCATCATGATTTCAGCAGCTTCCGCTCGGCGGATTGTCAGGCCAAAAGCCCGATGAAAACGCTGGACACACTCGAAATCCTCCAGCGCGAAAACCGCCCGGAGGAGATTATGATCCGTACCTCCGCGAAATCCTTCCTCCACCATCAGGTGCGCAATATGGTGGGCACGCTGGTGCATGTGGCGCTCGGCAAGTGGGAGCCCGCGCGCGTCGCCGAAGCCCTCGCCGCCCGCGACCGCCGCGCCGGCGGCCCCATGGCTCCCGCCCATGGGCTGTATTTGATGCGGGTGGAGTATTGAGCGTTAGGTGCCGGACGCTCCTACGATAATATCTGGAAAGTTTTCTACGTTCTGTTATTTTCGTCGCATGAATAAGCAATATATCCTTGAAAAAATCCAAGAAATTGTAAAATCCGATGGCACTCCGCCGGGTATGCAAAAGTTTGAGAAGATTACAGGATTAAAGCGCACTGATTGGTATGGAAAACACTGGGCGCGTTGGAGCGATGCCCTGACGGAAGCTGGTTTTGAAGGCAATAAATACAATCAAGCATATCCAAAGGAAACAGTATTAAAGTTGTATTTGGATTTAGTAATTGAATTACAAAAAGTACCTTCTACTGGTGAGATCAGGATTAAGTGCAATAACGACACGACTTATCCGGGACACACAACATTTCAAAATGCACTCGGCAATCGTAACGAACAGCTCACCGCATTGTTAGAATATGCAAGAGCACAAAATGCCCCAGCTCACATTATTGAACTGATAGCGAATGGATTAAAAGCTGCTCCTATAAAATCTACAGAGAAAAAATCTGCCGCAGGAATTGGCTATGTTTATCTGATTAAATTTGGTGATTTTTTTAAAATTGGTCGAAGCAATGATTTTGATCGCCGCTTACGCGAAATTAAGACGAAACTACCTGAAGAAGGTGAGTTGATTCACGTCATCGAAACCGACGATCCTGAAGGAATAGAAGCTTACTGGCATAATCGATTTAAAAATTGTCGCGCTAAAGGGGAGTGGTTTAAACTTTCAAATGATGATGTAAAAGCATTGCGAAAAAGAAAGTTTATGTAGGGAATATCTAGAGCCTAAAATACCCCACCAGCATCCGCTGGTAAATCTTCGCGAGGCCTTCGAGCGTCTTCACTTCCACGCGTTCGTTGACCATATGGGCGGTGCGTCCGGTGGTGCCGAATTCGATGACAGGGCAGTAATTCTTGATAAACCGTGCGTCGGACGTGCCGCCGGTGGTGCTCATGGCCGGGGTGCGCCCGGTGACGTCGCGCACGGCATCCGTCACGATATTCACCAGCCGCGCATCATGGGTGATGAACGACTCGCCCGTCACGCGCTTGGTCAGGGTATACTCGCCATAGCGCGCCACGCGCTCGCGCACCCATGCTTCCACGGAATCGCTCGTATGTAGGTCGTTAAAACGCACGTTGAACTGCGCGCTGGCCTTCGCCGGAATCATGTTCACCGTGGGGTTGCCGACATCGATCGTTGTCACCTCGAGATTACTCGGCGGAAAGAAATCCGTGCCGTCGTCGAGCGTTTCCGTCTTCAGCGCGTGGAGCATGTGGATGATGCGCGTGACGGGGCTATCCGCCCGCTCCGGATAGGCCACATGCCCCTGCACACCCGCCACCGCAAGCACAAAACTCACGCTGCCGCGCCGCCCCACCTTGGCCATTTCGCCCAGCACTTCGGGGTTGGTTGGCTCGCCCACGATGCAGGCATCGATTTTCTCGCCCTGTTCCGTCAGCCACGCCAGCATCGGCTTCGTGCCATGCACGGCAATGCCTTCTTCGTCTTGCGTAATCAGCAGCGAGATAGAGCCTTCAAACTTCGTACCTACGAACTCGCGCACCGCAATCATAAATGCCGCGATCGCGCCTTTCATATCCTCCGCGCCGCGGCCATACAGCTCACCGTCGATGACCTGCGGCTCGAACGCGGGTACGCGCCACTGGCTGGCGTCGCCCACCGGCACCACATCCGTATGCCCCGCGAAGCAGAAGTTCGGGGACTGCGTGCCCAAACGCAAATACAGATTCTCGACCGCATGCTCGCACTCGCCAAAGCTCTTGCGATGGGCAACAAAGCCGAGCGGCACCAGAAACTGCTCCATCACATCATACACCCCCGCCGTCGTCGGCGTGACGCTGGGGCAGCGCATCAGCGCCGTGGCGAGTTCGGTGACGTTCATTACGCGCGCAGCAATTCGTTGACGGAGGTTTTGCTCCGTGTTTTTTCGTCCACGCGTTTCACAATCACCGCGCAGGCGAGGCTTGGGTCAGCAGGGTTTTTACCCGGCAACGTGCCCGGAATCACCACCGAATAGGCCGGCACGCGCCCCATGAATACTTCGCCGCTCGCGCGGTCGATGATTTTAGTGGAAGCACCAAGGAATACGCCCATCGAGAGCACGGAACCTTCCTCCACAATCACGCCCTCGGCCACTTCGCTACGCGCGCCGATGAAGCAGTTATCCTCGATAATCACCGGGTTTGCCTGCAGCGGCTCCAGCACGCCGCCAATGCCAACACCGCCGGAGATATGGCAATTCGCGCCAATCTGCGCGCAGGAGCCAATCGTCACCCATGTATCGACCATCGTCCCTGTGCCGACATAGGCACCGATATTGACAAAGCTCGGCATGAGCACCACGTTCTTATCGATAAACGCAGCGCGGCGCACAATGCTGCCCGGCACGGCGCGGAAGCCCGCAGCGCGGAACTGTTCTTCCTTCCAGCCATTGAATTTCAGTGGCACTTTATCGAACGCAGGCGCACCAACGCCATCCATCAACTGATTATCGTTCAGGCGGAACGACAGCAGAATCGCCTGCTTCACCCATTGGTTCACGCGCCATGTGCCGCCCAGTTTCTCGGCAACGCGTAATTCCCCGCAGTCGAGCCTGCTGAGTGTGGCTTCCACCGCTTCCCAGATGACCGGATCGCTGCCGGGTTTCAACCCGTCGCGCGCGACCCATGCTTCACTGATAATCTGTTCCAAGTTCATAATCCCTCGCAATTCCTGCCGAGGCTTAGAATGGGCGGGCTTGATTGGCAAGGCAAACCTGTCTATATGAAGGCTCGTAACGACGAAATCACCCCCCAGAATGGTACGCACATGTTTATCCAAACCGAATCGACCCCTAACCCCAACACCATGAAATTCCTACCCGGGCAAGACGTGCTGGGCAGCAAAACTGCGTTCTTTACGGATAAAGAAAACGCCAAGCAATCGCCGCTTGCCTCGGCACTGTTTGTACTGGCGGATATTCGCGCGGTGTTCTTCGGCGGCGATTTTATCACCGTCACCAAAACAGAAAGTTCAAGCTGGGAAATTCTGAAGCCCCAAATCCTCACCACGGTGATGGAGCACTACCAGAGCGGCCTGCCCCTCATGGCCGAGCAGAAAGAAAAAACCAGTGGTGCAGCCACCTATTCCGAAAACGATCAGGAAATCGTCGACCAAATTAAGGAACTACTCGAAACCCGCGTGCGCCCCGCCGTCGCGCAGGATGGCGGCGACATCATCTTCCACAGCTATGAAGACGGCATCGTGAAGCTCGAAATGCACGGCGCATGCTCTGGCTGCCCCAGCTCCACCGCCACGCTAAAAAGCGGCATCGAAAATATGCTGAAGCACTACGTGCCGGAAGTAATTTCGGTGGAAGCGGTGGCCTAAGTCAAAATATCGAGCAGCGACCCAATGAGTTTTTTCTGCGCGGCGAGCACCGTTGCGTTGGCTTGGAAGTCATTCACACCGGTTTGGGTCTGAATAAGCTCCGCGTCGAGCGAAACATCTGCCGTTTGTGGTTGGCGCTCAATCACATCCGAAATCACTCCGCCAGCGTTATCGCCGCGAAGCCGCAAATCAAGCGCCTTAAAATTCTCCGCACCTGAACTGGCGATGTTCGTGGCAGAAACCGCAACGCGTTTCTGTGCGGCCTGAAGTCCGGAGAGTGTAGCGGTGATTGACATCCTGTCCCCTATTTATTGTTCTTATTATTGACCACCCTACCATAAACTTCTTAAGAAAGCATGAAGAACCGCTACAATTTGAGGCAATAGCGCGAGAAATAATGTGCCTGTGGCAGCCGCGCAACTTACGGTTGATTTTTTCTCATTTCCATTGGTTTATCAGCCCCTTGCTCCGCCGACCCAGGTTTTGCAACGGGATTATCACCCCCGCCGAAAATCCCGCGCAAAAATCCAGGAGTCAGCGCGGAAAGCGGGTTCACCGACACTTTTGGGTCGTCATACGTGCCTTTGACGGCATAATTAATCGCAATCAGCCCCTCACCCTCACCACCTGCCAGCTCGCCGATGATGGGAATATTACCCAGAAGCGAGTTCAGCAAATAGGCTGGCACCACCACGCCCTTGAGGCTAAGATCGGTCGTGTTCGTATCCACCGTTCCCTCCACCGTAATCCCCATCGCCGTACCGTTTGCACGGCCTTCGCTGAGTGTCACTACACCTGCGCTTTGCTCAATATTGGCAGAGAGTTTATTGAATAAAATACCACTCCCAGTCAGTGCATTTGCCAACCCCGTCAACGAACCAATGGAAAGAATTCGTCCGAGAATCTCTGAGTTCTTAAGCGTGAATTCGTTGATAATCAGGCGCCCATTAAACGGAAGTGGAAATTTCGTATCGTTATACGAACCGCTCAGCTCCAGCGTTCCCTTGGTCATACGGTCTGTGATATCGAGGCCTTTCAGGAAATCTCCGGCATCGCTAGCCGTCAGCATCAGCTGCCGCACTCCTTTATTACGCGTAATATCCGCTTTCACCACTGCCTTACCCCGCATCGCATCAAAATGCGCGGATTCACAGCGATCTTTTGAGCAATTGAGATTGCCTTTAACATTCGTAAATGGCAGTCCCGGTGCAAGCAATAATTCCTCGAGATCAATGTTCAAATGAATCGCCGGAAAATCTTTCAGCAGGCTGTTTTTGCTGCCACCATAGGCAACCGAACCATCAAGTCGCTTGCCACTGATCACCACATGCGGCGCGTCCTCGCCCGGCTGATAGGTGAGGCTGAAATCATTGCTCGATTTGCCAACCTCATGACGACTTTTGACCGTCACTTGCAATGGTTTGCCGGCCGCATCCACCAGCGTCACATCGCTCGTGCCCGTATCGCCCAGCGTCAGCGCGCCGTTGAATTCAGAGGATTTCATGTTGGCAATAAAATCGCCCGTCAGCGCACGCACGTCATATCCACCCGCAACGCCCGCTTGCGCAAAATTCTGCACACGACCTTTGATATCGTAATCCACCGCATCAAGATTCACACCATCAGCACCACCACTTGGCTGATCGGAGAACGCATTAAATTTAAGCTTCATAGTGGTATTAAAGGCACCTGTTACCTTTGAAGGGTCGAGCCCGAGGTCGTCGTCAAACGTGAGCTGTTCGATGTTCAGAATTTTTGCGACATCGCTCGCGGGCATATCTGCCGTCATCGTAATTTCCATTGGCGTATTCGGGTGCAGCAGATCAGGACACCAGACGACCAATTTACTCGCCTTAGTCGCACTCAATGCTGTGCCATTTCGCCCATCCACTTTCACGGTGATCCCGGTAAAATGAATGTCTGCATCAATATTTTTCATCTCCGGAAAACCGGGCAGATAATCCACCGTTACGCCGTAGGCTTTCATATCTGCTTCGAGCGCACGGTCGGGCAAATCATCCGCCGCGATCGCTTCAGGATCGAGATGAAGCTTCACCGTCGCCAGCGCGGCACCCGCTTTCAGCTTCGATGTAATCCAGAGTCGGGTTTCTGGCGCCAAAGCAATAGGCCAATATTTTGAGACTTTCGTAACGTCCACTTTCGCGACATCAGCGGTAATTTCGGCATACCAACCATCAGGCTTCTCATTCGCCGTAGCGGCGGCACGAATCGAGGTATCTTCAAGCCCAAGTAGCGCATTATGGAGCACTGCTGCTTTTTTCAGCAAGTCATAACTCGCCGTAATATCCGTTGTGAGGAGGCGCACTGGCTTTTCAAACCAGCTGGGCGCGGTGAGTAACATTCTTGTACTCGCCACATGTGCCCATAACGTACGGATTACCCCGTCCTCACTTATTCCAAGGCGCACTTCACCGTTGAGCGTGCCATCGAACACCGCTTGTTCGGGACAAGGCGCAAATGCACAGACCAATTTTGCCGGAAGCTGTTTTACAAAAAACGATAATTTGTAATCTGTAGCATTTTTATTCGGCAAGAGCGTTCCGCTGATACTGCCAGGTTTTCCGTCATACGAAAATGGCGCATTAAACGTTGCACGATAACTACCGCCGCTGTGACCAAGGCGAAGCGACATATTCTCGCTCACGATGTCTGAATTCGTTTTTTCGTCGTGGAACTTCACACCTGCCCGCTCGATCATGAAATAGCGAAAAGGCAACTTTACGGGCTCTTGCGAAGCTTCCTCGCCCGTTGAGGGCAGAAGTGTGTTCAGATCAAATGGCGATTCTGCGCCCTGAATCCCAACCTGCACCGCGCCTTCCATCGTGCGATTCATAGACAAATTGGGCGCCCGCAGAATCACCGTGCGGAACATATGACGCCCCGGCATAAATCCAATCGGGTCGATCGTCGCATATACCGCAGGCAGACGTACAAACGTGAGCCCTTGCCGATTGGTCAACGTGATATTCGTAATCTTGAGTTTCCCGAGCTTTGCCATATCACGCCAATCGATCTCGACCTTCTCGAAATCAATCGCATAGGATGTATCTTCCGGATTCATCTGCGAGAGAATCCAAGGCTTTGCGAAATCAAATGAGCGTACATCTGAACGCAGCCAGATGGCTCCCCAAATCGCACAGAGCAGCGCACCAAGCATCATAAGCTTCACCGCTGTTGATAGATGTTGGAGATGCTTGACCATTCTCGCCCTTCACGAAACAATGCACGCCATGCAACACTCGGCGCAGAGCGAAATCACTACCATCGACCCTTGGCCGAAAGCAAGCCGCGTGTCGGATGCAGCGGATTGCATCGCGCAATTGCAGGAGAACCCTTTGCTTTCACCGCTGCTGGCGGAGGCACGTCACCGCAGCCTCGTCACCGCTACGGCGGGCAATGCGCCTTATCTCGCACGGTTGATGCTGAAGCACCCTGAAACACTCACCGCCTATCTCACTCTTGGGGCGGATGTCGCATGGCGCGACTTCATGGCCAGCATCACCACCGACCTTACCGACCAAACTGCCCTCATGTCGCATTTGCGCCTACTCAAAGGCCGCTGCGCGCTACTGGTCGCACTCGCCGATATTTCCACCGCGTGGCAGCTGATGCAGGTGACCACCGCCCTTTCGCATTTTGCAGAGGCTGCAGTAAAAGCTGCGCTACGCTTTTTACTGTTGCGCGCCGAAGCAAAGGGCGAACTCACCCTCAGCAACCGCGATTTGCCGGAGAAAAACACCGGCATCATCATTCTTGGTATGGGCAAATTGGGTGCATATGAACTCAATTACTCCAGCGATATCGACCTGATTGTGCTGTTTGAAAAAGAAACCCTGCCTTACACAGGTGCGCGCAACGCGCAGCAATTCATGACAAAACTTGCGGGCGACCTCGTCGCGCTGCTCGAGGAACGCACGCATGAGGGCTACGTCTTCCGCACCGACCTGCGCCTGAGGCCAGACCCCATGTCGACCCCGCTCGCTGTCAGCACTGCCGCCGCCCTCACCTATTACGAAACCGTTGGCCAGAACTGGGAACGCGCGGCGATGATCAAAGCCCGCCCCATCGCGGGAGATGCAGCAGCCAGCACACGCTATATGCAGGATTTAGTGCCGTTCATCTGGCGCAAAACACTCGATTTTGCAGCGATTGCCGACATTCATTCCATCAAGCGCCAGATGAATGTAAGCGCCGACAAAGAAATTTCGCTCCCCGGTCATAACATTAAAACCGGCATGGGTGGCATCCGCGAGGTGGAGTTTTTCGTGCAAACGCAGCAGCTCGTGTGGGGTGGGCGCATTCCAGAGCTACGGGTCAACAGTACGCTCGAAACCCTCGCAGCACTCACAGAGTATGACCTTATTACGGCGGAGGCCCGCGACGCCATGCACGCCGCCTATCTGCGTTTGCGCCATATCGAGCATCGCCTGCAAATGCATAACGACGAGCAGACCCACAGCCTGCCGAAAGACGACGAAACGATGCGCGAAGTCGCAATTTTCTGCGGTCATAGCAGCGTCGATGATTTCACCGAAACCTGCCTCACCACACTCAACACGGTGCACCATATCTACGCCGATTCGATGATGGATGCCGCACCACTCGCGGTGGATGGCAACCTCGTTTTTACAGGGGTAGAGGCCGACCCGGATACGCTCGTCACGCTCGAAAGCCTTGGCTACCGCGAGCCGCAACGCATCTCCGATATCATTCAAGGCTGGCATCGCGGCAGCCGCCGCTCCACGCGCAGCAAGCGTTCGCGCCAGGTGCTCACCGAGCTAGTGCCCGCGCTGCTCACGGCGCTTGGTAAGACTGCCAACCCCGACGCCGCCTTCTGCCATTTCGACGATTTCATCGACCGCCTCCCCTCCGGCGCGCAGATTTTCTCGCTCTTTCTGGCCTATCCCGAAATGCTCACACTGCTGGCGGATATCCTTGGCTCAGCGCCTGCCCTTGGGGAGACACTCAGCAACAACCCCTCACTACTCGACGGCGTACTCGAGGCAGATTTCTTCAGCGCTCTGCCGAGCAAAGAAGCGCTCGAGAATATCCTCACGGAGCGCCTGCGCTTCTCGCACAGCTTCGAGCAGAAAATGATTTATCTGCGCAGCTTCAATAACGAGAAGCGCTTTCAAGCGGGCGTGCATTTGCTCAAGCAAATCGCCAGCGCGCAGCGTGTCGGCGCGTTTCTTTCCGACGTTGCGGAAATCATCCTGCAATCGACGATGCAGGAGGTCTGGGCGGAATATGCGGCCACCCACCCCATCGTGACGAACACTCCCTTCGCCGTGGTTGCGCTTGGCAAACTCGGCGGGCGCGAGATGACCTTCGGCTCCGACCTCGACATTGTGTTTCTCTACGACGATGACGGAGATGCCGCCTCTGAAATCCGCACGCACCTCATCCGCATCAGCCAGCGCCTCATCAGCGCGCTCACGCTGCTCACGCGTGAGGGGCGTCTCTACGAAGTCGACACCCGCCTGCGCCCCGGCGGGTCGGATGGACCCCTCGCCACCAGCCTCGCCGCGTTCGACGCCTACTTCACCAACAGCGCGTGGACCTATGAATTCATGGCACTCACCCGTGCCCGCGTGGTGGCCACCAATCAGCCCGCTTTTGCCGAACAAGTAGAAAAAACCATCCGCGAACAGGTACTCAAACCGCGCGATGCTGTAAGCCTTCTCGCCGATGTCACCGACATGCGCGCGCGTATCGCCAAGGAATTCCCGACCAGCAACCCGTGGGCGCTCAAGCATATGCGTGGCGGCATGGTCGATCTCGATTTCATGGCGCAATATCTGGTGCTACGCTACGCTGCCGCGCACCCCACACTCTGGCATCGGGAGGCGCTGGCCGTGTTTGAAAATGCTCGCGCCAACCAGTTGCTTCCCGAGCATACTACCGCCGCACTCGTCGACGCGAAGCAGTTCCAAACTGCGCTGATGAGCCTGCTGCGCCTCTCTGCCACGGGGGGCGCTATTGCGGATGACGCCGCGCCCGGCCTCAAAGACCTGCTCACCGCCAGCATGCGTGAGACAAGTTTCGACACCCTAAAAGCCACCCTCCTCCACCATGAAGAACAGGTGCGCCACGCCTTTGCCTCCATGGCGAATGGGGAGTGGAGTTAGTAGCCCAATCTCTTTTCAATCTTGTATATTAGTATTTCAATTTTTGAAATTCCGGGGATGCTATCTTTCTTCAATGCCTCGATATATTCAGCTTCTTCTTTGATGATGTTTGCGCGGTTAGTCTCGCCCCATTCAACAGCCTCTTTTTTTAGCTTTTCGACATCCAGACTACTCAAGTGACTGTGAAAAATTCTTTCATAGAGTGCTTTCTCGTCAGAGCAATAAACACCATCTGCTGCAAAGATTTCTGTAGCAATATTTAAAAGATGCGCCTTATCTTCGGGCTTAATATCATTCCAGACCGCATCTACATGAACTTTTTGATCCATGCTTTGAATCAAATCTTTCCGCTGAGAATCGGATAAATGTGTGTTGGCATTAATATAGGTCGTCAGCTTCTCCCGTTCTGCAGTGCTTACCTGCGAATCCGCCCACGTTAATGCAATCGCCGCTTTAAACATCGCAATTTTACTTTGATTGACTTCGCTCATATAGACTCCAATTCCCAATAGATTCCTAGCACATCTACTGGACTCCACATGGCTACTGCAACAGTTTTTACGTTACACGCCAGATACCGCTTCTAAAAAGAACATCTCTAGATTAACTTCGCTCGTATTCACCTGAGGAGCTCCACATGACCGCCGTTGCAAAACAAGCCACTTCCCCAAAAACCACCACCCCCGCCGAAGGTAGCGCTGCGCCCGCATGCAGCCTCATGCTCACGGGCGATAAAACCCTCGACCTCGCGAGCTTCAAGGGCAAGAAAAACGTCGTGCTGTATTTCTACACGAAGGACGACACACCCGGCTGCACCACCGAGGCGAAGGACTTCGTCAGCCTTGCCACAGCGTTCGAGAAAGCCGACACGGTCATCATCGGCATCAGCAAAGACCCGATGAAAAGCCACGACAAATTCCGCGCAAAATACGACCTCCCCTTCGCACTGGCGAGCGATGCGGAAACCGGCATCGCCGAAGCCTTCGGCGTCTGGGGCGAAAAAAGCATGTATGGCAAAACCTACATGGGCATCGTGCGCAGTACCTTCCTCATCGACAAATCCGGCAAAGTTGCCCGCAGCTGGCCAAAAGTCTCCGTCACCGGCCACGCCGCCGAGGTGCTGGAAGCCGCGAAGAAGCTGAAATAGCCCGAACTATCCACACCCCGCACGAATTGACTTAGGTCAGGTTGTCAAAATGGCGTTACGTGCTAACGTGCGAGCGCATTGAGGGAGTGACTATGAAAATCTGCGTTCTCGGTTCCGGCGTTTTGGGTGTCACCACGGCCTATGAACTCGCCAAGCGCGGGCACGAGGTCACCGTGATCGACCGCCAGCCTGAGGCTGCGCGCGAATGCTCCTTCGCCAATGGCGGCCAGCTTTCCTACGCGCATGCGGAGCCGTGGGCGAACCCCGGTGTGTTCCCCAAACTCTGGAAATGGATGTTTCAGGAAGATGCACCGCTGGTGCTGCGCCCCTCCGCCGACCCACATATGATCCGCTGGGGCATTTTGTTCCTGCGCAACTGTTTGCCGTCCTACGCGCGCCGCCACAGCGAGGTGATGCTGCGCCTCGGCCTCTATAGCAAAAAGAAAATGGCGGATTTACTGGCGGAAACGAAAGTGGAGTTCCACCATCTCAGCAAAGGCATCCTGCATGTCTATTCCGACCAACCTTCGTTCGACCACGCGAAAAAGCAAGCCGAATACCAGCATTCGCTGGGCTGTGAAGAGAATGTACTAACGCGCGAGCAAGCCTTCGCGTTAGAGCCCACACTGGCCAATACCACCATGAACGTCGTCGGCGGCATCCACGCGCCGATCGATGAATCCGGCGATATTCACCTCTTCACCAAAAACCTCGCCGCGCTCTGTGCCGAGAAATATAACGTGAAATTCCTCTATGGCCGCAGCGTGCGTCGCATTCATAAAAGCGGCGGCGCCATTTCGCATATCGAGCTTGAAGGTGAGAAACCGGAATTCCTCTCCGGCTTCGACCGCTACGTGATGTCGATGGGTTCGCATAGCTCGGTCTATCTGCGTCAAGTCGGGCTTTACGTGCCGATCTACCCAATGAAGGGCTACAGCATTTCGTTCGACGCCTCGGAATTCTGCCCCAGCGTCAGCATTACGGACGACGCGGCGAAGCAAGTTTACTCGCTGCTCGGCAACCGCATGCGCGTCGCCGGCACGGCGGAGTTCGACCGGTATAACGAGGCTGTGCGCCCCGTGCGCATCGCGCCGCTCATCAAGGGCATGCAGAAGCTGTTCCCCAAAGCGCCGCTGGAGAACCTCACCGAGTGGGCATGCCTGCGCCCCTCCACGCCGGATGGCCCACCGATCATCGGCGGCACACCGCTTTCCAACCTGTTCGTCAACTCCGGTCATGGCACGCTGGGGTGGACGCAATGCGCCGGTTCCGCCCGCCTGCTGGCCGACACGCTGGAAGGCCGCCCGACCGAAATCCCCATGAGCGGGCTGGATGTTGAGCGCTGCTTGATCCGCATTTAATGCAGCCCCGTCGCCACACATTTCCAGCAAAAAACACCATCGGCACGGCGGGCACGCACGAGTTGGTCTTCTACGATTACGGTGATGTGAACGCCACGCGCAATGTCATCTGTGTGCATGGCCTCAGTCGCAACGCGCATGATTTCGATATTCTGGCCGAAGCGCTGGCAAACCAGGGCTGCCGCGTGTTCTCGCTCAACATGGCGGGGCGCGGTGAAAGCGCCTGGCTGGCTGACCCGATGGGCTATAACTATGCCAGCTATGTCGCCGATTGCCTCGCGATTATGGATAATTTCCATCTGCGCGGGGTGGAGTGGATTGGCACCAGTATGGGCGGCATCATCGGCATGATGATCGCGGCATCGACGCGCGACCGCATCAAAAAACTGGTGCTCAACGATATCGGCATCGTACTCGACCGCGAGGCGCTCACCCGCATTTACACCTATGTGCACAGCATGCCCACGCAGTTTGCGAGCCGCGCGGAGGCAGACGCCTACCTCGCCACTACCTTCAAACCGTTTGGCATTACCGACCCAGCACTATGGCAACGCTTTGTGGAAAGCTCGCTGCTCACCAGCACCGATGGCACATTGCGCCTCGCCTGCGATCCAGCCATCGCCGCACCGCTGGCTGCCGCGACCAACAACTATACCGAGATCAACGATATCAACCTCACCGATCTGTGGGACGATGTGGATGTGCCGACCCTCATCATTCGCGGGGCGGAATCCGACATTCTAAGCGACGACACCGTGCACGCCATGCGGCGGAAGAACACCCGCGCCGAGAGCATCACCATCGCGGGCGTTGGCCACGCCCCCGCGCTAATGACGCCAGATCAGATTACCCGCGTCAGCCAATGGCTCAGCGGCACCAGCAACGCCATGCTCGCGGCTGGGATGTAGCGGAAAGCCTGTCACCCCGGCTTTATGCCGGGGTCTGCGCCCAAAAGAAAAAATGCGCGGATGCCGTCATGAAGACGGCATGACAAACGCAAAAAATCTGCTATACTGCCCCCATGAGCGATACGAAAATTGGTAGCAATTCATTAACCCGTGCGGCGGAGCGTGTGCGTAAGCAGCGCGAGGCCGAGCGCGCGGGCGGCGTCAGCGAGCTCACACCCATTGCTCCGGTCAAAGGCACCACCACGCAGATGCGGGCGAAACTCAACGTCGTGCCGAATAACGATGCCATCAAGTCCCTCGTCGACCAAGCCCTCACCGCGCTTTCCCGCGGCATCCGCTGGGCGCGCGGCAGCATCATCAATTTGATTGTCTAATCCCCCCGGTTCAGGCTATGAACTCCGCGTAGAAACACACGCGTGCGGAGCTAATAATGCTGAAAGAACTGAACTGGGAAGACCCCCTCAACCTCGATGGCCAGCTGACCGATGAAGAGCGCCTCGTGCGCGACGCGGCGCGCGGCTTCGCCCGCAGCCGCCTGCTCCCGGGAATTATAGAAGCCAACCGCCACGAAGTGTTCGACCGCGAGATTATGCGCGAGATGGGCGCACAGGGGCTGCTTGGCTCCACCATTCAGGGCTATGGCTGCGCAGGTGTCAGCCACGTCGCCTACGGCCTCGTCGCGCGCGAGGTGGAGTGGGTGGATTCCGGCTACCGCTCGGCGTTGTCGGTGCAGTCGTCGCTCGTTATGCACCCGATTTACACGTTCGCCAGCGACGCGATGAAAGAGAAATATCTGCCACGCCTCGCCACCGGCGAGCTGGTGGGCTGCTTCGGCCTCACCGAGCCAGACGCAGGGTCTGACCCCGCCGGCATGAAAACCCGCGCGGTGAAGGTCGATGGCGGCTATAAACTCAGCGGCAGCAAAACCTGGATCACCAACTCACCGATTGCGGATGTGATGATCGTCTGGGCGAAGCTCGACGGGCAGATCAAAGGCTTCATTGTGGAGCGCGGTGACAAAGGCAACCTGACCACGCCGAAAATCGAAGGAAAAATGAGCCTCCGCGCAAGCACCACCGGCATGATCATGCTGGATGACGTGTTCGTGCCGGAAGAGCGCCTGCTCAACGTCACCGGCCTTAAAGGGCCGTTCTCCTGCCTCAACAAGGCGCGCTACGGCATCGCCTGGGGCGCGACAGGGGCGGCGCAGGCCTGCTTCGAAATCGCGCGCGACTACACGCTGAACCGCCAGCAGTTCAACCGTCCACTCGCTGCCACGCAGCTCGTGCAGAAAAAACTCGCGGATATGATGGTAGAGATCAACCTCGCTGCCCATGCCGCGCTGCGCGTCGGCCGACTGCTCGATACGGACGAATACGCGCCGGAGATGATTTCCTTCGTGAAGCGCAATAGCTGCGGCAAATCGCTGGAGATTGCGCGGACCGCGCGCGATATGCTCGGCGGCAACGGCATTGCGGATGAATACCACGTTATCCGGCACGCCATGAACCTCGAGGCGGTCAACACCTACGAAGGCACGCACGACATCCACGCCCTCATCCTCGGCCGCGCGATTACGGGGATTCCGGCGTTTGGTGGATAACACCGCAGATCTTCTCACCTTCGCCCATGCACTGGCCGATGCGTCTGGCGCGGCTATTCGCCCCTATTTCGGCGTGGCGGTGGATGTTGAAACAAAAGCCGACAACTCGCCCGTCTCCATCGCCGACTGCGCGGCCGAGACCGTCATCCGCGCCCTTATCACGCAACACTACCCCGAGCATGGTATTTACGGGGAGGAGTTTGGTTCTTCTCTTGTCATCCCTGCGAAAGCAGGGATCTCCTCGCCTGAAGGAGATTCCCGCTTTCGCGGGAATGACAAAGTGTACACATGGGTCATCGACCCCATCGACGGCACGCGCGCTTTTCTTGCGGGAGGCAAAGAGTGGGGAACCTTGATTGCCCTGTGCGAAGACGGCGTACCCATCCTCGGGCTTCTCGACCTACCCATCACCGGCGAGCGCTGGGCGGCTGCGCGCGGCGAAAGCAGCCTCAAAACCCGCCCCTGCCCCTCGCTTTCCGCCGCCGAAATCTCCACCACCAGCGCGCGCTATTTCACCGCGCCGCAAGCCGTGCGCTTTGCCGCGCTGGCCGAGCAATGCAAAACCGTCATCGCCGATGGTGACTGCTATGCCTACGGCATGCTGGCGCGTGGCGAGCGCGATTTAGTGGTCGATGCGGGCCTCAAACCCTACGATATCCTCGCCCTCGTGCCCATCATCGAAGCGGCAGGCGGCGTCATTACCGGGTGGGACGGCGCCCCCATCACCCTCAGCAACTATGCCAATGTCCTCGCCGCGGGTGATGCCGAGCGCCACAAGGAAGCGCTGGATATTTTGAGCAAAGCGGGTTAACCGTCATCGCCCGAGTTTACTCTTGGGGGAAACTATAGGGCGATCCACCTTCTTAAAAAGATAGATTCCCCTATAATTTTGCTGAAGCAAAATTCGGGGAATGACGAGGAAAAATGACCCAACCGTTACACATCATTGGCTCTGGCCTCGCAGGCTCCGAAGCCGCCTGGCAAGCCGCCGAGCGCGGCGTGAAAGTGGTTCTGCACGAAATGCGCCCGGTCGTCAAAACCCACGCGCACCATACGGGTTATTCGGCCGAGCTCGTCTGCTCCAACTCCTTCCGTTCCGACGATCACGAACGCAACGCCGTCGGCCTGCTGCACGAGGAAATGCGCCGCATGGGCTCGCTCATTATGCGTTGTGCGGATGCCAATAAAGTCCCCGCCGGAGGGGCGCTCGCCATGGATCGTGACCTGTTCGCCGCCGCCGTCACCGCCGCGCTCGAAGCCCACCCCAACATCACCTTCGACCGCACCGAGGTAGCGGCGCTACCAGCGAAAGAAGAGGGGCTATGGATCGTGGCCACCGGCCCCCTCACCTCCGCCAGCCTCACCGACTCCATCCTCGCCCATACGGGGCAGGAATATCTCGCCTTCTTCGATGCCATCGCCCCCATCGTCACCCGCGAATCGGTGGATATGAGCAAGGCATGGTTCCAATCGCGCTACGACAAGGTCGGCCCCGGCGGCACAGGGAAAGACTATATCAACTGCCCGATGAACAAGGCGGAATACGATGCCTTTATCGACGCACTCATCGCGGGCGAAAAAACCGAGTTCAAAGACTGGGAAAAAGACACCCCCTATTTTGAAGGCTGCCTGCCGATCGAGGTAATGGCCGAGCGTGGCCGCCAGACGCTTTCTTTCGGGCCGATGAAGCCAGTTGGCCTCACCAACCCACACAACCCCACGGAAAAGCCCTACGCCATCGTGCAGCTGCGGCAGGACAACAAACTCGGCACGCTCTATAACCTCGTCGGCTTCCAAACCAAAATGACCTACGGCGCGCAGCAGCGCGTGTTCCGCATGATCCCGGGGCTCGAGAACGCTGAATTTGCGCGCCTTGGTGGCATTCACCGCAATACTTTTATCAACTCGCCCATTCTTCTGGATGACAGCCTACGCCTCAAGTCGGCACCACATATTCGCTTCGCCGGGCAGATTACGGGGGTGGAGGGCTATGTCGAATCCGCCGCCTGCGGGCTAATGGCTGGGCGATTCGCGGCGGAGGAGCTGCTGAACCAAGCGCCCAACCTGCCCCCCGCCACCACGGCACTCGGAGCACTCCTCAACCATGTCACCGGCGGAGCGAATGCCGCCACCTTCCAGCCGATGAACGTCAATTTTGGCCTATTTCAACCGCTTGAAGGCCGGGTGAAGAAGGATATGCGCCCCAATGCTTACACCAGCCGCGCCCTGGCGGATTTGGCCGCGTGGCTTGGCCACAAAGCCGCTGCCTAAAAAAGTAATACAAAACGCAATTATTTTCGTTTTTGTCATCAAACTGTCATCATTCTCCCCTAGAGTGGGGGTATGGAGAACCCTGAACGGAACACATGACGACTGAACCCACAGAGAAAAAATCGATCTTCGCTGGAAGCATCAAATGGGTGGCGGCAACGCTTGTTGGTGCAGGCGCAGGCGCGGCTAAGTTCGTGACCGATGTGCGCACGGAGTTTAATAATAACATCTCCAGCTTCCCAGAAATCACCAAATACCGCAGCAAAACATACGAAGTAGAAATCGAGCGCATTAAAAACGCACGGAATGCAAATACGATTACCACATCACAGTTTAGAAAATCTTTGGAGGATGCAAAAGACGCCCTTTTTGAAGAAACTGCCAGAATCGGCGATCATTTCGCAGGCGTTGATAAGAAAGCGAATTTTTTTAAGGATAACACCACGGAAACACTTAAGCGCTTTGAAACCTTGAGCGAACATACGCGTATGCCTGTCGTATTCAGCGCCGTAGCCAGCACCGTTATCGGTTTTGCGGGGACGTCAATGTTCCTAAACAGCATGGCCAATCGCCACACAATGAAAGAGATTGCCAAGAAGCAATCGTCCGAGAACGAGCGCTAAGCGCTACCCTCTCTTGCCAAACAAATCCTCAATATCCAGCTGCTGCGGCTCTTTGGCCTTGGCTTTGCGCGCGGGAGCGGGTTTGGCCTCGGGCTTCACCGCGCGTTCCGTTGCCGGGCGGGCGATGAGATGGTCGCGCACAATGCGCACCGGAGCCCCCGTCAGGCGGTCGATGAAGCTGGTGCAATGCGCCGCCAGCGCCTCGCGCGCCACGTCTTTCGGGTTCAGCATGAAGTTCAGCCACAGGCCGCGGATGAGTGCGTGCAGCTGCGTCGCCGCGTTCTTCGCTTCGTCGAGCGATCCGCCCAGCATCTGCGCCAGTGCGGAGGTCAGCGCGTTTTCAATCTTCGCATCCGCCGCCTCGAGCTGGCTGCGATAGGCTGCTTGCGTCGCCGCATGCCCCCAGAAGCCAGACATCACATTCAACCGCCGCGCCGAGCAGAGTTTCTTATCAAAATGCACCGCGATCAGCGCCGCGAGGCGGCTGCGGCCGTCCTCCCCACCCACGCGGGCGAGCGCCTCGCCCCACTCGGTTTCGTATTCGTCGATGAGGGTTTTGAGCGTTTCACGCATCATCATTTCTTTACTGGTGAAGTAGAAATTGATGATGCCGCGGCTCATGCCCGCGCCCTTTGAAATATGGGTAATGGTCGTTTCCATCAGCCCCCGTTTGGCGATGGATTCCAGCGCCGCCGCAATCAGCTGCGCCTTGCGCTTGTCCTTCACATTCGCACGCGACATAAGACTCTCCCTTAGTTAGCGAAGACTTGTTGGCAATATGTTCAACCAATTCATAGCGCCATTTTTGCTGAATGCAAGTATAAGGATGGGGTTAAGCTGCGACCTAAAAATACCCTACCCAGCCAAATCTTCACAAAACTGTCACAATCAAGACTCAAAAATCTGCTATAGTGGCTTCAGTGATTCGTT